>NZ_JNIS01000001.1:653750-1307500 GCF_000702625.1 Exiguobacterium oxidotolerans JCM 12280 | reverse complement strand
GGAGAAGGGACGCTCTACATGAGTAGAGCCGCAGTGAATAGGCCCAAACGACTGTTTAGCAAAAACACAGGTCTCTGCTAAATCGCAAGATGACGTATAGGGGCTGACGCCTGCCCGGTGCTGGAAGGTTAAGGGGATGGGTTAGCGCAAGCGAAGCTTTGAACCGAAGCCCCAGTAAACGGCGGCCGTAACTATAACGGTCCTAAGGTAGCGAAATTCCTTGTCGGGTAAGTTCCGACCCGCACGAAAGGCGTAACGATTTGGGCACTGTCTCAACGAGAGACCCGGTGAAATCATAGTACCTGTGAAGATGCAGGTTACCCGCGACAGGACGGAAAGACCCCATGGAGCTTTACTACAGCCTGATATTGAGGCTTTGTGCATGATGTACAGGATAGGCGGGAGACGTCGAGACCGGAGCGCCAGCTTCGGAGGAGTCACCCTTGGGATACCGCCCTTCATGCATAGAGTCTCTAACTCGCAGCCGTAATCCGGCTGGAGGACCGTGTCAGGCGGGTAGTTTGACTGGGGCGGTCGCCTCCTAAACAGTAACGGAGGCGCCCAAAGGTTCCCTCAGAATGGTTGGAAATCATTCGTAGAGCGCAAAGGCAGAAGGGAGCTTGACTGCGAGACCTACAAGTCGAGCAGGGACGAAAGTCGGGCTTAGTGATCCGGTGGTTCCGCATGGAAGGGCCATCGCTCAACGGATAAAAGCTACCCTGGGGATAACAGGCTGATCTCCCCCAAGAGTCCACATCGACGGGGAGGTTTGGCACCTCGATGTCGGCTCATCGCATCCTGGGGCTGGAGTAGGTCCCAAGGGTTGGGCTGTTCGCCCATTAAAGCGGTACGCGAGCTGGGTTCAGAACGTCGTGAGACAGTTCGGTCCCTATCCGTCGTGGGCGCAGGAAATTTGAGGAGAGCTGTCCTTAGTACGAGAGGACCGGGATGGACGCACCGCTGGTGTACCAGTTGTTCCGCCAGGAGCATCGCTGGGTAGCTACGTGCGGACGGGATAAATGCTGAAAGCATCTAAGCATGAAGCCCCCTCCAAGATGAGATTTCCCTTTGAGTAATCAAGAAAGACCCCTCAGAGACGATGAGGTAGATAGGTCACGGGTGGAAGCATGGTGACATGCGGAGCTGAGTGATACTAATCGGTCGAGGCCTTGTTCTAGCAGATGATTGTTGATGACTTCAGTTTTGAGGGCGCGAGCCCGTCGTCTGGTGACGATAGCCAAGTGGTCACACCCGTTCCCATGCCGAACACGGAAGTTAAGCACTTGAACGCCGAAAGTAGTTGGGGGCTTCCCCCTGTGAGGATAGGACGTTGCCAGGCAATTGAAAAAGACCGATCTGCATCTTGCAGGTCGGTCTTTTTTCTCTTTAACAGACAGGCAATTCGCTACTTATTGTCTGCTAGGATAAAGTCGATAGGAAGGAAAAAAGTAAAAGTGTTCATTCTCCCATTACTATGTTGTCTACATGCCGAATCAAGCTGACAGCTGCTTAATTAAAAGCAAAAAAAGCATTTTCTGAGTTATTTCAAGAAAATATTTAAATAAAATTAACGAATTCCTTGTAATTTACGAAACGACATGTTATATTAATATCTGTCGAAACGTTATATCATCGCGGGGTGGAGCAGTCTGGTAGCTCGTTGGGCTCATAACCCAAAGGTCGTTGGTTCAAATCCAGCCCCCGCAACCAATTTTTAAATAATTCAAATCCGAAACGTTTATCGTCGCGGGGTGGAGCAGTCTGGTAGCTCGTTGGGCTCATAACCCAAAGGTCGTTGGTTCAAATCCAGCCCCCGCAACCAATTTTAAACTTAACTTCAACTTTACTACGAAACGTTCAGCGTTTCGTATTTTTTTTTGCCTTTTTTATTCGGTACAATAGATACAATAGAGAAAGAGGATAAGAGGAGGGACGCAGGATGATAGAACTTGAAATGGCAAATCTAGAAGAGACGACGGCTCTCGCAATGACACTTGGGCACCAGGCCTTTGCTGGAATGGTCATTACGTTGGATGGAGATCTGGGAGCGGGGAAAACGGCGTTCACGCAAGGTTTCGCAAAAGGACTTGGTGTGACGCGTAACGTCAACAGTCCGACCTTTACAATCATGAAGGTCTACAGTGGACGACTCCCGTTATATCATATGGATGTCTATCGTTTAGAAGGATCTGGTGACGATATCGGTCTTGAAGAATACTTGAACGGCGACGGAGTGGCAGTCGTTGAGTGGTCAGAGTTGATTGCAGACGTCTTGCCTCCGGAACGACTCGTCATTACAATCGAACGGACAGGAGACGATGCACGACGTTTCCGTCTAGAACCGATTGGTGAGGCATACATTAAGATATGTGAGGGATTAAGCTTATGAAAATCGTAGCGATCGATACATCAACGAAACAACTTTCTGTCGCTTTATCGGATGGAACAGCCATCCTTGCTGAAGCATCGTATGTGACGTCCTTGAACCATGCCACGAAGTTAATGCCGTTACTCGAACGATTGATGCAAGAAGCAAACTGGTCACCAAAAGAGTTAACACGCATCGTCATCGCGGATGGTCCCGGTTCGTATACGGGGCTTCGAATCGGAGCGACAACAGCCAAAACACTTGCCTATACACTTGGTATCGAACTGGTAGCGGTCTCGACACTCGAACTGATGGCAGCTTCGACTGGACGGACGGGACGAGTCGTCGCAATCCAGGATGCCAGACGCGGAACAGGCTTTGTCGGTATGTATGAAGACGGCAAGCGCGTTGGCGACGAACAACACACGACAGTCGCTGACTTTGTTGCGACGTTACCGACAGATACGTTGATGACAGGTGATACGGAAAAATTCGTTGAAGCACTTGCACCGTTTGAAATCGTGGCGCCTGCGTTTCGGACACCACGGGCAGGCGTATTGGCTTTACTAGGCGCGACACGTGTCCCGGTGGACGTGCATGCATTTGAACCACGCTATTTACGCCTTGCCGAGGCAGAAGCGAAGTGGATTGAGGCGCAACGTCATGACTGACGCGCGTATTCGTAAAATGACAGTCGCCGATGCACCCGGTGTGCATGCGGTCGAACTGGAATCCTTTGCGACACCTTGGACGCTCACAGCCTTCATCGCGGAAATGACGCAAAATCCGAATGCCTATTACCTTGTCGCAGAAACGGACGAAATCATTGGCTTTGCTGGACTTTGGCATATCGCGGATGAAGGGCATATCACGAACGTCGCTGTGAAACGTACGGCACGTGGGCTCGGACTTGGTGAAGGATTGCTGGAGGAATTGATTGAAGTTGCGCGGGAACTTGGTCTGCGGGCAATGACGCTTGAAGTCCGCGTCTCGAATACACCGGCACGCACTTTGTATGAAAAACTCGGTTTTTTATATGCCGGAACACGCAAACGTTACTATCAAGACAACAATGAAGATGCAGCCATCTATTGGTTGGAACTAGAAGGAGACGAGACATGACACAACCATTGATACTTGCTATTGAATCAAGCTGTGATGAGACGGCAGCTGCCGTCGTCCGAGGAGGAACGGACGTCTTATCGAACGTCGTCTCGTCTCAAATCGAGAGTCATAAACGGTTTGGTGGTGTCGTCCCGGAAGTCGCGTCACGCCATCATGTCGAGCGGATCACCTATGTCATCGATGATGCTTTGACGGAAGCGAACGCAACGATTGACGACATCGATGCGATTGCCGTAACAGAAGGTCCCGGTCTTGTCGGTGCACTTCTCGTTGGGGTCAGTGCAGCGAAGGCACTCGCTTTCGCGCACGGTAAACCATTGCTCGGTGTCCATCATATCGCGGGACACATCTATGCGAACCGACTCGTCCAGGAACTCGAATTTCCGCTCGTCTGCCTGATTGCTTCAGGCGGCCACACGGAATTGATTTATATGCCGGAAGACGGTGTGTATGAAGTGATTGGTGAAACACGTGATGACGCAGCAGGCGAAGCATACGACAAAGTCGCGCGGACATTGAAGTTGCCGTATCCCGGCGGACCGCGGATTGATCAATTGGCACAAACAGGACAAGACACATTCCACTTCCCGCGGATTTGGCTCGAAAAAGATTCATACGATTTTAGCTTCAGCGGCTTAAAATCGTCTGTCATCAATGCGGTGCATAATGCAGAGCAACGGGGTGAAGTGATCATTCCGGAAGACTTGGCAGCAAGTTTTCAAGCGAGTGTCGTCGAAGTGCTCGTCGCTAAAGCGATTCGTGCCGTCAAAGAGAAGGGTGGAAAACAACTTTTACTCGCAGGTGGTGTCGCGGCCAACAAAGGGTTACGCCACGGATTGACGGAAGCTTGTCAGCGTGAAGGGATCACCCTCGTCATCCCACCGATGCACTTATGCGGTGACAACGCAGCGATGATTGGAGCCGCCGCGATTCATCCCTATCGGGCGCAGCGCCAATCGACACTTGCCATGAATGCAGAACCTGGGCTAGATTTAAAGTAAGGAATACGAGAGACATGGGGGAACCAACATGAAAAAAGTCATTATCGTCGTACTTGGTATACTCGTCGTCGTTGCGATCGGACTACAGATTCGCGAAATCGTCGATGCCTATCAAGTCGCTTACAAAGAGGAACTTGTCCCGGATAAGAAAGCAGTCGAAACGAATACGAAACTAGAACCATTGTACGAAATCGGTCGTGCCGAAGGAGAGCAAACGCGGATCGAGAAGCTGTATGCGTTTGACAAGACGGTAAATGGTCAATTAAAGAATGTCGTTCTCGTCGACCGGAAGTACGGATTAACGAATAAGGCGAGTGATGATTACTTCACGATCGCACCGGGTAAACCGGCGACCGATGCGGAAAAGGAATCCTTCCAGCCAATGGTCGACCGTCTTGATGCGGAGCAAGTACAGGCAGAAGTCATCTCGAAGCACGAAGTAGTCGCAGTCGAGAATGATAAGAAACGCACACTGACGCTCTTTAAAGTCTTTTATAAAGATACAGATCAAAAAGAGTACCTTTTCTTCATCGAAAAAGACGGTGGGCTAAAGCTAGATCTCTTCAAAAAAGGATATTCGCGTCTTGCGAATTACTAAAAAACAGCCGATCTTCCTCGATGTAACGGAGGAGTATTGGCTGTCTTTTTTAGTTAACTTCATTTCCATTCGAGCAAACCATTCAAGTCGTCATAGATGCTGTCGGGGTCGAGGTTTAGTTCTTCGACAGGTAAGCCGGACCGGTTGATCCAGGCCGTCCGGAACCCAAAGCTCTTCGCTCCGGTGATGTCCCAACCGTTCGAGGACATGAACAAAACTTCTTCACGTTTCAGACCAAGTGTGTTTAATGCATGCATGTAAGCAGCAGGCGTCGGTTTATATTGTTTGATGTCGTCGACGCTGATGATGTGGTCAAACAGTGATTCGAGTCCGGATTGTTCGATTAACGGATCAAGCATATCGTGGGAGCCGTTTGAAAAAACAGCAAGTTGTTTACCACTCATCTCGTGTAAGACAGCCTCGACTTCTTCATAATGCGACAGCTCGAGATACGCCTCCATCAAGGCGGCGATATTTTCTTCCGTCACATGTAACTTCAGTTGTAAGAGAGCATATCGGAGTGCATCACGCGTCACTTGACTGAACGGGACGTACTGTCCATTCAGTTGACGTAAAAAGGAATATTCGAGTTGCTTTTGGCGCCAGACTTGGCTGATGTCTGCACCATGCTCCGGATAGAGTTCTTCTGCTTTGACTTTAACAGCATGAACGTCAAATAATGTACCATAGACATCAAAGACGAGTGCTTTTATTGATTGTGTCATAGTTATCACCTTTCTACTTTCCGTGGTCTCTTTTAGTAGTTCCCAACATCGTCGGCAGACGAAACCTGTCCAGTCAGGCGTGATATGTAAGAAAAGGGGGAAACGACTGAAAAGGGCTTGTCGTGAAGAAATGGGGGGATATGATGTCACAACAACGAAAAATCTTAAAGATTGTAAGTATAATATCAATCGTCATCGGACTGATTTGGTTCAGTCGATCGTATTTGAACATTAGTCCGACAGAAATCAAGGAATGGATTCTATCGTTCGGAATGTGGGCACCGATTTTGTATATCGTCCTCTATACCGTACGTCCGTTGATCTTCT
Source organism: Exiguobacterium oxidotolerans JCM 12280 (assembly GCF_000702625.1). Lineage (NCBI taxonomy): Bacteria > Bacillati > Bacillota > Bacilli > Caryophanales > Exiguobacterium > Exiguobacterium oxidotolerans. The sequence continues at coordinate 1,301,356 of NZ_JNIS01000001.1, read as the reverse complement.
TTCCGGCCTCCGTCTTATCGATTACAGGGGGACTGGCCTTCGGTGCCTTGATGGGAACGGTCTATACCGTCATTGGTGCAACACTTGGAGCAGTCGTCGCTTTTTTAGTCGCGAAAAAGCTCGGCAAAGGAGTTATTAAGAACAGTGCCGGAAAAGTCGATCAAATCCAGCAACAGCTCGAGAAGAATGGGTTCATCTATGTCTTAATCTTCCGTCTGTTACCGATTTTTAATTTTGACTTGATTAGTTACGCAGCTGGACTCTCGAAAGTCCGGCTGTTGCCGTTTTTCTTAGCTACGTTGATCGGAATCATTCCCGGAACGTTTGCCTATAACTTTTTAGGGAGCAGCATCGTTTCGAAAGACCCACGGATCATCATCGGTGCAATCATCGTCTTTTTAATTTTGACGATCGTGCCGTGGTATCTTCAAAAACGCTGGAAAGCGAAAAAGAATCTTGGTTAAGCATTACATCACGGGACTCTTCCGATATCCGAAGAGCCCTCTTTTCTGTATAGCGATTGCTTCTTGAATGCGTTCTTTGTTAAAGCGTTAGTTCATGACAAGCCGTTCGACGTGCTTGAAAAATTCTTGTGCAAATGACTGGCAAGCCTGTTGTTTATCGGCAGTATCCGGCTCAAATTCAATCTTTAGGCCGGGTAAGACGACTTGTGCACCAGCTGACGTCAGAGCTTGTTCAAGCAAATCGACGGCCGCACAATATTTCGGATAATCGCGGTCACCGGAACCAAAGGCAGCGGCCGGAATGACGATTGAACTGGCAGCGAGCTCGTCGACGAAGTCTTCCGCTTCATATGGGAGATCACCGTCGCCCCACGTGTAAGAGCCAAGCAGGACGGCGTCATACTGTGCTAAGTCGCTTGGATATAGTTGATCGAGTTCTTCCGTCTGCACAAGGCAACCGTTTTGCTCGAGTTCTGATTTCAGTAAGTGCATGATGTCTTCCGTGTTGCCAGACATGCTGACGAAACCGATCATGATTTTCATGACATGACACATCCTTTCATGGTAGGGCACGATTTCATTCTAAATGAAAATGATTCTCAATGCAAAAAAGAATAAAAAAAGACACCACATGCATAGCATGGATGTCTTCTTCTCAGTCAATCTTGTAACTCTGCCCATTCTTCGATCGAACGAATCACAGGCTCAAGTTGACGACCTTTGTCAGTCAAACTGTATTGAATTTTTATCGGACGTTCCGGAATGACGGTCCGGGCGACGATACCTTCCGCCTCAAGTTCCTTCATGCGCTCCGTTAACATACGACCAGACAGCTCCGGAATCGCATCTTGAATTTCATTGAAACGACAGGTCTTCGTCAAGAGATGACGTAAAATCAAGCCCGTCCACTTCTTGCCCAATATTTCAAAGGCATGTTCGACTTTCGGACAAAGGGCCGTCGGAATTAGTGTATTCTCCATCAGCGCTCATCCTTTCTTATATATGTAGTATACCCACTTTAACGCTAAAATACGAATTATTTTACTTATAGTAATAAAAATAACGAAAACAAATCTATTTACTTTTAGTAAGCGTTGGCTTAGTATCAATAATAGGTTACTAATAGTAATTAAAAAACATTAAGTAAAAGGAGTTTTAGACATGATGGATTTAGGATTATTTTTGATTCGCTTAATTATCGGCTTAACATTTGCGGCACACGGAACACAAAAATTATTTGGCTGGTTCGGTGGACATGGTATCGCAGGGACGGGCGGTTGGTTTGAATCCATCGGGATGAAGCCCGGGAAAACACTCGCACTGATGGCAGGAATCGCGGAACTGGTCGGAGGATTATTATTCGCCGGTGGATTATTCCTGTGGATTGCAGCCCTCCTGATCATCGGTTCGATGATCGTCGCAATCGTCAAAGTGCATGGGACGAATGGTTACTGGGTGACACAAAACGGGTACGAATACAACATGGCACTGATCGTCATCGCCTTAGGCGTTGCGATGATCGGAGCTGGAGACTATTCACTCGCAGCACTTATCGGGTGATCGAAAAGGACGGTTTTTATGAAATTTGATGCAGCAGACTTAAGTCCAAAAGAAAACTATAAATTGTTGATCGGCAGCATCATTCCACGACCCATCGCGTTCGTGACGACGAAAGGGGCAGACGGAGTCGTCAATGCGGCACCATTTTCCTTCTTCACGGTCGCTTCAAGTAATCCACCGCAACTGGTCATCGCCGTCCAGCAGACGGAGCAAGGGCAAAAGGATACCGCAAAAAACATCTTGCTGAATCAGGAATACGTCATCCATATCGTCAGTGAAGAAATCGTCGAGGCAGTCAATGAAACCGCGGCACCGCTCGCATATGGTGAAAGTGAACTCGAACGGACGAATTTGACATTAGTCGATAGTGATTTGATTGATGTTCCGGCTGTCGCAGAAGCGAAGATCCGCTTTGAATTGAAGCTGACGGATCATCTCGAACTCGAAGGGGCCAACCTCTTGATTGGGGAGATCGTCCGGTATCACGTCGCGGATGAACTCGTCGAGTCGTTCCGGATTGATCCAGATGGTTTAAAAGCGATCGCCCGTCTCGCTGGGAACGACTATGCGAAAGTCGGAGACATCTTTACGATTGCCCGACCGACGAGCTGAAGGCGGATCGACGAGTAGAACTAGTATTTTTTAGAAGCAAAAAGGCACGTCCCGAACGCGGGACGTGCCTTCAGTGTATAGACAAACTCTTATAAATCACGAAAACTCTACATGAGGATGCTGTCGGTTCACGCTTCCCTGTCTCGCCTCGTCTTCAAAGCGGCAATCTTCCGCGCCGCTACAGCAGAGCTGCAGGGTCGCGACCGATTGCTTTTCGCTTTAAAAGCGATTCGAGACGGATTGCGCTCTAAACCGTCTACAGTCTAAAGGCACGTCCCGAACGCGGGACGTGCCTTTTTATGTCGGACAACGGAAGAAGTTACTCTGCATGGTGACGTTTTTCGTACTGGAAACCATCGAGTAGAAAAAAGAGAATCGCCAGTGCCCAAATCCCGAGACAACTAATCAAAAAGGCGACGAGCGGTGAAACGGCTCCGTAATAGCTGATGATTAACGGGTCATTCAGTTCAACGAACATCTGGGTCGTCAGCAACGTACAGATTAATCCGGATAAGAGGCTGATGAAGAGACCACTCCACGTCTTAATCACGAGGCCGATCATGCACGAGATGAGGATGAACAACAGGACGACGGCATTAAAGGCATCCGGCCGGATGAAGGCCGACACGTAGTCGGCATACATCGGAACGAAATAGAGAACCCCGGACAATAACCCTTGAACGAGGTTGATGACATAACTTTTCGAGCGCATTAGTGGAAACTCTCCCATCGTTCCATCAGTTCGAGGAGGTCCGTATCAATCTGATCCCGTTCTGCCGACAGCGCCGTCGCCTTCGGAATATCGTTGAAGACTTCCGGTTCGCAAAGCAGTTGTTCGATTTCAGTTGATCGAGTTTCCAGCCGTTCGATGTCTTGTTCGAGTTGTTCAAGCTGTTGTTTCTTTTTTCGTTCTTCTTTTTGCGCATCTTTGTCGATGCTTTTCGAAGCAGCGACTTTGATGGCTTTCGCTTCCTCTGCTTCGAGGCGGGCGATTTCTTCTTTCTCGGCTTTCTTCTCCATATAGTAAGAATAGTCGCCGAGATAATCCGTCACACCGTCCGGATTCATCTCGATGACGCGTGTCGCAACACGATCGATGAAGTAACGGTCGTGGGAGACGAACAGGAGCGTGCCTTCATAGTCGACAAGCGCGTTCTCAAGCACCATCTTCGAATCAAGATCGAGGTGATTGGTCGGCTCATCGAGAATGAGGACGTTCGTTTTGCGTAATTTTAACTTCGCGAGGGCGAGGCGTCCACGCTCGCCGCCGGATAATTCATGGACGAGCTTGAAGACATCATCACCGCTGAACAGGAATTGACCGAGGACGGACCGGACTTGTTGTTCCCGCATCAACGGCCACTCGTTCCAAATTTCATCGATGACCCGGTTGCGGTCGTTGAGCTCGGCTTGCTCCTGATCGTAGTAACCGACGGAAACGCCGGTCCCGAAACGATGTTCACCGAATAACGGTTTAATCCGGTTGACGAGGACTTTCAGTAACGTCGATTTTCCGATTCCGTTCGGACCAACGAGGGCGAGGGATTCGCCACGTTGTAAGCGGAACGTGATGCCTTTTGAGACGGCTTCTTCATAGCCGACCGCGAGTTGCGTGACTTGTAACACATCGTTCCCACTTTGTTTTTCAATTGGGAACGACAGGACGGTGCTGCGTTCATCCCCATCCGGACGATCGATCCGGTCGACTTTTTCAAGACGTTTGCGGACGCTTTGTGCGCGTTTCGTCGTCGTCGCCCGTGCGATGTTACGCTGGATAAAGTCTTGCATCTTCGCGATGTCTTCCTGTTGCTGTTCGAACTGCTTCATCTCTTGTTCGTAGAGTGCTGCTTTTTGTTCCAAGTATTTTGTGTAGTTGCCGGTAAACTTCCGACAGACGTTCCGTGACAATTCATAAACGACGTTGACGACCTGGTCGAGGAAGTAACGGTCATGGGAGACGATCAAGACCGCTCCACGGTAACCGGCCAGGTAACTTTCGAGCCAAGAGAGTGTATCGATGTCGAGGTGGTTCGTCGGCTCGTCAAGGATTAACAGCTCAGGTGCCTGAAGCAACATCTTCGCCAGTGCGAGTCGCGTCCGTTGTCCACCGGATAGCGTCTGGATCCGGCGTGAATAATCGTCCGGATAAAAACGCATCCCGTGCAGGACGGAGCGGATATTGGCTTCGAACTGGTAACCACCGGCGTCCGAGAAGTCATGTTGGGCCTGATCGTATGTTTTTAACAGACGGTCGTAAGCAACAGCATCATTTAAGATATGGTCCATCCCCATCTCGATCTCCATCCGACGGAGCGAACGTTCCTGCTCTTGCAGGTGCTCGAACACGGTCAACATCTCGTTCCAGATCGTTTCATTCGACTCAAGACCACTGTCCTGGGCGAGGTAACCGATTTTCACTTCCTTACTCTTCATGATCTCACCAGAGTCATGACTAAGCTCTCCAGCGATGATTTTTAAAAGTGTCGATTTTCCGGCACCATTTCGTCCGACGAGCGCAATCCGGTCCCGCTCCTGCACTTCGAGTTTAATATTGTCTAAAATCGGCTCAACACCGAATGATTTTGATAGTTGGTTCACTTGTAAGAGAATCATAAAAACATCCATCCTTCCACCCTTTAGTCTATCATGAAAAAAACGCAGGAGTCCCGTGGAATATATTATTTGTTAGTCTATGTGAAGTGGTTTACAATCAAAGAGAATAGAATTCTTTGCATTGATTTGGGTGCCACGTCAGAACGTGGCCGAAGGGGGAACTGCAGTATGAATGGGCCAGACACAAAAATACCACAAGCGACGGCGAAACGACTGCCGTTATATTATCGTTTCATTCAGAGTCTTTATAACTCAGGCAAGCTGCGCGTCTCTTCAGCAGAGCTCAGTGAAGCGGTCAAAGTCGACTCAGCGACGATCCGCCGTGATTTTTCCTACTTTGGGGCGTTAGGGAAAAAAGGATACGGTTACAACGTACAACATCTATTGACGTTTTTCCGAAAGACACTCAACCAGGATGAAGTCACGAATGTGGCACTTGTCGGGGTCGGGCATCTCGGAACGGCGTTTGCAAATTATAACTTTTTAAAGAATAATAGTACTCGGATAGTCATTGCGTTTGATGCGGACGAAAATAAGGTCGGAACAACGACGCAAGACGTTCCTATCTATCATGTCTCTGACATGAAAGAGCAAATCGAAGCGAACAAGGTTGATGTCGCCATCTTGACGGTCCCATCCCAGTTCGCGCAGTCAGTAGCGGATGAGTTAGTTGAGTATGGTGTGACCGGAATCCTAAACTTTACACCGGCGCGGTTGAACGTACCGGCCCACGTTCGGGTCCATCACATCGATTTGTCGATCGAGTTGCAGTCACTAGTTTATTTCATGAAGCATTATTCGCAATCAGCTGAAGGAGTGAAATCATAATGGAAAACCTTATTCCGTTAACCGTCGGATTTATGGGAGCAGGAAGCATCGCCTTGATCGGCGCCGTCGCGTTGATCATCTTCGGACCGAAAAAATTGCCGGAGCTCGGTCGTGCTGCCGGTCAGACGTTAAAAGAGTTCAAGAGTGCGACACACGGCATCATGGACGATGATAAAGACAACAAGGATGAATCGAAAGAGAAGTGATTAAATTATGGCGATTGATCAAGAACAGAGTGTGACATCGCATCTAGACGAGTTGCGCAAGCGGATCGTCTGGTCACTCATCATCGTCGTTGTCTTGTTCGCTGCGGCCTTTCCGCTCGTCCGGCCGCTCGTGCGTTTTTTGCAGTCGGACCTGAAAGAGCTCGGCATCGGACTGAATGCCTTTAATGTGGCCGACCCCTTGATGCTGTACTTGAATTTAGCGTTCATCATCGCGGTCGTCCTGGCTTCACCATTTTGGATGTACCAGCTATGGGCGTTCATCCGACCCGGTTTATTCGAACAGGAACAGAAAGCGACCTTGACGTATATTCCGGTCACGTTTTTCTTATTTTTGTCCGGAATCGCGTTCTCTTATTTTTGGTTACTTCCGTTTCTACTCAAAGTATCGACGGAACTTGGGCAAGAGCTCGGCATCGAGCAAGTCATCGGGGTCGAAAACTATTTCAGTTTCTTAATACGGCTGACGATTCCGTTCGGTATTTTGTTCCAACTGCCGGTCGTGACGATGTTCTTGACTCGTCTTGGACTCGTGACGCCATTGTTCATGCGGAAAAATCGGAAATACGCGTACTTTGCGCTGTTCGTCATCGCGGCTTTAATCTCTCCACCAGATGTGACGTCACATTTGATGATTTCGGTACCGTTGTTCGTTCTTTATGAAATCAGCATCATGATTTCAGCCCGGACTTACAAAAAAGTACTGATTCTTGAGCAACAAGCCGAGCTTGAACGGCAAGCGGATTTGATGCGTGAGTTGAATAAGTAACAGTAGCCTCTTAGACGTTTCGGCGCCTGAGGGGTTTTTAATTGGAAGCGCTATTTTTATATTGAAAAAGTGAATCGATATGGTTTATACTGATTACAAGAATACGAGGGGGCTTAGCTCAGCTGGGAGAGCGTTTGGCTGGCAGCCAAAAGGTCGTCGGTTCGAGCCCGATAGTCTCCATATGTACATCACTTGGCATTTGCCGAGTGATGTTTTTTTGTGATAGCGGTGATGATAAAAATAGAGCTTGCGACACGTATGAGGGTGATGAACCGATTGAAGTCGTTTTCTGTGTTTATCCTTTTGAGGGAATGGGAAATTTCTTAATAGGTAATCAAGAGGGGGAAGCATTATGAATCCATTTACGACGTTAATTGCTTTCATCGTCGGCTGTCTTGTTCTGTATCTCGGAATCCGGGATAAGAACGGTTGGTTGATTGGTGTCGCACTGATTCCGTTAGCAATTGTTGCGTATAGTGTCATCTATCTCATCATCCAAGTATCGGCCTAGAAACTCCTTTTTTAAGGAAGTTTCTTTTTTTTTGAAACATAACTGGTAAAATGTAAGTATATGACAGTATAGAACAACGGAGAGAAACGTGTGGCAGTTCGCTTGTGACATGGCTGGTATTTTTTGATTACACCGTTACACTAGCGAAATAGAGTTTGAAGGAGGAAAGACGGATGCAAACGGCACAGGATAAACGTTTACACGAATTGACGCTTGCCTACATTGATAAGAGTCAACTGCAAAAAAACGGCTGGGTGATGGCGGCAGTGGCTGCGACGCTCGGCATCTTTTCGGAGACGATGGATTCGTCACTTTACTTAGGCCTGTTACCGCTTGTATATCTGATTTTTGATTTCCCGTTCCAGTTGGAAAAACGGAGGATTTTAGAACGGTATCTTTCAAAAGATCAGATCATGACACAATCGATGCTGTGGCTCGGAATTCAGATCGTATTATACGGCTCGTTGCTCATGATCGTGCTCGAAACGAGCGATCTGTCCTTATGGAAGATGACTTTTTGGATCATCCTGATTCTTGCACCGCTTTATTTTGCGACCGACTGGTTGTTTAAGAAGATAGCGCGGTCAGGAGATCCTGACTTTGTCAGTGATCAGGAAGTGCATAAGCACGTGAAGTACCTGGAAGAATGACAGGCTTAAAGGAGAGAACATCATGCGTACGGCACGGGACGAACGGTTACACGAATTGACGCTTGCCTATATGGAGAAGGACATCTTAGGAACGAAATGGTTATGGACGTTCTTATTACTGATGAGTATCGGAATTTTAATGACCGTCTTTGATTCGGTTCTACTAACACTTTTGTTTCCGGCAGCTTTTCTTGGATCCAATCTTCGTTATCAAGTAAAAAAACGAAAAATTCTTGAATCGTATATTGGTAAAGAGCTGGCAACGAGATACTGGCGGTTTTGGCTTGTCCAAAACGTTGTCTTAAGTGTTACTTTTACAATCCTTTTAATACAGACGATGATTATGTCGTTTTGGCAGATGTGGAGTTTGATTCTTATTATCTTAGTTCCGATTTACTTCGTTTCTGAATGGTGGTTAAAAACTCAGATTCGGCGCGATGATCCAGATTTTGTCAGTGATCAGGAAGTATACAAAAATGTATAAAGTAGGAGCGAAAATTAAATGAATACATTGCTTGAAAAAAATGCACGGTTAAATCTGCTCGGACCACCGCTCAAAAAAATCCAACACTTGATTCCGATTCCTGTTTTAGTGGCCGCAGTCATCGGTTGGTTCATTCCGGATTTTTGGAAAACGGGACTGTTTACGTTATTTTCACTTCCGTTACTTTGTCTCGGGGGCGTCGTCCGTGAAATCATGCGTCTGCGGATTTTAAAACAACGCTTACCGACTGAATTGTATCAAGAGACCGTCTTGAAGGTCGGTCTGGCTTCAATGATCGGCTATTTTATGCCTGTGTTGTTGTTCTACGCGGGCTATCTCTTCCCGCAGTATTCAGGTGTCGCGTTTGCAATGATTCTGATCTGGGTGCTGGTAATTACGTTGTTTGTTTCCAAACTAAATGCGACGGCGAAACAACTGGATCCCGCCTTCGTGACGATGCGTGAGATTGAGCGCTACCGTAAGTAAACGACACACAAAAGAGGGAGGAAGACGATGGATAACATACAACACGAGCGGAAAATGGATTATATCCGATTTTCAAAACGGGCACGTTACATTCAAACGGCATTGTTTGGACTGGTATTGTTTACATTTCTTTTTTTAGCGGACGACTGGCACCTGACGGAATCATCGTTTCAGTACTTTTTGCTAGTCCCTTTGTTGTCCTATCAATGGATCGTCCGATTTTTGAAATACCGGTATTTCAAGAAGCGGTTTGACGGGCTTGAGGTCTGGGATCATCTCGGATTGCCTTATGTTGTGATCAGCACCTTCGAAGTACTGATCATCGTTCTGGTCCAATTCATCACGCCCTACGTGGCGCGTCCCGAATACATCGGACCGTTCCTTGTCTTTTTCCTAACGGTGCTGTCATTGGACCGGATTGTTGATAAACGGATTAAACGACTCGATCCGACACACTTATCGGAACAGGAATTGATCCGGGCGGAACGGGAAGAAAAACGAATCAAATATTAAAAACTGTTTTTTGCAAAAGGAGTCGAGGTCAGAAGAATGGCGAATCTAATCATCACAGTGATACTTTTTACATTGATTACAGTCGTTATCGTTTCTGTAATCACGTTAGTAGTGAAAAAAATTAAGAAATAAGTCGACTTGAATGTTGATTTCTAAACGAAAGAAGGAGCGGACTCGAAATCCACTCCTTCTTTCGTTTTCATTTTTTTCGGTGACACGTGGATTGTTATTTCTTTGACAGCAAATAAATGAAGTAAGGAGCACCGATGATCGCAACGACGATTCCTGCCGGGATGCCTTGCGGGTCAGCGATGTTCCGACCAATCGTATCGGCAAGGACGAGTAACCATCCGCCAATCAAGACGGCGATCGGTAAGAACAGTTGATGCCTAGGACCGACGAGGGCGCGCGCGATATGGGGCGCCATCAAACCGATGAAGGCGATCCCGCCTGTTACAGAAACGGCGGATGCAGCGAGTGCGACAGCGGTGAGTAACAGTTGGATGCGCTCCTTTTCAATCGCGACGCCGACGCCGATCGCAACCGGTTCATTCAGCGCCAGCAGATTGAGTTTGTTTGCTTTATAAAACGTAAACGGTACGAGAATGAGCAGCCAAGGCAACAACGCATAGACGAACGTCCAGTCCGTTCCCCAGATGTTCCCGGCGAGCCATTTGGCGATGAAGTCGACCTTCTCGCGGCGCGCGGATGAAATCAGGACGACCATGATGCCGGATAACGCCATCGAGAAGCCGACCCCGGTCAAAATCAGACGGATCGGTTGCAGGCCACGGACACGGTCATACGATAAGGCATAAATGGCAATCGCTGTGATCAATGCCCCGATGAAGGCAGCAACCGGTAACCCATAGATGAACGCACCGACATCGACCGGGAAGTAAAGGAAGAAGGCGGCGATGGCGACACCAGCACCTGTATTGATACCGATGATGCCGGGATCTGCGAGTTCGTTGCGGGTGATGCCCTGAAGAATCGCACCGGATAAGGCGAGTGCCATGCCGGCGAGTACCGTGATTAAAATCCGCGGCAGGCGGAGTGAGAACAAAACAAACTCTTCTTTGAACGATCCTTGACCGAACAGTGTCGGCAGAAGCCGGTCGTACGAGAGGGAAGCCGGCCCAAGCCCGATACTGATGATGATCGTTCCGAGCAATAACAGACTAAAGACGATAAAGATCAACCGCTGACGGCGGCGGAGCGATGTTTCAATCATGAGAACGCACGACCTCCTTTGCGGACGATGAGTAAGAAGAACGGCAGCCCGAGCATCGAGACGATCGCAACGACCGGTGTTTCGTATGGAGCATACAGTGTCCGGCCAATCGTGTCCGCGAGTAACATGAACGTCGCACCGAAGACGGCGGTCATCGGGAGGATGAAGCGGTAATCGGTGCCGACGATTGCGCGGACGATGTGCGGAATCATCAAGCCGATGAATGCCATGTTACCGACTAAAGCAACGGCGGCCCCGGCGAGCAGGATGACGACGACGTAGAGTACACCTTTAATCCGGGTGATGTTTTGCCCGAGCCCGAGTGCGACTTCTTCTGATAAGCTTAAAATCGTTAATTGACGTGAGAAGATCATCGCAATCGCGATGCCAATCAGGATGACGGGGGTGATGATTTGCAGTTGCCCCCAGGTCGTTCCAATCAGCCCGCCGGATGTCCATTGCGAAACGTCTTGAGCGATTTTGAAGTAAATACCGATCCCTTCTGCGATTGCGTATAAAAAAGCAGAAATCGCGGCACCGGCGAGGACGATTCGAAGTGGTGAAAACCCGCCACGTTTTGAGGCACCGATCCCGAAGACAAGTAAGGCACCGGCTGCTGCTCCAAGGAAACACGCGAGCATGATGCCATAGTAATTGATACCCGGGATGAAGACGAGCGCAAGAGCAAGGGCCGCGTTCGCGCCTGCCGTCAGCCCAAGCAGTCCGGGATCGGCAAGGGGATTACGTGTCATCGCCTGCATGATCGCACCGGAGACACCGAGTGCAGCCCCGACCAGCATCGCAGCGACTTCGCGTGGTAACCGGATTTCCTGAATGATTTTTGCTTTATCGTTCAAGGGACCGAACGTCAAAGCGTTCCAGACCTCACGTATCGTCGTGTCGGCGGCACCGAACGTCATCGAGATCCAGAACATGACGACGAACAGAAGTAAACCGAACGTGATTTTCAGTCCGAACGGGAATCGACCGGATGACATAGTTATCGTCTCACTTTCATTAGATAGTCAAAAAGGAGGGACCGAAAAATCGGTTCCCTCCTTATTTTTGTTACGCGCCAAGGAAACTTTTCTTGAAGAACTCGAGCTGACGTTCGAGCGTCAATGGATCATTGAAGTAAAATTCTTTCGAATCGACTTCGAAGACGTGGTTGTTTTTAACAGCAGGAATATTTTTGTATGTGTCTGTTTCTGTAAACGAGTTATCTGCTTCTGCCGTCTTACTGAAGATGAGGTAATCCCCTGCATATTCAGGTAAGACTTCCGGTGATAGCGCGTAATAGCCGTCTTTTAAGGCCATTTCCGTAACTTTTTCCGGCATCTTTAATTTCATTTCCTGGTAGAGGATTTCTGTCCCACGTCCCCAGTTGTCGCCGAAGACGTAAAGCTGTTTATCGAAGCTTTCGATGACAGAGACCGTCGCATCGTCACCTATTTTTGCTTTAATCTCTGTTCCGGCGTCCGCTGCGCGTGTCTGGAAGTCTTTGACCCAATCGCGTGCTTCTTGTTCTTTATTAAGCAATTTACCGATTTCGATATGTTGTGTCAAATAGTCGACTTTGCCGTACGTGTACGTGACGGTTGGAGCGATTTCTTTAAATTTATCGATGTTTTTCGTTGTATTGTAGCCGATGATGAGATCCGGCTCGAGTTCGATGACTTTTTCGACATTTTCTTCTGATACTTCCTGGACGTCTTTCAAATCAAACTTCGGATTTGATTTTGACCACGAGTCGACACCGACGAGTGGGACGTCGAGTGCCATGACGTTTCCGGCGAAACCGGCAAGGACGACGACGCGTTTCGGATCAGCCGGGACTTCGACGTCACCTTCTTCCGATTTATAGGTGATCGTTTCTTTTTTCGTATCGGAAGACGTATCTTCTGTTTTATCTGTATTGCCGCAGGCGGCGATGACGAGTGCTAAGAGTAATAAAATCGGTAAGAGTACTAGTTTCTTCATGTGGTTAATCTCCCTTGATTAAGTTGTAAGTGACACACATCGGCTTATTCGTCCGTGGATCACGACCGATTTCGGCATCGATATGAAATACTTCTTTTAAGACGTCATGCGAAATGACTTCCTCGCACGTTCCGGCTTTGACGACTTCGCCTTCTTTCATCGCGATGATGTAGTCGGCGAAACGGGCGGCCTGATTTAAATCATGTAACACCATGACGATCGTCCGGCCTTCCGTCCGGTTGAGATGCTCGAGCAGCTCGAGGACTTCGAGCTGGTGGGCGAGATCAAGGTAAGTCGTCGGCTCATCGAGGAAGATGATATCCGTCTCCTGCGCCAGCGCCATCGCAATCCAGACGCGTTGCCGTTGACCACCGGACAAGGCGTCGACCGGACGGTGTTTGAATGCCGTCGTATCCGTTGCCTCTAACGCCCAGTCAATGATCTCGTAATCATGTTTCGTTAAGCGACCAAATCCTTTTTGATAAGGAAAACGACCGTATGAGACGAGCTCTGCGACCGTTAGACCGCTTGCACTTTCCGGTGTCTGAGGCAGGATCGCCATTTTCCGGGCAAGCAGCTTTGTACTTTCCTTCGCAATATCGAGACCGTCAAGCAGGGCACGACCAGACTGATGGGGGATGATTCGGGTCATCGCTTTCAATAAGGTCGATTTACCGCAACCATTCGCACCGATGATTGTCGTGATTTGCCGATCCGGAATCTGAACCGTCAAGTCTTTGACGATGGTACGATCTCCGTATCCGATACTGATTTCTTCTGTTGCTAGACGTACCATACGCAGAGGCTCCTTCTCGTTTAAAGCTATTTTCATTGATAATGATTATCACTATCGTCTCCCTAACCATACCAGTCTCATAAAAACGCTGTCAACATTTTTTCTTGTCTTCAAGAGATGTTCACGTTATCATTGGGAATGAGAATGATAATCAGTCGTAGTCGAGAGCGAGGAGTGAGTGAGATGGAACAGCAGGAATTGTTTGACGTAACGGTAATTGGTGGAGGCCCGGCCGGGTTATACTCGACTTTCTATAGCGGATTACGCGGAATGAAGACGAAAATCATTGAATACCAGGCAGAGCTTGGTGGCAAGATTCATGTGTATCCGGAGAAGATGATTTGGGATGTCGGGGGACAGCCGCCGATTACCGGAGCGAAGCTGATTGAGCAACTCGTCGAACAAGGCTTAACGTTTAATCCGTCCGTGCACCTGAATGAAAAAATCATTTCGATCGCAAAAGACGTATTCGGAAACTTCGTCCTCGAAGCGGAGTCGGGAGAAATTCATTATTCGAAGACAGTCATCGTCGCTGTCGGTGGTGGGATACTCAATCCTCAAAAACTGAAGATTGAAGGGGCCGAACGGTACGAAGTGTCGAACTTGAACTATACCGTTAAATCGATTGAGCGGTTTAAAGATAAGACAGTCCTGATTTCAGGTGGCGGGAACTCCGCGATCGACTGGGCGAACGAGCTCGAACCGATTGCGAAAAAAGTTTACGTCACATACCGGAAAGACTGTTTCACAGGTCACGAGGCACAAGTCGACCAACTCGTCCGAAGCTCAGCCGTCTGTCTCCTCAACACGACGATTCATAAGTTGATCGCAAGCGACGATCACCACCGGATTGCGTCCGTCGAATTGATTGATTGTGCGACGGAAGTGACCAACATCGTTGACGTCGATGAAGTCATCATCAACCATGGCTACGAACGGGAAGCAGAGTTGCTCGCGAACTCGGAACTCGACATCAAACAAGTCGACGACTTTTATATCGCCGGTAACGCGTCGAGCGAATCAAGTGTACCGGGATTGTACGCAGCAGGAGATATTTTGACGCATGAAGGCAAGGTGAACTTGATTTCGGGGACATTCCAGGACGCGGCGAATGCGGTCAACCGGGCGAAGCAGTTCATCGAACCGGATGCTGCCAAAGTCGCGATGGTCTCATCCCACAATGAAGTTTTCAAAAAACGGAACCGTGAATTGATTCAAGAAATGGTCAAAGAAAAGTAAAAAACACCTGTCTTAAAGATTGCCCCTCGTCACATGGACGTCGGTCGTCTTTAAAGCAGGTGTTTTTTTGTTTAAGGATTAATCTTCATGCTCGTCTTCTTCAACGTGATAGTGCTCTGACTTCGTTTCTATAGATATGGGAGGGTTTTCGATCATGAGTCAGTAAAATATATGTTTTGTACGAAGGTTAATTCATGAAAGAGATGCATGCGAAAAGATTTTTCTTCTCGTGCTTTCCTCGGGCGAGGCGTAAGCCGTTGCTTCTTGATTCTAGCGAACAAGAAGCAGGGTCTTACTTGCCTCTGACAGCGCAAGGAGTCTTGCGCTTTTTCCCGTAGGAGTCACGAGAAGTAACTCTTTTTTGTCACTTCGATTATTTCGAAACGGGAACAAGCTGACGATAGTGCGTCTAAAAAACTGTTCGCCTGATTTTCCATGAGGATACAGTGAGCAAGAGACAAAAAAATCCGCCCTTTCACGAACTGAATCGGTCAAGAGGCGGACAGGTTACTTATTCTTTATCATTTTTTTTGTTTTGTTCTTTCTCAATCATCTTCTTCGCGGCCATCCGGAAGCGGAAAATCAAGTAAAGACGGTAAAAGTCGATCGCTGCGAACAGCGTCAACAGAATCGTCCAAAAGTTAAAGACGGTTCCTGCCTCGATCGAGTTGCTGTACGCGAGGTACATGAACAGAATACCGAACAGGGCATAAAATAATGCCATGAAGTTTGAGCCTTGGCGCATGAAAACACTACCTTTCGTAAGTTAAGTCGTGGCGTAAAGTGCAAGCACGACGATTCCGTTATTGAAGACATGAAGCGCAATCGGTGCTATGATGCGGCGTGTTTTGACGAAGACGAGTGAGAAAACAAAACTCATCGCGACGTAAATCAAAAACTTGTTGTCATTGTGGATAAGACCGAAGATGAGCCCACTGAGAACAAAGCTGAAGACGAAGTTCAGTTTTGTCGACAAGTTCCCGAACATGATGTGGCGGAATAAAAATTCTTCCATAATCGGTCCGAGTAAGACGACCATCACCTGTAATAAGGGAATGACACGCATCGCTTTAAAGATTTGATCGGTGTTTTGTGATTTCGCGACGTTCTCAATCCCGCCAGCCATCCAGGCGTCAAGCAGATTGATACTAATCAGTAAGGCGTAAAGCAACACGATGCCGATCCCGATCCACTTTAATGTGTCGATCGGATCCGTCTGGTTGCCCTCTGCTTTCCACTTCTGCCAGTCAGGACGAAGACAGAAGAACGAGACGATGACAGCGACGGTAAAGCCAATCGCAAGCCACCAGCCGACGACACTCGGAATTTGATTTTCAGGGATGAAGTATCTGAACGTACCTGGAACAAGCTGGACGATCAAATAAATCACAATCGGAATGACGTGACGGATTTGCCACTTATCAGCCATGTTGAATGGCAGATTGACGGAATTTTTCATCGGTCGGGACACAACTCCTTTGTATTGAAGGTACTGTCCCGATTGTAACAAACAAACTGGCCGGGCGCACGAATGGTGATGGTTCAAAGATGGCGATTTCGGGAAAACGGATAAGGGTTCAGGGTTGAATTCCAATCGAAAACCGTTTAAGATAAAAATATGTTAGCACTCCATTAAAGTGAGTGCTAAAAAACAGTCATTTTCAAGGAGGATGTTTCGCATGTTAAAACCACTTGGTGATCGCATCGTGATCGAAGTCGTTAAAAAAGAAGAAACAACACTCGGAGGAATCGTTCTTCCTGGGTCAGCGAAAGAAAAGCCACAAGAGGGTAAAGTCATCGCTGTCGGTACAGGCCGTGTGACAGAGCAGGGTGTACGTGTACCACTTGAAGTGAACGTCGGCGACCATGTCATCTACGCACAGTATGCCGGGTCAGAAGTCAAAGTCGACGGCAATGAATACTTAATCTTACGCGAAAGCGATATTTTAGCAGTAGCACAATAATAAAAGGGGGATTTCAGTCATGGCAAAAGATATCTTATTCAGTGAAGAAGCACGCCGCGCGATGCTCCGCGGTGTCGACGCATTAGCAGACGCAGTCAAAGTGACGATCGGACCAAAAGGACGCAACGTCGTCCTCGAACGTAAATTCGGTTCACCACTCATCACGAACGATGGTGTGACGATCGCAAAAGAAATCGAACTCGAAGACCACTTTGAAAACATGGGTGCGAAACTCGTCGCGGAAGTCGCGTCGAAAACGAACGAAATCGCAGGGGATGGTACGACAACAGCGACAGTCCTCGCACAAGCGATGATCCGTGAAGGACTCAAAAACGTCACAGCGGGCGCAAACCCGATGGTTATCCGTAAAGGAATCGAAAAAGCAGTCCGTCGTGCCGTTGAAGAGCTCCACGAAATCGCAAAACCAATCGAAGGCAAAGAAGCAATCGCACAAGTTGCGGCGATTTCTGCTGCTGACGAAGAAGTCGGTCAACTGATTGCGGAAGCAATGGAACGTGTCGGTCAGGATGGTGTCATCACAATCGAAGAATCACGCGGCTTCACGACAGAACTCGACGTTGTTGAAGGAATGCAATTCGACCGTGGATATGCATCACCATACATGATTACAGATTCAGATAAGATGGAAGCGGTCCTTGAGAACCCGTACATCTTAGTCACAGATAAAAAAATCTCGAACATCCAGGAAATCTTGCCGGTCCTTGAGCAAGTCGTCCAACAAAACAAACCGCTCTTGATCATCGCGGAAGATGTTGAAGGCGAAGCACTCGCGACACTCGTCGTCAACAAACTCCGTGGTACGTTCAACGCGGTTGCGGTCAAAGCACCAGGCTTCGGTGACCGTCGTAAAGCGATGCTCGAAGACATCTCAATCGTCACAGGCGCAGAGTTGATCACTGAAGAGCTTGGTCTTGATTTAAAAGAAACACAAATCATGCAACTCGGTCGTGCGTCGAAAGTCGTCGTCTCAAAAGACAACACGACAATCGTCGAAGGACACGGACACAGTGATTCAATCGAAGCACGTGTCGGCGCCATCCGTGCGCAAATCGAAGAAACGTCAAGCGACTTCGACCGTGAAAAACTGCAAGAGCGTCTCGCGAAACTCGCGGGCGGCGTAGCTGTCGTCAAAGTCGGGGCAGCAACGGAAACAGAATTGAAAGAACGCAAACTCCGGATTGAAGATGCACTAAATGCGACACGTGCAGCCGTCGAAGAAGGAATCGTTGCCGGTGGGGGAACAGCCTTTATCCATGTGACGAAAGCCGTCGAATCGATTCTTGCTGTCTCAACAGGTGACGAAGCGACAGGCGTCAACATCGTTCTCCGTGCACTCGAAGCACCACTCCGTCAAATCGCGGAAAACGCCGGTCAAGAAGGTTCAGTCATCGTCGAACGTCTCAAGCATGAAGCACAAGGCATGGGCTACAACGCCGCGACAGACGAGTACGTCGACATGATTGAAGCGGGAATCGTCGACCCGGCGAAAGTGACGCGTTCAGCACTTCAAAACGCAGCGTCTGTTTCAGCGATGTTCCTGACGACAGAAGCCGTCATCGCCGACAAACCGGAACCAGCCGGATCTGCTCCTGCAATGCCTGATATGGGCGGCATGGGTGGAATGGGCGGAATGATGTAAAATATAAGCATTCAACCCGTTGATTGGTAGAATTAGATCGAAGGATTGCTATTCTACTTTTGATTTTTGGGAAGACCCTTTGTAAGTTCACTGAACTTATAGAGGGTCTCTTTTTTGTTTCGTTAATATAGAATTTTATTGAGAACTGCTTTAAATATCAGGGTTTCAATTGAATTGTATGCGTCTACTTCTGATGGTTTTGGGGATTAGATTAAAATTTTTTTGTTAAAATATAATCTGGGAACAGGAAAATTATATAATTAGAAACCGGATAAACAAAGAATCTATAAAGGAGAAGAAAAATGAAAAATAAAATTCATATCATGGGAGCTTCGGGATCTGGAACGTCAACACTGGGTAAAGCTTTAGCAGAAGTTCTTCCCCACAAAATTTTTGATACAGATGATTACTTTTGGATATCTAAATTTACCGAACAACGACCTATACCTGACAGAATAGAAATGCTGAAGAATGATTTATCACAATCCGAACAGTGGATTTTATCGGGAGCCACGGTAAACTGGGGAGATTATTTCAAGTCTTATTTCGATCTCGTTATTTTCTTGTGGGTTCCATCGGAAATTAGACTCGAAAGATTGCAGAAGCGAGAAATCGAAAGATATGGGAAAGAAGTATTACCGGATGGGGATAAGCATGAACAATCGCAAATTTTTTTGGAGTGGGCTTCACTATATGATCATGCTGGTCCAGAAGTTAGAAGCAAAGTTCTACATGAGCAGTGGATGAATGAATTATCTTGCCCGATATTAAGAATTGAAGGTGATTACTCGGTTGAAGAATGTGTGGCGATGGTTAAGGGGTACTTGAGTAAGTCATATTAAAATTAACTCTAAATTGAGAAGAAACTTTCGATATTTAACTGAAGAATTAACTTGGAAAATACATAGTGAAGGGTGAAATTAATGAATCAATCTAAAAAAATCGTGATTCGGCCTTTAAAAGATCAATTTATAACAATCATCAACGACACAAATGAATCGTTCCCTATCATTGGTAAAGTCCTTCCTCGTTTTTGTGACGGCATTTGGTCTTACGAAGAACAGTTATACGATACTCCATCAGAAATCCGTTTCCCGGATGACAAACTGGATTGGTCTACTTATATCGATAGCAGTGAAAAAATTGTTTTGTTAGCTTTTCATGAGAACGAATGCATTGGACAGATTCGTCTCTTCAAAGACTGGAATCGTTTTGCCTACATTGAAAATATCGCTGTCCGAAGCAGTTTTCGGAAAAGTGGCGTCGGTCATTTGTTGCTCGAAGCAGCTGAAACCTGGGCGAAGGAACAATCGTTGATCGGCTTATCGCTTGAAGCACAAAATGATAATCTGATTGCCTGTCGTTTTTACGTAAAAGAAGGATTTGTTCTTGGTGGGGTGGATACGCTGAAACAGTCGGCTAATCCGGAAATTGATATCACGTTGTACTGGTATAAACTTTTTTAAACGGTAATGACATACACACTCATATGAACAGAACAGAGGGAGCCGGAATTAACATCCGGCTCCCTCTGTTCGTTTGATAGAAATCATTTGATTCACGCGACTCCTACAGGAAAAAGCGCAAGGTGACTTGCGCTGTCAGAGACAAATAAGACCCGCTTTCCTGTCCAGAGAGGACAGGAAAACTGGCTTGTGTCTCGCCTGAGGAAAGCGCGTGGAAAAAAATGATTTTTTGATTCGCCTATTGTTCCAAACCGTTCTTCTCGATGATGGCATCCGACAAGCGTAAATCCTTCCGGACGTCCGCTTGTTTTTTACATAAATCAAGGTCGACTTCTTTAGTAGTCGAGACGTCATAACACGTGCCGTTACCGGCTTTTTTCGTCAAATCCGCTTCATAATAATAATCCTTGTAGCGGAACGAACCATCACGGAACGCCGTCACGTTCGGTTCGTCATCTAAAAGTGAGTTCCCCATCATGTACGGTGATTCGAGGTTGAGCAAGTCGACGATCGTCGGAGCGATATCGATTTGTCCGCCATTTTCTTTGATGATCTTTCCGTCCTGTTGCTTCGGTTTTTTGATGAACAGCGGAACTTGGCGGTCGAGTTCGAACAGATCGACCGGGTTGTCGATTCCGGCTTTTTCCCTGAGCTCGCTGCCTTCGTTCGTCAAGCCACTGTCGTGGTCGCCGTAAAAGATTACGAGCGCGTCATCCCACATATTTTTTGCTTTTAATTCGTCAATCATCAGTCCGACACCTTGATCGACATAATGGACGGTCTGGTAATACCGTTTCAGCATCGGATCGTCGTATCCCGTTAAGTCGAGTTCACGTTCGTCTTTTGGAATCTCATACGGCGTATGACTCGTCAAGGCGACGAGGAACGAGAAGAACGGCTCTTGTAGCGTCTCCATATGTTCAATCGATTTCGTCAAAAACTGTTGATCATTTAATGCCATTCCGATTTCTTTGTTGTCCGGATAATCTTTATTGCTGAAAAAGTGTTTGAACCCGAGGTTGTCATAAACTTTGTCCCGATTCCAAAACCCTTTGTCGTAGGCATGCATCGCCGCTGTGTCATAGCCGTTGTCTTTTAACAGTTGCGGTAAGGCGCCGAACTCATTGTCCGGAAAACGGGTGTAGACGGAGCCCGACTTCAATGGGTACAGCGACGTATTCGTAATGAATTCCGCATCCGACGTCCGTCCCTCATGCGTTTGGTGATAAAACGACTCGAAGTAGAGCGACTCCTGTTTGAGTTCATTCAGGTGTGGTGTCAGTTCTTGCCCATTTACCGTCTGTCCGATGACGGACCCTTGGAATGATTCCAACTGGACCATGATGATGTTCGGTGTGCTGACAGCACCAGCCGTTTCATCCGGTGCGGATTGCTTGAGCCGTTGCCGCTCCGCTTCCGTTAACGATTCGTCTGAGCTGATTGCTCGCGTGATTCCCCGAGCGAGATCGACGCCGTGATATCCCCAAAACCCGAGCTGGTAATAGTCACGCATGTCGGAGATCGACTGGTCAAGCCGCTGGTCTTGTTTGACGACGGCATAGGTGAGTGGTGCTGCGAAAAGCACGATGCCGGCAAGAAAAGCAGCAACCGCCGAACGACGTTGTTGTCGCTTCGCAACAGTAAACGGTTTCTTCCGTAAGAAGATTAAAACGAGTCCGAAGATGATGCTATCCGCGAACAGGAAAAAGTCGGTCGGAACAATCAATGCCATAAAACCACTGCCGACATCACTCATCTGCAACATTTGCGACATCAAGGAAACGGACAGTAAATCGTCAAAGTAGCGGTAATACCAAAGGTCCGAGACTAACAGAAAACTATGTAGCACTAACAGACCAAGCCAAATCCACCGCCGTTTCTTCCACTGGATGAGCAGCGTCCAGCTCGATAACAGCAACATCCCGGCCAGGTTCAACAGGATGAGCTTAAATGAAACTTCTGTGTTCGTATAAAAGCTGAAGAGCAAGAACTTGAGCATGCCTAGTAGTAAATAAAATGCATAACCGAATCCGATCATCAAAGCCAACCTCCTTGTCTGTATCATCGTTGTCTAATGGTATGTACCCTAAAGTCGAGGCTGGGGAACGTCAGGATGTGCTAAGCCTAGAGAAGATGTAAAAGAAACTAAGTGTCATTTGTTTTTCTTTAATTTGGAAAACATTTGCACAAACGTGCATTGTGATGTACATTTGTGCAAAAGGGGGTGCGTAATGAGCGATCTACAAGAAATAAACGTGTTGTACCGAGTAGCACGTATGTATTACGAACAGGATATGACGCAAAGCGAAATCGCAAAAGAGTTAAGTGTTAACCGAACGAGCATCAGTCGGATGTTGAAAAAAATTCGTGAACAGGGAATCGTTCAGATTCGAATCAACTATGATGCCTTTCGTGATGTCGCAGTCGCAGAAAAACTAAAAGCACGCTATAACTTGAAGGAAGTCATTCTCGTACCGACGAAACGAGCGGAGTCAAAGCCGCATAGATTGATGGCGATGGGACAGGCCTGTGCGAGTTATTTGAACGAAATCATCAATGAACAGGATGTCGTTGGCTTTTCTTGGGGCAGCTCGTTGGCCGCCGTCGCGGAAGCATGGCATCCGACAAAAGGACTCGACATTACATGTGTACCGTTAATTGGGGGACCGGACGGAAAACTAGCCAGTCGCTATTATGCAAATACGATTGTCTATGAAGTGGCACGAAAAACAAACGGTCAGTCCAAGCTGATCGATTTTCCGGCAATCGTCCAGACATCGGATTTAAAAACAGCGCTGACGGATTCAGGACATTTTCGTGAAGTCGAAGGTTTATGGGGTCGATTACAGGTTGCAGTCGTCGGAATCGGTTCGCCATTGATCAATGACGGTCCGAACTGGCTTGGGTTTTACGGGGAACGGCTCGACCGGTCGATGCAAGACGGACAAGTCGTCGGAGATATTTGCTCGAACTTTTTTGACGCGTCAGGGAAACTCGTCGAAACCGAGCTGACGGGGCGGACGATTTCAATTGATTTGGCACAATTGAAGCAAGCAAACTATGCGATTGGAGTCGCTGAATCGACAGCGAAAGTGAGTGCAATCCGGGCAGCGTTGACGGCAGGATACCTGAACGTCCTCGTCACGACGGAAGAGACGGCATACGAATTGTTGGCAGAATGAGTACGGATTATAAGGGAGCGATTGAAGATGGAACAAGTGAATTGGGGAATCGTTGGACCAGGCGGCATCGCAGCGGAATTTGCCGCAGCAATCAAAGAAGTGAACGGACGGGTATTCGGCGTGTGGGGAAGAAACACGGACAAAACAAACCGATTTGCTGAACAGTTCGGGATTGAGCAGGTGTATGCCGATACGGAGACGATGTTCCAGGACGGGCGAATTGATGTCGTCTATATCGCGACACCACATAGCGTCCACTATTCGTACATCGTCGATGCCTTAAACGCCGGAAAACATGTGTTATGTGAAAAGGCAATCACGATGAACAGTACGCAACTTCAAGAAGTGATTCAGCTTGCGCAGGCAAAAGATTTAATCCTCGCTGAAGCAATGACGATTTATCATATGCCGCTGTATCGAAAGCTCCATGAAGTGATTGATCAAGGGAAAATCGGCAAAATCAGCATGGTCAATGTCACGTTCGGTAGTAGCAAGGAAGATGATCCGACGAATCGATTCTTCAATCCGGATCTTGCCGGCGGGGCGATGCTCGATATCGGAACGTATGCACTCTCGTTCACCCGCTTGTTCTTATCGAGTCAGCCGACCGAATTGCATACGACACTTAAAAAATACAAGACAGGTGTCGATGAACAGTCGGGCATCGTGATGAAAAACAATCAAGAGGAGCTGGCCGTCGTGTCACTGGCGATGCGGGCGAAGATGCCGAAGCGGGGAATCGTCGCTGGAGAAAAGGGCTTTATCACGGTCGATGATTTTCCACGGGCAGACAAGGCGACCATCACCTATACGGCGGATGGGACCGTCGAGACGATCGAAGCCGGAGATACGGGTAAAGCCCTCGTATATGAAGTCGAAGCGATGAATGAGATGGTGATGAACGGACGAGAAAACTGGACGTTACCACTCTCACGTCAAGTGATGAGCTTGATGGATGAGGCACGCCAACAATGGGACGTATCCTATGCTTTTGAATAATTAAACGGAATCATGCGAAAGGAGCGAGTACGATGATGAGAGGAATCGATCATGTCGGGATGACTGTACCCGATATGGAAGAGGCGACGACATTTTTCAAGCAGGCCTTTGACGCGGAGGTTTGTTATGATGTGCAACGCCCTGAGCAAGAACCGATGCAAGGGGAGGAAGTCGAACAGCAACTCGGATTACCGTCCGGGAAAACAATCATCCACATGCGATTACTGCAAATCGCGAAGGGACCGACGCTCGAACTGTTCCAGCTCGGTACGCCGACGGATCAGGAACCGGCACGGATTTCTGACCTCGGTCTACATCACTTCGCCATTTATGTCGATGACATGCAGGAAGCGACGCAGCGGTTTAAAGACGCGGGGGGAACACTTCTTTCGGCACCGCATCCGTTAGCCGGTGTCGAGGACGGTCCGCGTAACCGTGGCGTCTATGGTGTTACGCCATGGAGCAGCTTGATTGAATTAATCGCATATCCGGACGGTATCGATTATCCCGATGGCAGCGAAGCAAAACGGTGGACACCACTGGCTTAAAATCGTAGAAACGAGTGATGTTATTCTTCTTAAGGAAGCGTGCATCGCTCGTTTTTTTTGCCCTGCTTAAAAAAAGGTTTTTGGAAGGAATTGGTGAATTTCTAATAAAAGAATGAAACAAGGGGGAAGATGGATGAGACATGAAGAATTAGCGGTACGGTTTCAGACGTTCGCGGAACGCGAGTGTAAGGACTCAAGTCCGTTTTACGATTACTTATCGCGTCACGTCGCGCGTGACACAGCGATTTTGACAATATGCCAACAGGCACGGGACGGACAACCGGTACCGAACTTGTTGTTTGGTGCCGTCCATTATCTGTTACTAAAAGGAGTCGAGCATCCGTTAGCCCGGTATTATCCGAGTGTGACGACGGACGCCGCACCGTTCGATGAATCATTCCCAGATTTTCAGGATTTCTGTCAAGTCTACGAACCGGAATTGATTGGGTTGCTGACAACGCGTCTCGTCCAAACGAATGAAGTCCGGCGCTGCACCTATCTCTATCCGGTCTTCGGGATGATTCATCAAGCCGAACAGCGTCCGCTCGCCTTACTTGAGATTGGTACGAGTGCCGGTCTGCAATTGCTGTTCGACCAGTATGCGTATGACTACGGAACGGGTGAGACGTTCGGAAATCCGGCGTCACGTCTTCGCTTGACGTCGACGATTGAGGGCGAGCATGTTCCGCCGCTTGCACGGACAGCACCGCCGATCGCCGAGCGAATCGGACTTGACTTAAACACCGTCGACTTGACGGATGACGACGAACGGTTATGGTTAAAGGCCTTGATTTGGACGGAGCACCATGAGCGGCTCGAACTGTTTGAACAGGCGGCCCGTTACGTCGCCGAGCATCCGCTCGAGCTGATTGAAGGGGACGGGATTCAACTCCTTAAACCATGTGCCGAAAGGATTCCGACAGCGCATATTCTGTGTATTTTCCACACCCATGTCGCGAATCAGTTACCGCTTGCGTTGAAAAAAGAACTGCTCCATGTCGTCGAGCAAATCGGACAGACGCGTGACGTCTATCACCTGTATAATAACGTCCAGGACCGTTATTTACACCTCGACCTGTACCGGGACGGTGCACTTCATGAACAGATGATTGCTGAAACGGACGGACACGGGCGTTGGTTCAAATGGTTATTACCGAATGCTTCCGTTCTGTCGAATTAAGGAACACCCGGGAGTAGTTGGTTGAAGTTGAATAAGACACGAGAAAGAAGGGACGGCCTATCGCTGATAGATGACCGTCCCTTTTTCTCGTTTTCTTTACACCGCCAATTGTGCGCTACAGCATGTTGTGTGATGGAATTAGATCAAACCGCCGGCCCGAAGTGGTCCCTGCGTCGTGATTGTGAAAATGATTTTTGCGATTTCTTCCGGGGATTCATCGCGGTCTTGGATGAGCCATTCCTGCATGACACCGATGTGGGCGGAAGCGATATAAGAAATGAGATAGTCGCTTGGAACAAGTGCTTTTTGTTTCAGAAACAACGAACTGGATGCCCGCTTAAAGAGTGCGTCATGCATGAACTGCTTCAGGCGGGATTGAAAGTGCAAGTCCCCCGTCGGACCTAACAGTGACTTCATGATGACACGGTTGCGTTGAAGAAACTCGGAAAAGGGAACCAGCACCCGGTAAGCGTCCGGTGGAAAGCCGGTTGGATTTTCCTGATGGAACAGACGTTGCAGGTTCTTGATCAGCTTCTCTTCCACTTCTTGAAAGATCTCGTCGATGTACGTATTCATCAAATCATACTTATCTTCGTAATGACTATAGAACGTCCCCCGGTTGATTTCCGCCTGTTTCGCGATATCTTTGACAGTGATGCTGTCAAAGCCCTGCTTTTCAATCAAGGTCAACATGGCCTCTCTAATCAATTTTTTAGTGCGGATCACCCGTAAATCTTGTTGTTCCTTACTCATGTCCTCACTCCTTTTCAACACATTCAACGGATGTGTCGTCAAAGCAACACAATCCGATTAATTGCTTATTGTCGCCTTCCGGACGGAGTCGTTATACTTTGATTATAAACAACACGGTGTCTAATATCTCTATTTTTTTGTTCGACTGGTAGATACGGAAAAGGAGCGATTTTTATGAACATTCAAGTAAAGGAAACGAGTAAATCGTTTGATCAGCTAGAGGTGATTCGCCACGTCGACTTGACAATTATGTCCGGTGAAATTTGTTGTCTGTTAGGACCGTCGGGTTCAGGGAAAACGACCTTAATTCGCTTGATGATCGGCGCGATTGCCCCAAGCAAAGGAACGGTTCATATCGGAGAGACGTTGATGCCGAACATGAAACTGCTGAATGATATCGGATTTATGCCGCAAAACAATGCCTTGTACGAAGACTTGACAGCAGAAGACAACTTAAAGTTTTTTGGTTCACTGTATAAGTTGGAACGGCAGGTTCTTAAACAACGGATTGAGGAGGTGTTGAAGATTGTCGAGTTGACGGCACATCGGAACAAACGGGTCCACGCCTTTTCAGGTGGGATGAAAAAACGGTTATCGTTAGCGATTTCGATTTTACACAAACCGAAAGTTTTGTTTTTAGACGAGCCGACTGTCGGAATCGACCCCATCTTACGGCGGGAAATTTGGCGGCAGTTCCATCAGATTAAACAGGACGGAACGACAATCGTCGTCTCGACACACGTCATGGATGAAGTCGTCGAATGTGACCGGGCTGCCTTGATTTACAACGGTGCATTGATTGAATACGATACGGTCGATAAGTTACTTGCGAAAACAGAGACGGGTCGTGTCGAAGAACTGTTTATTTTAGCGGCAGACCAGCAAAAAGGAGGCGACCCGCGATGATGCAGTTAGCGAAACGTGTTGTCCGTCAAACGTTAAACGATAAGCGGAGTGTGATGATGATTTTGATTGCGCCGTTACTGATTTTGACACTGATCTATCTGCTGCTCGGTGATACGGATTATGTCCCCGTCGTTGCGGTCGATGGGGTGACACCCCCGCAAGTCACGACAATGTTAGAAAAGCAGGAGCTTGAAGTGATTGCGTTGCCTAAAGACGTAGATTCGGCTAAAACTTATCTCACCAGTCATCCTGACGTCGATGCGGTATTCCGTGCTGACCGGGAAGCGACGAACATCACGCTCCAGGAACCATCAACGAAATCTTCAATCGCTGTCAAAGAAATTCAAGCGGGTCTTACTTCGCTCAATCCAGCGGCAGCAATAGAAACGGGTTACGTCCATGGTTCGACCGACCAGTCGACGTTTGATTCACTCGGGTATGTGTTTTTGTCCTTGTTCTCGTTCTTTATGGTCTTTGTCATTTCTGCGATGGCATTCGTCAAGGAACGGAGTGATGGGACGCTTGAGCGTTTGTTGATGACGCCAATCAAGCGGAGTGAAGTCATCCTGGGGTATACGATGGGGTACAGCGTGTTTGCCGTCATGCAAGCCATCCTGATTGTCCTGTACACGGTCTATGTCTTACAAATGGCGTCTAACGGTAACGTCTTTCTTGTTTTACTTGTCTTATTGTTACTCGCGACGACAGCTGTTTTATTCGGAGCGACGATTTCAGTGTTCGCGAGTTCGGCGCTACAAGTTGTTCAGTTGATTCCGTTTACAATCATCCCACAAGTTTTTTTCTCCGGTTTGATTGCGCTCGACTTGATTCCGTACCACCTCGGTAATTTAAGTTACGTAATGCCAATCTTCTACGGGGCAAGTGCGATTAAGGAAATCATGGTGTATGGAAATGGTTTTGAGGAAATTTGGGGTTATCTGTTAGGCCTTGTCGGATACATCGTTGTGCTTTATCTGATCAATGTTCTTGCGCTTAAGAAATTCAGAAACACTTAAATAAAATCTTGAATTCAAGGGAATCGCGTTTTTATCTGGCGGAAATGGGAAAAGATAACGTGTACATCCATTGTCCGTCACTGTCGTTAAAAAAGGAGCGATTCCATGTCTAACGTGAAATTAGCAGTCATTTACTACAGTTCGACCGGTACGAATCATCAACTCGCAACATGGGCGAAAGAAGCGGGCGAAGCTGCCGGTGCGGAAGTCCGTCTTGCAAAAATCAAAGAGACAGCACCGGCAGAAGCGATTGCGTCGAACCCACTTTGGCAAAAACATACGGATGCGACACGTGACGTCGAAGAGGCAACCGTCGATTTACTCGACTGGGCCGACGCGATCATCTTTAGTGTGCCGACGCGGTACGGACATGTCCCGGGTCAGTTCCAACAATTCCTTGATACGACGGGCGGGCTCTGGGGACAAGGGAAGCTTGTCGATAAAGTTGTCAGTGCGATGTCATCCGCACAAAACCCGCACGGTGGTCAGGAAACGACCGTCCTCGCCGTCTATGCGACGATGTTCCACTGGGGTGCGATTGTCGCAGCACCTGGTTATTCGGATCCTGTGCTGTTCGCAGCAGGCGGAAATCCATATGGAACGACCGTTACCGTCGACCAAGAAGGGAAGATGGTTGAATCAGTTGAACCGGCAGTCCGCCACCAGGCAAAACGGACGGTCGAAGTCGCAAGTCGTCTAAAACAAGGATAATTAAAAAACGCGTCCTCTCCGTTTTGGAAAGGGCGCGTTTTGTTATGCCTGAAATTGTTGAAGTGGCAAGTCGACGGTGAAAGTCGAACCTTCACCTTCGATGGATTCGACGTGAATTTCTCCGTCATGAGCACGGGCGATTTCGCGACAAATCGATAGACCGAGTCCGGTCCCGCCGATTTTGCGTGTATCCGAATTATCGACCCGGTAGAATTTTTGGAACAATTCACCCATCGCAGAAGTTGGGATTCCAATTCCGTGGTCACGAATCGCGACGGAAAACCGCGTATCGCGAACCGCTAAGTCGATCTCGATCGTCCCACCGGTCGGTGAATACTTGATGGCATTGTTGATTAAGTTTCCGAACAGTTGACGAATTTTTTTCGCATCGGCTTCGACTGAGAGATGCGTTACATCATGTGTAACTGTAATCTTGTGTGTTGTCGAGGAAAGGCCATGAAATTGCTTAAGATCTTCGAGTAACGCGACTAAATCGAATGCTTCAAATTCATATTCTTGCCGGTCCGCTTCCATTCGTTGCAAATCCAAGAAGTCGTTAATCAGTAGAGATAAACGTTTTGTCTCCGAATGAACGGCTTCGAGATAAGTCTTTTGCCGCTTCGGTGACAGCTCACGTTCAATCATCAATTCAGTAAATCCGTAAATCGATGACAGGGGTGTCCGCAATTCGTGCGAAATCGTCGAAACGAGTTCATTTTTTAAGCGATCGATTTCAACTTCGTTCGTGACGTCACGCATAACGAGCATGATACCGCGGAACTGACCGCCATAATGGATTTTTTCAGAATAGGTTTTGATAAAACGTTTTTCTTGATCGATCGAAAACAGGATGCCTTCACCGGTTTCATGCTCAATAAAGGTTTGATGCAAATAACGCTCGAACTCAGGCAGTTGGTCCACCCGGTATTTTAAATTGACGATTGATTCGTCAATATCAAGCAACCAGTCGACTTCCGAATCTTGTTCGATTGAATGGTTGAATAGATCAAGCAACGGCCGGTTAATTAATTGATTAGAGCCGTCCAGTTCGATGTAGACGACGGATTCTCGAATCGAGTTGAGGAGACGGGATGTCTTCTCACGTTCACGGTCGATCTCATCAAACGTTCGCATCCGAAGCAGCGAGAGGGCGAGTTGACGTGAAAAGGTCGCATGTTCTTCTTGTTCTTGATTATTAAAGGCGGCACCTAAACGCATTAAGTAGATATAGGCGATGATTTCACCCGTACTCGGATCGAGAACCGGGGTAACAGCTAAGGCGCGTTCATCATGTTGTGACCTATGCGGCAACTTGTCACGACGCGCTTGACGGATTAATGGTTCAATCGTCGCGATTAAAGTGTCCTGTTCTTGATCTGTCATCGCGTGCGAGATGATGTTCGTCACAGTCGTTCCCTCTTTAAAGATGATGGACCCCTGGGTTGAGTCTGTAATTTCAATCATCTTTTCGATGACGGCAGGATAGGCCGTCAAGGAGTCGCGGGAAGCGAGTGTTTCTGTCAATTGATTTCGTGTTTTCAATAGGGCTTCGTTTCGGAGTGTTATTTTGAGTGCTTGTTCCAAGTTGTCGTTCGTCGACATCAGGCGATGCTTGTTATCAATCAAGGCGGATGCCATTTGGTGGAACGACTTACTGAGTTCACCAATCTCATCAGACCGTTCGATCGGAATCAACGGTGTCGTATGTTGTCCTTGCGCGAGCAATTTACTTTCTTTACTGAGCAGTTGAATTTGACGTGTCGTCCGTTCGATGAAAGGACGGACGAGGAGCAACACGACGAGGAACAAGACCGCCAAATTGATTAACCAAATCCATCCAGCATACTTCGTTTGTTGAACGAGTTGATCTTTTGCGGCTGCTTCCTTTTCCTTCAAGCTGTTTCGATAATTCGTAAAGACCGTTTCCATCGTGTTGACACTTTTCCGCATCGTTTCACTATCCGCCGCGTTCATTTTAAATTTTCGGTCAGGATCTGTTGGAATATCGGGCATCATCGCTTTTAAACTCGGCATTTCGAGAAACGTCTCGTCGATTACGCCTGACTGTTTTGCCTGGACGTAACGGATGAGGCTTGGCATGACAAATTTCGTATACGACGTATAGAGCGATCGGATGTCAGTCGCATAAATTTGATCGGCTTCATAAATCCGATTTTGTTCAAACCATGTCGTCTGCCGTTCGAGTGATGCTTGTTTCGAATCGATCACATCCATGATGGCATCATCTCCGAAGACGACATAACCTCTCACCTCATATTGGAGCGATTGCCATGTATCCCACAGTTTTGTTGCCCGTTCTTCCCGGGTGCTAATGTCGTCGATTTTACGTTCGGCATTAGAGACTTGCTGATTTGTATAAAAATAAGCAGCAATTGAAGTAACGGAAAGCACGATTAAAATCAGGTAAAAAGAAAGCATGATTTGCCGGCTTATTTTTTGGTTTAACCATTTTTTCATATAATTTTTAAATACTCCTTTACGTCAGCATGTATGCGTATTAGATGTAACTATCGTACATATTTTCTTATCATAATCGTACATTTTTTAGACTTAAAAATATAGAAGAAAAGTTAAAATATCTTCAATGTGAGAAATTAACATTAGAAAAGACATACTGATTGACAGTATGCCTGAGTTTAAACCAGATAATATTTCATTTGAGATAACATGTAGTACTTCATTTGGATGTCTCGAGTGAGGCAGACATATCATACTTCTGCGACGACGACCTTCCCAATCGTCTTCCCACTTTCGACGAGACGATGGGCTTCTTTTAAGCTCGTTGCGTTCAGCCCCGTCAATGTCTTCGTGACGGTTGTTTCGAGTTCTTTTGCATCAAGCCACGCCGCGACTTGCGTCAAGATATCATGTTGGCGCATCATGTCAGGCGTTTGGAACAGGGACCGGGTGAACATGAACTCCCAGACGAACGTCGCACTTTTTTGTTGCAAGGCACTTAAATTCAGCAATTTGTCTGTCTCGACGATACTGCAAATACTTCCTTGCGGTGCAATGACATCGACCATCGCTTCAAAATGCTGATCGGTCGCATTCAAACAAAAGATGTAGTCGACGTACGAATAGCCGAGTGCTTCCAGTTGCGGGCGGAAGTCCTCATGGTGATTGATCGTATGGTGCGCGCCATGTGCTTTCGCCCAGTCAATCGTTTCACTGCGCGAAGCCGTACCGATGACAGTCAGTCCGGCTTTGTTCGCGAGTTGCGTCGCGATTGAACCGACACCTCCGGCTGCCCCGATGATCAAAATCGTCTTGTCGAGGTTTGACTTGGCGTCAAACGATAGATGGAGGCGGTCAGTTAACGCTTCGTATGCCGTCAGTGTCGTCAACGGTAAGGCTGCTGCTTCGGCGAACGTCAACCGTGCTGGTTTTTTTGCGATAATTCGCTCGTCGACGAGTTGGAACGTACTGTTTGATCCCGGACGATCGATGGCACCGGCATAATACACTTCGTCACCGACTTCGAACCGTCCGACGTCACTCCCGACTTCGACGACGATTCCGGCAGCATCATACCCGATGACTTTCGGTTCCGTTTCATCTTGACCGTGTGCCCGGACTTTCGTATCGACCGGATTGACGGAAACGGCTTTGACTTCGACGAGTACATCATGACCAGTCGCTTCCGGTCGTGGCAGTTCGAGATCAATCAAACTATTCTCTTCTGTAATCGGCAAGTGTTGGTGAAATCCAATGGCTTTCATCTGTGTCATCTGTCGTCATCCTTTCCTGTTTCACGTATCTCTTCAAAATGTTCCACCGTGTAGCTGAAATGAAACGTCTACAGAAAGAAGGAAACGCTAACGCTTTGAGTGCTAATGCTACATCAACTAAAAAGCCCCCATCTCAGACAACGCGAGTAAAGATACGTATCCGTGTGAGTAAGGGGCTTTTTGAACGAGTATTATAATGCAGGTGTTTTTGTCGGGGCGACTCCAGTAGTTGCGTAAGTTGCATCGATGTCTTGGCGGATTTTTTTGATCGGTGTTCCTTGTTGGTAGGCGACGATCGATTGAGCGGCGATATCGAGACATGTCCCGCATGTGATGCCGTGTGTCGTCCACGTCGTTTCACCTGCTGCTGTCTGATCGGCGATGAAACAGTCATAGTTACTCGTATGACCGGCCGTTTCGCCGCATCCACAGTAACACGGCATTTTTTCAAGTAAGTCTTGATGCTTGGCGACAGCAAGATAAATCGTTTGGATCGATTCATCGGTTTCTTTTAAGAAAGCGGGTGCAATCGTCTTGGCACTCGTTTTTTCGAGTTGATCCCCTGCACCGTGCGTCTCGTGCTCTGCATGTTCTGTGCTCATCTGCTTGTCTGTCTGTTGTTCCGCTGGGGCACAAGCGCCGAGCGCTAGACTTGCCGTCAACGTTAGTGTAAACCAACGTACTTGTCGTTTCATGAACTTCCCTCCAAATCGATTTCCTCTATCAGTCAGTATACCGTGTCGTTTAATCGATTTGAGAGGGGGATGATGACGATTCGATGACTAGCTCATTTCAATTGTTGTTCAATCGTATCGAAGTTCGCTTCCATCATCGTCAAATAGGTCGATCCGTCTTTTCCTTCGGCACCGAGTGAATCGGTGTAGAGCGTACCACCGATCGGGACGCCGGTTTCACGCGAGACAGTTTCCATGCTCCGACGATCGACGCTCGTTTCGACGAACAGGACGGGAATCTCTTGTTGTTTAATCAAGTCGACGATGCGGCGAACTTGATCCGGCGTCCCTTGATTATCTGAATTGATTTCCCAAATGTAATCGGCTTTAAAATCGTAAGCATCACTAAAGTATTTAAACGCACCTTCGCTCGTAATCAGATGACGTTGTTCTTCCGGTATCCGGGCAAAGCGTTCTTTTGCTCGCGTATCGAGTGTTTCAAGTTCTTGAATATAGGACGATGCATTTTTTTCATAATCAGCTTTATGTTCCGGGTCTTCTTTAATGAGACCGTCTTTGACATTTTCGACATACTGAATTCCGTTTTGAAGATCGAGCCACGCATGGGGATCGGTTTCCTGCTCTTTCCCTTTAGATGTCAGGTATTGAGGGGGGACACCTTGACTCAGTTCATAGACAGGAGCATCTTTATCGTCTTTGTTCGTACTTGAACGTAATTTGTTGAACCAGGAACCTCCAGCTTCAAGGTTGAGTCCGTTGTAAAAGACGACATCGGCATCTGCCATTTTTCGAACATCCGTCGGAAGCGGGTCATACTCATGCGGGTTTGCTCCGATTTTGACCATACTATGAACCTCGACGTGTTCGCCGCCGACGACGCGGGCCATGTCCTCTAAAATCGAATAGGTCGTGACGACCTGAAGTTTATCGTTGTCTGTAGATTCACTTGAACATCCAGCGAGTAGCGCGCTGAGACCGACGATTGGAATGAGCGTTTTTAATTTCATGAAGCAACCTCCTTTGTTGATGTTTTCCATTTCCGCATCAAGCCGTGGCGCGGGGAAAAAATGAAGACGAGCGCAAACAATGCGGTTGCGACGAGAACAATCGACGCACCAGAAGATAAATTATACGTGAAGCTCAAGTAAAGACCGATGATGGCGGAAATCGTTCCGAAGCTGGCCGACAGGAAAATCATCCGTGAGAGCCGGTTCGTCAACAGGTAGGCTGTCGCAGCAGGCGTAATCAGCATCGCGACGACGAGAATGATGCCGACGGTCTGCAGAGAAGCGACCGTCACGAGCGTCAACATCATCATCAATAAATAATGGATGAATCGTGTCGAAAGACCGTAGGCAGCTGCCATCGTCGGATCGAACGAGGTCACGAGTAACTCCTTGTAAAAGAGATAAATGCCGCCGAGGACGATGATTCCGATGATGAGGGTCATCCACATATCACTCGGACGGACGGCGAGCACGTTACCGAACAGGATGTGGTACAGGTCGCTGCTACTGCGTAAAAATGAAATCAGGATAATCCCGAGCGCGAAGGCGGACGTAAAGAGAATCCCGATTGCCGTATCATTCTTGATACGACTGTTTTGGCTGACGAATCCAATCCCGAGCGCCGTCAAGAGACCTGTCGCGACCGCTCCGATGAAGAAGTTGATTCCGAGCAAGTAGGAAATCGCGACACCGGGTAAGACGGCGTGCGAAATTGCGTCGCCCATCAAAGACATGCCGCGCAAAATGATGAAACATCCGATCACGCCGCAAATCACACCGACCATGATGGACGTGATGAGTGCTTTTTGTAAAAAATCATATTGAAAAATCGCTTCGATGAAATTCATGAGGAGACCTCCGCTTTCTTCAAGAAGGCAAGTGGATTCCCGTAAGCCCCTTCAATCGTATCTGCTTGCAAGACCTTTTCCGGTCGACCGTACGCGATTGTTGTCTTGTTAAGGAGTAATAATTCGTCAAAATAATCCGCTGCCTTACTCAAATCGTGATGGACGACGATGATCGTTTTCCCTTCGTCACGCAACGTGCGCAGGAGATCGATGATGACACGTTCACTGACGATATCGACACCGACGAACGGTTCGTCGAGTAATAAAAGTTCAGCTTCCTGGGCAAGCGCACGAGCTAAGAAGACCCGTTGTTGCTGTCCGCCAGACAGTTCACCGATTTGGCGGTCGGCGAACTCGCTCATGCCGACGCGTTCGAGACAAGCACTCGCAAAAGCGCGGTGGTGTTTGTTCGGTCGTTTGAACAACCCGAGCTTCGGATAACAACCGATCAGTACGGCATCGAGGACACGAATCGGAAAATCCCAATCGATGGCACTCCGTTGTGGGACATAGGCGATTTGAGTTCGCGTCGCATCAATCGTTTGTCCGAGCAGGGTGATTTTTTTAGCTTGCGCAGGAATCAACTCCATCAAGGCTTTAATGAACGTCGATTTTCCGGCCCCGTTCGGACCGATGATGCCGACGAGCTGACCGGATAAAATGTTTAACGATACATCTTCAAGTGCCGTTGTCTCAAAATAGGAGACAGATAATTGTTCTACTTCTATGGCGTACATCGTACATGCTCCTTTCAAATTTTAGTAGAGGTATAAAAAGTTTCCTTAGGGCAAAAAAAAGAACTAAAAAAAATAGATTGCGCAAAGTCAGTTATCGTTCTCTTAACTATAAATGTTTCCTTAGGGCAAACTTTAACGGGTTTGTCTGCAAATGTCAACTGGATTCAAAGGGGGAGCTTTCGAACATCTCATGCTAAGATATAGAAGGAGAAAACGTGGGGGGTGGTAACGTGAGTCAGTCGAATGAACAACAGTGGAAGTTATTGTTGCTAGACGCGCTGTTAAAAGAGCGTCGTGAACAAGCACAACAAGCGATTGAGGAAGTCTATCCCTATGACTTAGCAAAGCTGTATGTCGAATTAGAGCCAGTCGAGCAAGAACGGCTGCTTCGTTATCTCGATCACGAGCGTTTAGCAGATGTCATTGAGGAACTTGAGCTTGAACAACAATTAGAAGTCTTGCGTCGACTCGATGTCGAACATGCCGGTCACGTGATGGACTTGATGGAAAACGATGATTTAGTCGACATCTTAGAAGAGTTGCAAGAAGAGGAAGTCGATCGTCTCCTATCCGGCATGCGGCAAGATGAAGCGCTCGTCGTCCGTAACCTCTTGACCTATCCGGTCGAGACGGCCGGTCGCTTGATGACGAACCGGTTTATTTGGGTCCCGGAAGACTTCACGGTCGGGGAGACCGTCGAGAAGATGCGTGACTACATCGAGTACTCGGAAACGATTAATTACGTCTACGTCGTCAATCAGTTGAGTGAACTCGTCGGCGTCATCTCGTACCGGAATTTAATTCTCGCGAATAATTCCGAACGAATTGGCGACGTCATGGATCAAAAAGTTATCCGTGTCTCGGCTGAAACCGATCAGGAAGATGTCGCGAAGATGTTCGAACGCTATGATCTCGTATCGTTACCTGTCGTCGAAGGCGATGTACTCGTCGGTCTGATTACGGTCGATGATGCGTTAGATGTCTTACGGGAAGAAGCGAATGAGGACATCGAGAAGCTGGCGGCGTCCGGTAAGTCGATTGATTTTGAGACGAAACCACTGATTGCCGCAACACGTCGGTTGCCCTGGTTGATTTTATTACTGTTCATCGGCCTCGTTTCTGGTTCGATCATCAGTCAGTTCGAGGAGACACTATCGAAAGTCGTGGCGCTTGCCTTCTTCATGCCGATGATTGCCGGGATGACCGGAAATACAGGAACGCAATCACTTGCGGTCGTCGTCCGGGGATTGATTACACGGGAAGTCGACAAAAAGGTCGTCACGCGTTTGATTTTACGGGAATTCCGCGTCGGTTTAATCATCGGGGTGACGTGCGGAATTTTAATCGCCATCATTGCCTATGTCTGGCAAGGAAATCCGATTCTTGGTCTCGTCGTTGGTAGTTCGTTAATCATCACGTTGATTTTCGGAACGCTCGCCGGAACGATCATTCCGCTGATTTTGCACCGGTTGAAGATTGACCCGGCGATTGCCTCGGGTCCACTCATCACGACGCTCAATGATATTTTGTCGTTACTCGTTTATTTCGGCATTGCGACTGCCTTTATCAATCATTTGATGTGAAACATTGAAGAAGCACGCCTGACGATATGTCAGGCGTGCTTCAGTGCGTAAATAAACTCTTGTGAAGCGTGAACATGCGATAACGAGAGACAATCCGGTCGCGCCGCTACAGCAAAGCTGCAGGGTCGCAAACGATTGCTTTTCGCGGTTCTAAGCGATTCGAGACGGATTGCGCCCTAAACCGTCTGCATGACTGGCTTTCCGTCATAGTGTTACCTAAAAGCGTCACGTTTCGTTGACTCCTGCGGGGAAAAGTGCGTTTTTAACGCACGTTCAGAGGCAGGTAAGACCCTGCTCATTGTCCGTGAGGATCAAGGAGCAACGGCTTGCGCCTCGCCCGAGGAAAGCAACGAAAAAAGACGCTTGATTTCCCGATAGCACGTTGTCTACAGTTTTTTCGTGTAGACAAAATGGTAATTGTGAAAAGAAAGCGACGCTTTTTAGGCGTGTCGCTTTGAAGACGGGAAAGCGCTATAAGGCAGTACACCTACATGAACTCTTCGACCTCGATAAGCGATACATCGCCTGAATCAAGGCGTCATCCGTTTCCAAACAGCGAGCGGACCGATATCATCAAATCCGGCTTCGAGTGCTGTGATCAGTTGATCGCCATACTCGTAGCCGACGATTCGTTGCCCAGGAAAATGGGCTGAACTGAGTCGTATGACGTCGTCCCATAAGCGTTCGTCGAGATAATCCGATGTTAAATGCGAAAGTCCCGTCGTCTGCCCGTTCGAAAAAGCGATAAAGGCCGCTTGTTGTTGATCGGAGAAAAACAGTCGGACCTCTTTTCGATTGAATAGGTCACGTGGTAAGTCATGGACGTCGACGAGTTTGAAAAACTGTTCTGCAAGCTGCACGTTTGTCACGACCGTCCAGTCAGGCGGTAGGGCCCGACGATCATAAATCGGTTGGCGGGCAATCCACTCGGCCGTAAAGAGATGAGTCAGACCGTCTTTTGAAAAATCATAACTCGCCGTACAATCTTTGATACTGCTTGCTGTATCGAGCGTTAAGTGTTGGCGGGGCGTCCGAATCATTAATTCCGGATAGAGTGCAGGTACGTCACCCGTCGCTTTCCAGCGATCCGGTGTTTCCGTGACCGTACAGCCATGGAGCTCACAAATCAATCGACACCAATCGAAATTGTTTTGTATCGCCGCTTGTCGCATTGAGTGTTCTCCCTTCATCAATCTTCGTCGGGTTGCTTAATCAATACGTACGAGAGGGTAGCAATCAAGGTCAGGAACAGACCGCATCCAATCGTAATGTAGGCCATCGTGAAGATTTTACTAAGTGTCGTCGTCGGGACGAACGTCGGGTGACCGATCGTACTGAGCGTCGTGATGCAGAAATAGAGAGCATCGACGATCGATAAATTTTCTTCGGTGCTATAGAAAATTGTCCCGGAAACTAACGTCAACAAACAGAGGAACAGGAGTCCTTGGAAATAAGAAATCTGAAACGCTCGTCGGATGCCTTTGAACAACCGTGAAAAAATCGCTAAAAATGAAATCATATAAATCTCCTTAATGCTGACGCAATGTTTTGTCCATCGTATCATGAATCCGGTAATCATTTTTACCGTTGTTTTTGACGTCATACATCGCCTGGTCCGCATGGTGAATCAATGTATCAAGGTTGATCCCATGGTCAGGTGAAAAACTGATCCCGATACTCGTTCGGATGTCGATTAATTCTTCAGCTAGCGTGAAAGGATTGACTTGGAACCGCTCGAGCAAGGACGTCGCGAAGTGATGGAGCTGTTCTGGTGTCAGGTCATAGAGCAATAAGAAAAATTCATCGCCTCCGACACGTGCTGCAAATCCGATTTCTGCGACATGCTCTTCTAACAACTGTGCGATGTGGATTAAATATTCATCACCGATTTGGTGACCAAACGTATCGTTGATTGCTTTGAATCCGTCGAGGTCGACGACGACAATCGAGCAACTCGCGTGTTGCGCGAGTTCCGCCGCAGCTGTTTCGTAAAAACTGCGCCGGTTTGGAATCTTCGTCAAGGGGTCATTATAGGCGAAGAAACGAATCGCCTGTTCCGCCTCTTTGGAAGCTTGAATGTCACGAATGAGCAACATCCCATGCAGTTCTTGTTCGATGAAAACGAAATCCCCATCCATGACGACATACCGTTCCTGTTTTTGAATCGTCGCGACTTTCGTTTCGTATTCGATGAATTGGTTAGAAGAGTCAAAGTGGTGCGTGTAATGTTCGAGCCAGTCCGTTCGCTTGTTTTGCGGCAAGTAATCAAGGAACGATTGTCCGACGAGCTCCGTTTCTTCGAGCAGTTGATAGGCGGCCGGATTGGCACTTTCGATGACGCCACTGCGGTCTAGAAGAACGATGGCTGACGGGTTCAAGTTGTAAAGTGTCGCGAAGCGTGTTTGATAAGAAGCCAAAAAGTCAAAGCGACGCATGGACATCGTGATGGCAGCCGCCCAAAAGAGTCCGCCATACATATACGCATACGGTGGGATCTTGCCGTAAAACGAAAAGTAGCCGAATAAAATATTCCAGATGAGTGTGAGCGAAGCAGCGAAAATCAATAAGGTGATAATCCCTCGCCGCGCATCGTTTAATTGTTTGCGTGTATAAACAAGTAACGTGAAGACCAAGGTGTGAAAAACATTTCCGACGGTGATCGTAATTAAATAAGATGAATTGAATTCTGGGTAAATGAACAGACCGACTTGTTCAAAACGTTGGCTGTTGATGACGTTCGTTTGAAAGAGATACGTGACGAGGACGATGAGCATCGGTGCATAAAAAATCCCAGGATACAAAAAACGGGGGATCTTTTTTCGAAGATTTGAGACACGAAAGATAAAGTGAAGAGACGTACTAAATACAAGTAATCCGGCATTCCCGAACCAGTACGTCACGAAAGCTGGACTCATTTCGATCGGCGAAGCATTTCGGAAAAATTCGCCTAAGAACATCATCCCGTAAGCAAATGTGAACAGACTTAACAGGCGGTGTTCCGCTCGTTTCGGGTTGCGTAAGAAAATGTCGACGGACATATAAAACATGATGAACGTGGGGAGTAGATAAACTGCAGTAAACAAAAATAATGTCGTCATGACAAGACCGCCCTTTCTAAGATGTAGGTATATAGTCTCAGTATAGGACGTCTGACGAGAGGATGACGGCGTTTTTTTTACAAGAGGGAAATCATTCAAGATTTAATGTCAATTGACGTGTCTTCGTGATACCGATTAATCCAGACGGATCGGCAGACGTCTTATGGGCGACGAAAGCCTCGTCGACCGGTGTCGTGCGGACGCGCAACGGTTTCGGTTCTTTCATGTGGACGAGCGTATAGACGAGTTCAGCGATTTCGTTTGATGCCTGACGCGTCGCATGGTGTTTCCGGTACAGACGTAAATAGTTTTCGACGATTGGTTTGAAATCATCCTCATGCAAGCCACCTGACTGTTCAAGCTGGTCAAGAACGGTTGCCGTGAAGTTTGTCTCGACGGCACCGGGCTCGATCAGGGTCACATCAATTGAAAAGAACGGCTTGTAATAGGTCGCGAGGCTTTCAAGTAAACCTTCGACGGCAAATTTGCTCGCACAATAAATTTCATTGAGTGGTTGTCCGACGAGC
Source organism: Exiguobacterium oxidotolerans JCM 12280 (assembly GCF_000702625.1). NCBI lineage: Bacteria > Bacillati > Bacillota > Bacilli > Caryophanales > Exiguobacterium > Exiguobacterium oxidotolerans. The sequence goes on along the minus strand of NZ_JNIS01000001.1, from coordinate 1,259,761 downwards.
CCGCTCGTACTTGAAGTCGCGAGCAAGTGACTCCCGTGCGGTGCCGCTTTTAACAGGGGCAGACACTGTTCAATCGTTCGCATCACACCAAAGACGTTTGTCTCAAACAGTTGGTTGATCTCATAACTCGTCGCCTGCCCGATTGCCCGCAGTAAGCCTTGGCCGGCATTACAAAACAAGACATCAAGATGGCCGACCTCTTGGTCGATTTGGTGAGAAGCTGCTTTTAAACTTGCCGTATCCGTGACATCAATTGTAATGAAGCGAAGGTGAGTAGAACTAAAGTCTTCAAGTGTTTCCGTTCGTTCGCGTACCCCCGCGTAAACCGTCCATCCGGCTTCAGCAAAGCGACGAGCTGTCGCTAATCCGATTCCTGACGAGGCACCCGTAATTAACATGGATTTCATGTCATCGTCCCTCCTTATCTAATGTGGGGTTAGTTTCCTTTACCCGAATCTGGATATGTTTTAGTTGCATTAAAATTGCAATTTTTAATGAAAAAAATTAAAATAAAAGAAAGGTTGAATACAAAGGAGGTGTCTCATGGGTCAAGCAGAACGATTACAAAAGATGCGTGAATGGATTAAGACGACGCCGGAGCTGACGCTCGATCAACTGGTCGAAACGTATCAAATTTCGCGGGATACAGCACGGCGTGACATCATTCAGCTGGAAAGTGAAGGCGATATCATTCGCATCAAAAACGGGCTTGTTCGTGCGGGGGCGAAGCGCACCTTGAAGTACGATCAACGGACGGAGCAACCAGAGAAGGAACGGATTGCAAAACGGGCCTCGATGCGAATTAAGCAAGATGACCGGATTTTGCTCGATGCGGCGACGACGGTCGCGAAGATGACGGCGTATATCCCGTTCTATTCCTTACAAGTCATCACCAATTCACTCGAAATCGCGGAGCAGATCGGCGAACGGGCAAACGTCGACTTGTATGTCACAGGTGGCAAGTTCGATCCGCATGCGAGGAGTCTCGTCGGTATCAAAACAGCAGATGACATCCTGAATTATCAAGTCGACCGCGTGTTCCTCGGAGCGTGTGGACTGACAAGTGAAGGGGTATTCGCAGAAAATTTAGAAGAAGCGATCGTCAAAAAGGCGATGATTCGGAGCGGGGCAGAAGTGATCGTCTTAGCCGACCGGACGAAGTTCGACAAACGTTTTTTCCATAAAGTCTGTAGCTTCGAACAACTCGATGTCCTGATTACGAACGAGCGTCCATCTGCGGACTGGGAAGAACGACTACATCAAGCAAACGTCACGATTGAAGTGGCGAAGGAGGAATTGACATGACACCCATCCAAACCACGATTGTCGGATTCGGCTTTTCAGCCGTGACGTTCCATGCCCCACTACTCGAGGCGTTACCCGAATTCCATGTCCGACAAGTCGTCTCACGGGACGCGGAAAAAGTCCACCGGGTATTCCCGGAAGCGCGTGTCGTTGCGACGCTCGACGAAGCCTTGCGCGACGAAGCAACAGAGCTCGTCGTCATCACGACACCGACAGGTCTGCATTTCGAGATGGCGAAACAAGCAATCGAAGCAAACAAACATGTCTTACTCGAAAAACCGGCCGTCGTTACGATTGAGGAAGGGGAGGCGCTACTGGCACTTGCCGAACAACATCGGGTGCATGTCGCCGTGTATCACAACCGTCGTTATGACGGTGACTTCCTGACGGTCGAGCAATTGATAGAAGCCAATGAAATCGGTGATTGGCAACTGCTCGAGTCACGTTTTGATCGTTATCGCCCGGTCGTCCGTGACCGCTGGCGGGAGAAGCAGGGAGCGGGTTCCGGCATCTTGTTTGATCTCGGTTCCCATTTGATTGATCAAGCGCTTGCCTTGTTCGGTGAACCGGACGAATTGACGGGTGACGTCTTGATGCAACGTGAGGGGGCAGAGACGGATGACGGCTTCCATATCACGCTGCACTATGGCAAACGCCGGGTGATTCTTCGCTCGACATCATTCGTCCAGGGGCCGACACCACGTTTTGAGTTGCACGGTACGCGGGGAAGCTATGTGAAATACGGTATGGACCCGCAAGAAGCGCGACTTGCTTCAGGGCGGAAAGCGGACGGGACGTTAGGTGAGGACGACCCGGAGGACTTTGGTCATCTGCAGCTGGCAGACGAGGCAGCAGAACGGCTGGAAACGCTGTCCGGGAATTACCTCGGCTATTACCGCGACTTAGCGGACGGGTTAGCGACAGGACGACTGCCGGTCGACTTGCATGATGCTTTGAAGACAATGAAGCTGATTGAAGCCGTCCGCAAGAGTAGCGAAGACGGACGGACGATTCGTCGGAAGGAGTGGGACGTATGAACATCGAGACGTTACTCGAGCAAGAACAACAGCTCGTCTTGACGCGTTTGACGAATCAAGAGGCGATTGCTGCCGGACAATATGTCATTGAGCGGGCACTGCGCGAAGAGTTAGCAGTTGCCGTCGAAATCAAACGCAATGGACAACGGCTGTATTACGCGGCACTCGAAGGAACGGCTCCCGATCAAGAGGAGTGGATTCGACGGAAATCAAACGTCGTCACCCGTCACGGACATAGCTCGCTCTACATGCGTGTCTACAATGAGCTAAAGCAACGGTCCTACCATACGATGTACGCCGTTGCACCAGCTGATTATGCGGACGCGGGGGGATCGTTTCCGATTCGGGTCGCAGGCGTCGGAATCATCGGAACACTGACTGTGTCAGGGTTGTCACAAGAGGCCGATCATCAATTAGCGGTCGATGCGTTGACTTTCTTAAAACAACGAATGAAGTAAGGAAAGACCGTGTCCCCGATTCAGGGAACACGGTCTTTTCGATTATTAAAAATAAAAATGATTCTTATACCTGTTCCCGATCGTTCGATTTTACTAGTGCATGGGTTATTTTCTCACCGGATGCAGGTACGAATCCAAGACGACGATAAAAACCATCTGCGGCATCAGAGAAGAGTATGAGCCGGTCATAACTTAAGAAAGCTTCCTGGATCATCTTCTCGAGTAATCTCGTTCCGACTCCTTTGGACCGTGCTTCCGGTAACACATAGACGTGCCGAATCCGGCCGGTCGAAGCTTCATGCGGTTGTTTCGTATAACCACCACAGGCGATGGGTTGCCCGATCGACGAAAGGACGATGAATAGCGCCTCGCCGGGCTCTTGAAAGGTTTCGTCGCGGCGGTTCCGTAACATGTACTCGATGAATCGAAATCCTTCCTGCGAGCTTTTCGCAAGTAAAGGTAACCAATTGTATCCATCAAAATCGTTTACACGTTCAATCGTCATCTCCATCAATGATTCCTCCTTCTTCTCCCTCCATTATTCCTTTATTAGTGAGGACAGAAACACAAAAATGAAGCAAATTAATCTTTTTTCGAATAGAGACTGGATTTTTAAAAGCCATTTTGCGTATAATGAGAAGTAATGGATTGAACGCAAATGAAAGGAAGTGGCCGTCACAATGAGCCTCAGCCGTTTGAGTAAAGAAAAAATTACTGAACTTTCACTGATTGAATTCGTCAATGAAATGCTTCAAGAAGCTGGCGAACAGCCAATCACTTTCGATGACATCACGAAAGAAATTGAAAAGTATCATTCGTTTACAGGTGAAGAAGACAAGTTCGAGAAACTTGCTCAACTCTATACAGACATGAACATCGACGGAAACTTCGTTAACGTCGGAGCAAACCGTTGGTCACTCCGTGCTTGGTATCCGTTTGATAAGTCAGACGAGGATCTCGTCATCGAAGCACGTCAACGTGGTGAACTCGATGAGTTCGAAGAAGAGTTCAACTATGACGCAGAAGAAGATGAATTCGAGACAATCGAAGATGACCTCGATACATTCGCGAAGACAGCGGACTATGATTCAGCTGACGACACGGAAGACGATTCTTTCAAGAAAGTTGCAGCAATCGACGATCTTGAAGATGATTTAGAAGAAGACGATCTCGAAGACTTCGAGGACGACGAAGAAGAAGTATAAACAACCGTACAACTGCGATTTCGAACAAGAAATCGTAGTTTTTTCATTGACGGCTGACTAAGGACGAAAGATTTTTATTTGTTAAAAATCTGCTTGACGAAGTTTTCGGAATGACGTAAGTTAGTCATGGGCTTCTTTAAGCAACGTGCTTAATTTCAGCAAAAGTGTCTCCTGCAAATGGGGGCACTTTTGCTTTTTTTATTTTATTAGACCTCTGCTAGATTTTTGGACTTGAGAAGGGAGCATTTTATTCATGACAAAGTATATTTTCGTAACCGGTGGGGTAGTATCTTCGCTTGGAAAAGGAATCACGGCCGCTTCACTCGCACGGTTGCTCAAAAACCGTGGTCTGAACGTCACGATTCAAAAATTTGACCCATACATCAACATCGACCCAGGTACGATGAGCCCGTATCAACACGGTGAAGTATTCGTCACGGATGATGGCGCGGAGACCGATCTTGATTTAGGTCACTACGAGCGTTTCATCGACATCAACTTGAGCCAAAACGCAAACGTGACATCCGGTCGCATCTATTCGACGGTTCTCAAAAAAGAGCGTCGCGGTGATTATAACGGCGGAACGGTTCAGGTCATCCCGCACATCACGAATGAGATCAAGGACCGTGTCTTCCGTGCCGGTAAAGAGACAGGCGCAGATGTCGTCATCACGGAGATTGGTGGAACAGTAGGGGATATCGAATCGCTTCCGTTCATCGAAGCCATTCGCCAAGTCAAGAACGATATCGGAAAAGAAAATGTCATGTATGTTCACTGTACGCTCGTCCCGTATCTTGCAGCAGCAGGTGAATTGAAAACAAAACCGACACAACACAGTGTCAAAGAACTCCGCAGTTACGGAATTCAGCCGGACATCATCGTGCTTCGTTCAGAGCATGCGGTCCCGCAAGAAATGAAAGATAAAATCGCACTCTTCTGTGATACACGTCCGGAAGCCGTCATCGAAGCACAAGATGCATCGACACTGTACGAAGTCCCACTCAACTTGCAACGTCAAGGCATGGATCAACTCGTTTGTGATTACTTCAAGTTCGATACACCGTCAGCTGACATGACAGCGTGGAAGCAACTCGTCCATACGGTGACGCATCTTGAGAAGAAAACGAAGATTGCACTCGTCGGAAAATACGTTGAGCTCCGTGACGCGTACATCTCAGTTGCTGAATCGCTCAAACACGCCGGTTTCGCCTTCAATAGTGACATCGACATCGACTGGATCAATGCAGAAGACGTGACGCGTGAAAACGTCGCCGAATTACTTGGTTCAGCAGATGGAATTCTCGTTCCAGGCGGATTCGGAGAACGCGGCATCGAAGGAAAAATCGAAGCGACGCGTTTCGCGCGTGAAAACAACGTTCCGTTCTTCGGTATTTGCCTCGGCATGCAGCTTGCAACAGTCGAATTCGCACGTAACGTCTTGAACCTCGAAGGGGCACACTCGGCTGAAATCGACCCGTCGACACCATATCCGATCATCGACTTGCTCCCTGAACAAAAGGACATCGAAGATCTCGGTGGAACGCTGCGTCTCGGTCTTTACCCGTGTAAGCTTGAAGAAGGTTCAAAAGCACGTGCGGCGTATTCGAGCGAGCTTGTCTACGAACGTCACCGTCACCGTTATGAGTTCGGGAACGAGTTCCGTGAGCAGTTCGAAGCGAACGGCATGATTTTCTCGGGTACGAGTCCGGACGGCCGTCTCGTTGAAATCATCGAGATTCCAGAACACAAATGGTTCGTCGCGTGTCAGTTCCACCCGGAATTGATTTCACGTCCAGAACGTCCGCAAGCACTCTTCCATGACTTCATCCGAGCGTCACTTGGAGAATAAGAAGTAGGACAAGCAAATCAACCCCCTGTCTCCAAGCGGAAACAGGGGGTTTTGATGTGTAGACAAACTCTTATGAAGCGTGAAGAGTCTGCATGAGCTTGCTGTCATGACACGCTTCCCTGTCTCGACTTGTCTTTCCCTACGGTATTGCCTAAAAAGCGTCTTTTTTCGTTTTTGCCGCTGCTAGCGCGAAATCGCATTTTTCCCTGTAGGAGTCACAGGCTACGAATCTATGATTGTGAAGGGGACATATCTCTAAAATTTCAATGATTCCGTAGTTTAAGGACGCTTTTTAAATTTATCTGCTATAATGATAGCGAATTCATTCCTACAAATTTAAGTGGAAGGTGTAGATAGCGATGACCGCCAAGTATAAGCAAGTTGCAGAACAAATCGAGACGGATATCGTAAATCACGTCTATCAACATACAAACAAGTTGCTCACAGAAGACGAATACGCGACAAAATATGGAATCAGCCGTAATACTGTCCGAAAAGCGATTGAGATTCTTGTGAATAAAGGATATGTCTATCAAGTACAAGGGAGTGGGGTGTTCGTTCGGGATCATTACAACAGCGATTATGTGAATCTCGAAAAACTCCAAGGATTGACTAGTGACTTTAGTGGACGGAAAGTCGAAACGCGTGTCCTTGCGTTTGAGCAGACGACAGCAAACGAAGAAGTTGCAGAACGAATGAAGTGTCCGGTCGGAACACCCGTTTATTACGTCAAGCGTCTTCGTCTGGTCGACGATCATCCTTTTTCAGTCGAGGATTCCTATTTTCGTAAAAGTTTAGTCATTTACCTTGATGAAAACATTATTCAGAAATCAATTTATAACTATTTACGTAATGATCAAAAACTCGCGATTGGCTTTGCTGATCGCGTCATCTATGCTGATTTTTTGAAATCAGATGACGCAGTATTACTCGAGCTGAAAGAAGATGATCCAGCCTTGCTCGTCGACAACACTGTGTATTTAACGAATGGTCAAATCTTTGACGTATCACGTGCTACACATCATTTTCGACATGTCAAAATGCTTAAAGTCTCCAATATCAAATCATGAATGTAGGCGAGAGAGTCATCTCGCTTACGTTTTTTTTGTTCACATTTTATACAATAAGAAAGGGTTTACATAAAATTTAACGCGTGCTATTATCAACTTGTAGAATTTGTACCTATGAATCTTATTTATCCATACAAAAAGGAGAGATACAATGGTTTCTGAAACGATTGACATTACACCGGAAGATATATTTGGTCTCATCGCCCTCTCGGGAGACGCGAAAGCCAGCTACCACCAGGCAATGCTCCTCATGCAAGAAGGGAAAGTCGCGGAAGCGAATGAAGCGGTCAAGACGGGGGATGCGACATTAAAAGAAGCACATGGCATCCAAACGAAATTCGTCACGCTTGAAGCGCAAGGGAAAACAGCTACAGTAGGTGTCTTGATGGTACATGCTCAAGACCATTTGATGAATACGATTCTTGTAAAAGAAATGCTCGGATACATGATGAACATGCAAAACGAAATCAACCAACTGAAGGGAATGGATCAAAAATGATGAAAATCGGACTTTTCTGTGCGGCAGGTATGTCAACAAGTATGTTAGTGGAAAAAATGAAAGCGGTTGCTACTGAACGTGGTCTTGAAACGGAAATCGCAGCGTACCCGGAATCGGAAATGGAAACGTATGTGGATACAATCGATGTCGCGCTCCTTGGACCACAAGTCAAATATTTACTTGCGAAAGGTAAACAAATCTGTGAACCAAAAGGTGTTCCGATTGATGTCATCAATACGGTTGACTACGGCATGATGAACGGAACAAAAGTACTGGACCATGCGATCAAACTCGCAAATAAATAAACGAGGTGACGACTGTGAAAATGCCTAAAAATTTCTTGTTTGGTGCTGCCTCTGCCTCTTATCAAGTCGAAGGTGCATGGAACGAGGACGGGAAGGGTGTCTCGAACTGGGATGTCTTCTCGAAAATTCCAGGAAAGACATTTGAAAATACAAACGGTGATGTCGCGATTGATCACTATCACCGTTACAAAGAAGATATCGGACTGATGGCTGAAATGGGACTCGAGTCGTATCGTTTCTCCATCTCTTGGCCACGCATCTTCCCGAATGGCACGGGGGAAGTGAATGAAAAGGGATTAGAGTTTTACAACAACGTCATCGACGAGTGCTTAAAACACAACATCGTACCATTCGTGACGCTGTACCACTGGGATCTTCCGCAAGTACTTGAAGAACAAGGCGGCTGGCGGAGTCAGGAGACGGTCGCTGCGTTCGTCCGTTTTGCCGAGACTTGTTTTGAGGCTTTTGGGGATCGCGTCCACAACTGGATCACCTTTAACGAGACGGTCATCTTTTGTTCGCTCGGCTACTTGTCAGGTGCACACCCACCAGGAATCGAAGGAGATGCAAAGGCGTATTTCCAAACGACGCATAACGTCTTCGTCGCACATGCGCGCACGATCGAAAGCTTTAAGCAGGCGGGTTATGAAGGTGAAATTGGCATCACACATGTGTTTAATCCAGCGTTCAGCATCGATAATGAGGCGGATAATAAGTTTGCTGAGATGCACGCGAATGAATTTTCGACACACTGGTTCTATGATCCAATTTTAAAAGGAACATATCCGGAATATGTCGTCAAACAGTTGGATCAACAAAATCTTCTTCCTGACTGGACGGAAGAGGAGCTCGACTTGCTCAAACGGACAGCTCCGATGAATGATTTCATTGGTCTTAATTATTATTGCCCGCAACGTGTCATGAAAAATGATACAGCACTCGTCATGGCAGGCGGACGTGAAAATTCGACAGGTCGCCCTGGGAATCCATCGTTCGATGGTGTTTACAAGACGGTCTTGATGGATGATAAAGTGTATACGAAGTGGGGCTGGGAAATTGCGCCGGATGCTTTCCTCGAAGGAATGCGGATGCTAAAAGCCCGTTATGGCGATGTCAAAATCTACATCACAGAGAACGGACTTGGTGACGTCGATCCAATCGTCGGCGAAGAAATCAAAGATACACCACGAATCGAATACATTGAAGGTCATTTACGTGCGGTGAAGCATGCCGTTCAAGAAGGAATCAACGTCTCGGGTTACTATGCGTGGTCGGTCATTGATCTTCTGAGCTGGCTGAACGGCTATAAAAAACAGTACGGCTTCATCTATGTCGATCATGCAAATGGTCTTGCTCGTAAAAAGAAACAGTCGTTCCATTGGTATCGAGAAATCATCGCCACGCGCGCTGCAGACCTATAAGGAGGTTTCCGAATGAGCCGTCTAGAAACCGCATTCGAAAAAGTCACACCAGCTTTTGCTCGTTTTGCGAATGCAAAACCTGTTCTCGCTATTAAAGATGGATTTATTTTGACAATGCCGATGACTATCATCGGATCACTTTTCCTACTGATTTTGGCACTTCCGATTCCGGGGTGGGCAAATTTCATGTCAGGGTTATTTGGGGCAGATTGGACGTTACCGCTGACGCAGGTCGTTGGAGCGACATTCGACATCCTTGCTTTGATTGGTGTATTTGGCATTGCCTATTCCTACGTCAAAAATGAAAAGATTGAGGGGGTGCCGGCTGGTATCCTTGCAATTATCTCGTTTTTAATCATTACTCAAGCTTCAGTCCTTTCGGAATCAGGAGAAGTCGTAAACGGGGTCGTGCCAAAAGTTTGGACAGGCGGACAAGGGGTCATGGCAGCGATTCTTGTTGGATTAGTTGTCGGGTTCGTTTATTCGCAGTTCATCAAGCGTGGAATCAGTATCAAAATGCCGGATGGCGTCCCACCAGGTGTGGCCAATTCGTTTTCAGCGCTCGTACCGGGATTAGCTGTCATCACACTGTCAGTTGTGACGTTTGCGGTATTCCAGGCGTTCGCTGATCGGACGTTCACGGAAGTCATTTATGACGTTCTTCAAGCACCGATTCAAAACTTAACGGATACGCTTGCTGGAGCAGTGCTCATCATGGTTTTGATGTCTGTTATGTGGTGGTGCGGCATTCATGGTGCGGCAATCATCATGGGGATTATGGGACCATTGTTGACAGCAAATGCATTGCAGAACCAAGCGCTCATCGACTCGGGGAAAGAACTTGTCGTCGGAGAGAATGCAAAGATCGTTACGATTCAGTTTCTTGATGTATTTACGAAACTTGGCGGTACTGGAATTACGATTGGTTTCATCATCGCAACGCTTATGGTTGCGCGTTCAGCTCACTTGAAGCAGCTCGGCAAATTGTCGCTTGCACCGAGTCTGTTTAACATCAATGAGCCAGTCATCTTTGGGATGCCGATCGTCTTCAATCCGGTCATGTTTATCCCGTTCGTCATTGTTCCGGCGATTGCATCATTCATGGTCTATTTCACGATTTTGTGGGGATGGGTCGAACCGTTTAATGCCTTGCAAGTTCCGTGGACGACTCCGCCAATCATCTCAGGGTTCTTGATAGGAGGATGGCGGGCAGCACTCTTACAGATTGCGACGATTGCTATGTCCGTTGCGATTTACTTGCCTTTCGTTCGAATGCAGGATCAAATCTCATATGGAGAAGAAGTCAAAGCACAGGAAGATCAAGTTTCGGCATAAAACCGTGCTCATAGAAAAACCGATCGATTCCTCTTTTGAAATAATAGGGGAGTCGGTCGGTTTTAATTGTTTTGTATGGAACCATGTATTTTGTGTGTCACCCATCGAAAGAGGACGACATGAAAGAGTGATACTCGGTTAAATTTTTGCATAGATCGCATCTAGGATTCAGCAGTCATTACTATAGAAGAAAAGCGTCAATCCCACTCTTCCGTCATCTCTTGCAGTTGTGTCAAGATATGTGTCAGTAAAAAGGCACCGAGGGCAAGACTTGGCAACCCGTGACGCGATCCGTCTTCAGCCGGGAGCAACCCTTTATTGAATGTTAAGGCGAGCGGTGCGATGGAGCGCTCGAGCGTCTCTGTTACATCTCCAAACGTGACAATCGCATACGGTGTATGCCATGAATCATAGCGGGCGAGAGAGGCGAGGAAATCTGACCGTTCCGTATCCGGTGTGAAGATTAAAATCCGGTCGACGGCATGCAAGGTTTTATGATCTTTGATTTTTGTGACGCGTTTCATCTGGTCGGGTCCTTCTGACAGCATCGGATAGAGTCCCGTGAACTCACCATAAGCATCGACGTAAACCTTTCCTTCACCAACGAGCGCTTGAGCCAACAAACGGACGACATCGAACAATTCGTCCTCCTGTTTGACGAGACTTTGCAGTTTTCCGTTGAATTGAGTCGCTAAAATTTTCATCATGGGTGAACATCCTCTCTAAATTTCTATCACAGACAGTATATAGCAAGTTTTACTTTAATGTAGAATGGAAATAACTAGAGGGGGAGTGTGAATGATGAAAGGGAGACTACTCATCGCGGAAGATGAACCAGGTATTCGGAATTTACTGGCACAGTTATTCAAGGCGCAAGGGTACATCACGGATTTAGCGGTCGATGGAATCGAGACGATTGAACGATTACACGAAGCGGATTACGATCTGCTGTTGATGGATGTCAACATGCCTGGGAAAACAGGGATTGAAGTGTTGCGTCATCAAGATCAAATCGGACGTCCGATCCGGACGATTTTAATGACGGCGCTCAGTGAAAAAGAAGCGATGGAAGAAGCGAAACGACTCGGTGTCGTCGCCTTCTTCGGAAAGCCGTTTGACATCTTTGAACTGAAAAAAGAAGTGACTGTGCAGATTTCGAACGATGTAAGCGGTTAATCCTTCACGTCGTCGACACAAACCTGAAAACTGAGTGAAATGCTGTACGTTCAAGCGAATCAGTATGTTATAATCAGTCTGAAATTACACGATCCCGTGTAAGCAGCGATCAAAACAGAGGAGGATGTCATTATGCCATTAGTATCTATGACAGACATGTTAAACAAAGCTCTCGAAGGTAAGTATGCAGTAGGTCAATTCAACATCAACAACCTCGAGTGGACTCAAGCGATTCTCGGTGCGGCTCAAGAAGAGCAATCACCAGTTATCCTTGGTGTATCTGAAGGTGCAGCACGTCACATGGGCGGATTCTACACGGTTGTTAAAATGGTAGAAGGTCTCGTTCACGACATGAAAGTGACAGTTCCTGTTGCAATTCACCTCGACCACGGTTCAAGCATTGAAAAATGTAAAGAAGCGATCGACGCTGGATTTACATCTGTAATGATCGATGATTCACACAGCCCAATCGACACAAACATCGAAACAACTAAAGCAGTTGTTGAATATGCACACGCTAAAGGTGTTTCTGTAGAAGCAGAAGTTGGAACTGTCGGTGGACAAGAAGACGACGTCGTCGGTGACGTTATGTACGCCAAACTTGACGAGTGCGTTCGCATCGTTAAAGAAACAGGAATCGACACGCTCGCTCCAGCACTCGGTTCTGTACACGGGCCTTACAAAGGTGAACCAAACCTTGGTTTTGCTGAAATGGAAGAAATCCGTAACGCGACAGACCTTCCACTCGTTCTTCACGGTGGTACTGGAATCCCGACACACGATATCGAAAAAGCGATTTCGCTCGGTACTTCTAAAATCAACGTCAACACAGAGAACCAAATTTCATTCGCGAAAGTCGTTCGCGAAGTATTGGCTGAGAAACCAGAAGAATATGACCCACGCGTATTCATCGCACCAGGTCGCGAAGCAATCAAACAAACAGTCATCGGCAAGATGCGTGAGTTTGGTTCAAGCAACAAAGCATAATTTTTATCCTTTAAAATGCGGTAGACTCCGGTCTATCGCATTTTTTTTCATCTAGAAAGCAAACTGTTTTTGGAAAACGTTAGGACTTCGGGCGAAAAAAATTTATAATGGAACAGTAAGCGATTTCAAGGGAATACTTTAAGGGATGAAAGGGGAAAGATTAAAATGAGATTTTTTATCGACACAGCGAACGTAGAGGATATTAAAAAAGCACATAAAATGGGAATTTTAGATGGGGTTACGACCAATCCATCACTCGTCGCGAAAGAAGGCGTCGACTTCCATACACGTCTCCGTGAGATTTGTGAAATCGTTGGGGATGTATCCGTCAGTGCTGAAGTTATTGCACTCGATGCAGAAGGAATGATTCGTGAAGGGAAGGAACTCGCACAAATCGCACCGAACATTACGGTAAAGGTTCCGATGACACCTGCTGGTCTTGAAGCAGTTGCAGCATTGTCAAAAGAAAAAATTACGACGAACGTGACATTGATTTTCAATCCGAACCAAGCACTTCTCGCAGCACGTGCTGGAGCGACATACGTTTCGCCGTTCCTCGGACGTCTCGATGACATCGGGCAAGATGGAATGGGACTCGTCGAAACGATTGCGCAAATCTTCGTTGTCCATGATATTCCGACACAAATCATTGCAGCATCGATTCGTAACCCGATTCATGTCACGAATGCAGCACTTGCAGGTGCAGATATCGCGACGATTCCGTTCAACGTCATTGAGTCGTTGACACACCACCCATTGACGACTCAAGGAATCGAGAAGTTTCTCGCGGACTGGGAAAAAGCCCAGCAATAATAGATGGTGAAGAAAGGTTGATGGATAGTGGACATTTTGCATATCGTAGGGCAACAACGCCTTGAAGGAACGGTCTTGATCAGCGGTTCGAAACAAAGTGCGATTCCATGCCTCGCGGCTGCACTCTTAACGGATCAGCAAGTCGTACTTGAGGGTGTGCCGGACATTGGCGACGTTACGACGATGATCCAAATCATGGAGACGCTTGGAGCCGTCGTGACACGTCAAGGCGATATGGTGACGATTGACCCGAGTCAAGTCGAACCAATGCCTTTGACGGGAGCTGAGACACGGAAATTACGTGGATCAATCTACCTCATGAGCATTCTTGCAGCGCGATTTAAACAGGGGGTCGTCGGTCTACCCGGTGGCTATGCCATCGGTCCTCGACCGATTGATTTGCATATTAAAGCACTCGAGCGTCTCGGTGTTTCGATGCGAAACGAACAAGGTGTTTACTACATGCGTGTCGAAGAGTTAAAGGGTAACCGCATCTATCTTGATTTACCTTCCTTCGGTGCGACAATCAGTGCGTTACTCGTCGCCGTCATGGCGGAAGGAACGACAGTGATTGAAAATGCCGCCTGTGACCCGGAAGTGATCGATGTCAGTACGATGCTTACGAACATGGGAGCGAGTGTCAAAGGTGCAGGGACCGATGAAATTCGCATCAAAGGGATTAAATCGCTTCAAGGCTGTCGTCATACACTGATTCCTGACCGGATGGAGGCGGGAACATTTCTGACGATGGGCGCCGTCCTTGGACGCGTCACGGTCGACAACGTCATTCCGTTACATCTGGAAAGCATCATTCAAAAACTCGAACGGTTCGGTGCGAAGATTGAAGTCGCAGACGATGCAGTCACGGCTTCGATCGGGGAAATGAAACCGGTCGATATCAGGGTTTTCCATTACGGTGGGTTTCCGAGTGATATGCAACCAATCATCTCAGCGGCGCTTTTGCAAGCGAAGGGTGCGAGCATCGTCGTTGATAAGCTGTACCCACAACGTTTTCGTCACGTCCAAGAAATGCGTCGCCTGAGTGCACGGATTACACATGAGGATACTGCTTCCATCATCATCCGCGGCGGTGAAACGTTGTTTGGGACAGAACTCGAGGCGAAAGATCCGCGTGGCGCGGCAGCACTCGTTCTAAGTGGAATGCTCGCTTCAGGCGAAACGTTGTTGCATCATGCTGAACTCATCGATCAAAGTTATGAACGGTTCGATGAAAAGTTAAAAGGGCTCGGGGCCCTCGTATGGCGAGAAACGGTCTGACCGATTTTTAGCAAAAGAGAGGGGACATACACATGGAAAGAAGTCTATCAATGGAACTTGTACGCGTAACGGAGGCAGCGGCACTTGCCTCTGCCCGCTGGATGGGGAAAGGTTTGAAGAATGAGGCAGATGACGCGGCGACAAGCGCAATGCGTGATGTCTTCGATACGATCCCGATGAAGGGAACGGTCGTCATTGGCGAAGGTGAGATGGATGAAGCACCGATGCTCTACATTGGAGAAAAGCTTGGAAATGGATATGGCCCACGACTCGATGTTGCCGTCGACCCGCTTGAAGGAACGAACATCGTCGCAAAAGGAACATGGGGTGCGCTTGCCGTACTTGCTGTTGCAGATGCCGGCGATTTGCTCCATGCACCGGACATGTATATGGATAAAATTGCTGTCGGTCCGGAAGCAGCAGGTCACGTCAGCTTAGATGCGACGATTGAAGAAAACATCGCCGCTGTCGCGAAAGCTAAAAATAAAGACATCGAAGACGTCGTCGTCTCGATTCTTGATCGTGAACGTCATGAAGAAGTCATTCAACGGATTCGGGCAACGGGAGCACGGATTCGCTTGATTGGTGACGGGGATGTCGCAGCGGCAATCAATACCGCATTCCCGCATACAGGGATTGATTTACTGCTCGGTTCAGGTGGGGCACCGGAAGGCGTACTCGCAGCCGTCGCACTCAAGTGTCTCGGTGGTGAACTCCAAGGCCGTCTGCTTCCGGCAGACGAGGCGGAAGTCGCACGCTGTAAGAAGATGGGGATTGAAGATCCGTCAAAAATCCTCATGATGGACGATCTTGTTTCAGGAGATGACTGTATCTTTGCTGCAACGGGCGTAACGGACAGCGAGCTGATGAAAGGTGTTCAGTTCTCCGGCCAAGGTGGACAAACGCACTCTGTCGTCATGCGTGCAAAATCAGGAACCGTTCGTTTCGTCGAAGGACATCACTCGTTCAAAAAGAAACCGAAGCTCGTCATCAAGTAATGCATGAAACTGAGCAAAACAAAGAAAGACCTTTCCGATTTTTTCGGAAAGGTCTTTCAG
Source organism: Exiguobacterium oxidotolerans JCM 12280 (assembly GCF_000702625.1). Lineage (NCBI taxonomy): Bacteria > Bacillati > Bacillota > Bacilli > Caryophanales > Exiguobacterium > Exiguobacterium oxidotolerans. The sequence goes on along the minus strand of NZ_JNIS01000001.1, from coordinate 1,243,965 downwards.
ACTGTAGACAAAGTGCTATCAGGAGAAAAAGTGTCTTTATTCGTTGCTTTCCTCGGGCGAGGCGCAAGCCGTTGCTCCTTGGTCCTTACGGACAACGAGCAGGGTCTTGCCTGCCTCTGAAAGTGCGTTAAAAACGCACTTTTTCCCGTAGGAGTCAACGAAACATGACGCTTTTTAGCTAATACCGTGACGGAAAGCCGGGCATGGAGACGTTTTAGAGCGCAATCCGTTTCGAATCGCTTAGAACCGCGAAAAGCAATCGGTCGCGACCCTGCAGCTTTGCTGTAGCGGCGCGGAAGATTGCCGCTTTGAAGACGAGGCGAGACAGGGAAGCGCGAACGGATTGCTTCTCGATACCGCATGTTTACGCTTCTTAATAGTTTGTCAATACGCTGAAAGACCTTTCCGATTTTTTCGGAAAGGTCTTTCTTTTGTGAACCAACTATTCCTTCAACGGGGCTTGGACAGAAGCGCTCATCTTCGTGAGTGTTTGACGTGGTAAGAGCCGCGTCAGGAAAACATAGAAGGCATTGCTTGCACCAGGAATCACGAGCGTCTTGCCTTGCATGTATCCATCGAAGGATAGCTTGGCGACGGTTGGCGCATCCATGATGCCGGGGCGTTTAAACAAACGGGAAGCAGACAGGCCGGCCGTCGCTTCGAAATCGGTATGGGTCGCACCGGGACAAACCGCCGTCACTTGAATGCCGTAAGGCGCGAGTTCTTCCGTCAAAGCTTCTGAAAAACTTAAGACGTAGGCTTTTGTTGCATAATAGACGGCTAAGAAAGGACCGGCCTGAAATGCTGCCGTCGAAGCGACTTGTACAATCCGACCTTGTATACCTTGGTCCCGCATACGCTGTGCATAAGTTTTCGTCAGATGAGTCAGGGCCCGGATGTTGATATCAATCATGTTGAGTTCGCGGTCGAGATCGGTCTCGAGAAACTCGCCGAACAATCCGAATCCCGCATTATTGATTAGGATATCGACCGACTGGTGTTGTGTCGCCCGAAGTAAGGCTTCGATGTGGACGGGCTGTCCGATGTCGTATGGAAAGACATCAGCCGTTCCTCCTTCTTGTTCGACGAGATATTTCGTCTCGAACAGTTTTGTGACATTGCGTCCAACGAGCAACAGATGGTCTCCTTGCATGCCATGTAACCGGGCGAGCTCGCGACCGATGCCTGCCGAGGCTCCTGTAATCAATACGTTCATAGGATCACGCTCCTGTTTCGTGGATTGAATTGATTAAAAAAGGGTATTAAAAGGGTATTAACTAGACGATAGCGTAGAACAAACAAAAAAGCGATTGAGCCGATGCTCAACCGCTTGGTCACTAGTGTTTGGATTAAAGGTAAGAACCGGCTCCGACGAGACGTGAACCCCAGTATCCTGATTTGAAGCTAGAGTATTTAACGCCGCCTGTTTCCGAGTTGACCATGCTTGTCTTACTTGTCGCGATACCGACGTGTTGGATGCCGCTACCGTGTGAGAAGAAGACGAGATCTCCCGGTTGAACGCTTGAGACGCTGACTTTCTTAGATGAAGAGTATTGTGAAGAAGACGAGCGTGGAAGTGTTTTTCCAGCTGCTTTCTTATAAACGTAGCTTGTGAAACCAGAGCAATCAAAACCGCGTGTTGTTGTACCGCCCCAAACGTAAGGCGTACCTTTATGTTTTGCTGCTTCGCTTAAGATCTTTGTACGCTTTGAAGAAGAAGTCGTTGTTTTCTTAGCTGTTGAAGTAGAAGATTTGTACGTTTTCGTATATTTCGAGTAAACATATCGTGTTTTTCCACCGTAAGAAATTTTAGTCCAGCTACCTGATTTTCCTTTATAAAGGAATGTTTGACCTGCGTTAACTTTACCGACGATTGAAGATTTTGTAGAGGCACCTGAGCGAACGCGTAATCCGTTATCTGTGATTTTGACTTTAGTGACCGTAGCTGCTTCAACTTTACCTGTTCCCACTGACGCAAAACCTGAAACCACTAATGCTGCTGTCGCGACCGATGCTAGAAAACGTTTCATATGTGAATTCCTCCATTTTAATTAAAATTTATGTGACCGAGTTATATAATGAAATCATTAAGTGTTTGTTTAGGCAGTCATCCTTACGACTTTGTAAGTTTTTCTCTGCAGGAATATCTTAGCATGCGGTCGTGTGAAAACGTTTTTTCAGTTCCGCTACAAAATACCGCTTTTTTGTAATATAACTGCAATAATATCGTGGAATATTACAAAGAAGAAATTTCCATTCGCTAAATCACGACGAAAGTGGTAGATATGTGATACCTTTAATTCACAAAAGATTTTTTTGCTTTATCATTAAATACGTTACAGAACTTTGCTGTTGAATTTATAAAGAATAGGTGAATGCATATGCCAACTGAAAAAACCGATAAACCAGAACGTTCCTATACACTTGCCCAACTCGGTAACCTGACATTGAAGGATTTATATGAAATTGCGAAAGCAAAAAATGTTCCGCAATACCGGGAAGCGCGGAAGCGTGAGTTAATGTTCAAGATTTTAAAAGCACAAGCAGAATCAACCGGTCTCTACTTCCTCGAAGGGGTGCTTGAAGTCATCCCCGGCAATCCACAGATGCAAAACGATGGTGGTTTCGGCTTCCTTCGTCCCATCAACTACTCACAATCCTCTGAAGATATCTACATCGCCGCTTCACAAATTCGTCGTTTTAATCTTCGTAATGGAGATGTCGTCACGGGAAAAGTCCGTCCACCGAAGGAAAATGAACGTTTCCAAGGTTTATTGAGCGTTGAAGCAGTGAACGGGGAAGCACCGGACACGGCACGAAACCGTTTATTCTTCCCTGCACTGACACCGATCTATCCCGATCGTTTAATGCGTCTTGAAACAGAACCGCGTCATCTGTCGGTTCGTGTCATGGACATGATTGCGCCAGTCGGATTTGGTCAACGCGGACTGATTGTCGCACCACCGAAGGCAGGGAAGACGTCCTTGTTAAAAGAGATTGCGAATTCGATTCAAGTCAACCATCCGGATGTTGAGCTAATCATTCTTTTGATTGATGAACGACCGGAGGAAGTGACGGACATCGAACGTTCCGTACCGGGAGCAGACGTCGTCAGTTCGACGTTTGATGAGACACCGGATAATCACGTCCGGATTTCAGAACTCGTCCTCGAGCGGGCGATGCGTCTCGTCGAGCATAAAAAAGATGTCGTCATCTTGATGGACTCGATCACACGTCTGACACGGGCTTATAACCTGACCGTTCCGCAGAGTGGGCGGACGCTATCGGGTGGGATTGACCCGGCTGCCTTCCATAAACCAAAACGTTTCTTCGGAGCAGCGCGGAACATCGAGCATGGCGGCAGTTTGACGATTCTCGCGACAGCACTCGTCGAGACCGGTTCGCGGATGGATGATGTCATCTATGAAGAATTTAAAGGGACCGGCAACATGGAGCTTCATCTTGACCGGAAACTATCAGAGCGTCGCATCTTCCCGGCGATCGATATCCGGAAATCCGGCACACGGAAAGAAGAGTTGCTCCTACCGAAAGATCAACTCGATGCGTTGTGGACGATTCGTCGGACGATGAATGAATCAAACGAGTTCGTCGACAGTTTCTTGCGCAAGATTAAGGATACGAAAAATAATGAAGAATTCTTCGTTGAACTGTTGAAGGAAAAGAAGAAGCCGATTCGCCGGGCAGCAGCTAAACCACGGACAATCAAAACAGATACACCGACTTGAAAATAGGTATTGCGAGACGATGAAAAATCGTTTAGTATAGGAAGGTAACTTACTCTGGCTCAGCAAATGAACCAGGGCGGAAGGAGAGAAATCAACCATGAAACAAGGAATTCACCCAAACTACAACAAAGTTGTATTTATGGATTCAACTACTGAGTACAAATTCTTAACTGGTTCTACTCGTTCTTCGAACGAAACAATCACTTGGGAAGATGGAAACGAGTACCCACTCATCCGCGTGGATGTGTCTTCGGACTCGCACCCATTCTACACTGGTCGTCAAAAGTTCAACGCTGCAGACGGTCGTGTCGATCGCTTCAACAAAAAATACGGCCGCAAGTAATTGCGACCTATCCATTAAAAAACAGCCTGTCTCCATCACTGGAGCAGGCTGTTTTTGTATAGACTGAACTGGGCGCGATACGAAAGATAGGTTTTTAAGATAAAAGATGAGCCGATGGCGCCGGCAATGCCGATGACATAGGGCAGTAAATCGGGATTTTTAGCGAACTGCTCAAAGACACGACTGAATGAGAAGTGGCGACCGAGGAAATAACCAGCCCCGAGAAAAACACTAATCCAAATCAGTGCGCCGGTATACGCGTAGGATGCAAAGATCCGGAAAGGCATTTTCGAGACGCCTGCGAAAAAAGCAGACAGCTGCCGAAGACCAGGTATGTAGTATCCGATAATCAGGACCGATTTGCCATAACGAAGAAAGCCGGCTTCTGCCGTTAGGATATGTTTTTCTGAAATGCGCATCTTCGGACCAATCCGGTGGAGCAGCGGCATTCCGAGTTTGAGACCAAGGAGATAACTGATCGTCATCCCGATACAGCTGCCGGCATAAGCGGCGATAATCGTTCCGATTAAGGGTAAATTGCCTTGATGCATCCAAAAACCGGACATGACAAGTAACGTTTCATCGGGAACGGGAAGCCCGACGATTCCACCTGCGAGTAAAAGCGCAAGTCCAAATGAACCATATTGGTGAAGTACTTCATGTAATATGTGATGGATCGGGGACACCTTCCTTCATAAATTCTTCTTCTATAGTGTACAGGAAATGAGGACTAGTTAAAACGACAAGGTGGGGAATCATGGGAATGAACGGATGGATTTTTGATTTCGAGAAGTCAACTCTTTTTCTCATTATCGATTCGGGCTATACTCGTTAAAGTGACTAATTTTAGAGGACGGTGTTTTTGCAATGATGCATGTAATAAATCAGTACGGATGGATTGAAGTGATTTGCGGAAGTATGTTCTCTGGTAAGTCGGAAGAATTGATTCGACGTGTTCGACGGGCACAGTACGGGAAGTTGCCGGTCCAAGTGTTTAAACCGGCGATCGACGACCGTTACCATGAAGAACATGTCGTCTCTCACGTCGGCAACTCTGTCATCGCGGTACCGATGGCGACGAGCCGTGACGTGTACGCGGCAGTCGCACAAGAGACACAAGTGGTCGCGATTGACGAAGTGCAGTTCTTTGATGATGAAATCGTCGATGTCATCGAGGCCCTCGCGCAAGACGGAAAACGTGTCATCTGTGCCGGACTCGATCAAGACTTCCGGGCGGAACCATTCGGTAAGATGCCAGAACTTCTCGCACGGGCAGAGTTCGTCACGAAACTGCAGGCGATCTGCCTGTCGTGCGGTGACCCTGCATCACGGACGCAACGTTTAATCGACGGTCGACCTGCCAACTACAATGATCCAATCATTTTAGTCGGTGCGTCAGAGTCGTATGAGCCGCGTTGCCGCCACTGCCATGAAGTGCCGGGGAAATCGCAAGCCCTGCAACAATGGAAGAAACAGCAACAGAACTGATGAAGCAAACGAAGGACTGACTCATCAGTCAGGACTACATCAATCAAATGGCCGATACGCCCATCATTCGAGGGGAGTATCGGCCATTTTTGTGCGCATTCATATTGTTTTGGACGGTTTAGACACGTATCGAAACAGTCTTCATTCCTTGCTTTTGCGTAGGGAAGACATCAACCGGTGTGGCTCAAACGACTATATTGGTGCACAAAGCGTGTTGCCTCGTGGACAATCGTTTCTTGATCATGATCGAGGGTCGCGACATGATAGGAGTCAAGCAGGCAATAGCTCCGTTTGTCCGTCGCACCGATGACTTGATAAAGGTAATCCGAGCTTTCAGGCGGGACGACATGGTCTTCGGCAGAATATAAAATAAGCGTTGGAATCTCGATGGTTGGTAAGAGCGGACGTGTCTCGTCAATCAAGGTTAAAAGTTCCGATGCGCAGACGACAGGGACCTGGTCATAGATGATTTCAAACGCTTCACGTTTAATGTCTGGGGTACTTTCTTTCAAGTAGCGTGGACAGTCTTCGAAAGATAATGCTTCATAGGCAGGAATCGATAACGCTGCATTGATCGTAATCAATCCGTCAGCAGGTAATCCTTCCGCGACGAGGGCGAGGGCAAGTGTCGCACCCATCGATTGTCCGGCGATGAAGATGGACGAACAATGATTGGTTAAGACGTCGAACCCTTGACGGAGGCTCTGTTTCCAATCTTCGGCAGTCGACGCTTCGAAATCCTGGATACTCGTCCCGTGCCCGTCGAGGCGCGGAGCATACACAGTGAACCCTTGGGCGGCAAAATATTCTCCGACAGTGCGGACGCTTTGAGGGGTTGCGTTAAAACCGTGAGACAGTAAAATACCGATTGGACCTCGTTCAATCAAAAAATCTTCTGCGCCACACAGAACAGGTGATGATGAATTCATAAAGGGTTCCTCCTTCTATTAAAAAACTCGTAGTGCTTTAGGCGCACTACGAGTTTATCGTAAGTATCATCCAAAGCATCGGCTTTGCTGGTCGGAGCACCTTGCATGTTGCAGGTTGCCGTGGGTTCGTAGAGCCAGATCTCTCGCCCACTCTTGATATATCGTATAGGAATTGTCGGAATAATCATTGTGAAGAGAATAGCATTGATTGAAATACGTTGTCAAGACGTTAAAAAGAAGTCGAAATTGATAAACTGGGTAATTTGGTTTAATTTTGAAAATATGGTTGACTTGAGAACAGAATCCCCGTAGTGTAAGCAGTAGATTCACGACATAAGAACGACTTGAAACATCACACATATGAACTTCATACCGCAGCACTTATCGAGAGAGGTGGAGGGACTGGCCCTACGAAACCTCGGCGACAGACTTCTTACGTCGTACTGTGCCAATTCCATCAGACGTTTGTCTGAAAGATGAGCTGAGCGGATTCTGCCTTAGTGCAGATGAGAGGACCCTTTTCTTTTAAGAGAAGGGTCCTTTTTTGATGTTTTTCTAAAAAAGAGAATGAAATACAATTCATTTTGTATTTTAGAATGACCTATGCTAATCTTGAGCTGTATAACTCAATAACCAGTTCTTCGGGGTAGGGTGAAAATCCCAACCGGCGGTGATGCGATCAATGGATCGACGAGCCCGCGACCTGCAGTGTACGCACTGTGGCTGACTTGGTGAGACTCCAAGGCCGACGGTAAAGTCCGGATGGGAGAAGGACGAAACAATGCGCTTGCCGCCATTTTCTGAAAAAATATGTTCAGAGAAGGGTCTGTTTCTGTATGCAAAAAAACAGAAACACGAGACGCTTATTTCGTCAATCCTTCAATCGCGACGCCCCTTTTACAGGAGGCGTCTTTTTTGTTGAAAGGAGCGAAAAAAATGGAAATATTCATGAGTTATGCGATGCAACTAGCACACATGTTAAACGGTCAAACGAGTCCGGATCCGAGTGTCGGCTGCGTCATCGTCAAACAGGGACGAATCGTTGGATTTGGGGCCCACCGTTATGCGGGAGGACCCCATGCCGAAGTCGAGGCGCTCCTTATGGCAGGTGAAGCAGCACGCGGAGCAGATCTCTACGTGACGCTCGAACCGTGCAATCATCACGGTAAAACACCGCCGTGTACGGAAGCGATTCTAAAAGCCGGGATTGCCGGCGTCTTTGTCGCGACAGAGGACCGGCACGCGCTCGTCGCAGGAAGCGGCATCACACGTCTCCGGGAAGCGGGACTTGACGTCGAAGTCGGTCTATTAAAAGACGAGGCAGTGGCACTGTATGAACCATTTTGGACGGCGATCGAACGAAAACGTCCGCATGTCACAGTGAAAGTCGCCCAAACGATGAACGGGACGGTCGCGACGGGTGAACAACGCTTTATCACTTCAGAAGTGGCGCGCGCAGACGGACGTCAGTTACGCGGGACGCACGATGCGATTCTCGTCGGAAGCGACACGGTAATTGTCGATGATCCGGCACTGACGTTGCGCAGTTCGACCGGCATCGAACCGGTCCGTGTCATTGTCGATCGGCGCGGGCGCCTGACTGAAACATTCCAAGTCTTAAACGATGGCTTGAATCCGACGTACTGGCTGACGGAACAGCCGCGTACGACAGAGCGCGAGAACGTGACGGTTTTCGTCGGGACGTATGCGACACCGGACCAAATCCTCGAACTTTTATATGAACAAGGTATTCGCAGTCTGTTGATTGAAGGCGGTCCCACGATTCAATCCGCATTTTTAGAAGCGGATCTCGTGGATACGATCGAACTCTATCAGGCACCGTCCCTCTTCAGTGGGACAAAATCTCTGACGACGGCACACGACATCGAAGACCGTTTTAATTTAGTGAATATGAAACAAATCGGACCGGACGTCCATCTCCAGTATGTACGAAAGGAGAGGGTGACATGTTTACCGGATTGATTGAAGAACTCGGCACATTAAAACGAAAAGTCCCCCGGGCGAACGGATTGGCGCTGGAAATTGAAGCGACAGCAGTGCTTGACGGCACGAAGATTGGCGACAGCATTGCCGTTGACGGGATTTGTTTGACGGTGACGGCGATGACGAAGAGCGGATTTACGGCAGATGCCGTCCATGAAACGATCCGGGCGACATCGCTGCAGACGTTACGAGTCGGGACAGCCGTTCAACTCGAACGTGCGATGCCGGCGAATGGACGGTTCGGGGGTCACTTCGTCAGCGGGCATATCGACGGAACGGCTCGTTTTCTCAGCCGGCGACCAGACGGTGAAGCGATGGAATACCGTTTTGAAGCAGGCGATTGGAGCAAGTACTGTATTCCGAAAGGATCGATTGCAATCAATGGGACGAGCCTGACGCTGCAACATGTCGGAAACGATGCGGTGACGATTTCATTGATTCCCCATTCACGCCAAGTCACGACGTTCGATTGCTTGCAGACGGGTGCCCTCGTCAATATCGAATGTGACTTGATGGCGAAACATCTCTATCACTTTACGCAGAAGGATGCGAAGACGGACTGGTCGGCATTTTTAGGAGGCGAAGTATGATGAACGGATTTGATTCGATTGAAGAAGCAGTGGATGACTTAAAACGCGGACGACCGATCATCGTCTGTGACGATGAAAACCGTGAGAACGAAGGGGATCTCGTGTTACTTGCGGAACATGCGACACCCGAGATGATTAACTTCATGATCACTTACGGCAAAGGACTCGTCTGTGTCCCGGTCAGTCCGGATATCGCAACACGACTCGAACTCCGGCCGATGACAGATGTCAACACAGATCCGCACGGGACGGCCTTTACGATCAGCATTGATCATGAAGATGCGAAAACCGGCATCAGTGCAGAGGAACGGGCAATGACGATTCAGCGGATGTTGACGGATGGTCCAAAGCAGTTCAAGCGTCCCGGACATATCTTTCCGTTAATCGCGAATGAAGGCGGCGTCCGCGTCCGGCGTGGTCATACGGAAGCAGGGATTGATTTGGCACGGCTCGCGGGAAGCGCCGAAGCGGCCGTCATCTGTGAAATCATTTTAGAAGACGGGACGATGGCACGGGTCGATGATTTAGTGACGTATAAAGCAGAACATGATTTAAAAATGATTACGATCGATGCTCTCGTCCGCTATCTCGAGCGCCCTGTCCGCCGTGAAGCGGAAGTCTTGTTACCGACGACGCACGGGGCGTTTCGGATGCTTGGGTATACGACACCTGACGCCAAGGAACATGTCACGGTGCTATCAGGTGAAGCAGAAAACGGGATGCTCGTCCGGGTTCATTCCGAATGTCTGACGGGTGACGTCTTCGGGTCCAAACGGTGTGACTGCGGTCCGCAACTCGATGCGGCGCTCGACCGGATTGAACAAGAAGGTGGTGCTGTCCTCTACTTGCGTCAAGAAGGGCGAGGGATTGGTCTGATGGCGAAGCTGAAAGCCTATGAGCTCCAAGAACAAGGACTCGATACGGTCGAGGCGAACCATGCGCTCGGATTTGCAGCCGACTTACGCGACTACGCCGTCGCAGCAGCGATGCTTCAGGACCTCGGTGTCACGAAAATCCGTTTGATGACGAATAACCCGGATAAACAGCAAGCGCTCGAAACGTACGGCATCACCGTGCTGGAGCGGGTTCCGCATGAAGTACCGGCAAGTTTAGAAAACCACCAGTATCTCAAAACCAAACAGACGAAGCTCGGGCATCTGCTCGATCTCGAAGGAGGAAATTAAGATGGTATACGAAGGATTTTTAACGGGCGAAGGACTACGGGTTGCGATCGTCGCGGCACGATTCAATGAATTGATCACATCTAAATTAGTCGGAGGAGCAAACGATGCCTTCCGTCGTCACGGTGTCGCAGCGGATAACGTCGATACGGCGTGGGTGCCGGGCGCATTCGAAATTCCGCTCGTCGCGGAGAAACTGGCGAAAAGCGGTAAGTATGATGCGATCATCACACTTGGTGCCGTCATCCGCGGTGCGACGTCGCATTACGATTATGTCTGCAATGAAGTCGCGAAAGGTGTCGCCGGTGCGTCGCGTGAGACGGGTGTCCCGATCATCTTCGGTGTATTGACGACGGATTCAATCGAACAGGCTGTCGAACGGGCCGGCACGAAAGCAGGGAACAAAGGGTATGAGTCGGCGGTCTCTGCCATCGAGATGGCGAACTTGTTACGCAGCTTTCAGTAATGTTTCTCTATCGGATGTAAAACGGGGACGGACGTAAAGGTCAATCCGCCACCTGTTAGATCGTTCAAAAGGAATCACTCGTTTTACGCGACTCCTCCAGGAAAGCGCGTGAAATGAGCGATTCCTTTTTGAGGTCGTGCCCCTCTTACATGCGATAGAAAGTTTTCTGTTTTTTGTCAATAATTCATGGTCACGCATACACGGGATGGTATAACCACCGTATAATAATAAAAGTACGGAAAACTTAGAGGTTTGGAAGAAAGGGGGGCGAATGAACATGAAGCGGATTCATTACGTGTACGGCGTTCTTTTATTTAGTTTGAGCTATTATAGTTGGATCTGGTTTTATGCCGATCGACCGGAACTGGCATCGTGGGGGAATAACATTTTTTCTATCATAGGCTGTATAGCTGCAACATTATTCTTACTGCACACATATCGAACGAATGGTCGGGACCAAGGTCGGTTTTTTCTCTATCTTGCTTTCGGAACAGGAAGTTATCTGATTGCGGAACTGATTTGGATGTCTTATGAAAATATCCAACAGGTTGCCGTTCCTTTTCCCGGTCTGCCGGACCCTTTTTATATGTTGCAATCGTTCTTTTTCTTTATGGCATTTCTTCATTTGATTCGAAAATACGTGACGAAACACCAATTGATTCGATTCGTGTTTGATATTTTAATCGTCATGACTGTCGCTGTGACATACAGCTGGTTTTTCTTGGTTCGTCCTTCTTTAGCGGATGGGCAAGCGTCGACAGCGGAAAACTTCGTCGCGTTCGCGTATCCGATGAATGATGTCGTATTGCTGTTTTGTGTCATCAGCATCTACTTCTTAATCGAAAAACGACAAACTGTCACACGACCGACCTGTTTTTCCTTTTTATTAATTGGAATATTAATTCAGATTATCGCCGATACCATTTTTCTATATATGACGACCATCCATGGATATGAGAATACCGCAGCGATTGATCCGTTATTCATTTTAAGTTTATTGTTAGTCGCGATTTCCGGTCACGCGGGAGAAGTGACGATGGAACATATCCGAGTCGATCAGGAAGAAAGGCAATCCTTGCATCTCGGGCGGTTATTTTTACCGTATTTCCTCGTACTTCTATTGTTTTCAACAATGCTGTTTTATGCGCAACGGGGAGATGCCTTAAATGGATTGATGATTGGTTGCGGGGTGACGATTCTCTTAATTTTAGTCCGGCAAATTTTAATGATTTTAAGTAACCATCAATTGATTCAAGAAATCCACCATAAGGCGGACGAGTTGGAAGAGAGTAAGGAACGTTATGAATCACTCTTTACGTATCATCCGGATGCCGTTTATTCTCTTGATTTGAAAGGACAAATCGAAAGTGCGAACCCATCATTCGAAAAACTGACGGAACATTGTGAGAGCGAGTTGATTGGTCGGTCGTACGATCAATTGCTTGGACAAGGGACTTCTGCCATGGTGGATCAAGATAAGATGAGCGCTGAACAATTCGAGACGGTGTTTCGAAAGGAAGGTGGCAACAATGTCCTGCTCAGCGTGACGACAATTCCGATTCGTGTCCGAAAACGACTTGTTGGTTTGTTCGGCATCGGTCGTGACATCACAGACATGCGGAAAAATGAATTGAAAATCCATCAGCTTGCGTACTATGACCACTTGACGAAAGCGGTCAATCGAAAGTATTTCGAAGAGATGTTACACCATTTAGTCGAGCAAGAACAAAGTCAAGAAACAATCATTCTCTGCTTCATCGACTTAAACGATTTTAAACTCGTGAATGACTCGTTTGGACATCACATCGGCGATCAATTGCTGATTCAAGTCGCAGAACGCTTACGCCGCGCGACAGAAATCGAAGATGTCGTCGCCCGACAAGGGGGCGATGAATTCACGGTCATTCTCCGTCATATCGTGTCGGAAGAAGGGGCGAGAACCCGGACCGAGCGCCTTCTTAACCAGTTGAGCATCCCGTACAATATTGAAGGGCTTGAAGTCGTCTCGAGCCCGAGCATCGGAGTAGTTCGCCATCAAAGAACGGAACCGAAACATGTCGTGACGTTATTAAAACAAGCGGATTTAGCGATGTATCAGGCAAAGGCAAAAGGCGGAAAAACGGTCGTCTTCTTTGATGATATTGCGGAAGCGGCGTCCTACCGGCTACGACTTGAGTCGGAGCTCCCCCATGCAATCGAGACAAATCAACTCGTCTTGTGCTATCAACCTCAAGTCGACACGATCACGTATCAAATGGTCGGTGTCGAGGGGCTGGTCCGCTGGAATCATCCCGAGCTCGGAATGATTTCACCGAACGATTTCATTCCCCTCGCGGAAGAAGCGGGGATGATCATTCGTCTTGGTGAATGGGTTTTACGTGAAGGCTTTTTGCAGGCGAAACGCTGGGAGGATAAAGGAATCGAGTTGAAGGTCGGTCTGAATGTCTCGATGCAACAGTTTCATCATCCGACGTTCGTACTGACACTCGTTCGTCTCGTCAAGGAAACACAAGTCAATCCGAGACAAATCGACTTAGAAATCACGGAAGTGTCAGCAGTCGAAGACATCGAAGAGACGGTCGAGACGATGCATCGGCTGAAACAGCTCGGATTCACGATTTCGATCGATGACTTTGGGACAGGGTATTCTTCGCTGTCCCGTCTTGTTGATTTCCCGATTGACACGCTGAAGATTCCGCGTGAATTCGTTCAAAAAATCAATATCGAGGCAAGTGGGTACTCGATGATTTCTTCCATCATCCACCTCGCCCAATCCCTGAACTTAGCTGTCATCGCGGAAGGGGTCGAAACGCTTGAACAAGTCAACGTCTTAAATCAATTAGCATGTGAGCGAATGCAAGGCTATTATTTTGGACGTCCGATGCCGCCGCATGAGATTGAGCCACTTTTGTACCGGGATTTGACCTGAAACAGCAAAATGCGGTTTGAAACTTTTTCCAAACGTCTCTCGTAGACAGGAGTAAATGAGGAGGAGATAGTAATGATGAAAAAACGAACCGGTGTGTTGGCGCTAGCCGTCGTCTCATCGATTGGTCTTGCCGGATGCAGTCAAGACGACCTGTCGAATAGCGAACTGCTGAAAAAAGCGACAGCGGCGCAAGACGACATTCAATCGTTCCATATGGACAGTAAGATCTTTTCTGAAGTCGGTGGCATGCCGATCAGTCAAGAGGTCTCTGCTGATGCCATTCAAAAACCATTCGCGATGCATCAGACGATGAAGATGAAAAATGTCGAAGATGGTACGGACATGGTCGTTGAAAGTTATATGCTCGATGACAAGATGTATGTGCAGCAAGAGGACAACTGGATTGTTCAGGATCTATCCGATTTCAATGAAATGATGGAGTCGCCTACATCGACGGAACAAAATTTAAAGTTGTTGAAAAAGTATAAGGACAACTGGACGGCTGAAAGAAAAGACGACGTCTATCAAATCGATGTGAAGTTAAAAGGGGATGACCTGAAAAACTTCATGCAAGAAGCGCTCGAACAATCAGGACAGATGGCGCAGATGAAAGAAATGATGGATCAAATCGATTATAAAAAGATGGACTATACGATGACGTACGATGCCAAAACGTATTATCCGAAAACGCTCGACATGGAGATGGAGTTTGAGATCGCAGAAGGAACTTCGTTTAAGATGACAAACGAATCGACATTCTCGAAATTTAATACCATCGAGTCGATTGAGTTGCCGGAAGAGGCGAAAGAGGCCCAAACGATTACTGATATGAACCAATGATGAATAGCCGATTTCCCGCGATGTGACAAGTCGGAGGAAGTCGGCGTTTTTTTATGTGTGGAACATCTCTGAACGGGGAACTTAGGAAATAGGGTTGACAGTATTCTGTCAATTCTGAAAAAATGGGAAAGTCTACATAGGAATTGCAGAGGGGGGAAAAGCATGGGAACGTCATTCACTGAGTGGGTAAGTTCGGTGTCGAATTTGGTTTGGGGGGCACCGTTACTGATCCTATTAGTCGGAACAGGCATTTACTTAACGATTCGTTTAGGATTCATTCAAATTACAAAACTTCCTTATGCGTTAAAGCTCGCGTTTACGAAACAAGAGGACTCAAAACAATCGGAAGGGGACATCAGTCATTTTCAGGCATTAATGACCGCACTGGCAGCGACGGTCGGTACGGGGAATATCGTCGGTGTCGCAACAGCCGTCGTCCTTGGGGGACCAGGGGCGATCGTCTGGATGTGGTTATCCGGATTATTCGGCATGGCGACCAAATATGCGGAGGCGATTCTCGCCGTCAAATACCGTGTCGTCGATGAAAAAGGGCAGATGGCCGGGGGTCCGATGTACTATCTTGAACGGGGGCTCAAGCAAAAGTGGCTCGGGGTTTTATTTGCCGCTTTCGCTTCGATTGCCGCTTTCGGGATTGGTAACGGGGTTCAAACGAACTCGGTTGCGCTCGCGATGAAGTCAACGTTCGATGTACCGCTCTACGTGACCGGAATCGTCTTAATGGTTGCAACGGGTGGCGTCATTTTGGGCGGTGTCAAATCGATTGGGAAAGTCGTCAGCTTTTTTGTGCCATTCATGATTTTCTTTTATGTCGGAAGTGGTTTATTGATCCTAATCATGAACTACGACTTGATTCCAGCGGCATTTTCAACAATTTTCAGTAGCACGTTCTCCAATGAGGCGATTACGGGTGGTGCAATCGGGGCAGCGATTCGTTACGGTGTCGCCCGAGGCGTCTTCTCGAATGAGGCGGGTCTCGGTTCAGCACCAATCGCGGCTGCTGCTGCGAAAACCGATTTCCCGGGACGACAAGCACTCGTCTCGATGACACAAGTCTTCCTCGATACGATTCTCGTCTGTTCGATGACAGGATTAACGCTCGTCATGGGTGGAAAAATCGGGACCGGATTAGAAGGAGTCGAATTGACGACTGCAAGTTTTGAAGTGTTCCTCGGTCCGACCGGAAAGTATATCGTCACGATTGGACTTGTCTTGTTTGCCTTTTCGACAGTCCTCGGCTGGTCGTATTACGGTGAAAAATCGATTTATTATCTCTTTGGTCAAAAATCAATCGTGCCGTACCGCGTCGTATTTGTTCTCGTCGCCGGACTGGGCGCGATGACGACGAACTTGAACATGGTTTGGGCCATCTCGGACGTCTTTAACGGTTTGATGGCAATACCGAACTTGATTGGTCTGCTTGGTCTGTCCGGCGTCGTCATTGCCGAGACGAGGTTGTTCCGCGAACAGCTGAAAAAAGAACAGGCAAATCGAAACGCCTCCTAAATCCAAAAGCGATCATTCCTTTCGGATGTGAATCCGACGCAGGAATCAAATCACAACCCATTAAAAGGCCGACGCTTCCGACTTTTCACGGAAGCATCGGCCTTTTCTATACAAGCCTTATCGTTCACAAGGGAAAGGGAGGCGGATTTCCGGATCATATACTGGAAATCCACCTCCCTCTATTCATTTTAAGTCGTTAAGTGGTCCGGTAGAACATGACCGACTCATATGGACGTAATGTGACGTTGCGCCCATCTTGTGCGACATCAGGATAGTTCTGAATCAATACGTCGGCGTCCGACATCGTCTCTGGTAACGTGAACGTCGTTTCTGAACTGTAGAAGTTCGAGAGGACGAGTAGCTGTTCGTCCTCTGTCGTTCGTTCGTACGCCCAAATCGACAAGTCGTCCGGTGTGAGAAGACGATACATTCCGTTCGTCAACACGTCATATTGTTTTCGTAATTGAATCAACTTTTTATAGTGATGGAACACCGAATCAGGATTAGCGACGGCCGCTTTGACATTGATGTCAGTATAGTTCGGAGCGACGTCGATCCACGGCGTTGCTTCTGAAAAACCGGCGTGAAGCGTCGTATCCCATTGCATCGGTGTTCGGGCGTTGTCGCGTGATTTTTGGCGGATTGCCGCAAGGATCTGTTCAGGTGCTTCGCCCTGAGCAATTTTTTCTTCATAGAGATTCAATGTTTCGACGTCACGATAATCTGTAAGATCCGTGAAATCCGGATTCGTCATCCCGATTTCTTCACCTTGATAAATATACGGTGTGCCTTGTAGACCGTGTAACGTCGTCGCGAGCATCTTCGCACTTTCGACGCGGTAGACGGTATCGTCACCGAAGCGGCTGACGACACGGGGCTGGTCGTGGTTGCACCAAAAGATGGCATTCCACGCCTTGCCCTGCATCCCGACTTGCCAGTCCGACATGATTCGTTTCAATTCGAGAAAGTCGAATGGCGCGGCTGTCCATTTTTGACCGTCCGGATAGTCGACTTTTAAATGGTGGAAGTTAAAGGTCATCTTCAACTCTTCCTCGCTGACATGTGAATATTGCCGGCAATGATTGAGTGTCGTCGATGACATCTCACCGACCGTCATCAAGTCATGACCTTCAAACACACGTTGATTCATTTCCTGAAGGTAATCATGGACTCGAGGGCCATCCGTATAAAACGTTCTGCCGTCTCCAGTCGGATCATTTGGGAACGATTGATCCTTCGAGATGAGATTGATGACGTCCAGGCGGAATCCACGGACTCCTTTATCGCGCCAAAACTGCATCATCTGATAGATGTCTTCGCGAAGACGTGGGTTTTCCCAGTTGAGATCGGCTTGGGTTTGATCGAACAAATGAAGATAATATTTGCCAGCGACTTCATCAAACGACCAGGCCGGGCCACCGAACTTCGATTGCCAGTTGGTCGGTTCATCCCGCCAAATGAAATAATCATGATACGGACTGTCGGGATTCCGTCCTTGCTTAAACCAGTCATGCTCTGTTGAACAATGGTTGACGACGATATCCATCATCACCGCTAAATCACGTTTCGTTGCTTCCGCAAGCAGGTCATCAAAGTCTTGCATCGTTCCGTAAGAGGGATCGATTGCATAATAGTCGCTGACATCATACCCATTGTCATTTTGTGGTGAGGCATAGACAGGCGTCAGCCATAAATAACCGATGCCGAGTGACGCGAGATAGTCGAGTTTTTCCGTGACGCCACGGAGGGTGCCCGTCGCTTTTCCTTCTGGGCTATAAAAACTTTTCGGATAGATTTGATAAACAGCGGATTTCCGCCAGTCGGTCGTTGTGAGCGTCATACAAGTCACACCTTTCTAAAAACAGTTACGCAGCATCTTTGAGTGCCGCTTTTCGTGCGCGTTTCGTTGAGACGTAATGGAACAGGAACGTACAGACAATCGGGATGACAATCGCGATCACCATACCGATGATGAACGATAAAATCGATCCGGGAACGATTGAGATGAAGGCAGGTAAACCACCGACACCGATTGCAGGAGCTAAGACACCACTTACAGCGATGAAGGAAGAAGCGATCGCTGATCCGACGAGTGCTGCATAAAATGGATACTTAAAGCGTAAGTTGACACCGAACATCGCAGGTTCCGTAATGCCGAAGTAAGCGGAGATAGCGGACGTCGAAGCCATGTTTTTATCATTGGCGTTTTTCGCGAGGAAGAGCATGGCGAGCGTTGCTGATCCTTGGGCGATATTCGAGATGGCGATCATCGGCCAGATGAAGGTTGAACCGCTTTGTCCGATTAGTTGAAGGTCGACGGCGATGAACATATGGTGCATTCCCGTGATGACGAGTGGCGCATAGAGGGCACCGAATAACAAAGCACCGAGCAATGGTACAGCTTCAAACGTATTGACGACACCGATCGTGATCCAGTCGCCGAGCTGACGCGTGACGGGACCGATGACAGCAAGGGCAAGGAAACCTGTTAAAGTAATCGTCGTAATCGGAACGACAAGGAGCTGGATTGCATTCGGTACGCGTTCCTTGAGCCATTTTTCAATCGTACTTAAGACATACGCTGCTGCGAGTACAGGCAAGATTTGACCTTGGTAACCGACTTTTTCGATTTCGAAGAGACCGAGTATGTTGAACGTCGGAATCTCGCCTTTTAACGCACTTTGTCCATAGTTCCAAGCATTCAAGAGGTCCGGGTGAACAAGCATCAGTCCCATGACAATCCCGAGAATTTCACTCCCGCCAAACCGTTTCGTTGCCGACCAACCGACCAGTGCCGGTAAGAAGACGAAGGCGGTATTCGCCATCATGTTGATTAAATCCCATAACCCCTGGAGGTTCGGGTAACGTTCGATCATCGTTTTTCCGCCGAACTCGATCCCGAAAAGATTGTTGATCCCCATCAAGAGACCAGCGACGATGATGGCAGGAATGATTGGCATGAAGACATCGGAGAAGACTTTAATCAGTTTTTGGAACGGATTCATCTTAGAAGCACCGGACGATTTAACGTCGGCGATGGTCGTTGCTTTTAATCCGGTCAATTGAATGAATTCAGCATAGACACGGTCGACATCCCCCGCGCCGATGACGATTTGATAGACACCGGCATTCAAGAACGCCCCTTTGACGAGCGGGACTTCGAGTAAGGCATCTTGTTCGACGAGGCTTTGATCTTTCAGTGTCAGGCGAAGCCGCGTCACACAATGGGCGGCTTGTTCGATATTATCTTTCCCACCGATTCGTTCGATGAGTTGTTCAGCAATTTGACGGTAATTAGGTTTCATCTCGCATTCTCCTTTTGGCTTGAACTGAAGACATCACTTGAAATGAAAACGTTTTCTTATCTGCGCAAATTCATCTTAACTTATCTATATAAGTTAAGTCAACAACTTATATAGATAAGTTTGAAATGATTGAAAAAGAAGGGGGCTTCGATTCTTTCTGAATCGAGAAAAAAACCGCCTCTCCGACAAAATCGGGAGGCGGTTTAAGACTGTAGACAACGTGCTATCGGGAGATCAAGCGTTTGTTTTCGTGGCGTTCCTCGGGCGAGACGCAAGCCGTTGCTCCTTGATCCTAACG
Organism: Exiguobacterium oxidotolerans JCM 12280; assembly: GCF_000702625.1. NCBI lineage: Bacteria > Bacillati > Bacillota > Bacilli > Caryophanales > Exiguobacterium > Exiguobacterium oxidotolerans. Next base: position 1,224,322 of record NZ_JNIS01000001.1, on the reverse strand, counting down.
GACAACGAGCAGGGTCTTGCCTGTCTCTGAACGTGCGTTAAAAACGCACTTTTCCCCGTAGGAGTCAACGAAACGTGACGCTTTTCAGGTCATACCATGAGGAAAATCCAGGCATGCAAACGGTTTAGAGCGCAATCTGTCTCGAATCGTCTTTTGAGCGGCCATCTTGCGGTCTATCGACGCGCGATATCCGTAAATTGAAATTTATCGAGACGATGGCGCGATTCCGTATGTTCGAAATGTTGTCCTTCGTAATAATAGGTGTCATTCGTGATGACGATGACATGCGTCGTCCCTTCTAAGTCGAGTTGTGCCCGATCTTCTGCTGTCGCAGGTTGCGCTTCGATTTTTCGTTTCGCATAGCTGATTTGCCGGTTCAACGTTTGTTCGATATACGTATAAATCGAGCCGGAAGCGACCGCTGAAGTGAGTCCTGGGACGAGTTCTGTCACGAAGTGGTTGATGTCCAAAATGACGCGTTCACCGTCGATGATCCGAACCCGTTTGATTCGTGTGATCGATGTTCCTTTTTTTACACTGAATAACTGAGCGAGCTCATCCGTCGCATCGATGACGTCGCAAGACAAAACGTCCGTTTCAACTTCGTGTTGTCCCATTTTTTGATGGGCTTCCGAGAAGCTGACGATGCCATTGAACTGAAACTCAATCGCATCTTGACTCAAGACGAAGACGCCTTTGCCTTGTTGTTTACGAACAAAGCCTTTTTCGAGCAGCGCATCGATTGCCTTACGGACTGTCCCGCGACTCGCAGAGAATTCTGCCATCAATTCCGTTTCTGACGGTAATTTCGTTTCAGCAGGTAATGATCCATCCTGAATCCGGGCGGCGAGTTGTTGGGAAATTTGAAGATATTTTGGCATGGGTGTAGACCGTCCTTATTTAAAAGATTTGAAACAAGTGTAGCACGGATTCAGCGACTCCACCCAATCATCCGGCGGTAGGAACTGAAGGCAGGCCAGGCAAGAATCAAGACGGCGAGCCAATACAGGATTTGATTCTCGGACGAAATGACGCCGATGACGGCAGCGAGTATGAACGTCGTATAGACCGTAAAGAGAATGATGAAAAACGGATGCGACTTCGGAAAGACGGTAAAGCGACCGAGTCGCTCGTTTTCGCTATGCACATAAAGCTGGCGGCTGATGACGAGAAGCAGGATCGTCAAAGCAGCGCTGTAAATCGCAGGACCGGTTAAATCATTCGATTGGAACAACAGCGGGAACGGGGTTGTGACCGTCATCAAAAAATCCAGTGACGATGTGAAATCATCCTTAAGTCCGAAACCGAGTGTCGTGACGGCAGCGATGGCAAAAAACGTGAAGTAATTCAAAAAGAACAGGAACATCCCGATTAAGAGCTGACCGATGATATCACCCGCAATCGTTCCTGCGAACAAGAAAATGGCGAATACGGTTATATCGAAGATGAAGAATTTAAAAAAGTCATACGTGAGATCACTCAAAGTGACGTAATCAAACGGATGGATGCCGCCGATGCCTTGTAAGATGAACCAGCTCGAGAAAAAGCCGAGGATTGGAATGATGATCAATACGGCGGCCCCGATACTCAACTTAATGAAGAATAGATGTTTTTTATGAATCGGTAAGGCATGGAGGATTAAACTGCGTCCGCTGCCCCGTTCTTGACCAACCATCAAAATGGCGAATACGGCAATCAAAAGCGCTCCGAAACCGGCGAAAATCGGGCTGACGAGTACAGTTTGCAAGAGATTTGGTTTTGCATCAAGACGATACGTATCGAAATTCTCGATGGCGGAGAAACTGCTAAAGCCGTAGCTGAAGATTGCGAGTAAAAAGAACGTCGCGAGCGGCCAAATGCCTTGTTTGATATGATAACGAATCAATTGTTTAATCATGACGATTTCCTCCGAACGTTCCTAAAAAATAGTCTTCCATCTGGACCGGTAAGGCGTCCTTTAATAAGGGATTCGTCTTCTCTAAGTAAAGCTTTCCTGCATCCGATAAGACGAGCAAGGTGACGACGCGTCCGGTTTGTGTCAGGACATGGATGTCATGATGCGTCAGTTCCGGAACCGTCTCGTAGACGACTTGCCACTTCTGCATGCTCGCTTTTGCATCGTCGAGCGTCTTCGGTTCCTTGACGAGGTGCTGTTCGATCGTCATCACGCGGTCCGCGAGCGAATCGAGTTCCTCGAGTTGGTGTGAGGCAATCAAGACGGCTGTCTGACGTTCTGTCAGTAAAGAGACCAGTTGCTGTAAGTAGTTGCGCTTATTAATCCGGTCGAGTCCGTCTGTCGGTTCGTCGAGTAACAAAACAGGGGCGTTCGTCGCAAAGGCGAGTTGCAGCAAGAACAATTGCGCCTGTCCTTTCGAGAGCGCCGTCACTTTCCGACCACGATCGAGGTTCGACGAGCGACAGTAGTTTTCGATGTAGGTCCGTTCGAAGTTCGGATAAAAAGCCTGATAAAACTCAATCAGCGACCCGAGTGTCATCTGACGGTAGACGCCGATGGAATCGGGAACGAGAAACAGATGCTTTCGTGCTGCCGGGACGTCGTGGATTGACTGGTTGTTCCATTCGACTTTCCCGCGCGAGGGTTCGAGTGCCCCGACCAGTGTTTTCAGTAACGTCGTTTTTCCAGCGCCGTTTCGTCCAATCAATGCTGTGATCGTACCAGCAGGCAATGTGAACGAGGCGTTTTCATAAATCATCGTCGAATCGATTTGTTTTGTTAAGTGTGACACGGTCAACATGATGAATCCTCCCTGTGTTGTATGAGTAACTGATAAAGTTCTTCGTTCGAAATCGATAGTTCATTCGCGACAAGGCAAAGTGTCGTGATGTGCTCTTGAATGGCAGCTTGTTTGACTTGGTCAAGCGGCAAGTCCGAGACGAAGGAGCCTTTTCCTCGCATCGTCACGATGAAGTCGCGGCTTTCGAGTTCCTGATAAGCACGGGAGACAGTGTTTGGATTGACGAGTAACGTGCTCGCAAGATCGCGGACCGACGGCATCTGTTCGCCTGACCGTAGGATTCCCCGCGCAATCGCGCGGATGATTTGTGTGACCAGTTGCTCGTAAATCGGGAGCGGACTTTTCGGATCAACGGTATACATCCTTCCACCTCCTTAAGTGTATTAATTCAATTAGTACACTAATTATAGGAAAAGGACTGTCTGACGTCAACTACCGGTCTGACGACAGAACTGACGGTTGCGAGGAGGTCTTGCTACTGACGTTCTAAATATTTGCTATACTGACGATAGAAGAACCGTCAGGAAGGATGACCGATTATGTTGGATCGATTAAGTGCGTTAGAGGACCGTTATGAAAAATTAAATGATCAGTTGGCTGACCCAGCAATCATTAATGATACGAATCAATTACGAGAGGTCTCAAAGGAGCAATCCCAGCTCGCGCCGACCGTCGAAACGTATCGCGTTTATCGCGATAAAATGGAAGCTTATCAGGAAGCACGTCAAATGTTGACGGATCCCGAGATGCGGGACCTCGCGAAAGAAGAAGTGGCAATCCTGGAGCCGGAAATCAAGGAACTCGAAACGAAATTAAAAGCGTTGCTCTTACCGAAGGATCCGAACGACGACAAAAACGTCATCGTCGAGATTCGGGGCGCAGCAGGAGGCGACGAGGCAGCCTTATTTGCGTCGGATCTGTTTAAGATGTATTCAAAGTTTGCTGAGAAACAAGCCTGGAAAATCGAAATCATCGATGCGAGCTACACGGAACTCGGCGGCTATAAAGAAATCATCTTCATCGTCAAAGGGACCGGTGCGTACTCGAAACTGAAATATGAGAACGGCGCCCATCGCGTCCAACGTGTGCCTTCGACAGAGTCAGGCGGACGAATTCATACATCAACAGCGACCGTCGCCGTCTTGCCGGAAGCAGAAGATGTCGAAGTCGAAATTCACGATAAAGATGTCCGCGTCGATACGTTTACATCGAGCGGTCCCGGCGGTCAGTCCGTCAATACGACACAATCTGCTGTCCGCGTGACACACGTGCCGACAGGGATCGTCGCCAGCTGTCAGGATGAGAAATCGCAAATCAAAAATAAAGAAAAAGCAATGAAAGTGTTACGAGCACGCGTCTATGATAAAATTCAACGCGAACAGCAAGCGGAGTACGATGAAAAACGCAAATCAGCTGTCGGGACGGGCGACCGTTCCGAGCGGATCCGAACGTATAACTTCGCTCAAAACCGGGTGACGGATCACCGAATCGGCTTGACGATTCAAAAGCTCGACCGGATTCTCCAAGGCGAGATGGATGAAGTCATCGACACGCTCGTGATGGAGTACCAGGCCCGGGCATCGGAGGCGGCGAACTGATGCGGATCGCGAAACGATTGAATCAAGCACAAACGATGTTAGTCGCGGCAGGACGCGAAGCGTCGAGTGCCGAATGGTTACTTATGCATGTGTTACAAGTCGACCGGACAGGATTGCTCGTGCGACTTTCGGACGAGTTATCGCCGGACGATGACCTGTTGTTCAGCGAATATTTACTGGCACACGTCAATGGTGTGCCCGTCCAACATTTGATCGGGTACCAACCTTTTTATGGACGTGATTTTCAGGTTACGCCAGCTGTCCTGATTCCCCGTCCGGAAACGGAAGAATTGATTGAGTTCGTCGTCCGTCGTTTAGACGGGGAAACGTTCCATCCGGGTGAAATCGTCGATATCGGAACGGGAAGCGGAGCGATCGGGGTCACACTCGCACTTGAGCTCAGACAGCCGGTCACGACGGTCGATATTTCAGAAGACGCACTTGCGGTCGCGAAAAAAAATCAAGCGGCACTTGGCGGCGACGTGACTTTTTTACAAGGGGATCTGCTTGAGCCGCTTGCCGATCAATCGGTTCGTGTTCTCGTCTCAAACCCGCCTTATATTGAAGAAGATGAGTTGCTCAGTGACGTCGTATTTGACCATGAGCCTCACCTCGCGCTGTTCGGCGGAAAAGACGGTCTCGTCTTTTATCGTCGCTTGATTGACGGCAGCACGCGTATTTTAAAGGACGATTTTCGCTTGATTGTGTTTGAAATCGGACACAATCAAGGAAGTGAAGTGCAAATGATGTTAAAAGAGCGTTATCCTACTGCGGAAACGGGTATTTTAAAAGATATAAACGGTAAAGACCGTATCGTGTATGCGGAACGAAAGGATTGTACAGAGTGAAGACGGAAATGATCGATCAACAGACACTGGATGTAGCAGTAAATTTATTAAAAGCAGGGGAAGTCGTCGCGATGCCGACAGAGACCGTCTATGGTCTTGCGGGGGATGCGACGAGCGAGACGGCCGTTCGGCGAATCTTCGCCGCGAAGGGCCGACCGTCCGACAACCCATTGATTGTCCATGTCGCGTCAATCGAACAGGCAGAGCAGTTCGTCACTCACATTCCGGCTGTCGCGAAACGTTTGATGGATACGTTTTGGCCAGGTGCCTTGACGATCATTCTAGAATCGAACGGAACCGCTTCAAGCCTCGTCACCGCAGGACTTGATACGATCGGATTACGGATGCCGGACCATCCTCTTGCACTTCAATTGATTGAAGCGACAGGACTAGGGTTAGCGGCACCGAGTGCCAACCGTTCCGGAAAACCTTCTCCGACGTCATCGGCACATGTCGCCTATGACCTCTCGGGACGAATCGCAGCAATCGTCGATGGGGGAGAAACCGGTATCGGTGTCGAATCGACCGTCATCGACTGTACGATGACACCTCCGGTCATTTTACGACCGGGCGGCGTCACACGTGAGCAGCTGGAAGGCGTGATTGGCACCGTGGCACTCGATCCTGCTTTATCGATGAAAGATAAAACACCGAAGGCACCGGGAATGAAGTACACGCACTACGCACCGGAAGCACAATTATCGGTCGTGGCGGGCGACCTCTCCTTCCTGCAGCAGCTCATCGATGAAGCACGCCAAACCGGACAAAAGACCGGCGTCATTCTCTTTGACGGAGAAGACGTCGAAGCAGATGTCCGCTGTTTCCTCGGCACGACCGCAGAGACAGCGGCACAGCGTCTTTACGATTGTTTACGGCGATTTGATCAGACGACGGTGGATCAGATTTTTGTACGGGACCTATCAGGAGAAGGGGTTGGGCTAGCAGTCCGAAATCGGCTCCATAAGGCAGCAGGTGGTCGGATCATTCGCCCGTAAAGAAGGAGGATACTGAGATGAGCACACGTCGCGTATTGTTTATCTGTACTGGAAATACATGCCGGAGCCCGATGGCGATGGCATTACTACGCTCAAAAGTCGCAGATCAAGAGTTTGACGTCCGGTCTGCGGGACTTCGTTCGATGCAAGGCTTCGATGCGTCAGAGAACGCACTCCAAGTATTGCGGGAACGAGGAATTGAACTGGAGCATTATACGCAAGTTTTCGATGATGTTCTCGGACGCTGGTCTGACATCATCTTGACGATGACGCGGAGTCATAAACAAGAAGTCGGGGAACGTTATCCGGAACTGAAGGACCGGACGTTCACCCTCTATGAATATGTGACAGGGCTTGAGCGAGACATCAACGATCCATACGGTGGATCGATGAACGTTTATCGACAAGTTCGAAATGAACTCGAACCCCTCGTCAACCGTCTTGTGTTAAAATTAACGCAGAACGGAAATGGAAGAAAAGCACCGGACAACCGGAAACTTCCGAAAAAACAACCTAGACAAACGGGGGAATAGTTCAGATGAAAGTAGCAATCGGTGCAGATCATGGTGGCTTTAAACTCAAAGCAGAAATCAACGGTTTATTAAAGGAACTCGGGATCGACTATACGGACTTCGGTACGTATTCGTCTGACTCGATTGATTACCCGGACGTCGCGATTCCCGTCGCGGAAGCCGTCGCGAACGGTGAATTTGATCGTGGCATCTTGATTTGCGGAACAGGAATCGGAATCGGAATCGCAGCGAATAAAGTCAAAGGGATTCGTGCGGCACTTGTCCATGATACGTTCAGCGCAAAAGCGACACGTCAGCATAACAACTCGAACATCTTGACGATGGGCGAACGTGTCATTGGACCGGGCCTTGCGCTTGATATCGCAAAGATTTGGTTAGAGACGGAGTTCGAAGGTGGACGTCACGAAAACCGTGTCTGCAAAATCTCGGATTATGAGGTGAAGTAAATGGATCTCGAACAGATTAAACAGGATCTCGAAGCCTCGTTGACCGATTTGAATGAGCGCTTCCCCCTCAAAGGGAAGCTGCTCGTCATCGGTTGTTCGACGAGTGAAGTCATCGGTAAACAAATCGGAAAAGCGGGTTCGCCGGAAGTCGCCGAAGCATTGTTTGAGGTGTTCGATACATTTCGTCGTTCGCATCAAATCGATCTTGCGTTCCAAGGGTGTGAACACATCAACCGCGCCTTGACGCTCGAACGCCAAACGGTTGAACGACTCGGACTGGAACCGGTCACGGTCGTCCCGGTACCGGAAGCAGGTGGTTCGATGGCGAGTATCGCCTATGAACGTTTTTCTGCCCCGGTCGTCGTCGAAGCGATTCAAGCAGATGCCGGAATCGACATCGGAGACACGTTCATCGGCATGCACTTGAAGCCGGTCGCGATCCCGGTCCGCCTTCCACACCGGGAAATCGGTGAGGCACATGTTACGGCAGCAACGACGCGTCCGAAGTTAATTGGTGGAATGCGTGCTAAATACGAATGATTCGTGCAAGGGGTTGCATACCTCTTGCTATTTTTCTGCACTTTTTGTGGGTGCCGCGGACTGATTATTCGTGTTAAGATAGGCGTATCGAAAATGAATGGGGGAATTCAGATGGAACAAACACCGCTTACGTATCTGAAACAGCAAGATGAGGAACTCTTTTCGGCAATGCGCAAGGAACTAGGACGTCAACGCGATAATATCGAGTTGATTGCGTCAGAAAACTTCGTCTCGCAAGCTGTCATGGAAGCACAAGGTAGCGTGCTGACGAATAAGTATGCAGAAGGTTACCCGGGACGCCGTTATTACGGTGGGTGCGAATTCGTTGATCTCGCAGAAGACTTGGCACGTGATCGTGCGAAAGCGATCTTCGGTGCGGAACATGCAAACGTTCAACCGCACTCGGGCGCACAAGCGAACATGGCCGTCTACTTCACGATTCTTGACCAGGGCGATACGGTCCTCGGGATGAACCTCTCACACGGTGGCCACTTAACGCATGGTAGTCCTGTGAATTTCTCCGGTGTTCAATACAACTTCGTCGAATACGGTGTCGATCAAGAGACAGAGATGATTGATTACGATGTCGTCGCGAAGCTTGCAGAAGAACACAAACCAAAATTGATCGTTGCGGGAGCATCGGCTTATCCGCGCGTCATCGACTTCAAACGTTTCCGTGAAATCGCAGACAGCGTCGGCGCATACTTGATGGTCGATATGGCGCACATTGCAGGGCTCGTTGCAGCGGGTCTGCATCCGAACCCTGTCGAACATGCACACTTCGTCACGACGACAACACACAAGACACTCCGTGGTCCACGTGGTGGGATGATCCTTTGTAAAGAAGAACATGCGAAAGCGATTGATAAATCGATTTTCCCTGGTATTCAAGGCGGTCCCCTCATGCACGTCATCGCAGCAAAAGCGGTCGCGTTCGGTGAGGCGCTTGCTCCTGAATTCAAAGACTACATCGGTCAAGTCGTCACGAATGCAAAAGTACTCGGTGAAGAATTGACGGCACGTGGTCTGCGAATCGTTTCAGGCGGCACGGACAACCACTTGTTGCTCGTCGACCTGCAGCCGCTCGGCATCACAGGTAAGCTCGCTGAGCATGCCCTTGATGAAGCGGGTATCACGGTCAACAAAAACACGATTCCATTCGACCCGGCCAGCCCATTCGTCACGAGCGGGATTCGAATCGGGACGGCAGCGATGACGTCACGTGGCTTCAAAGAAGAAGAAATGAAACAAATTGCGGCATTGATTGAACTCGTCCTCAAGAACCCGGAAGACGCCGACACATTAAAAAATGCCCACGAGCAAGTCCTTGCATTGACAGGTCGCTTCCCGCTTTATCCGGAACGCGGATAATCGGAACGCATGCCGACCCGTCTGTTGAACCACCTCTTTCTTTTCGATCGCTGAGAAGTCAGAGGTGGTTTTTTTGATTGATGAGTAAATGATCGGATAGGAGGGACGAAAGATGGAGATTTTAGTCGTAGAAGACGACCAAAACATTCAACGCCTGATTGTCGAGACGCTCGAAGCAGACGGGCATCGCGTCCGGGCGACGGCAGACGGACAAGAAGCGGCGTGCTGGATCGACGAGCTGACGTTCGAGGCGGCGATTCTCGACGTAATGGTCCCCGGGCGGAGTGGACTCGAGTTATGTCAGCAGCTCCGGCAACGGGACGAACTGCCGATCTTGCTATTGACGGCGCTCGGGGAGTTGACAGATAAACGCGCCGGATTTACGGCGGGGGCCGATGATTACATCACGAAACCGTTTGACCCGGAAGAATTATTATTTCGCTTGCACGCCGTCGCCCGGCGTTATCAAAAGGCGGCGCTGCCGATTCTCCGGTTTGGTGACGTGATGATTGATAAACGCAGTCAACACGTGATGCTTGGCGAAACGGAATTGACGTTGCCTAGGCGCGAGTTCGACTTGTTACATCAGCTCGCGAGTTTTCCGGGACGTGTCTTCAGTCGGGAGGAATTGATTGAACGGGTCTGGGGACTCGACTTCATGGGTGATGATCGGACGATTGACGTCCATATCAAACGCTTGCGCAGTCGCTTGCGCCAGACGGACGCGATTCACATCAGTACCGTCCGCGGTCTCGGTTATCGACTGGAGGCGAAGGGATGAAGTCACTTTATACGAAAATCGTCGGACTCGTCTGTCTTGTCCTACTCGTCTCGGCCTTGATTGCCTTACTGATCAGCAACTTGTTTTACTACAATGTCTTGCAGTCTTCCTATAGTCAAAAGGTCGAAGAGGCGGTCGATCAATCGTTTGCCTACTATGAACGGCATGGCGACGGACAGACCGACTCCTTTTACGACATGTTGAGCGCGACGGGTTTTCAGCTCTATGTCGTTCCGGAATCAGGTCCCATCATCCGCCACGGCAATGCATTCCGAGACGAAACACTGGCACCGGCGATCATCGAACGTGTCCGCGCCGGGGAAGTCTATCACGGAATGCGGGACTATCCGTTCCATCTCTTTTTGCTCGGTCTGTTTGACAACGAAGTCGTCAATACGGTCGGTGCGTCGCTCAAAACACCAAACGGGACGGACGCCGTCTTCATTCGACCCGATTTGAGCCGACAAATCCGCGAACTCCATTTGTTCGTCGGAGCCTTCCTCGGCTTACTCGTCGTCATCAGTTTTCTGTTGCTTGCCTTCTCGATCCGTTATCTCGTCCGTCCGATTAAACGGTTGACGGATGCGACGAAACAAGTCGCGTCCGGTGACTATTCCGTTCATGTGGCGACGACCTCGCGCGATGAGATTGGAGAGTTGTCACGGCGGTTCGGTGAGATGGCGGAAGCAGTCGCGAAGTCGGATGCTGAGCGCAAAACGTTTGTCGCCAACGTCTCGCACGAGTTTCAGTCGCCACTGACGACGATTAAAGGGTACGCCGGTCAACTGCAACCGCATGTCGCACCTGCCGGACAGGACAAACTGGCGACGATTGCGCGTGAAGCAGACCGGATGGCAGAGATGACCCGGCAACTGCTGGTCCTCGCCCGGCTCGATGAAGGAAGTCGGATGCGACTGGAGTCAATCCATCTTGGACAAGCGATTCGGACGACGCTCGCGGCACTCGCCTACCAGATCGATGAACGCGGTGTCGCGGTCTCTGTTGATGTTGCGAGTGACGTGACGGTCGAGGCGGATGCCGCAAGCCTCGAACACGTTTTTCAAAATGTCATCCGGAACGCCCTCCATGTTTCAAACGACGGGGACATGATTACGATTGAAGCCGAACAGACCGCGGAGCGCGTCACTGTCCGCATCACGGATGAAGGCCCCGGTATGTCGGACGACATGATTGCTCACGCCTTTGACCGCTTTTATCAAGCTGACACGGCACGCGGGTCGCACGGGACGGGACTCGGGCTCGCGATCGTCGCCGAGACCGTCAAACAACTGCGCGGGACAGTCGAAATTGATTCGGAAATCGGCGCGGGGACGACGTTCATCCTGACGTTTTTACGGGCCGCGTAAGTTGTTCATGCTCCGTTCATATAGTATCCGTAAGATAAGACCTGTAACGCACATACAGGAGGGATATTAAATGAAAATGGGTTGGCGCGAACTAATCCGGATGAAAAAACGCTTCGGTCTGATGGGACTCGTGACGACATTGATCATCGTCTTGATTTTAATGATCACCGGGCTCGCCGATGGACTGGCATACGATAATGGAGCCGTCATTCGAAATTTACCGGTCGAACATATGGCACTCAGTCAAGAAGCGGAAGGGCAACTGACGCGATCCTTTTTAGAGGAGCAGGAGCACCACGCGGGACGGAAGCACTCGGCGTCCAAAACATGGTCCTCGAGAAAAAAGATGGGACGAAGGACGATGTGACGGTGTTTGCATTACCTGCTGACACGGCGTACGGTCCAAAGCAACTGGAAGCGTTGAAACGAGGCGAAGTTCTCGTCGATACCGCTTATGCGAAACAGACCGGGACTGCAGTCGGCGACAAAGTGACCGATTTTCGGACGAAGATGACCTTTACGATCGTCGGTACCGTCACCGATGGACGCTACAGCCATGCGCCTGTGTTATGGACGACGCTTGCGTCGTGGGACGACTGGCAAGCAAAGATGCAGACGAACTACGTCTCGGCATTCGTCAGTCAGGATTCATTCAAAACGGACTTGACGACGTATACGAAAGCAGACATCGTCAAGCAAGTTCCCGGTTACGCGGCGGAACAAAATTCATTCCAGATGATGCGGCTGGCGCTTGTCGTAATCGGTGCGTTGATTTTGACGGCGTTTTTCTATATTTTGACGATGCAAAAAATGAAGCAACTGGGCATCTTGAAGGCGATCGGGATTCGGACATGGACGATCGGGAGTGGACTCGTTTTACAAGTCTTCGTCTTGACGCTCCTGTCGCTTGCTTTTAGCCTGTGCGTGACGCTCGGTGTCAGTCAAGTCTTACCGAGTGGCATTCCGTTTCGTTTTGAGTGGGAAACGAGTCTCGGTTACGGGGCCTTGCTGATCGGTACGGCATTAATTGGATCCGTGATTCCGCTCCGGGCCTTAAAAAAACTTGAGCCGGCAGACGCGATGGGAGGAATGGCAGGATGATTAAGATGACACATGTCGAACAGACCTACAGTGACGTCCCCGTGCTCCATGACGTTTCATTCGAAGCGAACGCGGGTGAACTGATTGCTTTAGTCGGACCGAGCGGAAGTGGAAAAAGTACGTTGCTCCAGTTGCTCGGATTGTTGCAAACACCGACAGCAGGAGACATTCAGTTTGGGGAACAGTACGTCAATCAGCAATCGGACGATGCACGCCGAAAGATGCGCCTCGAAGAGATCGGGTTCATCTTTCAGGAATCGCATCTCGTTCCGTTCCTGACGGCGGCGGAACAACTCGAACTCGTCGCAGAAGAAGCGGGACGGAAAATTGACGCCGCCGCGATGCTCGCCGCTTTTGGATTAAAAGACCGTGCACACCATTTACCACACGCCTTATCGGGTGGAGAACGACAGCGTGTCGCGATCATTCGGGCACTCGTCAATCAGCCGCGACTCGTCCTCGCCGATGAACCGACGGCAAGCCTTGATTATACGAACGGACGCCAAGTGATGGAAGTGTTACAAAAGCAAGCCCATGATGAACAAAAAACGGTAATCGTCATTACCCATGATGAGCGGATGCTTGAGTATTGTGACCGTGTCCTGCGGATCGAGGATGGTTACTTGAGCGAAGTGAAATAACGCGGACGTCGCCTCGACGCAAGAGGCGGCGTCCATGTGTTGTCCACCATGCGTCAGAAGACTTATATTTTACAGCCTTGATTTTTGATATACTGAACTTTAGTAAAATAAGGTAAGGGTGGAAACTGTCAGATGAAATTTTCAGCATTGGTCCAATCAGAACTCGAAACAATCAATACGACTCAAATTGCGGACTGGCTGACTAAAAAAAGTCAGACGGAACGTGAATATAAACGACTCAGTGAAGACTTTAAAGCGATCGTTATCATGCAGGAAGCAGGTTTTTATGAACAAGCGGACACGCGATTCAGCCAGTGGAAGAACAAAGGGATTCCGGCGGAGCTCCAGCGCTATCGGTTAGCAATCGCCGGAAAAGCCGGCGGGAAACGGCTCGTCAAAAAACGTTTTTCCATGCTCCCGGCAGCTGTCCAAAATCATCCGCAGCTCAAACCGTGGAAAAAGCAGCTGCAATCGAATCCGTGGATGCTCGGCGGATTGCTTGTTGCGGGTCTCGCCGTTCTCGGTCTCTTTCAACTTGACTTCTCACAACCGGAAGAAGCGCCGGTCGTGACCAATCAAGAGAACGTTGAACAAAAATTGGCCGCGCTTGAAAAAGAAGTCGAGCAATTAAAAGAAAAGAATGAACAGCTGACAGAACAAGCACCAGCGAAACCAAAAGAGACAGCGAAATCGAAAGACACAACGAAACCAAAAGCGACTACGGATGCAGCGAAGACGCTTTCTCCCGAAGAAACATTGAAACAGGCGATCGCTGCGACGCAAGAAAAGGATTATAAGTCAGCGAACCGCTTGTTGACGGGGAAAGTCTTGACGGACAAAACGACGAAGGGCATGGCACGTTTCTACAAATTGATTGCTGCAGGCAAGCTAGGTGAAACGAAACAAACGGATTATGTCGCGTATCGAGAGGACTTCCCGGATTCGGGCTACATGAGTGATGTGTTATGGATGCAGGCCGTCTATGAACAAAAGAATAAGGTCGGCAATTATAAGGCGACGTTAGAAGAATTAGCGAAGCAACCAGATAATGAATGGTCCTATGCGGCGCAAGCGATTCTTGACGGGAAAAGTACGCTTGGGGAGGAGTGATTCCAAAAAAACAGTTCCCAAGCGGTCACTTTTTGGAGTACAATGCGAAAAGAGAATTGAGAGGAGATGCAAACAATGAGTAAAGTACATGTATTTGATCACCCATTGATTCAGCACAAAATGACAATCATGCGTAAAGTCGAAACGGGGACGAAACAATTCCGGGAGCTTGTCGACGAAGTGGCTTCATTGATGGCATATGAAATCACGCGTGACCTTCCACTCACAGAAGTCGCGATCGAGACACCGGTCACGAAAACGACGCAGAAGATGATTGAAGGCAAGAAGCTCGGAATCGTTCCGATCCTTCGCGCAGGACTAGGGATGGTCGACGGGATGCTTCGGATGATGCCGAACGTCAAAGTCGGTCACATCGGTCTTTACCGTGATCCAGAGACGCTTGAACCAACGGAATACTACCTCAAGTTGCCGACGGACGTCGCAGAACGTGATTTCGTCGTCGTCGATCCAATGCTTGCGACAGGCGGTTCGGCTGCTGACGCAATCTCCTCTTTAAAGAAACAAGGCGCGAAAAGCATTAAACTGGCTTGCCTGTGTGCAGCACCTGAAGGCGTCAAACGCGTTCAGGAAGAGCATCCGGATGTCGATATTTACCTCGCGGCACTCGATGAAAAACTGAACGATCATGGCTACATCGTCCCTGGACTCGGGGATGCGGGTGATCGTTTGTTCGGTACGAAGTAAGACAGAAGCAGTCTGCCACTCCTGGCAGGCTGCTTTTTTTGTTGTAAGATGCAGGACAGCTTTCAACTATGCTTAAATGGAGGAAGTAGAAAAAGGAGGAAGTAATGATGCCCATCAAAGTCATGCCCATCTTTGGAACACGGCCGGAAGCCATCAAGATGGCACCGCTCGTCAATGCCTTAAAACAAAATCCAGCGTTCGATGTCCATGTGACGATCACGGCGCAACACCGCGAAATGCTTGATCAAGTGTTACGGATGTTCGAGATTGAACCGGATTCTGACCTCAATATCATGCAACCCCGTCAGACGCTCGTCGACATCACGACGCGTGGTCTTGAAGGACTCGATCTCGTCATGAAGGATGTCAAACCGGATCTCGTTCTCGTTCATGGCGACACGACAACGACGTTCGTCGGTAGTCTTGCTGCCTACTACAATCAAATCGCCGTTGGACACGTTGAAGCCGGACTTCGTACATATAATAAATACTCACCGTTTCCGGAAGAGGTCAATCGTCAATTGACGTCGACACTCGCAGATTTGCACTTTGCGCCGACCGATCAGGCGGCAGCGAACTTAGCGTCTGAAAATCGTTATACTGGTGTCTATGTGACGGGCAATACGGCGATCGATGCCCTGCAGACGACCGTCCAACCGGATTATGTCCACCCTGTGCTCGAAGCGGTCGGCGGACGGCGCCTGATCTTGATGACGGCACACCGGAGAGAAAACCTCGGAGAGAAGATGCATCAGATGTTCCGGGCGATCCGTCGACTCGTCGATACATATCCGGACGTGCACGTCGTCTATCCGGTCCATTTGAATCCGGTCGTCCAGGAAACAGCGGCTGAAATCTTTGGGGGACACGATCGCATCACGTTAATTCCGCCGCTCGATGTATTCGACTTTCATAACTTTGCCAGTCGTGCCCATTTAATCCTGACCGATTCCGGCGGCGTCCAGGAAGAAGCACCCTCGCTCGGCGTACCTGTCCTTGTCTTACGCGATACGACGGAGCGTCCGGAAGGCGTCAAAGCCGGGACGTTAAAACTTGCCGGGACAGACGAAGAAACGATTTACCGGATGGCGAGCGAGTTGCTTGAAGACGAAGCGGCCTATGCAAAAATGGCGCACGCTTCAAATCCTTACGGGGATGGTCATGCGTCGGAGCGGATTGCAGCAGCGATTTTAGCGCACTTTAATCAAGGTGAGGCGCCGGAACCGTTTCATGCAGATATCTAAAATGAAGTAATCCAGTCAAAAATGTTTACTTAGGGCGTTTCCGTACATCTTGCCGTTCCTACGGGAATCAAGACGAACGGATGCGTCCTTTTTAATGATTCCGTTTAAGGTTAACTTCCGTAAGTTGTCTCAGCCATTCCCGTCGACCTCGCTTTCCCTCTGACGAAACCACGATGAACTGTGGTTTCTTTTCCCGTAGGAGTCGAGTCGACCGGGGTACGTCCTTTTCAATTACGCTCTACTAAATTTTGATCAAGGCGTAGTGTTGTTATTCACTTGTAAGTTGAATAGCCTTGAGCAATTCCTCTCGACTCCTATGGGAAGAGGAAGCGACCGCTTCCGACAGGGACAAGCGAGACCCGGTCATCCGACAGGAAGACCGCGGCTTGCGTCCCGCCCAAGGAAAGCGAGAGGAAATAGCGAAAGGTCTATTCAATAATCACTAAACAAGAAGTAGTGAGTAAACATACATCAATGTATCTTTAAGAAAGAAACAAACACCTCAATCTACCTGTTTGTGAAGAAAATGTAAAATCCAAATCACCGAGCTGACCTTAAAACCTGTAATTCATTCATGACATTTCAAGCTGTGACAAGCAACACAACAGACAAATTGGAAATGCTTTAAATCCTTTGTTACAAACAGATGTCAGGAGCGTTTTTCTGTCCCAAATCGAAAGCGCTTCCAATCTTGAACAAAAATTACTTTTTCACAAAATCGACACAAATCTATTTTAGATGGCTTGTTTCTCATCCCAGAACGCGATATAACGTTACTGTTCAATGGTTTTGTTCATCAAGTGAACCATCTCTTTAAACGTTGATAGTACTACATATTTTCTTCACATCTTCGTGAAAAGAGGTGGATGGGGTACCTCTGTGAAAACCTTATCAATCGTTGATATACAATGGTTTCAGCGGTCTATTTTATTTGTGAATTCATTTGACTATGAAATGGTTCTCATTGTATTCTTGACTAGTATGAAAATCCGCAAATTGTGGGAAAGAAAAAGAACCTGCAATTGGGAAAAGGGGGTCGTCTCTAGTGCGCCAAAAAGGGCTCGCAACGAGTATGGTCATGGCCTCGCAAATTTCGACGGCACTTGCCGCACCAATCGTCATCGGCTTCCTTGTTGGGAACTATGGGGAACAGCAAGACTGGTGGCAAAAGATGGGAGCGACATTCTCAGTGTTCATCGGGATTTTCATCGGCATTCTTTGCATGATCGCAATGATCAGGCACTTGTTAGGAGACAAGACATGAACATCATCCTTCAAGATGCGTTGTATCGTGCGTACTTACGATGGTTTGGACTCTATTATGGAATCCTTGCCGTTCTGTTACTTGTCGGCTATCCGAGTGATCCAGTGATTTATGGGCTGGCATTAGGTGGGGCAGGTAGCTTCATGATTTTGACGCTGCAACGCTTAAGCGTCGATCGAATGTATCGTGTAATCGAGCGTGGGCGCAAGCCGATGTCTCGAGGGACCGTATCACGCATGGCGGTCGCGGTACTTTGTGTGATGATCGGTTTGAAGTACGAAACCGAATTGTCATTAACTGCGGTGGTAATAGGCCTTCTCGCCGGCCACGTCATACAATTTTGTGAGTTCTTGACTCACGAACTTAAGCGGGAAAAGAGGTGAATAGTCAAATGAACCACGAAATGCCACTTTACGAAATCCCACTCTGGGGCGACTTCGTTCTGTACGGTAGCTGGACAAACGTGATCACAGTGCTGATAGCAGCTGCTCTCGTCTTCCTGATTGCCGTGGCCGGTACGCGACGTCTCGCGATGAAGCCAACCGGTTTTCAAAACACGCTAGAGTGGTTCCTCGAATTCGTTCGCGGAATCATCAGCAGCACAATGGATTGGAAAACAGGGGGTCGCTTCCTTACTTTCGGAATGACACTGTTCCTATTCATCCTCGTGTCCAACTTAATGGGTCTTCCCTTTAACGTTGTGACGGGTCACTACATTTGGTTCAACTCACCAACTGCGGATCCGTACGTGACACTTGCACTTTCATCTATGGTAGTGGTCATGAGCCATTATTACGGTGTGAAAATGCGTGGCTTCGGCTCGTATGCGAAAACGTTTATGACGCCGATGTTTATTATTACCATCATTGAAGAATTCGCAAACACGTTGACACTCGGTCTTCGTCTTTACGGTAACATCTTCGCTGGTGAAATCATGATCGGAATCATTCTCTCGATCGGAATCGTCACTGGAACGAACGATTTCCAATTCCTCGGACCAGTCGGTGTCATCCTTTCTGCGATTCCAATGCTGATTTGGCAAGGATTCTCACTCTTCATCGGAGCAATCCAAGCGTACATCTTCCTTATCTTAACGATGGTTTACATCGGGCATAAGGCAGCGCACGACCATTAATTCGAAGGTAAAGCATCTGCTTTTCCGATAATCGCACGACCAAAATTTCGAACACAATCTAGGGAGGCAATTTATAATGGAACTTATTGCAACAGCGATCATCATCGGACTCGGCGCACTTGGCGCTGGTATCGGTAACGGTCTTATCGTAAACGGTACAGTATTAGGACAAGCACGTCAGCCAGAACTCAAAAACGAACTTCGTCAAACAATGTTCATCGGTATCGGTCTCGTTGAGGCACTTCCAATCATCGGTGTAGCGGTCGGTTTCCTTCTCCTCAACTCTTAATCCATAATTTTTAAGAAACGAGCTACATAGGGCGTTATTCGTTCGACAAGAGTGAACCGTCACGGGAGCTTTGGCTCCCTTATGTAGAAATTGAAGTAGGACCAACCACGAGGGGAGTGTAATCGAATGAATCTAACGTATCTTGCTGCTGAAACGGATACTGCGAATGCAGAAAATCTCTTACTCGGCAATATGATCGTCACGATCGTCGTTTTCCTCTTGCTCCTCATCCTCTTGAAGAAATTCGCATGGGGCCCGCTCATCAACATGATGAAAGCGCGGGAAGAGCATGTGGCTAGCGAGATCAACTCGGCTGAAAAAAGTCGTAAAGACGCTGAAGTCTATGTAGAACAACAACAAGAAGAATTAAATAAGGCACGTACGGAAGCACGTGACTTATTAGAATCATCACGCCGTCAAGCTGAGGCAGAACAAGCACGTGCGATGGAGCAGGCACGTCTTGAAACAGAAATGAGTAAGGAAGAAGCTCGCCGTGCGATCGACCGTGAACGCGCTGAAGCACAAGCTGCTTTGAAGAACGATGTTGCTCTTCAAGCAATCGCTGCAGCACGCCACGTCATGAAAACACAGCTTGCGACAGACGAAGCCGCTCAACGCGCGCTCGTTGATCAATTCCTTGCTGACACTAAGGGCACGAACTAATGCGTGATCACGTAGCGGGACGCTACGCAAAAGCGCTCTTCGATCTTGCGCTTGAGCATCATGTGCTCGAGCAAGCAGAAGCTGATGTGCGGACGCTCGGCGAAGTGCTCCACGCAACACCAGAGCTCGCATCGGTTTTAAGTAACCCATCGATTTCTGCGGAAGAGCTGAAGTTAGTCTTACAGACGAGCTTCACTGGATTCAACACGATTGTCTTGAATACCATCCTCGTCATGGTCGAAAACGACCGTGCGGCGGAAGTATTATCTTTGCCGGAGCATTTCATTGCGTTATTGAATGAACACCGTAACGTTGCGACAGCCGTCGTGACGAGTGCATACAAATTGTCAGACGCGGAACTCATGAAAGTGAAAGAAACGTTCGGCCAAAAATCAGGTAAAACGCTTGAAGTAGAAAATGTTGTTGATACGAATGTAATCGGAGGACTTCGCGTCCAAATCGGTTACACGACATATGACGGCACGATCGAAACGAAACTAACGCGACTTGAGCGTGAGCTGTTAAAAGCGTAAGAAAATAGGGGTGAAACGCATGAGCATTAGAGCTGAAGAAATCAGCGCCCTGCTTAAAGCGCGTATCGCGCAGTACGGTTCTACGATGGAAGTGAACGAGACGGGTACGGTCATCCAAATTGGTGATGGTATCGCTCGTGCACACGGACTCGACAACGTCATGTCGGGAGAGCTCGTAGAATTCGCTAACGGCACAATGGGCTTGGCGCAAAACTTAGAAGAAGGCAACGTTGGTATCATCATTCTTGGTGACTACCTTGATATTAAAGAAGGCGATTCAGTTAGCCGTACAGGACGCATCATGGAAGTACCAACAGGGGACGCATTGCTCGGTCGCGTCGTTAACCCGCTCGGTATGCCAATCGATGGTCTTGGTCCAATCGAAACGGAACACTATAACCCAATCGAGCGTAAAGCTTCTGGCGTTATGGCACGTAAATCGGTTCACGAACCACTTCAGACAGGAATCAAGGCAATCGATGCCCTCGTTCCAATCGGTCGTGGACAACGTGAGTTGATCATCGGTGACCGTCAGACAGGTAAAACGTCGATCGCCATCGATACAATCATCAACCAAAAAGAAGAAAACATGATTTGTATTTACGTCGCAATCGGACAAAAAGAATCAACAGTCCGTGGTGTTGTTGAAACACTCCGTAAAAACGGTGCACTTGATTACACGATCGTCGTTTCTGCCGCTGCTTCACAGCCGGCACCACTTCTTTACCTCGCACCATTCGCTGGTGTAGCGATGGGTGAACACTTCATGGATCTCGGCAAGCACGTGCTTGTCATCTATGATGATCTTTCAAAACAAGCCGCTGCATACCGTGAGCTTTCGCTTCTCTTGAAGCGTCCACCAGGCCGCGAAGCTTACCCAGGGGATGTCTTCTACCTTCACTCACGCCTTCTTGAGCGTGCGGCGAAATTGAACGACGAGCTTGGCGCAGGTAGCTTAACAGCACTTCCATTCATCGAGACACAAGCGTCGGATATCTCGGCTTACATCCCGACGAACGTTATCTCGATCACGGATGGTCAAATCTTCCTTCAATCGGATCTCTTCTTCTCAGGTGTCCGTCCAGCGATCAACCCGGGTCTCTCGGTATCGCGTGTTGGTGGATCGGCTCAAGTAAAAGCGATGAAGAAGGTAGCGGGTACGCTCCGTCTTGACCTCGCCTCTTACCGTGAGCTCGAAGCCTTTTCACAGTTCGGATCTGACCTTGATAAAGCGACACAATCGAAGCTTAACCGTGGTGAGCGGACAGTAGAGGTTCTGAAACAGGATCTTAACCAACCGTTGACTGTCGACAAGCAAGTCATCATCATCTATGCCTTGACTCGTGGTCACCTTGATGATGTTGCCGTTACGGATATTCGTCGTTTTGAAAAGGAACTCAACCTCTGGCTCGATCAAAACCGCAAACAGCTTTGCGATGAGATCCGTAAAACAGGTAACCTTCCGGCTGACGAAGAACTCGTTACAGCAATCTCAGAATTTAAGAAAACGTTCCAAGCGACAGTCTAAGGGTTAACTCTTAGGCTTCGCCTGAACGCTCTTGATACTAACAAGGTGGTGAATCGAAATGGCATCGTTGCGCGAGATACAAACGCGGATTAACTCGACGAAAAGTACGAAACAGATCACGAAAGCGATGAACATGGTTTCGGCGTCGAAACTAAACCGCGCTCAAGCACATAGCGCGAAGTTCCAGCCTTACTTGCTGAAAATGCAGGAGGTTCTCGGAACCATTGCGAATGGCACGACAGGTGCGAGCCATCCGATGCTCGAGAAACGTCCCGTCAAAAAGACTGGATTTATCGTCATCACATCGGATCGCGGCTTAGCTGGTGCATATAACGCCAACGTGCTGCGTGAAGTCTACCGGGAAATCAAAGAAAAGCACACTACGGACAGTTACGTTCTGTACGTGGTCGGTAAAGTCGGTGTCCAGTTCTTCCGTTCACGCGGAATCTTGGTCACGGATGCGATCACAGGACTCAACGATTCTCCTTCGTATGTTGATGTAGCTGAAATCGTGAAGCGTACAGTGAGTGCGTTCACGAACGGTGAAATCGACGAACTCAAGCTGAGCTACAACCATTTCTTGTCTGTCATCAGCCAAGAAGTGAAAGTCGAAACCCTTCTCCCACTCGGAGAAATCGAAGCTTCTTCTTCGACGACTTATGAGTATGAGCCAAGTGAGGAGCAAATCCTTTCTGAACTCCTTCCGCGTTATGCGGAAAGCTTGATCTTCGGTGCGCTTCTTGACGCGAAAGTAGCAGAACATGCGTCACGTATGACAGCAATGCAAAGTGCGACAGATAACGCAGATGACTTGATCGGTCGATTGACTCTCGTCTACAACCGAGCTCGACAAGCTGCAATCACGCAAGAAATCACAGAGATCGTCAGTGGAGCAGCTGCGCAGCAGTAAGCCCCAAGGACGTAATGATAGGTAGGAGGAAACACGATGAACGAACTCGGTTTTAAAGGCCGCGTCGTCGCGGTCATGGGACCTGTCATCGACGTTAAGTTCGAAGAGGGACACTTACCGAACATCTACAACGCGCTTCGTATTCAATATACGCCGCAAACTGTAGAAGAAGTGGCTATCGACTTAACGCTTGAGGTCGCATTACACCTTGGTGACGATGTCGTCCGTACCATTGCGATGGATTCGACGGATGGTGTACGCCGTGGAGTGGAAGTCCTGGATACAGGTGCTCCAATCTCGGTACCCGTCGGTGAAGCGACGCTCGGTCGCGTATTCAACGTACTCGGTAACCCAATTGACGAAAAAGAACTTGATGCAAGCGTGGAACGTCTTCCGATTCACAAAAAAGCACCAACGTTCGATAACCTTTCAACAAAAGTTGAAATCCTTGAAACAGGAATCAAAGTCGTTGACTTACTTGCTCCTTACATCAAAGGTGGTAAGATCGGTCTCTTCGGTGGTGCCGGTGTAGGTAAGACCGTCCTCATCCAGGAATTGATCAACAACATCGCCCAAGAGCACAGCGGTATCTCGGTATTCGCAGGTGTTGGTGAGCGGACACGTGAAGGTAATGACTTGTACCATGAGATGACGGATTCAGGCGTTATCAAACAAACAGCGATGGTCTTCGGTCAGATGAACGAACCACCGGGTGCACGTCTTCGTGTTGCCTTGACTGGTTTGACAATGGCTGAGTACTTCCGTGATGAGCAAGGACAAGACGTTCTTCTCTTCGTTGATAACATCTTCCGTTATACGCAAGCTGGTTCAGAAGTATCCGCCCTTCTCGGTCGTATGCCATCTGCCGTTGGTTACCAACCAACACTTGCAACAGAGATGGGTATGCTCCAAGAGCGTATCACGTCAACAAACAAAGGTTCGGTTACATCAATCCAAGCGGTTTATGTACCAGCCGATGACTATACTGACCCGGCTCCTGCGACGACGTTTGCTCACTTAGATGCAACGACGAACCTTGAGCGCCGTCTCTCTGAGATGGGTATTTATCCTGCCGTGGATCCACTTGCATCTACATCACGTGCCCTTTCACCTGAAATCGTCGGTGAAGAGCATTACGCTGTAGCACGTCAAGTTCAGGAAACACTTCAGCGTTATAAAGAACTTCAAGATATCATCGCAATCCTCGGTATGGACGAGTTGTCGGAAGATGACAAGTTAAGTGTTCACCGTGCGCGTCGTATCCAGTTCTTCTTGTCGCAGAACTTCCACGTAGCTGAGCAGTTCACAGGACAAAAAGGATCGTACGTCCCAGTTAAGGACACGATCCGCGGCTTCAAAGAAATCCTCGATGGTAAACACGATGACTTAACGGAAGAAGCATTCCGTCTCGTCGGTCCGATCGAAGATGCGATTGAAAAAGCGAAGGCGCTTGTCTAAGTGACAAAGCATAAGGGGGACTTGAGATGAACACACTTCATGTCAATATCGTCACCCCGGATGGCGAAGTGTATGATGGCGATGTCCGTATGGTCGTTGCGAAGACGATTTCTGGTGAGATCGGGGTTCTCCCGCACCACGTCCCACTCGTAACACCACTCGACATCAGCATCTTGAAGTTGCGCCACGAAGATGGCGGACGCACGTTGATCGCTATCAGCGGTGGCTTTATGGAAGTGCGCCAGGATACTGTAACGGTTCTTGCAGAAACAGCGGAGCAAGCAGATAAGGTCGATTATGACCGTGCTGCGGCTGCGAAGGTTCGTGCAGAACGACGTCTCCAGGACACGAAATTATCAGATCTTGAGTTCAAACGCGCAGAGCTTTCATTGAAACGGGCAATTAACCGTCTCGATTTAAAAGACTACGGTCGCGATTGATTCAAGTAAAAGACCCGGTTTCCCTCGTGGAAATCGGGTCTTTTTTTGTAGAAAACGTCAATTTAACAGCGTTTTCGTTAGGATTAAGGCGATTCAGGTTTAAGATGGCGAAAAATAGTAAAAGTACCATATAGACCTCTTATTCACAAACTTTTCATCCTTACTTCAATAGAAATTGTGACAATCATCTTTAATAAATATATTTTATGCGCTAAAATAAATGCGTATTGTGCTTTTTTGTTTGCGAAATCATTCATTTTGTGAAATCATGGTAAGGTTGAAGAAAACACGAAGAAGAGGTGCAAGCGCGTGACGTCAATTGGTTTAAGTGCTTTAGTAAGTATGCTTGTCTATGTAATGGCAATTGTCCTTGCCTGGTGGTCACTCTTACCAGTCAAGTGGGAAAAAATCCTCCAACATCCTAAAGGTCCACACGCCATTGCGTTACGGACGTTGCTTGCGATTGCACTCGGTTCCCTCGTCGGTCGCTTTTTGCTGGAGTATTCAGGATTCGCCCAACGTCTTCAATTTTTAGTAGGCTGAACTTGTAACTTCCTTGTAAACCCTAATTTGGTCATCTGAATTAGTATGGAAAAGGATAGTATTCTTATAATGAAGAAACACATTGATTATGACACTGAAAATCGTATTGGCTTTTGGCACGAGAGATAACTATAGGAAAGTTTCTTTCTATCATTCGTTGACTTTTCAACTATGATCAACACCAATCACGAATTGTACGAATAGAAAAGAAACGAAGCAGAGGAGTATGGGTAATGGAAAAAATTGTTGTCCGTGGCGGACGTAAATTAGCTGGAACAGTCAAAGTAGAAGGTGCAAAAAATGCAGTCTTAAAAACGTTGGTTGCGACATTGCTCGCATCAGAAGGTCAATCGGTCCTTCAAAACGTACCACGTCTCGCAGACGTCTATACAATCAACAATGTCTTACGGAACTTAAACGCACAAGTCGAATTCGATGCAGAAGCGAACACGGTTACCGTCAATGCAGAACCGGAACTAAAAGACGAAGCACCACTTGAATACGTTCGTAAAATGCGGGCATCGATTCTTGTCATGGGTCCACTCCTTGCACGTCTCGGTCGCGCACGCGTGGCGATGCCGGGTGGCTGTGCAATCGGATCACGTCCAATCGATCTTCACTTAAAAGGATTCGAAGCGATGGGCGCGAAAACAATCATCGGAAACGGTTTTGTCGAAGCACAAGTCGATGGTCGTCTCCAAGGTGCAAAAATCTATCTTGATTTCCCTTCTGTCGGTGCGACAGAAAACATCATGATGGCGGCAACACTCGCTGAAGGCACGACAGTCATCGAGAACGTTGCGAAAGAACCTGAAATCGTCGACCTCGCGAACTTCTTGAACGCGATGGGTGCGAAAGTCCGTGGCGCAGGTACGGAAACGATCCGCATCGAAGGTGTCGAAAAATTACATGGTGGCAACCACTACGTGATTCCAGACCGGATCGAAGCCGGAACATTCATGATTGCAGCTGCAATCACAGAAGGTGACGTCGAAGTCATCGGTGCTGAGCGTGAGCATCTTCGTCCATTGATCTCAAAAATGGAAGAGATGGGTGTTCAAGTATCGGATACAGAAGAAGGGCTTCGTGTTGTCGGACCTAAGAAATTGGTTGCTGTCGACGTGAAGACGATGCCACACCCTGGTTTCCCGACAGACGTTCAAGCACAGATGATGGCGCTTGTCTTAAAAGCGGAAGGAACATCGGTCATCACGGAAACGGTCTTCGAAAACCGCTTCATGCACGTGGAAGAATTCCGCCGTATGAATGCTGATATCAAAATCGAAGGACGCTCATCAATCATCACAGGTGGAGTTCAGCTTCAAGGAGCAGAAGTCTTATCAACAGACCTTCGTTCTGGTGCAGCGCTCGTCACAGCTGGTTTGATTGCTGAAGGCGAAACACGTGTCGGTGCACTCCATCACATTGATCGTGGATACGTTGACTTCCACTTGAAACTGCAAGCCCTTGGCGCAGATGTCGAGCGCATCACGGAAGAAACAGCGGTTGTCGAAGAAACGGCAGCGACAAAGCTTTAATCTTAAGCTATTATTCCATTTCATTAACGAGAGACGACTTTCTGAAAAAGAAAGTCGTCTCTTTTTGCTTGCCTGTGCTAAAATTGAAAGGTATGTATACATAAATGGGTTAGACGTCCAAACGATGTTCTAAATTATGGAATAATAGCCAGCTGGTAAAGGAGATCACGCGAGATGTTTTCAAAAGATATCGGAATTGATTTAGGAACTGCCAATGTCGTCATTCATGTAAAGGGAAGAGGAATTGTCCTCGATGAACCTTCAGTCGTCGCCATTGATAAAGCGACCGGCAAAATTCATGCAGTAGGTACGGAAGCACATTTAATGGTAGGCCGGACACCAGGAAACATCGTCGCGATTCGTCCGCTCCAAGATGGTGTGATCGCAGATTTCGAGATGACGGAAGCGATGTTACGTCACTTTATCGATAAAATTGAGGTCCGCAGCATGTTCGGTGGCGTTCGGATGTTGATTTGTACACCAGCGAGCATCACGACAGTCGAAGCAAAAGCGATTCGTCAGGCAGGAGAAAAATCGGGTGCGAAAACCGTCTTCCTCGAAGTCGAACCGAAAGTGGCCGCGGTCGGAGCCGGGATGGACATTTGGATGCCTGCGGGACATATGGTCATCGACATCGGTGGTGGGACGACGGATGTTGCGGTACTCTCGATGGGAGATATCGTCTGTGGCGAAACGATCAAAGTTGCAGGAGATCGATTTGATCACGATATCATTCGGGCGATCAAAGGTCGGCATAAGTTAATCATCGGTGAACGGACGGCGCAAAACGTCAAGATGACGGTCGCAACGGTCTCAGAAGACGGACGTCAGGAAGAGATGGACATTCGAGGACGCAACCTCGTCACAGGGCTGCCGCATAACATTACGGTCAGCTCACAAGAAATTCATGAAGCACTCGCAGAATCAGCGATGGAAATCGTCGAAGCGACAAAACGGGTTCTCGAGAAGACACCACCGGAACTCGCAGCAGATATTATCGACCGCGGCATCATCTTAACGGGTGGTGGGGCATTGCTCGACGGAATCGATCAGTTGTTAGCAAAAGAGCTAGGGTTACCGGTCTTGATTGCAGAAGATCCGATGTTATGTGTCGCACGCGGGACAGGCATCATGCTCGATAACTTAGGAAAATAAGAAATGCTTGTTTGGCACAAATCGTCAAGCGATGAGGTAACCATTCACTTAATTGTGGGGGTTACCTTTTTTTATTTTGCGTAGAGAACGATTTAAGAATGTTGCGTATGAAGGTTTTTTCTTCCCGTGCTTGCCTTTGACAGAGCAAGCTTTTCTTACGCTTTTTCATGTAGGAGTCACAGGAAGCGAATCTTTTGAGCAGGTGCGTTTCTGTCGAATGCCGTTCTCGAATAGATCGGATTAGATTGAAAACGGACAAAGTACAGTATCATGAACGATTCAAGAATGTTGCGGGATAAAGATTCTTTCTTCCCGTGCTTTCCTCGGGCGAGGCGCAAGCCGTTGCTACTTGATCCTATCCGGACAAGTAGCAGGGTCTCGCTTGCCTCTGACAGCGCAAGAATTTCTTGCGCTTTTTCCCGTAGGAGTCACGAGAAGCGGATCTTTTGAGCAGGTGCGTTTCTGTCGAATGCCGTTCTCGAATAGATCGGATTAGATTGAAAACGGACAAAGTACAGTATCATGAACGATTCAAGAATGGTGCAGGACAAAGATTCTTTCTTCCCGTGCTTTCCTCGGGCGAGGCGCAAGCCGTTGCTACTTGATCCTATCCGGACAAGTAGCAGGGTCTCGCTTGCCTCTGACAGCGCAAGAATTTCTTGCGCTTTTTCCCGTACGAGTCACGGGAAGCGAGTCTTTTAGGAAGGCTCTTTTCTGTCGAATGACGTTTTGGAACAGATTGGTTCACTCGTGTCTGAGCTGAGAACACCAATCGATAAGATGTAGCGTCTTAAATGGAAATACTGATGATTTGAACAACTCGCTTCGAAAACGGTGAGACGCTTGAGGGAATGAGTGAACCTTGAAAAGGTTCACGAGCAAGCAAGGGGAGACCCTGCAGCTTTTGTAAAAAGCGAAGCGGCTTCCCGCTTGCCCCTAAGCAAGCGAACCGTGGTAGAAGCGAATGTTGTTCAAAAACCAAGAGAACACTGTACGGAATGTTGTTCAAAAACCAAGAGAACACTGTACGGAATGTTGTTCAAAAACCAAGAGAACACTGTACGGAATGTTGTTCAAAAACCAAGAGAACACTGTACGGAATGTTGTTCAAAAACCAAGAGATCACTGTACGGAATGTTGTTCAAAAACCAAGAAATCACTGTATTAAATGTTGTTAAAAAAAACGCACTCTTACGTGACAGAGAAAAAGACTTTCTAAAAAAATATCAGAATAACGGTTGACGGAAGCCTGGAAAAAAGAGAGAATGAGAATGTTCTCAATGAGAATGAATATCATTATCTTTACAAGGAGGCTACGATGCCGATTATGATTTGGGGAATCCTCCTCGTATGTGTCTCGATCGGCTCCATGTTTGTCGGTGTCGCTGACCTCGATTTAACAGACATTTTATCTTGGAGCGAGACGGAATGGGAATTGTTCTTGATGAGTCGGATACCACGACTTTTAAGTATCCTATTGGCTGGAGCGGGTATGAGCATTGCGGGATTGATCATGCAACAAATTACACAAAACCGCTTCGTTTCACCGACGACGGCGGGAACGATGGACTTCGCGAAACTCGGAATCGTCGTTTCAATGATTGGCTTTAGTGATGCGCATCCACTGATTAAGATGCTCATTTCATTTGGGTTTGCGTTTGGTGGTTCGCTTTTATTCATGCGGGTTCTCGAACGGATCAAAATGAAGGATGTCATTTTCATTCCCCTCGTCGGGTTGATGCTCGGCAGTATCGTCGGTGCCTTGACGACGTTTCTCGCATTGCGGTTCAACTTGCTGCAAAGCTTAAGCGGTTGGATGCAAGGAAACTTTTCGATGATCACAAAGGGACGCTACGAATTGCTTTACATAACTGTTCCGTTGCTGTTCATCGCTTATCGTTATGCCCACCGGTTTACGATTGTCGGAATGGGCGAAGAATTTTCACAAAATCTTGGTATCTCGCATAAGCGTGTCATGCAGCTCGGGCTGGCGATTGTTTCATTGATTGCTTCAGCCGTGATCTTATCGGTCGGTGTGATTCCATTTCTTGGTCTGATTGTGCCGAACTTGATTTCGATTTGGTACGGCGATCATTTACGAAAGACGTTACCGTTAACGGCTCTGTTCGGTGCCTTGTTCGTCCTCGTCTGTGACATTGCGGGCCGCCTGTTGATTGCACCGTATGAGATTCCGATTAGCTTGATGGTCGGGACGATCGGCAGTGGCTTGTTCCTCTACCTCTTGTTTAGGAGGGATCGTTATGGCTTATCGTAAACGATTGATTTGGCTTGGCGCCCTCGCGTTATTATGCATGGTCGGCTATATGACGTTGAACTTACAAGGGGCACTCGGATACGTCGTTCCAAGACGTTTTACAAAGTTAGCGGCGATGCTTGTTACGAGTGTCGCGATCGGGGTCTCGACCTTGATCTTCCAAACCGTGGCGATGAACCGGATTTTGACACCGAACGTCATCGGTCTCGATTCCCTGTATATGTTGCTTCAAACCGGACTCTTGTTTTTGTTCGGCAGCTCAATCCTGCTTGAAGTCGGAATCGAAGTCCGCTTCGTCGCAACGATTCTTTTGATGGTCGGTTTTGCGATCGTGCTGTATCAATTGCTGTTCCGAGGGGAGGGGCGGAACGTCTACTTCCTTCTCCTCGTCGGTCTCGTCTTCGGAACGTTTTTCGGCAGTATCACCTCGTTTCTTCAACTGCTGATGGACCCGAACGAATTTCAATTGTTGCAAGATCGCTCGTTCGCGAGCATCAACAACGTCGATTCGGACTTATTGATGTTAGCAACGGTCCTCCTCGTCTTGAATACAGTTTGGCTTTGGCGGTATGTCCGCCTCATCGACGTATTAGCACTCGGGCGCGACCATGCGATTAACTTGGGCATTCCGTATGAAAAAATCGTCAAACGTCTGTTAATTATCGTCGCCATCTATATTTCGATTGCGACAGCCTTGATTGGACCGATTACATTTTTAGGGCTCTTGATTGTCAACGTCGCCTATCAGCTCATCCCGACGTACCGCCATCACGCTTTAGCGGTCGCGACAGTTTTACTTGGTGTGATCGCGTTAGTCGGAGGGCAGTTGATTGTCGAGCACGTCTTGAACTTCTCGACGACGCTCAGTGTCATCTTGAACTTGATTGGTGGTAGCTACTTTATTTATCTCTTGCTGAAAGGAGTCAACCGATGATTACGATTGAGAACATCACGAAACGGTTCGGAACGAAGACCGTCGTCGAAGCGGCGACGTTCACGATCCCGAAAGGTCAATTGACATCCTTCATCGGACCGAACGGTGCGGGTAAAAGTACCGTCCTGTCGATGATTAGCCGCCTCGCGAAAGCGGATGCGGGCGTCGTCACACTGGAAGGGACGGCCATCAGTCAATTTCCGTCAGATGACTTGGCGAAGCGACTGTCGATTTTAAAACAAAGCAACCACCTCGGACTGCGTGTGACGGTCCGAGAGCTCGTCGGGTTTGGTCGTTTTCCATATTCAAAAGGACGACTGACCGCCCTTGATCACGAAAAAATCGATCGAGCGATTGCATACGTCGGCCTCGAAGAGATGGAAGATAAACAAATCAATGCCCTCAGCGGAGGTCAGAAGCAACGTGCCTTCATCGCGATGGTGATTGCCCAAGATACGGATTATATCTTGCTCGACGAACCATTGAATAACCTCGACATGCGTCATGCCGTCCAGGTGATGAAGTTACTCCGGAAGCTCGTCGACGAGGAAAATAAAACGATCGTTGTCGTCTTACACGACTTGAACTTCGCGTCCGTCTACTCGGATCAGATGGTCGCGATGAAAGAAGGACAAATCGTTGCGACGGGTCCGACAGACCAATTGATGGACCAGTCGTTACTCGAAAACCTGTATGAAATGGATTTAACGTTGGAACAGATGGATGATCATAAAATTTGCCTCTACTATACTTAACATAAGGGAGATCAACTCACATGAAAAAGTGGTTCTTACTCGTTATTGCAATTTGTGTCGTCGCACTTGGTGCGTGTGGAAAAGGAACAGATGAATCAGCCGCTTCAAGCGACGAAAAAATGACAATCAAACATGAATTAGGTTCAACGGAGGTCGTCAAAGACCCGAAAAAAGTTGTCGTCTTTGATTTTGGTGCACTCGATACACTCGATGAACTCGGTGTCGAAGTGGCAGGTCTACCGAAAGAACTCGTTCCAGCCTATCTCAAACAATATGAAGCAGACCAGTATACGAGCGTCGGAAGTTTAAAAGAACCAAACTTTGAAGCAATCAGTGAACTTGCACCAGACGTCATCCTAATCTCAGCCCGTCAATCGGAAATGTATAAAGAGTTCAGCAAGATTGCACCGACGATTTATGTAGGAATCGATACACAAGACTACATGACGTCGTTCAAAGATAACGTCAACATGCTCGGTAAGTTGTTCGGAAAAGAAGCAGAAGCGACAGCTGCATTAAAAGAAGTAGATGAAAAAATCGCGGCAGTCAAAGAGGATGCTAAAGAAGCACCTGAATCACTTGTCTTGATTGCGGGGGATAAGAGCATGAGTGCGTTTGGACCGGGCTCTCGTTTTGGCTTGATTTACGATGCATTCGGACTGAAAGCAATCGATACAACTCTTGATCAAGCCGTCCACGGACAAGATGTCTCGTACGAATACATCGTCAAGAAAAATCCGGGCATCATCTTCGTCATCGACCGTGGAGAAGCGATCGGCGAAGGGGCGAGCGCGAAACAAGCGATGGACAATGAATTATTGAAAAACGTCGATGCCGTCAAAAATAATAAGGTCGTCTACTTGAGTGGAGACGTGTGGTATCTGTCCGGTGGCGGTATCCAATCGATCGAGAAGATGATTGAAGAAATCAAAACAGCATTGTAACAGCAAAAAAGCTCAATCCGTTAAGGACTGAGCTTTTAGCGTGTAGACAAACTCTCAGGAAGAATGAATATGCTATATCGAGACGGATTGCGCTCTAAAGCGTCTGCATGATTGGATTTCTGTCACGGTATTACCTAAAAAGCGTCACGTTTCGTTGACTCCTACGGGAAAAGTGCGTTTTCAACGCGACTTGCCAGAGGCAGGCAAGACCCTGCTCGTTGTCCGCGAGGATCAAGGAGCAACGGCTTGCGCCTCGCCCGAGGAAAGCAACGAAAAAAGACGCTTGATCTCCCAATAGCACGTTGTCTACAGTCTGAAAGGTCAGTCCGTTAAGGATTGATTTTTTTTTCATCGATCGCTTAAAGAATCTTGCCAATCAGTTACTTCGTATGTTGCATGAACGCCTGATAGGCCTCAAAGTCATGATAGACGATGGCACGCGGGGGGAAAGAGCTGTTCATCGTCTGATTGACGAGTTGGTTCAAGGATTGCCGTGACTGACCATAAAAGGTGATGTTCGGTGTCTCCGGTAGTTCCGTGAACTCGAGAGCGTATGACAGGTTGTGCTGGTGGTTTGCCGCATACAACGTATCGACGAGCGTGATGGCAGATAAGCCGTTTCCACCACCGTAGACAGTCCGGTAACTCATTAAGGTCACTTCGCTTGCGAGATCCATCGCCCAGGCACTGACGGGACGTCCGGCGACATCCGTGACCGTGTGGAACCAGAACGGGAGAAAGAGTTGCAACGGTAGTCCTTCTGCTGTTGCCCGCTCCTGAAAGGCAGTCAGGATTCGCTGATAAGAAGCGATGACGGCAGATTGATTCGTTGTCCACTCCGGTAGGGCATACGGTTCGAGATCGACGCTGATTCCATCCGGATGCTGCATCGTCTCACTTTGATACAGCGTAATCCAGGCGAGCGGGTCTTCGACATTCGGTCGGAAGGTCGTGCCTTCATTCGTAATCCAGCGCGGTTGCCCGAACAGGAAGTAGACTTCAATTCCTGCTGCATGTGCGGCCTCGACAAATGTTCAATAGAGGGTACGATCATCCTCAATCGCGACATGGAGGTAGACACGCTTCATCTGCCGGTTGGCGAGCTGATTGATTTTCACGGGGATGGACTTCGCTTCCGGAATCGACCACATCACCGTATGACGCGTGACGGGCGTAGCGGCTTGACCGCTTGACGGCAGTAACAGACTGAAAAACGAGACGCAGACGAGACTGACGAGAAAACGTTTCATGGTAGTGTTCACTCCTTCTGCATGGTACTCCTACTATCGGTTCGTTTGCTCAAAATAGTTATCCATCAATAGTCTTTGAGACTATTGCATCAGTTCAAAACCTAGACATTTCACATTGTGAAGTGTATATTAGAAGTTGTTGCTTGACCTCGGAATTACCATTAAAAAGGAAGTGATGCCACAATGCCGTTGTGGAAAAGAAATTTAATCGTCGTGTGGATCGGGAGTTTTTTGACTGCCGCTGCACTCAGTCTCGTTTTACCGTTTTTGCCATTATTCATTGAAGAGCTTGGCGTCAATGGACGTCAGGAGATTACGACCTGGTCCGGGATTGCGTTCGGAGCAACGTTCCTCGTCGCAGCAATCGTCTCACCGATCTGGGGACGACTCGCCGATAAAAAGGGACGGAAGTTGATGTTGCTCCGGGCAAGCCTCGGAATGTCGATTGTCATGTTCTTAATCAGTTTTGTGCAAGATGTGTATCAGCTTGTTTTCTTACGGCTCGTCATGGGAGCGGTCTCCGGATTCATTTCAGCCGGAATCACCTTGATTGCTTCTCAAACCCCGAAAGAGAAAAGTGGCTGGGCGCTCGGTACATTGTCGACCGGTGGGATTGCCGGTGGATTGCTCGGACCTCTGATTGGAGGATTCCTTGCCGACATGATTGGGCTTCGACCCGTTTTTCTCTTTACGAGCGTACCGTTGTTTTTGACGTTCCTCGTGACATATTTCTTCGTTAAAGAAGAATTCGTCCCACTTGAAGTCAAAAAAATGGCTTCCGCAAAAGAAATCATTCAATCGCTCCGTCATCCGGAGCTCATCTTGAGTCTATTCTTGACGACGTTCTTGATTCAGTTCGCAGCGCAATCCATCAGTCCGATTCTCTCGCTCTACGTGCGAGAGCTGAGTCCCGGAACGGAACGGCTGGCGTTACTATCGGGAATCGTCGCCTCAGCACCCGGGATTGCGGCATTGATTGCTGCCCAGCGGCTCGGACGACTGTCCGACAAGATTGGGGCGGAACGTGTCTTATTCTTTGCCTTACTAGTCTTTGCCGCTTTCTTGATTCCGCAAGCGTTCGTCACGGATACGAGTCAATTGATCGTCTTGCGGATGGGCATCGGATTTGCGACAGCGGCCTTGATGCCATCGGTCCAAGCACTGCTTCGTAAACATACACCAGCCAATGCGTCCGGACGGATCTTCGGTTACAATCAATCGGCCCAATTCATGGGAAACTTCCTCGGACCGCTCGCCGGTGGTCAGATCGCCGGCCACTTCGGTTTTGAAGCGTTGTTCCTGTTTACCGGTTTGATTGTCATCACGAATGCTGTCCTCGAACGGACGCAAACAGCGGTACTCAGTAAAAAACATTCCTAACACGGAACGCCTCTCCGGTCAGTAACCGGGAGGCGTTTTTCATGTCAATGAAAAGAAGTCATCGAGTTTTTGTTGCTCCGAATGTTCGAGCGCCTTCATCAAAAGGATGGACTGAGCACGTACTTTGTAGTCGGCAGAATAATGGAACAGTCCATTGTCGAGTTCCGTGATTGCAAGCGGTTCGATGATCGTCCGTGGATGATCGACATCCTTCAATTGTAACGACAGCTCGATTTGGTGGTCGACAGGCAAGCGAATCGAGGCATAAAAATGGATGGACCGGTTCGTACTCCGCGTGATGAGGATTGGCGAAGCACCGACATTGACGGCCTTGCCGTTCAGGCGGGTGATTGTGATCTGGGCATGGACGGACGGCAATTGTTGTTTCGGTGAGGCTTTTAAAGACTCAATCGGTGAAAGAACACCGAGACGCAATACGTTCACAAGTTCGGACGCACTGACGGGTCGGCTGAACAGGTAACCTTGGACGGCATGGCACTCGAAATCGCGGAACAAATCGAGTTGATGGAGTGTTTCGACGCCCTCAGCGACGACGGTCAGTTCGAGTTCCTTCGCAAAGTAGATGATGGTTTTAAGAAGTGCCGTCGACTGATCCGCCTCCTCGAGTTGAGCGACGAACGAACGATCCAGCTTTAACGTCGTAATCGGATAGTCGCGCAGACAAGCTAAGGAAGTAGCACTGCTACCGTAGCGATCGAGTGTGAGGCGAATTCCGAGACGATGCAGGTGCGCCAGTGTTTCTTTGACGAACTCATTGTTCTCGAGCAGGACATTTTCAGGTAGCTCGAACTGCAGGAAGCGGGCTTGGACACTATGGCGTTTCAAACACGTTTTGACGGTTTCGACGAAGTTGCCGTGCAACAGTCGCTTCGCCGACAGATTGATTGAAATCGGGACGACGGGGAAACCCGACGTACTCAAGTCCTGTAGCGTCCGGCAAACGGTCTCGAGGACCCAGTCGCCAATCGCGAGATAAAATCGTCCTTCTTCTGCAAGCGGAATGAAATCTTGCGGGGGAATCCGTCCCCACTCTGGATGATCCCAACGAATCAAGGCCTCGAAGGCTAAGAGCTGCCCGCTCCAGATATCGACTTTCGGTTGATATTCGAGAAACAGTTCGTCCTGTCCAATCGCATACCGTAAACCTTGTTCGAGTTGGTGGCGGCGGTAAATTTCAAGGTCAAGCTGCGACGTATACAATTCATAGGCGGGACCTGTCTTAGCGCGGGCACGGGTCAAGGTCGTGTTCGCAGCCTGCAGGAGTTCAGCCGCTGAAGTCTTTTTGTCCTGACTGTGACTGATTCCGATGGCGAGTTCCGGAATTAGGGCATACGCCTCGATTGAGAAGCGTTGCGTCGCGAGTTCGAGCACATGGAGCGCACGTTTCTTCAACTGGAGCTCATCGAACGGTTGCTCGATTAAGGCGATGTAGTAATCGCCTTCGAGCTGACTGCAATAGACGTTCGGCAAGCGCTCCGTTAACGCATCACGTGTATCAAGTAGCCAGCGTTGGCCAATCTCATACCGGAGTTGTGTATTGATGTTATGGAATTGATTGAAGTCGATCGCGAAGATGGTAAAAGGAAGACCATTTTTAAGCAAATCCTCCATTTTTTCAAGCAGGGCAATCCGGTTCGGCAACCCCGTTGTCGCGTGATGCCGCGATAAGCGAAAGAGATCCTCTTGTTGCTGCTTGACGAGCGTGATGTCCGTGACGACACCTTGATAGCCGGTGAAGACCTGAGTGTTCGAATCCTTTAAAGGAAGACGAATCTCTTCGAGCCAGCGCCATTCGTCCTCTAGTTTCAGCCGGTAAGTCAGCCGGACGGTTTCTCCTTGTTGCAACCCTTCCCGCGCAGCTTTTATTCGGTCCCGGTCGTCCGGATGAAGCAATTCTTTCCAGTACGCGGGATCGAGTTCGAGCTGGCGCAAGTGTTCCGGGTGTTGC
Organism: Exiguobacterium oxidotolerans JCM 12280; assembly: GCF_000702625.1. Lineage (NCBI taxonomy): Bacteria > Bacillati > Bacillota > Bacilli > Caryophanales > Exiguobacterium > Exiguobacterium oxidotolerans. Next base: position 1,187,323 of record NZ_JNIS01000001.1, on the reverse strand, counting down.
TGTAAAAAACCGACGGCGAGGAACGTCAACGCTTGATCGGCTTCACTGTGTTGGTAAACAATTGTTTCGACGGTCGCTAAAAAATTCGTCAGCGAGTCTTGCGAATCGGCGGGCGGAGTCTCACGCGTCGTCGCAGTGTCATGAAACATCATGCTGATGCAGAGATGACCGTCAGTCTGCGACGATAAGGCATCACAGCGGACGACCCGTTGATACTGTTCCTGTTGATTCATCCGTAAAGTGAGGCTGACGTTAGACGGCGTCGTTAACTGTGCCACGTGTTCTTGAAAGAGGCTACGGTCGTCCGGGTGAATCTCGTGTAGGAAGTCTTCTTCGTCCATCGACGCCAAGCGGTGGCTCGAAATCGACAAGAGTGAAGTGAAGTTTTTCGAGAACGACCACTCGTCTGATGTCGGAAGATAATCGAGAAAGGCGATTGGTGTCGTCATTTCTGTCAACTGTTCTTGCTGGGCTAATCGAAGCAGTTGTTTTCGTAACGCGACATGTTGCGAAATGTCACGGGCGATTCCGTACAGACCGATGATGATGTGGTTTTGGTAGATCGGGATGTTCGTCACGGTCATTGTCAAGCGGCGCCCATCCTTGTGACGGACTTCTGCCGTGAAATGAACGGTCTCCCCGTGCAGGGCACGCTGTTTAAAGGGGGCGATTCGCTCGGCTTCACTCGGACGAAGGAAGGACTGGATTGGTTGATTCGCGAGTGTCGTTCCTTCATAGCCGAGCAGGAAAGCGAGTTTTTGATTAAAGGAGACGATTTCTCCAGCTAAGTTCAAGGTGTAAACGGCATCCGGATGATTTTCTAAAAAGTAGGTCGGGTCTGTCAGTTCTTTAAAATCCAGTGATCCTTGCAGGGGCGCTTCTGAAAGTTTCTTTTTGAAGAACGGCATCTCGTCACCTCGATTAAAATGTCTATCATTCATTATAACAATTTTTGGAATTTTTTACTCCGAAATATTTCAATCAAGAGCTAGGACTTTCGGTTCAACTATTTTTCTCATTCCCTTTTTTTGAAAAAAACTCATAATTCAACAGAACCTGACCGATATACTAAACATAAGAGAATTGAACATTAAGTCAATGAGGAGACAAAAACATATGTTACGAGGAATGTACACGGCGTCTGGTGCGATGCAGGCGTTACAGCGGCAACAAGAAATGTTAAGTAACAACCTGGCCAATGCGCGGACGCCTGGCTTCCGCGCCGATCAAGCATCGCTCCGGACGTTTCCGGAGATGATGATTCAACAATCAGGCGTCAATGAACGGACGGGAATTCAATCAAGAGGGACGGTCGGCACGCTCGCGACAGGTGTCTTCATGCAGGCAGCGACGCCGAACTTTGCCCTCGGTTCGATTACGGAAACGGGCAACGCGACGGATCTCCAAATCAGTTCACGGGACGGATCCGCCCTCTTTACCGTCTTACATACGGATCCGCTGACAGGTGGGGAAGAGACGCTTTACACGACGAACGGTCAATTTGCCGTCGGGCAGGATGGTTTGCTCCGGACGACAGAAAATGATCTCGTCCTTGATGCAAACGGTCAGGCGCTCAACGTCGTCAATGAAGACTTCGTTGTCAGCGCAGACGGAGCGGTGACGGACGGAAACGGGCAAGCGATCGGAAACCTTGGACTTGTCGTAACCGATCAACCGGAGACACTGGAGCGGACAGGCAACGGTTTATTCCGCTCTCCGGCAGCACTTGCGGCGGGAGACGTCAAAGTCGACCAAGGCGTGCTCGAACTCGGGAACGTCGAAATCGAGCAGACGATGGCTGAGATGAACAGTGGACTTCGTCAGTTCGAAGCCAATCAAAAAGTCATTCAAGCTTACGACCGGACGGCTGAAAAAGCTGTTTCTGAAATCGGTCGCGTGCGTTAATCGGAGGAGGAAGTCATGCAATCACTTTATACATCAGCCAGTACGATGGCTCAATTACAAAAACAACTCGATACGACCGGGCATAATCTCGCGAATGCGAACACGAACGGCTACAAGCGTCGTGATGCGCAGTTCAATGAGTTACTCGTCCGCAACATCAGCAACACACCGGGCGGCTTAGAAACAGGTCCTTTGACGACGCCGGTCGATCTTCGTCTTGGTGTCGGTGGGTATGTCGCGAACGAAGCGACACGTTTTACCGTCGGTGCTTTTCAAACGACCGGACGAAATTTAGATGCGGCACTCGGTAATCCGCATCACTTCTTTGGTGTCATCGATGCAGACGGCGTGACGAAATTCACGCGGGACGGCAACTTTGAGTTATCACCGCAAGGCAACGGACAGATGTTGTTGACAGATGATGCGGGACGCTCCGTCATCAATCAAGCGAACGATGCCATCACCTTACCGAAAAATGCGACGGCGATTGAGCTGAACAAAGATGGCAATATCACAGGTGTCCTCAACGGAGAACGTCGTGTCCTTGCCCGCATCGGTGTCGCGGATATTCCGAACCATGGCGAGTTGACGGATGTCGGCGGTGGACTCTATACGGCGACCGGACAATATCAAAATGCTCAAGGGAACCCGTTGACGGTCGGGACGCTCGAATCCTCGAACGTCGACATGGGGACGGAAATGACGAACTTGACGCAAATTCAACGCGCCTATCAGTTTAATTCGAAAGCTTTGATGACGACCGATCAGATGATGGGAATCGTCACATCACTCAAATAACGAGTCTGCCAAAAGCCGCGCATTCCGGAATCTGGAAGGCGCGGCTTTCTGATGGAGTCATTTTTTTAAGCTCAGGTAGACCGCTGCCATATCTAAATCGGCTTGGTCTCCCGTGTTCGCCTGTTCGTACTGTTCATGTGCTGCTTCTGCCAGCGGTAAACGTAACGTGTACCGTTTCGCGGCGTCCGTGATCAACCCTAAATCCTTCGCCATCAACCGAAGCGGGAAAGCAGGGGGGAACTCTTCTGTTCGGTACATGTCCTGTTTGCCTTGGAAGAGCGGTGTATTCATGCCGGACAAGGAAATCATCTGGATGAGTTTTTCTTTGTCGAGCCCGGCCGCTTCTCCGAGCAGGAACGTTTCAGCAAGTCCTTCACCGACGATACCGAGCAGGAGGTTGATGGCAAGTTTTGCTGAGCTGCCTGTTCCGTGGTCACCGAAATGGATACTTTCTTTACCGAGAACATCGAGATACGGCCGACATGTCGCAAGTGTCTGTTTGTCACCACCGACGAGCATGACGAGCTGGCCGGCTTCTGCGACACCGACTGAACCAGAGACGGGAGACTCGAGATAGGCGGCACCGGCGCGTTCGATCAGTTGCGCTGCCTGTGTTGATTCCTCGGACGAAATCGTACTCAAGTTGACGACGATTTTGTCCGTCAAGTCGCTTGCGAGCAGCCCGTTTGTTTCGTGAAGAACATGATCGATCGCTTTTCCATCTGCGAGCATGATGAAGATGATGTCCGACTGTTCGACCAGTTCGCGTGGTGAGCGAAGCGACGTTGCCCCTTCCGCGACGAGCGGTGCTGTCTTACTTTCTGTGCGGTTATAGATGTATAACGGGTGTCCGGCGCGGCGAAGACGTAACGCCATCGGGACACCCATATGACCTAATCCTATCCAACCAAGTTGCATCTGTCTGATTCCTCCTGTATGTGTAGAGTCGCTTTAGCTATTCCCTTTTAGAACCTTATGTTAAACGCGACGTAAGCGGCGTTCTTCTTACTGGAAGCCCGCGTTTCACCCGTCCTTGACGGAATCTGAACATGAACAGGGCAAAAAAACCCCGCGCCTTTAGTGGACACGGGGGTAAAGACTCATTCAGTTTCGTACGTCAAGATGGTGGAAATGACAGCGACCGGAAAACGAATCGTAAAGGTCGAGCCGACACCGACGGTCGATTCAACATCAATCGTTCCGTTATGGTGTTTGACGATTTCTTTACAAATCGATAGACCGAGACCCGTTCCACCGATTTTGCGTGTCTCTGAGTTGTCGACCCGGTAAAACTTATCGAACAACTTCGACATCGCTTCTTGCGGGATGCCCATTCCTTCGTCGTGAATCTTGATTTCAGCGAAACCATCCTGGTGCTGGACTTCGATTGAAACCGTTCCGCCGTCAGGAGAATACTTGATGGCGTTACTGAGTAGGTTGTTTAAGAGCTGTTTAATCTTTTCGCTATCGGCGTCAATCATGATTGGTCCGTTGCCTGCGAACGCTAACGTGTGTGTCGTATGCGAGGCACCATAGAAGTCGGTCACGTCATTTGCGAGTTCGACGATGTCGAACGTCGACATCTGATAACGTTGCTCACTCGATTCCATCCGCTGGACGTCGAGGAAATCGTTGACGAGGGTCGTCAGGCGACCTGTTTCCGAGTGAATCGTCTGCAAGTACTTTAGCTGACGCTCTTCTTCGAACGATTTGTTGAGCATCAACTCCGTGAAACCGTAGATGGACGAGAGGGGTGTCCGAAGTTCGTGCGAGACGGTCGAGACGAACTCTTCTTTCATCCGGTCCGACTCCGTTTCTTTCGTGACATCCCGTAAGACGAGCATCGTTCCGACCCAAACGTTATTGATTTGAATCTTCTCGGCATAAATTTGGATATAGGCACTGCGCGCGCGAATCGAGACGACGAGACTATCCTTCGGCAAGTTCTGCTCGACGATCTGTTCGATGTATTGTTCGAACGGTTCTGCTTCATCGATGATGGAAGACAAGGCGGACATTGCTTGACGGAACGAGGAGAGATTACTTTCATCCTGATGTTCCGTCTGAATTTCCGGGAACAACTTCATCAACGGTTCGTTGACGAGCAATTCATCTGATTCATGTTCGATGTAGACGACGGCTTCCCGAATCGAGTTCAACAGTTGTCCGGTTTTGTTCTTTTCATGAATCATTTTTTCGTAAATCCCCATCCGCATCAACGAAAGTGAGAGCTGGTGCGAGAAGGAAAGGATGTCGCCCATCTGCTCCGGCGTGAAGGCGTCACGGTACCGGACGAGATAGATGCAGGCGATAATTTTTTCTTCGTTCGGGTCAAGAATCGGCACGGCGACTTCATACATGTAGTACGGATACGGAAGCGGGCTTTCGTGTGCGACCTGTTTAGACGAATGCACCGGACGTTTCAAGACACGCGCCCGATGGAACAACGATTGATCTTCGTGGATCAATTGTTCGACCATATCAGGGGTCATCCCGTATTCAATCGTCGAGCGGACATCGTGTTGATCGAGGAACAGCAAGGCTCCGATTTCCGAGTGGGTGATTGAGACGAGCTTCTCGATGATTTCCGGATACGCCGTCAATGTTTCGCGGGACGCAAGCGTCTCCGTCAATTCATTACGGTATTTTAGATGTTGTTCGCTTTGCAGCGTGATTTCGAGTGCTTCTTCGAGTTCTTCCTGTTGCGCCTGTAGCTCTTCTTGCTGCGCAACGAGTTCCTCTTGTTGGGCTTGCAACTCTTCATTCTTCGCCAGCATATGGACTTTATTATCCGCAATCGATGCTGCCATTTGATTGAAGGACGCGGTTAATGTGTGTAATTCATCGCGTCGTTTCGGTAAGGGAAGTTCTTTGACGTCTTCACCACTTGCGAGATGTGCACTGTCCCGAGACAACGAATTAATTTGTTTCGTCACCCGGTTGATGAACGGGCGGACGAGTAAGACAAGAATGATGACGAGGACAAGCAGGTTTGACAGCCAAATGAACTGGGCGATGCGCATTTCATTGAGCAGGCTGGCCTTTGCTTCATCTTCTTCAGTCTGAATGAGGTTTAAATAGTTTGTCAGCAAGGCTTCGATACCAGCCGTATCGGCTTCACCGTCAATTTGACTGTTTGAGCCTTTCAACGTCCCGTCAGAATTGAATAATTCGCTCCCGTTCGAAAGCGAAGCGAGCGTTTTCGGATCAACGAACTGTTCGTCGACCGAGCCTTTCTGTTTTTGTTCCACATATTGACGTAACAGTGGGACGGCAGTACCGAAATAATCGTCATATAAGTTTCTCGTCGCAGTTGCATATTGATCGCCTTGTGTATAGATGGCGTTTTGCTCGAACCAGGTCGTCAAGCGGTTAATTTCATCTTGGTTTGTTTTGACAGCATTGAGCATTTCAGGGGTTCCGAACAAGAGGTATGATTTTACATTGCTCTGTGCAGCGGACCATTCGTATGCCAACGCGTTCGCATTCGTTCTTCGTTCACGTAAGTCATCGAATGTCGCATCGGTTTGACTGATTTTTTGTTCAGTATACGTATAGACGATAGCGGATGTGATGCTGAGTGCGATAAAGACCGCGTAAAAAGCAAACATCAATTGGCGACCAATCTTTTGATTAATCCATTTCACGTTCGAATCCTCCATATTCTTTTGTATATGTACGTAAGTGGTTGAAGATATACATTAAATTTTACTCTGCTTGTTAGCAGTCATCAAATTTTAACACGCAAAGATGTAAAATAAATATTATATTTAGATGACGGTCCAGCTTATTTTTTTGCAGGAGGATTAGAAGCGGTCAGATAAAGGAAAACTAACTGAGTGAAAGCTATCATTATTACGTATGAGGAAGTGACAGAATGCAAAAAATGTTTGAAAACAAGTGGTATCGTGGCGCCTGGTGGGTCATGACGCTACTCGTCATCGTCTGGGTCGGCAATCACGTGACCTTTTTATTTCGTCCACTCGCCATACTCGGGCAAATGGTCGTCCCGCCGCTTGCAATCGCGGGGATTCTCTATTACGTCCTTTTGCCGCTCGTCGAGATGCTTGAGAAAAAGATGAGTCGGCGTCCGGCCGTGATGGTCGTCTTGTTCGGATTGATTGGAATCATGACGACACTTGGATTTATCTTCGGTCCATCCTTATCGAAACAAATCAGTGAGTTCGTCAATTCGATCCCGAACCTCGCGACGGAATTTCAGCGCCAACTCGTCGAAGTTCGGAGTCAGCTTGAAAACAGCAGCATCTTTTCTCGCTTCGTCGGGGGACCGGACGACTTGTTCGATAAATTCTCGACGAATCTCTCCGAGTATGCGTCATCGTTCTTAAAAAATGTCGGAGCAGGGGTCGGTGGGTTCGTCAGCTTAATCACGACGACCGTCATCACGATCATCATCATTCCGATCATGTTGATTTATATGTTGTTAGACGGTCATAAGCTAAAAGGCAATTTGGTTAACATGATGCCGTTTGAATTTCATAAAGAAACGAAAAAAATCTTGGAAGATGTCCATGAAACGATCATGAGCTATATCCGGGGGCAGGTCATCGTCAGTATCGGTGTTGGTGTCATCGCCTACATCGGATATCTCTTCATCGGCATCGACTATGCGATTTTGTTAGCGATGTTCGCGACATTGACGAACATCATTCCGTTTCTCGGACCAGTCATCGGAGTCATTCCCGCTTTGATTGTCGGTTTTATCCAGGATCCGATTCTTGCAGTCTACGCCATCATTGTCATGACGGTCGCGCAACAAATCGATTCGCACATCATGTCACCGCTCGTTCAAGGAAGAACGCTTGATGTTCACCCGTTGACGATCATCATCGTCCTGCTTGTCGCAGGGAACATCGCCGGCTTCTTCGGCGTCTTACTCGGCGTTCCGTTTTATGCCGTCATGAAAGTCATCATTCTTAACTTGCAACGTCTCTACCATCTCCGGACACAAAAGAAGATGGTCATCACGGATGAGGAAAAGACGTTCGATACCATCATCACAAAAAAAGAATGACTTTTTGAATTATTAACGTCGTTCCTTCATACTAAAGAAGCAGTCTGATGTGTTAGGAAAGGGGTAGTGACAGATGGATCAACGTCAAACAGAAGAACAAGCCGATTTATTAGCCCTGCAAAAGTTTCAGCATAATTTCGAGAACAGCTTAAAGTCGAGCGTCATCTACATTTTACGGGATGGGGCGCTGACGATTGGTGAGATTGAACAGCGAATCGATCAGTCACACGGTCAGATTTTAGAGCAACTTCAAGAGTTGATTGAAGATGGACTTGTCATTCAGCAAATGTCAGAAAAAGTCGATGGACTAGCGTACTTTTTGACCGCACCAGCCGAAGATCTCGTTCGACAGTTTAAAGAGTCGATCAAGTGGAGTAAACAACACATTACCTTCTAATAAAAAAGGTCATCTTCGAGCTATCAGCTCGAGGATGACCTTTTTTTATTTTATGGAAATTATATGGGTATAAAAGGCTCTTAAATGAATATGGATTTTTATGGGATATTAAGTAATGAAATAAAATTACAATATAAATTAAGATATTGAAAATAAAAACGGCTTTAATTTATATTTTTAAAGGTAATTAAGCATTAAAAATACTAGATATTAGGTACTATACTTCTATTATAATTGTAAAAAAAATGTATTTTTTATTAGTAAAACCCTGCATAATAATGGGTGTAAGGTTATTTTTCTCAAAGAAAAGGAGTGTTCAAATGAACAAGAAAACGCCTGATTTCCGAAAGAAGATGAACCGACACCACAGAAACCACACCAAGCGCTTGATCAAACTACTCACAGCTTCCTCACTGGCATTATCCCCAATTTCATTTACTTACACCAAGACAGAAGCAGCTGAAAAAAAGTTTCAGCCGCAACAGCAGCAATTTGCCTCATCGATTAAAAATTCATTAGCACTTGCTCCAGTAAATCGAGTGAGTCTAGCGGATGTACAATTATTGACAGATGTACAAGTCCGAGCGAATTTAACAGAACAATTAGATAATTATAATTTTGCTCTTGGTTTAACGGGCCGAGGACTGGCCGATGCAGAAATTTTGTCGCCAGAACGTGTCGCCGTCTTTAATATTCCGGATCTCGCGGGCAAAATGACGGCGAACGGCAATGCTGACGTGAGCGTAGAACTATTGCCAATCACACTGGAAGACTTGCCGACGCTCAAAGGTCAACTTGATCCATTAACAACGAGTGTCAATGGCCTTGTCGGAACCTTGGTTACTCAAATTGACATAATTTTAGATAACCCGCTGACAAGCCCGCTTTTAAATGTTGATGGACTAGATGAACTAGAAGACGCGTTGGCTGCACTCAATAATTTGGACGTAGCGTTGTCTGATTTGCTTGATTACGATGGGCAGGTCCCGGTGACAGTCAATGCTGATGGCACGATCGTTGTTGATTTCAGTGATGGACTAGGACAACATCTTGAAACGGCAGTTCAGCAAGTAGTACAACAAGCACTACAAGACTTAGTGGATGCGATTACGAACCTTGAGTTAACAGGAGATTTAGCGCCGACACTTGATTTTGTGTTGGATCCAGTAAAAGCACTTTTACCATCCGTCAATGACTTGTTAGATGCAGTCACGAACGATACGGTCAACTTATCAAATGAATTAGCTGGCGTTCAGGTTCTTGGACCGACGACGGTCGACTTAAATGTGCTCGTCGATAAGCCGGCCAGTGTTGATGGTGAAGTCGTCGTTACGGGATCAGTCGTCAGTACTACAGCCATTGATGCTGAGTTATTAAGTGATTTAGATGGTCAAACGACGATTGTGTTTGATGAAGAAGGCGACGCCGATGCGGATGCTGACGCGGATGCTGACGCGGATGCTGACGCGGATGCTGACGCCGATGCGGATGCGGATGCGGATGCGGATGCGGATGCTGACGCCGATGCGGACGCTGACGCCGATGCGGATGCTGATGCTGACGCGGATGCTGACGCGGATGCTGATGCGGATGCTGATGCCGACGCGGATGCCGATGCGGACGCTGACGCCGATGCTGACGCCGACGCTGACGCTGACGCGGATGCGGATGCTGACGCCGATGCCGATGCCGACGCCGATGCGGACGCCGATGCCGATGCTGACGCGGATGCCGACGCCGATGCTGACGCTGACGCCGATGCGGATGCGGATGCCGACGCCGACGCGGATGCGGATGCGGATGCGGATGCGGATGCTGATGCCGACGCCGATGCGGATGCTGACGCTGATGCCGATGCGGATGCTGACGCGGATGCCGATGCGGATGCGGATGCCGATGCTGACGCTGACGCTGACGCTGACGCTGACGCGGATGCGGATGCCGACGCTGATGCGGATGCCGATGCGGACGCCGATGCGGATGCCGATGCTGACGCCGATGCGGATGCGGATGCCGATGCCGACGCGGATGCTGACGCTGACGCGGATGCTGACGCTGACGCGGATGCTGACGCGGATGCTGACGCTGATGCCGACGCTGATGCTGATGCCGACGCTGACGCGGATGCTGACGCTGACGCTGATGCTGATGCTGACGCCGATGCTGATGCTGACGCTGACGCCGATGCTGATGCCGACGCTGATGCGGATGCGGATGCCGACGCTGATGCGGATGCCGACGCGGATGCCGATGCGGACGCTGATGCCGACAAGGATAACGATCATGACACAGTCGTTCCGGTTCCAGTCATCAATAAACCGATGCCGCCTAAGCATCCAGGTGTTGTGACGAAGCCGACCGTTCCGACACATACGACAGTTGTTCCGAAAAACCGACCGATTCTATCGACACCGATCAGTAAACCGGTCACTCGAACCGCAGCAAGTAAGCTTCCGAACACGTCAGAAAATCTTTTCCTTGTTTCAATGATGGGTATGTTGGCGGTAGTAACCGGATTGTTTGCAAAACTATTCCGTCGCCGTCCCCAGCAATAAGCAGACCGATTAAGTAACAGTCATTGTAGCGGAGGGGAAACTCTCTGCTACAATTTTCATTATTTTTTGAAGGGGTGACTTCGGATGGAATTGATGGAACGGATAGAACGAATCGAAGAACAAGTTTTTGCGCTAATGAAAGAAGATCAAGCAACTTATTTTTTAAATCAACGCCTCACCGTTTTTCTATCAGTCGGGACGAAGAAACGCCGTGCACGGGTCCAAACATTTCGTGGGAAACGAATGGCGAGTATCTTTCAAAAAATCAAAAACTTCTTACTTGAACATCCCGTCGACTACGACTGGATTAAAGTAGATGTTGCGAAGAACTTTCATTTTTGTTCGTTCGCAGAATTAAACGATCAACTTCGTGCAACACGGAAGAATTATTTCCGAAAAGGCATCGCTTTCGATGCTCGCTTCACGTGTGCCTTTTTAGAAGAAGAACTAAATGGAAATGCGATGTTGACGCCAGATAAGGACACGCCGGAACTTCGGGTGAACTTGAAGAACATGACACGATATGTTGAACTGCAACGTCGAAAAATACCACGCGTGGTCTTCACAGACCAAACAAACTGTATCTTGTTTGAGACGACGAGCGTCTTCAGTGAAGAAGAACCGATCGTCATCGAAATGACAGGGACAGTGGAAAAAATCAGAGTCTCTCCACGCACCACTCCCTTTGAAATCAAAACGGTCGTCACGCAAGCGAGTGATTACTTAGCTCGCCAAGTTCAGGCGGATGGCCGCTTCATATATGGTTACTTTTCATGTTTTGACAAAACGATTCAATTTTACAACAGCTTACGGCATGCGAGTACACTTTACTCGATGATTGAAGCGTACGCAGTCCGACCGGACGTGACACTTCAACACGCAATCGATCGTGCGAAAGACTATCTCATCGAGCACTTGATCGTTCAACCGAACGAATCGGCCTATGTCGTTGATTGGGAACAGGATGCGGAAATTAAGCTTGGAGCCAATGCCGCGGCCATCTTAGCGTTGACGAAATACATGACGACGTTCAAGTCGCGTCGCGAACTTGCGTTGTGCCGCGCCCTTGCGAACGGAATGTTAGGGTTGCAGCAGCCGGCAGGTAACTTCAACCATGTGTTATCGTATCCGTCGCTTGCATTGAAAGAGGCGTTTCGGATTATTTATTACGAAGGAGAAGCGACGTTTGCGCTACTTCGTCTATACGAGCTCGATCGACAAGAACGGTGGTTAACGAGTGTGACGCAAGCGTTTGACTACTTTATCGCGCACGATTACTGGAAGCAGCATGACCACTGGCTCAGCTACAGCGTCAATGAATTGACGAAGTATGTTCCGGATGAACGGTACTATCGGTTCGGACTTCAAAATGTCGAGCAAAAGCTTGATTTCATTCATCACCGCGAGACGACGTATCCGACGTTTCTTGAGTTGATGTTAGCGGCCCGCGAGATGATTGGCCGGATGCAAGCAGACGGGCAGACAGACTTATTGACGACGTTTCCGCTCGACTGGCTCGAAGCGACGATTGAACGCCGGATGCAGTACCAATTGACTGGTTTTTATTACCCGGAAGTCGCGATGTATATGAAAGTACCGGAGCGCATACTCGGTAGTTTCTACATCCGTCACCACTCCTTCCGCGTCCGGATTGATGATGTCGAGCATAATATCTCCGGGTACTGTCGTGCGCTCGAACAAATCCATCAAGAGGAGGTCGTGAAACGATGAGACGACACGTCTCGACACTCTTGCTCATCATCGGTGTTCTCTTGTTAGGGTACGTTGGCTATCAAAAATTCACGATTGATCGAACGTTATCCACCGAACTGGAAAAGGCGAAAGCCGTTGTCGTGGAGGCGGAGGAACAAAAGAAGACGGCTGAACAAGCACAGGCAGCGGACACGGAAGCGGGGGCAGTGCCGGTCACGTTTGAAGAAGGCGAGACGCTTGGTTTCTTAACCATTAAATCACTCGACATGGAATTGCCACTCCTCGAAGGGGTGACGGACAAAACGCTTGCGAAAGGCGTCGGGCATCACCCGGAAACGGCTTTTCCTGGACAGGGTGACCGGATCTTCATCGCCGGGCATAACGACACGACGTTTTCAAAAATCAGTGAGCTCGAACCGGGTGACGAGGTCGAACTCTATTTGGCGGATGGATCATACCGCTATGTCATGCGGTCGAGTGAAATCGTCGACGATGAAGATACACGCATCTTGGCAACGACAGGAACGGAGTCGCTCGTCATCTCGACCTGTTACCCGTTTTATAACATTGCGAACAGTACGGAACGCTATTTGATTTTCTTAGAACCGATTGAGTAGGGGGAGACGGACATGACAAGGATCGGCATATTACGCTTGAACGATAAACCACAATTTCGTGATAAGATCGCCTGCGTCGTCGCAGCATCGATGGGGATTGAAGCGTTTTTCTTCCGGCCGCAGGATATCGACTTTGACAAGCGGATGATTCGGGGGATGCACTTTTTGGATGACCGCTGGCATAACGGCTTGTGCGAATTTCCGGATGTCGTCTATAATCACTTGCCGTTGACGGACGAGCAAAAAAACATCTTTTTACGCTTGGCCGACGAGATTCCGTTTACGACACACCGAATCGGCAACAAAAACGTCGTCTTGAAAAAACTTGCGGCTGACGGGAAGTTCAAACAGTATTTGATTCCGATGCACCGGATTCGTGCGGGGAAGGATTTGGTTGCTCTCCTGGAACGGTACGGGAAAATCATTTTCAAACCGGCTAACGGCAAGCGGGGGCAACGGATTTATACGATTGAACAGGTCGGACCGGATCAGTATACGTTTGATCACCTTTTACGAAGTGACACCTGTTCGACAGGACAATTGATTGACCGTATCGAAGAAGAGATTCAACGGAACCCGATGATCGTTCAACCGTTCATCGCCTCGGAAACCATCCATGGGCATTCCTATTGTATGCGGATCCATGTCGCAAAAGGGGCGAATGGAACGTGGAAGCTCGTCAAGTTCTTTCCTTTCGTCAGTAACAACAAGCAAGAGTCCGTCAGTCACTTGAGTCACGGTGCGCTCTCGACGACGCGGATGGACGCGACCCGTCAAACACCGCTCTTGCTTGTAAACGTTCAAAAAGAAAAAGTCTTACAGGTCAGTGGTGAGGCGACTCGCCTGCTCGCGATTACCGTCAAAATCAAAAATCAATCCGCCGATTCGATTGAGATCGCCCCGAAGCTCGGTGAATACGAAACGGATGGACGGATCGTGACGATTGCCGATCAGTTTAATGCATTAAGCGGAACGTATCAGAGTGGGGAAGAACGAATCGGAATCGTCTTCATCCCGACGACGGAATCGAAAATCAGACCGGGGCGGCTCCATGTATTTTATGAGACGGCGTCTGGGGATAAACAATTACGGATTGCTCTGAACGAAAGGGCAGACTAAAAAGATCTTACGCTCAATTTGAACGTAAGATCTTTTTGTTGTGCTTATTTTTGCGTGACACTAAATGCTTCTGGTGACTCGATGCCTGCTTTATTGACGGCCGTAATGATGAAGCGACCTGTCGCATCTTCCGGAAGTGGGAACGCTTTCCGTTCAATCGATTCCGTTGAACCGAGTTTTTTTCGTTTTCCCTCTTGTTCTTGATAGATGTTATACGTCACGACTTCATCGTCTTTTGAGGCATACCAGTTCACGAAGCCACCACTGATACGGACATTCGTTGCTGGTTTTGGTGGTGTGTTGACGGGATCGGATGCTTTCTCATCAAGCTCGGTGAACACGACGAGCCGGTTGTCGTACGTCCCTGCATTTTGGTCATACGTACCGATACACGTAATTAAGTTTAAGTTACGGGTGTCGGCAGCACCGAAGATTTTTTCGAGTGGGGCATCGAGATGGTCATACTCGACGAGTTTCTTGACGCGGAAGACGAGCAGGCGTCCAGACTCATCTTTGATTTTGATGGCGTCACCTTTTTTTAGTTCATGCAGCTTGTAAAAGACGGCAGGACCGGTTTTCGTATCCGTATGTCCGTCGATGACGGCATTGCCGACGTCCCCTGGTCGTGGTCCGAATTTATACCATCCGACCTGTTGTTCATTTTTGGGTGTACCCATCGCCCCTTTTTTATCGAGACCGACTTGTTCGATGTTCGTTTTGACGTCGAGTGCGTCGATCGTCAACGTCTTCGGGAGTTCGACTTCATTGGTCGAGAGGGTCTTAAATTCTTTTTTAAAGATTTCGGATGGTTTGAGTGGATCCTCCTTCGTCTCGGAAGAAGCCGCGGATTGTGAATCAGCTGTACCTTGCGTGATGTTTCTTTCTGTGTCGTTCGTGTTTCCGAATAATAAGAAAATCAGTGTACCGACTGAAACGAGCATCAGGACGATACTGATCGGTAATAACCATTTTTTCAAAACACGTCACTCCTTTCCGAGAGGAAGACCTCTCTATGTAAGAAAAAGGATAGTGCCGAGGGCGCTATCCTTTTTAGTATACCCGATTTCTTATGCGTTTTGGCGTTTGCGTGCAACGACGATTCCAGCTGCACCGAGTGCAAGACCGAAGAGTGCAAGTGCACCTGTTGTTGCGTTGTTGCTTGTGTCGCTCATGCCGCCGTTACCTGTGTTCGGCATTGAACCTGGTGTACCGTCCATGAATTTCTCAGGAGATTGCATGACGATCGCGTTACCGAGGTTTTCACCGACACCGTACATGTAAGCATATGACTCGCGGAACGTGTCGACTGACGCTTTGTAGTCGCCTTCTGTATACTGCATGAACGTGTCTTGAACATATGTTTCATGGCCAGCGACGGCTTCTTGTGCTGCTTTCGTCGGAAGGTTTTCTTCCGTTGCTGCTCCGAGGAATGCACCGAAGTCGTTCGTGAACATTTTGAGCATGTCTTGTGCGTCACCCATCATTTTTTTGTCATCATTGATGGCTGCTGTGACGAGGTTCGCTTGTGCTTCGATGTGGTTTTTCGTCCAGACTTGCTCGAACTGATCCGCACCGGCTTGACCGTAGATCGATTTGATCGCGGCTTTGAAGTCAGCTGTGTGCATATCTTCCGCCCAGTTTGCAGCATCGTAGTCTTTCGCTTGATCGACGCCTGCCGTCATGCTGAGGTTCGCAAGAGCGACGTGTTCAGCAGCAAGGCTGTTGAGTGTTGACCGGAGGTCAGCGGCTTTCGTATCAGCTTTCGAGTTATCGAATTTCTCAGGCATCTGTGTCGTGATGGCGACTGAGAGTGCTTTTGAGATGTCATACATGCGGCTGTATCCTTCACGGAACGTGTTGTACGATCCTTCGTAGTCGCCTGCTGCATACTCTTGGAATGTTTTATAGACGTCCGCTTCGTGAGCACGAAGGACTTCTTCAGCTGCTTCCTTCGGAAGTTCGCCTTCTGTCGCTGTGTCGAGGAATGTCGAGAGGTCCTGGACGAACTCTTCTGTCTCGGCTTTTGAAGCGTTGATGCCTTCTTGGTCATCCGCTTTGACAGCTTTGACGAGGTCCGTTGTGTATTTGTTGTGATCGACGAAGATTTTTTCGAACTGTTTTGCGCCTTCGTCGCCATAGACTGAAGCGATTGCCGGTGTCATGTCGAGTGCGTTCTGTTTGAGTGCTGCTTCATAATACTCAGCATCTTTTGAACCGTCATATTGTTTTTTCATGTCCATGACAGCAAGCACGAAGTGCTCAGAAAGCAATTGGTCGAGTGTCGCACGAAGATCTGCCGCTTTCGTTTTGACCGTGACGTTTTTTGCTTTGTCCTCATGCATCATGTCGTCTGAACCGCCTGATGCGAACGCCGCCGTTCCTGGTAATACGAGTGCTGCTGCCATTGCTGATGCTGCGAATTTTTTAGTGTGTTTCATCTGTAATCATTCCTCTCAGTTTTTAATAGTTTTGGTAGTTTCTGTTTCATCCTTCTGAAGAGCCTACGAAGGAGTGAGGCATTTGGATTTAAAAAAGTTTTAAAAAGTTGAAGAAATCTTAAAACGTAATTTTGATGCGTTTCAGTAGTCATTCTGTTTGCCGTTCTGTGTAGCTTACGCGCAAGGGCATGAATTGGATTTAAAATTTGTGAAAGAATATCGAAAAATATGGGAAAGTGTTTTTTCTTTCCTTATATACACAATGCGAACTTTTTTTATATATTCGGTGATTCCTCATGTTACACTTGGAAAAAGAGCAAACTTGTAGCTAAATCGGAACTATTTAATACCAGGTACTAATGTGCTATACTGTTCTTTAGACTGACTCAATGAAAGGTGATCAAGATGGTACAAAACCAAGCAGGAACGGGTCAACCGACACGTGAACGTCTGAAACGGCATCAAAAAGAGCCGAATCAGGAACATCAAGAAAACCCGGAGCAGAAGCAGCGTAAACGTCTTCGTGAGTATTCTTCTCGTCGAGTACCGATTCTTGTACGACTATTGATCGTATTGGTTCTCGTCGTGATTGCACTCGTCGTAGGCGCGATGGTTGGGTACGCGACGTTTGGTGGTGGCGAAGCGATGGATGTATTGAAGCTCGATACGTGGACTCGCATCACCGATTTTTGGATGAAAGCTTAGATTAATCAGTGATTGGAGCTGTAGATATGTATACGATTGAACAGATAAAAGAAGTGATTCCGCACCGTTACCCGTTTTTACTCGTTGACCGGATTCTTGAAGTCGAGGAAGGTAAACGAGCGGTCGGCATCAAGAACGTCACGGCGAATGAAGAATTCTTCAATGGCCATTTTCCGGATTACAATGTCATGCCTGGCGTACTGATTGTCGAGGCGTTAGCACAAGTCGGTGCGTTCGCTGTACTGAAGGTGGAACAAAACCAAGGGAAACTCGCATTTTTCGCAGGTATTGAAAATTGCCGTTTCAAACGTCAAGTCGTACCCGGTGATCAGCTCCGACTGGAAGTCGAATTGACGAAACTGCGTGGACCGATCGGTAAAGGGAGTGCTACAGCTACGGTCGATGGGGAAGTCGCCTGTACTGCTGAACTAACTTTCGCGATTAAGTGACCTGCTGATGAAACGCTGGTTGATCCCCCTTGCGATATCCTTACTCATCATTCCAGGTTGTCAGCGTGCTGACGTGGTGAAGACGGCTTCCCCGACGGTCTTCATTGATCCTGTCAAACGTGCTGGACAAACGGAAAACATTTCCGCTCAAGTCTCCTTGACGGAGAAGGACCGGATGCGCTTGACGATTCGAACGGCGAATGACATTCGTCTTGACGATCAACAAGTCGATATCCGACTCGATGTCGCCAATCAATCGATTCCGTTCCCGTTCGTTTCATTTAAAGCAAAGAAGATGGGTGAAGTTCGAATTTATACGGCAGATACGACGATCGAAGAGGACATCTTTGATGAAGAACGACTCCCTGTGTTGATTATCGATGCAGGAGCCGGGCGTGGCATTGAGATTCCGCTCGAAATCGTCCGTTAAACTAAATGAGAAGTATACGAGAGCCGTTTGGATTTCCCGGTTCTCGTATGCTTCTTTTTTGATGTTTGTGATGAAGATGATAGGGAAACTAAAAATAGTAGTACCTACAATATATATAGGGAGGATCTTGATTATGTCTGAAAACCATCAAGCTGTCTTAACAGAACTGAATGCCTGCATCATTGCCTGCAACGCGTGCTTCGATGCCTGTTTGAATGAGGAGCACGTCGCACACATGGCGGGCTGTATCCGACTCGATCGGGATTGTGCCGATATATGTGGTCTGCTCAGTCAAGCGATTGCTCGAAACAGCTCGAATGTATCTGTACTCGCGAAAGCCTGTATCGAAATTTGTCGTGCCTGTGCCAAAGAATGTGCCGGACATGATCATGACCATTGTCAAAAATGTGCTGAAGCGTGTGAAGCGTGTGTGACATCTTGCGAACGACTCGTTTAAAAGTAGAGTGAAAGGGACTGCTTTCTTCTTTAAGTAAAGGAGGCAGTTTCTTTTTTTGAAAAAAAGATAACGCAATGTAAATTTTTAAGTGTTTTATTTTTCCTGTATTGTTTAAAATTTAGGTAGGACATATTTTTAGAATGGAGTGTACATTTACATAATGCGAAAACTTGGCATGTATCTTATTGCACTGGTACTGAGCTTTAGTGTCATCCTCCCGGTACAAGCAGCACCGGTGAGTTGGGACGTCACCGGAACGGGGACGAATCCGTACACCCTGACCTTTACAGGGGAAGGACTCGTCGATCTCGAATCAGAAACGGCGCTCGTCTTCGAAGGCGAAGTGACGGGGAAAAATATCGATATCGCGAAAACACCCGTCGTGACGTTCACGGCTGAAACGGCACCGACAATCAATATCGTTGCGGTCGATCAATCGAAGAACATCCTCGTCGAGTTCGGACGTGTCGTGACAGAAGAACCGGCAACAGAAGAACCGACGGTGGAGGAGCCGGTAACGGAAGAACCAACAACAGAAGAACCACAAGTCGATCCTGCGACGGAAGAGCCGGCGACTGAGGAACCAGTAACAGAAGAGCCAACAAAAGAAGAGCCAACAAAAGAAGAGCCAACAAAAGAAGAACCAATAAAAGAAAAGCCTGTCAAAGCAACAACGGGAACGATCAGTGGAACCGTCTGGTATGACGAGAACATGGACGGGGTTCGTCAAAATGGCGAGTTGTTACTCGATGATGTTCCTGTATTGCTGTTGAATCATGATGAAGATGTCGTCGACGAAGTGTATACGAAGGAAGGGCGCTACACGTTCTCGAACTTGAAACCGGGTGAGTACGACGTCAAAACGGATGGATTCGACATGGGGTATTACTACAACTCGCCTCAAAACGTCGGTGACGACCGATTGATCGATTCGGATTTAGATGAAGAAGACGGATACCTTTATTTAAAATTGAAAGCCGGTCAAACGGTAGAGATTGATGCAGGACTGTATGGCGCTGAGGAAGAGGAAGACTTCTCAAACCTCTTGCTCGTAACAAACTTCTTTGACGCTGATGCGAATCAACGACCGGGCTATACAGAAACGGGCGTACCTGCGACGTATACGGTGACGGATACAATTACCGGAAAAGACGTCTACAAAGAAACAGTGGGTGCGAATGAAGCGATGATGATTGAACTCGAACCAGGGACGTACTCGGTTAAAACAGAAGTGAAATCAGGGTATCTTGTGAAAGCGATGCATCATTTGGATTTGGATGCGTTGTTTGACTTCGAAGATTTTTCAGGTGCCATCACGAAAGCGGACATGAAAGCGATGGCTGAAGATCAGGGCGAAGAACTTGACGAAGAATTCCCGGAGCTCGAGGAATTCATGAAGTTGTTCAAACGAAAGCCGGTCGAAGCCACCTTTACGATGACGGAAGACACGCTCGGCTTTTTCTTGGCGGCTGAAGTCGTCCGTGCTGAACCGGTCGAACAAACTAAACCGACGCCGGTCAAAGCGAAAACGGAGCAGGCGACGGACGTGACCCGTTCGACTAAAATGTCTGGAACGTTGCCGCAAGCAGGGGAAGAAACACCGTTCCCGTTTGCTGCGACAGGTGCCGGGCTTGCAGTTGTCGGACTGTGGTTCCTCTTACGCCGAAACGGTTAAAAATGAAAGCCTTCTGAACGATTATGTTCAGGAGGCTTTTTCATGTGTGTATCGGTTGACACACACGCACACACGTGTGTATAGTTGTAGTATCAAATGAACAGAAAGAGGGATGACGATGTTAACGACGAAACAAATCAGTGAATTATTACGTGTATCGGAAGAAACGGTCCGTCGCTGGATCCGGACAGGCGAATTGCATGCGGAACAGGATGGAAAAGGTTACTTGGTCGATGAACTGGCGCTGAAACGACTGGTCGATGAAAAGTCACAAATCCCGGGTACAGCGATGAACAAGATCCTCCCGATCATCAATGACATGTTTGGTCCGGAAGCGGCGAAGTTTGCGAAATCGAACTTGTTTGATCCACTCCGTCAATCGATGGATCAGACGCAAAGCGAGACGGTGCCGCCGAAACAGGAAGCGACGGCTGAATCAATTGCGGAACAAATCAGTCAGCTCAAACGTAAAAAACGTCGCCTTGAGCTTGAACATGAACTGAAGTTGTTGGATGTTGACGAAAAAATCGCAGCACTCGAGCATAAAGCGAACGGTTTATGACGGATTGTGTTCTAAACTGTCTGCATGCATGGATTTCCTGACGATACTACCTAAAAAGCGTCACGTGTCGTTGACTCCTACGGGAAAAAGACGCTTTTCTCGGACGCTAGCAAGTTGCCTACAGTCTGAGACTACCTTCTACACAGGAGGTAGTCTTTTTTTTTGACGAAAAAAAGACAAAGTTCACGAGCTCGTGAGCTTTGTCGGCAGGCTAGTCCATCATGAAGACGATGGCGGTGTCGTTGTGTTTTGTTTTTTCTTACGGTGCCAGTACCAATACCCGAGTCCGAGTGTGATCGGAATCGCGGCTAGATACGGATTGGCTTCTAGATAACTGATGATCTCAAACAGCGCGAACCATCCACTGAATAACCCGAGGATGAGTAAGATCGTCCGGATTGCTTCAGGAAGCTTCCGGATACGATATGCGAAGAGACAGACGAGGCAAAAGATAATAATCGCCACGGACATTCCTCCCATTCCCATGACTAGTATAGCGTATTCGAAAAGCTTTTTCGATGCACAAATCTTTCGTCCTCCCGTATAGTGAAGACAGAGAAACTAACGAAGGAAGTGATTGCATGCATCTAACGGTGATTGGGACCGGGTATGTTGGTCTCGTGACAGCGATCGGACTAGCGGACACGGGACATGAAGTGACATGTGTCGATTTGAATAGAGAACGGATGGAACAGCTTAGACGAGGTATCGCGCCGATTACGGAGCAAGGGATAGATGAGGCACTCGAAAAAAATCAAAGTCGATTGACCTTCACGACAGAGTACCCGGTCTCGGATCTCTACCTCGTCGCTGTCGGTACACCGGAACGGGCAGATGGCAGTTGTGATCTTTCAGCCGTCGAAGCCGTCGTCCGGTTGATTGAATTGATCAGTCCTGGCGCATCGGTCGTCTTGAAATCGACCGTTCCTCCCGGGACGACGGAACGGTTGAGTACGGAGCATCCGTCCCTCCGCTTCGCGATGGTCCCGGAATTTTTGCGGGAAGGAACGGCGCTTGCCGATATGCGTCAACCGAGCCGGATTGTCATCGGGACGCGTGACGCGCTACTTGCGCCCCGACTCGAGGAATTACTCAAGACGACGGACGCACCCGTCGTCCATGTCGATCCGACGACGGCGGAACTTACGAAGTACGCGGCGAATAGTTTCCTTGCCGTCAAAATCAGCTTCATCAATGAAATCGCCCGTCTTGCCGACCAAGTCGGGGCGAACGTCGACGACATCGCCCACGGGATCGGTCTTGATCCACGGATTGGTCCCGCCTTTCTCCGGGCAGGGGCTGGCTACGGCGGATCCTGTTTCCCAAAAGACATCAAAGCCTTGACGACACTTGCACGCACGCATGATACGCACCTTCACGTCATCGAAGCAGCGGACCGGACGAATGAAGCTCAGCTCGCATACGTGCTCGAAAAGATTCGTCCCGAGCGTGGCATGCATGTCGCCCTGCTCGGACTTGCCTTTAAACCGGGCACGGATGATTTACGGGATGCACCGGCGTTACGATTGGCCGAACGCCTGCAACAGCTTGGGGTGAAGGTGACAGGCTATGATCCGGCAGCGAAGACGGTGCTCGACCAAAAAACGACGATGGCTGAAGCAGTGGCGGGAGCGGACGTCGCCGTCATCATGACGGAATGGGATGACATCAAGTACGTCTCACCGCAACTCTTGCAGGAACACATGCAGACGCCGCGTCTGATTGACGGACGAAACTGCTGGAAACATCTCGAGGCACCGGGTGGCGTCCAGTACGAGGGCATCGGGCGACCGCACCACACATTTTCGAACAATCCATCTAACTGACCTGTTATATAGGGTGAATCCATCAGTGGGTTCATCCTATTTTTTTGTGGAGGAGACGGATGATGAAAATTGAGTATTTTACGGTGCAACCGAGCGGACCTAAAGGGAAACTTGAAACAGTCCCTTTGGTAAACAGGTGGGAGCAGCATGTCGACGAGGAATGGTCGCGGGCGATTCATTACGGCGCGGGGTTGATTCGGGTGACGGACGACGGCGTCGAGCTTCGGATTCCGATCGAGTTCGGGTTCGGATATGTCTTGCAATACATCCGTCAGTTCGTCGAAGCGGAACGAAAGACGAAGCGGGCGCGTCATTTGTTGCAGCGGCAACTGGACTGGATCGGGCGTGGCTTACCGATTCAGCTCCGACGAGTCGGTGAACGGATTGAAATCATGGCGGATTCGCGGCATCAGTTCGACCGGACGGATTTTTTGGAGGCGATGGACGCGCGCCATCAGATACTTACTTAGCGTGCATCCATCTTTCTGAAGAAAGGATACATCTCTTTTTTAATAATCGAAATGAAGCTGTCTTTTATTTTTGTGAACATGATCAAATTTCAGTTCAAAATTACGTTCGTAAAGGTGCGATTTGAATAGAGGCGGGAGTAGAAGTATTGCACGCGCATCAAGTTCTCTGAAGGTGACTATTTACGCATGTATAGATGATTCGAAGAGTAGAGCAGGATACGTCTTCAATGGAAAGATAGTTCAAGTTAATACAGAGATTTAGCTATACGATGGCTTTGTATTAACTTGTGTAAAAAAATTGCGGATTAAACCAGTCACGACATGATTCTTTGGTCCAGAAATGGATTGAGGAGTTTTTTATCAAGCGTCCAGCATTTAGGGTTCAGTTCATAAGAGTCTGTAGAGAAGTTTTTTTCATTTTTTTTACAAAAAAAGAGTTATTTTTTGTATACTCGACTATAAGAGTGCTCATGCTGAACCGATATAAATGAGAACTCATAGGTAAGAAATAATACGCAAGACAAAAAGGAGAAATGATAGAGTGGAACGCGTCAAAAAGAAACGAAAAGCCAAAAAGCGGTGGACGCCGCTGAAGATCATGCTGTTGATTGCTTTGGTCCTCGTCGTCGGCATCGGCGGATTCATCGGTTATACATACTATCAAGTCGACCAAACCGTCAAGAAAATTCAGTCACCGGTCAAAAATACGGGTGATGCCGTCGTCGAGAAACAAAAACCGGTTTCGGTTCTGTTGCTTGGGGTTGATCAACGCCCAGGTGAGCGCGGACGCAGTGACTCGATCATGGTCATGACACTGAACCCGACCCGGAACGAAAGTCGCCTCGTCAGTATCCCCCGTGATACGAAAGTCGATATCGTTGGCAAAGGGACGAACGATAAAATCAACCACGCGTATTCATTTGGTGGACCGGATATGGCGATCAAAACGGTCGAGAACTTCCTCGATATTCCAATCAACTACTATGCGGAAATCAACATGCAAGGGTTTACGTCACTCGTCGATGCCGTTGGTGGGGTGACGGTCAATAATGATTTAGACTTCAAAGTCGGCGACAAACACTTTGGCGTCGGAAAAATCAACCTCAATGGTGACGAAGCATTAAAGTACACACGGATGCGGTATGAAGATCCACGGGGAGACTTCGGTCGCCAGATGCGTCAACGTGATGTCATCGGACAAGTCGTGTCAAAACTGTCGTCAGACGTATCAATCAGTAAATTTAATGCGATCATGGATGTCGTCGGGGAAAATGCCCAAACGAACGTCTCGTTCAAACCGATGCGGACGCTCGCTTTTGACTATATGGATGCCTTTAAGAATCAGGAAAACTTAAAGCTTGAAGGAGCGGGTGGAAAAGAAGCGGATGGCATTTATTACTGGCATCCGACGGACGATTCGCTCGAACAAACAAAAACTGCATTACAATATTCGTTAGGAATCGAATGATACAGAAAAAGGAGTGAGCCGACGTGGCTCACTCCTTTTGTTTAGAGATTTTGTTCGGCGAGACGGACGCGACTGAAGTCGGTCCCGTCTTTTGCGAACCGTTGCAGTCGGTACGAGTTGCTCATGACGAGCGAAGCCGTATCCGATTCGAGCTGGAGCGGTGCGAGTGTCGCGAGAGTTTCATTCGTGATATCCGTTTCCGACCAATCGATGGCGATGACCCGGTCATCGTATAACGTAAAGAAATGATTTCCATAAAACAGGTATGTGTTCAGTTCATCGGGATATGTGCGGTCGGGTTCGCCATATAAAGTGTTCAACTCTTCGTCCGATTTGCCGATAAGGTCAATGAGGGTGCCCGTGACAAAACTTGTATCGAGATTATCGTTGACCCATGTCAGTAACGTTTCATCGGCAATGGCATCACCCTCGACTTTTTTTGTCGTATCTGTATTTTTGATATATCCTGTCACTCCGTCAGTCAGTTCGACTTTACTGATTGAGTCGGATGTCTCAAGGATCCGGTAGCCGTCACCGAAGTCGGCTTCGTACAATTCTTCCGTCAACGCTTCGTCACGGTAGATGTTACTGTTGCGTGTGTTGACGTAAAGGATGTTTGTTTCCGGTTCAGCTTTCGGCTGATCGTCTGCTTTTTCATCATCTTGGTCTTCCATCGACTCTTTGACAGCGATCGGTTGTTCAATGGTCGCATCAGGTGCAGACGATTTTTGGCTTGCGAGATAGTTCGAATAGACGTATGTTCCACCAGCTCCAAGCAGGAAACAAAGAATCAATAACGCGATCCAGCCCCATGGGAATTTCGGTTTCGTATGTGGTGCAGCTGTCGGCTTCGTATGCTGGCGGCGTGGCGCATCTGGTCGCTGCGTACGTGACAAGGAAGACGGTGCTTCCGCCGAGATATCCTGTTTGATCTGGTCTTCTTTAAGGATCGGTCGGGCGACAATGGTGCCATAAAAATCTGCCAAACTCTCATGGTGCTTTCCGTCTAAAAAATTTTGCCATTCGTCTACCGTAACCGTGTCCTGCTTGAATGGGAGGAGTGGTGCGTCTCCCGTCAGACGGATCATCGTATCGGTTAAGGATTCGGTCGAAGCGAGACTTGAACGGATGCGTTCATGAAGACGTATGATCTCTTCCTCCGAGTGCGATGTATAGTATTGGAGTGCTTGCAGAGAGCGATGCATAAAAAATATTCCTCCTATGTAGATATCCGGTAATTCATGCAAAGGAAAGCATGTTAGTCTCTATTATACGCAAACTTTTTCAATAAACGTATGGTATTTCCTAAAATAATAGTAACCATTTCCCAATTTTTTGTTATACTGAATCCTAGTTGATAAAATAATCACTGCATTAGACAAATAAAGGAGAATAGTCACATCATGAATGAAACGATTAGCTTGCAAGAATTATTTTCAGTTTTACGGAAGTCGCTTTGGCGGATTCTCGCCCTGACGATCGTCGCAGCCGTCATCGCTTTTGCCGTCAGTACGTTTTTGATTAATCCGACGTACCAAGCTGGAACACAAATTCTTGTCACACCGAAAAAACAAGAGAACAATGTCATCGATGCGTCACAAGTCCAGTCGTCGGTCACACTCGTCAATACATACCGTGTCATCATCAAAAGCCCAGCAATTTTAGAAAAAGTCCAAGCAGAAGTCGATAATGCACCTACGAGTATTGATGCATTGAACAGCATGATCACTGTCGAAAGTGAACAAAACTCCCAGGTCATCAACGTCTCTGTCCAAAGTACAGATGCAGCACTTGCTTCAAACGTTGCTAATTCGGTTGCAAACGTCTTCAGTGATGATATCACTGAATTGATGAATGTCGATAACGTCAAAGTTTTATCGGTCTCAGGCATTCCGACGTCACCGGTCAGCCCGAATATCATCTTGAATACGGCGATTGCAGCAGTTGTTGGGTTCTTACTCGGCGTCGGTCTGGCCTTCTTACGTGAAGTTCTCGACCGCCGGATCCGGACGGAAGAACAAGTCCAACAAATCCTTGATCTACCGGTCTTAGGTAGTATCCCGGACATCGATAGCAAAGTCTTTAAATCGTCAGCGAAGGCAACCAAACGAGAGGCGGCAAAACAATATGGCTAAGAAAAGTAAAATGCATAAAGACGCACGGAACTTAATTACGGTCACACAACCGAAATCGCCAATCGCCGAGCAATACCGGACGATTCGGACGAATATCGAGTTCATGGCCGTTGATAAAGAAATTCAAGTCATGCTGATTACATCAGCAACGCAAAGTGAAGGAAAATCGACGACGTCGTCGAACCTTGCTGTTGCCTATGCTCAACAAGGGAAAAAAGTTCTAATCATCGATACCGACATGCGTCGTCCGACGGTTCACTATACGTTTAAAGTCGCAAATGGTCTTGGTTTATCGAGTCTCTTGACACGCCAAGCAGAGCTTGAAAAAGCTGTGCTCCCGACAAAAATTGACAACTTATCAATTTTAACAGCAGGTCCGATTCCACCTAACCCGGCGGAACTACTATCATCACGGGCGATGGAAAATCTGATTTTAGAACTTCGTGAAAATTATGACGTCATCATCCTTGACGCACCGCCGTTACTGCAAGTCGCAGATAGCCGGATTACATCAAAATTAACTGACGGCGTTGTCTTAGTCGTCGGCTGTACGACTTCTGACCGTCAGCGTGTCTTGAAGGCGAAAGAACAGCTCGAACTGGCGGAAGCGAAGATTCTCGGCGTCGTCTTGAACCGTCGTGAACTGACGGATGATTCCGCATACCAATACTACTATTCTTATGAGTGAGGGGTTCAATCATGGTTGATTTGCACTGTCATCTCTTACCACTCGTCGATGATGGTCCGGCGAGCGTCGAACATACATTACAACTCGCAGAACAGGCTGTTGCAGAAGGGGTGTCGCAAATCATCGCGACACCACACCTCTACCACCCACAGTTCGAAACGGAAGACGTCGATGTCCGGTTGACGGTCGCTGAACTGAACGTCTTACTGAAACAACGGGATATTCGCTTGACGGTATATCCGGGACACGAGATTCGCTTGACAGGGGAATTGATCGAAGAAATCAAAGCGGGAAAGGCGTTACCACTCGCAGATTCGCGTTACTTATTGATTGAGTTTCCGTCGAGCGGGATTCCGTCCTATGCGCGGCAAGTCTTTGCTGAGTTGATTTCCGATGGCTATATTCCTATCATTGCCCATCCGGAAAAGAATAAAGCAATCATCCAAAATCCAAATCTCCTGTTCGAATTGATTTCGAACGGAGCAATCAGTCAGGTGACATGTGCTAGTCTGATTGGTAAGTACGGGAAGGATGTTCAACGGTTCGCTATTGCCTTACTTGAAAACGGCCTTGCTCATCTGGTTGCGTCAGACGCCCACCATATCGAAAAACGTCCGTTCTACTGGGAGCAGTGCCGGAAGTACTTGGCACAAGAACTCGAAGGCTGGTTGTATGATGAAGTGTACGAAAACAATGAAGCCGTTTTATTGAATCAGCTTGTGACGATTAATCCGCCGAGTCCAGTCGAGAAGAACTGGAAGGGACAGTGGGTCTAAGCTGATAGTCGTAAGAGCTAGTAAAGAGAGTGAAATAGCACTCTCTTTTTTCTATGTTAACGCTTACATTATTAAAATATGGAAACTTTATGGAAAAAAGGTCAGTGATGTGTTATCGTAATTTACATAAAGAATGGAATTTTGATTATATTATGGTAATCAAAAATTACAGATAGGAGTGAGTTTCATGAAAAGAGTAAAAAAAGCAGTTATTCCGGCAGCGGGTCTCGGGACACGTTTTCTACCTGCCACAAAAGCGATGCCAAAAGAAATGTTGCCAATCGTCGATAAGCCAACGATTCAATATATCATTGAAGAAGCAATCGAATCGGGGATTGAAGACATTTTAATCATCACCGGTAAAGGGAAACGAGCGATTGAAGATCACTTTGATTCAGTTCCGGAACTTGAAGCGAACTTGATTTCAAAAAATAAATCGGAGTTGTTGTATCTTGTCGAAGCGACAACAAACATCAACATCCATTTCATTCGTCAATCTAAACCAAAAGGACTAGGTGATGCAATTCTTCAAGCAAAAGCCTTTATCGGCAATGAGCCTTTCGTCGTCATGCTCGGGGATGATATCGTTCAAGCCGATGTTCCATGTACGCGCCAGTTGATTGAACAATACGAAATCACGAACAGCTCGATCATCGGTGTGCAACCGGTCGCGGATAAAGACACGCATCGTTACGGAATCGTTGATCCAAGTACAAGCATCTCAGAGAACTTACATAAAGTAAAATCATTTGTCGAAAAACCGGAACCTGGAACGGCGCCATCGAACTTAGCGATCTTAGGACGTTACTTATTAACACCGGAAATCTTTAAATACCTCGAAACACAAGAAGTTGGTTCAGGTGGCGAAATCCAGCTGACAGACGCGATTACGCGGCTCAACGAAATGCAACGGGTCTTTGCCTATGAATTTGATGGCAAACGTTACGACGTCGGGGAAAAACTCGGTTTTATCCAGACGACACTCGAGTTCGCCTTGAAGCGTGACGATCTTGGAGATGATGTCGCGAAAATGATGGAAGACTTACTTGCAGAACGGGCAACGAACAAATCACTTGTCTAACTGTGATCTGCTGATTATGGAGAGGAAGGAACTTCATAGATGAAATTTTATTATTATTACCGGACACTGACGTTAGCTTGTATTGATGCAGTCGCCCTAATTATTGCGATGAGCTTTACGTACTTTTTCTTATATCCGAAGGAATTATTTTCGTTAGTTGATACAGAACTTTTGTTACAATCAGCCGTGTTATTTTCCTTGTTATTCGTCAGCGTTGCATTCTTGATGAAGTTGTACCGTGTCAACTGGAAGTATGCCAGTATTCAAGAAGCATTAACGCTCTCTTTATCATTAGGCGTTAGCTCAATCGGTCTAATGATTTATCAAAAATTTGTTTTCGGACAGATTTTAGAACGAATCACGATTTTGAGTTTTTGTATTGCCCTTTTGTTACTGGGAGCAATTCGCATTGCGCTCCGCCTACTTGGGATCGGCCAACATTGGCGGAAATATGCATTACCACGACGGATGGTCAAATCACGGAAGCGGACACTTGTAATTGGTGCTGGTCGTGCCGGACGTTCACTCGTTCGCCAGTTATATGCTTCACCGTTCCATAAATTAAAACCGGTTGCTTTTGTTGACGATGATCCAAAAAACATGCACTTCATGATTCAGGGAATCGAGGTCGTCGGGACAACAGACGATTTAGAAACAGTAATCGAAAAACATCGAATCGAAGCAATCGTCCTTGCGATTCCATCGCTGTCGCAACAACGGCGGGTTGAACTGATCACGGAAGCAAAAACGTTATGTAAAAATGTTCAGATTTTACCAATGATCGAGGAGCTTGTCACTGGGAAAGTCTCGGTCAATGCAATTCGTGATGTTTCAATTGAAGATTTACTTGGACGGGAAGCTGTCGAACTCGATATTTCCGGCATTCGGTCAGAGATTGAAGGGCGGACTGTTCTTGTGACAGGAGCAGGAGGATCGATTGGTTCGGAAATCTGCCGGCAAATCGTTCAGTTTAATCCAACGACGATGTTGTTACTTGGTCATGGAGAAAACAGTATCTATTTGATTGAACGGGAGTTACGTGCATTACAGTTACCAATCAACCTAGTACCAATTATTGCTGACGTTCAGGATCGTACTCGATTAGAAGAAGTATTTGCGACACATAAACCACAAGTTGTTTTCCATGCAGCTGCACACAAGCATGTTCCGTTAATGGAAGCAAACCCATATGAATCGGTCAAAAATAATGTCTATGGAACAAAGAATGTTGCAGAAGTAGCTGATTTATTTAACGTTGAACGATTTGTCATGATTTCAACAGATAAGGCAGTGAATCCAACAAATGTCATGGGATCAACAAAACGAATTGCAGAGATGGTCGTGCAGGATTTAGGAAGTCGCAGCCAAACAAAATTTGCAGTTGTCCGTTTTGGAAACGTTCTGGGAAGCCGTGGTTCTGTTATTCCACTCTTTAAGTCGCAGATTTTGGCCGGTGGACCGGTAACGGTAACCCATCCAGAAATGACACGTTTCTTCATGACAATCCCAGAAGCAAGTCGCTTAGTCATTCAAGCTGGTATTTTAGCGGATGGTGGCGAAGTGTTTGTGCTCGATATGGGTGAGCCGGTTAAGATTGTTGATCTTGCAAAAAATATGATTGAACTGAGTGGATTTACGGAAGATGAAATGCCGATTGTATTCTCAGGGATTCGACCGGGAGAGAAGATGTATGAAGAATTGCTGAAAGACGGTGAAGTCGATTCGGAAGCCATTTATCCAAAAATCTTCGTTGGCAGAACACGCCAAAAAGAGTCACTCGAGCATATCTTTGCACTCGTAAACCAGCACAGGGAGTCACCATTACAATTACGCAATGTCTTACTGGATATTGCCAACGACGTCAGTACGCTTGAAAAGAATCTTATTTAATAGAAATAACTCAAGGGGGGGATAACAGGTGAACTATTTAGCAATTAAACGTCCACTTGGCTTCGTAATAGCTTTAGTGGCCTGTCTTATACTGATTCCTGTCTTCATGTTGATCATGGCTGCAATCAAGTTCGAATCTCGTGGACCTGTATTTTTTAAACAAAAACGAGTGGGATTAAATAAAAATCATTTTAACATTTTGAAATTTAGAACGATGTATATCGAAACACCGAATGATACACCAACACATTTGTTAGCAGATCCGGATGTCTACATCACACGCGTCGGAAAAATCTTACGTAAAACCAGCTTAGATGAGTTGCCTCAATTATTTAATATCCTAAAAGGAGAAATGGCATTTGTAGGACCACGTCCAGCACTTTGGAATCAATACGATTTGATTGATGAACGAGATAAGTATAAAGCGAACGACACCTTACCAGGATTAACGGGATGGGCACAAATTAATGGCCGTGATGAACTACCAATCGAAGTAAAGGCAAAACTTGATGGAGACTATGTACGTCGTATGGGTCTCTTAATTGATGCTAGATGTTTTGTTGCTACTATTTTTAGCGTGCTTAAAAGTGATGGTGTAGTCGAAGGTGGGACTGGAAAGATCACTAATAAAGAAGTAGCAAGTACAAAGGAGTAAAAAAATGAAAAAAGTATTAGTGACAAGTAAAAATGGATATATTTCAAAAAAAATTGTAGAAAAATTTAATAAAGAGCTTATTATGTGCGAAGCAAAGTCAGTACGAAACCAATATTATAACGAGATTAATTTTGATGAATATTCAACTGTTATTCATACGGCTGCTATCGTTCATAAAAATGATTCAAAAAATAAATTTGCAGAAATTAATAGCGATTTAACATTTAAAATAGCGAAAGATTGTAAATCCAAAGGTTGTAAACTGTTCATTTTTATAAGTACTATGAATGTATTTGGACAAACTAATGGAGTTATTAATAGTAGTACAGAAGAAAAACCAATAACTTTATATGGAGAGTCTAAACTAAATGCTGAGAAGAAAATACTTAGTTTAGAAGATGACAACTTTAAAATTGCAATCGTACGACCACCAATGGTATACGGAGCTGAAGCCCCAGGAAATTATAAAAATTTAGTTAAACTTTCTAAAATTTTATATATTTTCCCTTCGATAAAAAATAAGAGAAGTATGATATTTATAGATAATTTAACTCATTTCATATACGAGTTATATAAAGCTAAAAAATCAGGAGTATTTCATCCTCAAAATAGTGATTACATATGTACTACTGAATTAGTACTAAATTTAAGGAAAGAAATGAACAAAAAAACAATTCTTTTAAGTTTTTTTAATCCATTGGTAAGATTTTTAATTAAAAAAAACAGTTATTTCGAAAAAATTTTTGGGGATTTATATTATGATCAAGAAGACTTTAAATACGATTTTTATGAATCACCAATTAATTTTGAAAAATCAATCGTAATTATAGAGAGCGAGAATATAAAAAATGAGAATGGATTTAAATAATAGAATATTTGTTTCAATAATAATGCCTACATTTAACGATATGGAATTTATCGGGAAATCTATCGATTCTGTATTAAATCAAACCTTTAGAAATTTTGAATTATTAGTTGTCGATGATTGTTCAACAGATGAAACTAAATCTTATATAGAGAAAAGAAAAAATCAAGATGGAAGAATAAAATATCTAAGTAATGCTAAAAATTCTGGAGCAGCTGTTTCGAGAAATTTAGGTGTAGAAGTTGCACAAGGAGAGCTCATAGCTTTTATTGATAGTGATGATGTTTGGTTTGAAAATAAGCTTGAAAAGCAAATTGCATTTATGATGGAAAATAACTATCTGTTCACCTGCACTTTTTACAATAAAATAGACACAAATGATAATGATTTGGATACTATAATAACGTTTCCTTTTGAAACAAATTATAATGATTTATTAAAAAATAATTGTGGTAATTCAACAGTTATATATAATGCAAAAAAATTAGGTAAATTTTATATAGAGAATATAAAAAAAAGAAATGATTATTTAATGTGGTTAAAAGTAATAAAAAAAAGTAGCAAGCTCTATTGTCTAGACGAAGTACTATCTAGTCATAGATTACGGCAAGGATCAATTTCGAGTAATAAGCTGGATCTAGTTAAATATCATTGGAAAGTATATCGCGAATATGAAAAAATAAATATTTTCTATTCTTTGTATTTAACTTTATTTTGGATAAAAAAAACTATACTTAAAAGAGGTAAACGATAATGAAAAACTTAGTAAATGAAATCCTTTTGAAAAAAGAGAAAATAGCAGTAGTAGGTCTTGGATATGTAGGAATGCCAATCGCAGTAGAATTTGCTAAAAAAGTTAAAGTTATAGGTTTTGATATTAGTGAAGAAAAAGTAAATCTTTATAAATCAGGGATTGATCCTACGAAAGAAATTGGAGATGAAGAGATTAAAAAATCAAAGGTAGCGTTTACAAGCAATCCTAAAGTTTTAAAAAATGCAAAATTTCATATTGTTGCGGTTCCAACACCAATAAATCTAGATAAAACACCCAATTTAGATCCAGTGATAGGTGCAAGCGAACTTATCGGAAAAAACCTAAGTAAAGGATCAATTGTAGTTTACGAATCGACTGTTTATCCAGGTGTAACTGAAGATATATGCATCCCTATTCTTGAAAAAAATTCTGGTCTTAAATGCGGAATTGACTTCAAAGTTGGATATTCACCAGAAAGAATTAATCCGGGTGACAAAGTACACACTTTGGAAAATATTGTTAAAATAGTTTCGGGGATAGATGAAGAATCCTTAGAAATAATAAGTGGTATTTACGAAATAGTAATTAAAGCTGGAGTTCACAAAGCTTCATCAATAAAAGTTGCAGAAGCTGCGAAAGTTGTTGAAAATAGCCAAAGGGACATCAATATTGCTTTTATGAACGAATTAGCAATTGTTTTTAATAAGATGAATATCAATACGAATGAAGTAATTGAAGCAATGAACACTAAATGGAATTCACTAGGTTTTTATCCTGGCTTAGTTGGAGGTCATTGTATAGGTGTTGATCCTTACTACTTTATCTATGAAGCTGAAAAATTGGGTTATCATAGTCAGATTATTTTATCAGGAAGAAAAATAAATGATAGTATTGGTAACTTTATTTCAGAAAATATTATTAAACAATTAGTCGTAGCAAATAAAAAAGTCAAAGAGGCAAAAATCGGCATTTTCGGTGCGACATTCAAAGAAGACTGCCCGGATATTCGTAACTCAAAAGTACTAGATATAGTTATGGGATTGAATAGTTATGGAATTGAACCTCAAATTATTGATTATAACGTAAACGAAAAAGACTTTTTCAATGAATATGGTAAAAAAATCTCTGTAATTGATGAAATTAACAACTTAGATTGTATTGTTTTAGCAGTTGGTCATGAGAAATATAAAGAAATGAATGTTGACGAGTGGAATAATTTATGTGGAAATGTTACAGATAAAGTTTTTATAGATGTAAAAAGTACTGTAAATGAAAAAGATTTAAAAGATGTTGGTTTTAAATACTGGAGCTTATAAAAAGATGAGTAAGGAGAAAAAAATGAGAATTGCTTTATTAGCAGCTGGTTCTGATGTTCATGCAGTTAGGTGGGCAAATAAGTTAAATGAATTAGGACATGAGGTACATTTAATTTTTCAAAAAAATCATGATTTAAAGCAAGATCAGGTTTCCAATCAAATAAAAGTTCACAAGTTAAATTTTAAGAAAACAATTGGGTATTATCTGAATACGATTGAATTAAAAAAAATATTAAACAAAATTAATCCAGATATATTAAATGCGCATTATGCAAGTGGCTATGGAACACTTGCGCGTCTTACTAATTTTCATCCATGTATTATTTCTGTATATGGAAGTGATGTATATGATTTTCCTTATAAATCAAAAATAAATATGAGTATTATAAAGAAAAATTTAAATTATGCTGATGGGATTGCTTCTACTAGTCATGTTATGGCAAATCAAACTATTGATTTAGGAATTAAACATGAGCTAAAAGATATAAAAATCACACCATTTGGTGTTGATACAAATAAATTTAAAAGAAATGATAGAAATACTTCTAACGAAAAAATTATTATAGGAAGTATTAAAAAACTATCTCCTAAATATGGGTTAGAGTATAGTATTAAAGCAATTAAATATATGATTGATAACAAAATGATTGATTTGGAAAAACTAAACTTTGAATATCGAATTTATGGAGAAGGAAATCAAAAAGAGGATTTTGAAAAGTTCATTAAATTAAATAATTTAGAAAAATATATTAAATTAAAGGGACGAGTTCCAAATACTCAAGTACCAAATGAGCTTAATAATTTTGATATTTTTATAGGGTCTAGTATTTTAGAAAGTGAAAGTTTTGGAGTTGCAATTGTTGAAGCAATGGCTTGTGAAATACCTGTCATTGTATCAAACGTTGGTGGCTTTAAAGAAGTAGTTGGAAATGGTCAGTATGGTGTAGTTTTTGAAAGAAAAAATGTGAAAGAGTTAGCTGATAAAATTATAGATCTAATTGAAAATCCTGAAAAAAGAAGAAAAATGGGGAAATTATCTAGAAAACGTGTTTTGGATGAATACGACTGGGAAAATAACTCAAATTTAATGGTTGATTTCATGAAAAATATAAAGAAGGAATTTAATAAATGAAAAATATTATTATGTTTTCTACTAGTGAAATTTTTGGTGTAAGAAAAACCGGAGGGCTTAAAAGATTTTTAGAACTATATAAATATTATGAAAAATCAAATGATTATAATGTTGAATTTTATTCTGGCGACGATGATTTAGTTTTAAGAAAAAATAAAATTCTTAATTATACGTCTTTAAAAAGGAAAACAAATAATAAATTTTATGTACCTAATGAGTTGCTTATTTTCTTCCAAAATTTTAAGCATATTAATAATTTGAAAAAGAAAAAATATGATGATTTGATAGTTTTTGATGTACCTACTGCACTATCATTATCGCTTTTGAACTGTAAAGATATAAATCTATTTATAAGGCAAGACTTGATTGGATATAAATCAATATCTTTGAAAGAAAAAACAAATAACACGTTAATAAAAAAAGTATATTTAAATATGTTAAAAGTAGCAGAAGCCATTTGTTTAATTCAGTCTAAGAAAGTTATAGTTCAATGTGAATATGACTTAAATAAATTACTAGAAAGACATAAGCTCTTAAAACGAATTATTGCAAAAAAAAGTTTTGTACAAATTAATAATATCAACCCAACTTGGATTGAACAAAAAAATAAAAAAAATATAGAACAAAAGTCATTTTCTTTTAAAAATATTGGTTTTATTGGTGATTTTTCAAATCAAAGAAAAGGTCACAAATTGTTTTTAAAGGCGATAGAAAGAATAAATTCAGATGATTCAAATGAATTAAATTGTAATGTTATTGTTATAGGTGATGGAGATTCTTTTGATTTTTATAAAACAAAATATGAAAATCAAAACGTATCTTTTATTGGAAGAGTAGAAAATGTTAAAGAATATCTTACTAATTTTGATTTATTAGTAGTTCCATCGTATGCAGATTCTTGTCCAAATACTATTCTTGAAGCAATTTATAATGATGTTGCGGTTATCGGTTCAAAAGCAGGTGGAATACCGGAAATTTTAAATTATGAAGAAGCACTTTTTGAACTATCAGTAGAAGACTTAGTTAGCAATATTGAAACGATTTCTAAAGAAGAAAATTACTATTTATTGCTTCAAAAGCAATTGAATAGAAAAGAAGAGTTAATGTTTAACTGGAGTGATAAAATCGCGAGGATTGTTGAAAATGAAAATATTAATTAAAAAAGTACGATCAAATCCTTTTTGGGATAAATTATTAAGAAATATGATTGTTGCTTTATCTGGAGATTCTATTTCTTCAATAATTAATATTTTAGTTTTATTTATATCCATAAAAATAATTGGAAATAAAGACTATGGGATTTTTATTCTTGCACAATCATACATGTTGATTTTCGATTCGATTTTTAATTTTCAATCGTGGCAAGCAATAATAAAATTTGGTAGTAAATCTTTATATGAAAAAAACTTAAAGGTATTTTGTTCGAACATCAAGGGAAGTAGTATAGTCGATTTTTTAAGTTCTATTTTTGGTTTTATATTAGCAGTATCATTAACTTCTATAATTATTAAGTTTACTGAATGGCCGAATGAAATTAAAGTCATTATATTTATTAGCTGTTTAGAAGTATTGTTTAGATTTACTAATACACCGATTGGAATATTAAGATTAGCAAATAAATTTGAAATGGTAGCTTATCAAAAAATAATAACATCTTTGTTGAGACTATTCTCAGTTGTGTTTTATTGGTTATTTGATTTTAATTCTTTGGCTACTTTTACAATATTTTATGTATCCGCAAATGTTGTTGGAAATATTGTCTTAATTATATTTGCATTTAAAGAATTGAAAAAGATAGTCAATATAAAACAATTATTAAATGCAAAATTAAATTCTTCTGGTATTGAATATTATAAATTTATGGGGTGGACTAATATAAGTTCTACCGTTGATATACCAGCTAAACAATTAGATGTTTTCATAATTTCAACATTTTCAATTGAGCTAGTAACGGTATACAAACTCTATAAGCAAATTGCTGAAATACTTGGAAAACTTACTGCACCACTGTCTCAGGTTATTATGCCGCAATTTTCTATGTTAGCAGCTAAAAAAGAAAACAATAGAGGATATGAAGTAGTACTTAAATTAAAAAAAGTAACTTTACTTTTTATGATCCCTCTCGGGATTATCTTTTCTTTGGTAGCGCCGTTTATTTTGAAATTTTATTTTGGGAATATATATTTCCAAAATTCTATGGTTATGATCCTATTAATATTTAGTAGAATATACTCATTATCATATGCAGCATTACATCCTTATTTTGTATCAATAGGTCAAGTAAAGAAAAATTTCCAAATTGTATTGTGTGCAAACATTTTTTATGTACTTGCTACATTAGTTTTAAGTCAAACTATTGGAATTTATGGAATTGTTATTGCATATCTTTTGGAAGTTATATTTATTGTGAATATGAAGAAAAAAGTAGTAAAAAGAATTATAGTAAACGATGAGGTGTTATTAAGTGGATAATATAAAAAATATAGCAATTCTTATTCCATGTTTAGCTAAAGGTGGAGCAGAAAGAGCAGCTGGTTTATTGTCGAAGTATCTTACTAAAGATTTTAACGTATTTTTAATATTATTAGACAGTAAAGAAATTGTTTATGATTATTCCGGAGAAATTGTTTATTTAGAATCAGAGGAGAACTTTAAAAAAAGTAATTTTAAAAATAAACTTTTATTTTTTTCGAAAAAATACAAAAAAATAAAAAAATTAGAGAAAATAAAAAAAGAATTAGAAATTGATTTGACAATAAGCTTCCTTGAAACACCTAATATAATAAATTTACTTACTAAGACCGGTGACAAAAAAATTGTTTCAGTTCGTAGTACTAGATCCTTACAAACTGAAAAAATAATTAGTAGAATCGAAAACATTTTCATCAAATTTCTATATAAAAATGCCGATAAAATTATTTCTATTTCTGAAGGAGTTAAAACAGATTTGGTAAATCACTTTCATATAAATAGAAATTTAATTCAAACCATATATAATTTTTATGACTTCGATCAAATTAAAAAACTAAAAGAAGATAAATTAAATGATGAAATGGAAATTTTTTTCCATAAGAGTGAAGTGATTATTAATGTAGGAAGATTAATTACTGCTAAAAAACAGGCTAGCATAATCGAAGGATTCAGCCAAGTTCACTTAAATAATCCAAATACAAAACTTTTAATCTTAGGTGACGGACCTTTACGCTTGGAGTTACAAAAAAAAATTAATGACTTAGATTTAGATAGTGTAATAAAGATTCTACCTTTCGATAATAACCCTTTTAAATACATATCTAAGGCAAAGGTGTTTATTTTGAATTCAGAAAGAGAAGGATTTGCAAATGTAATTATTGAATCCATGGTTTGTAAAACAGCTGTAATTTCTGTTGATTGTTTATCAGGACCTCGTGAAATTTTAGCCGGATTAGATGATTATGAGAAAGAAATAAATGACATAATGCTTACCGATAGAGGTGTTTTATTTCCAAGAACTTCTAAAAAAGGTCGAGAGGAAGCATTTTATATTCAAAAATCTATTGAATTACTTTTAAATGATAATGAGTTAGTTTCTAATATTGAAAAAAATGCAACTGAATATATTAAAAATTACAATGATGATGCAATATATTTGCAATGGAAAAAAGTTTTCAAAGAAATTTAAATGAGGTGTAAAATTTGTGGTTATTATATTTACTATTAGCAATAATAATTATAGTTATTGAAGTATATAGAAAAAAAGAGTTTTTTTTTGATTTCTTAAGTTTCTTTAATTTATATTTTATTGGATATTATTTGTTTCCAGCGTTTATTTATAATGCTTCTTTTATTGAGTATCATGGAAGATATGAAAAATATCTTGGAGAATTAAGCGGATCTTTCAAGGCATTTATATTGATTTTCATGTCATACGTATTTGTTTTATTAGGATATCAATATCTCGCTAAAAAAATTAAACTGAAGCGAATAAATAATAATAATAATAATAATAATAATAATACAGAAAAAAAGCACTATGATTTTTCTGGGAAAGTTATCATAATAACATCTATTGTTTTATGGATAATTGGATTATTATCTTTATTTGTTTACAGTCGTTCATTCGGAGGCATAGTAAATTTAATTTTAAATTCAGGCCATATCCGAGATGGAAACTATGTCAGTTCTGGAGATGGATCATTAGAATTTATCAGAAGATTTATAGTTGCTTTAATATACCCATCTTATTTTTTATTTGCATATTTTTTAAAAAATCAAAAACTACTTCTATTGCTGATTTTTAGCATTGTGATTTCGTTTCTTTGGTTTTTTATAAATGCTGGAAGGGGAGCTATCTTACAATATATATTAATTTTATTTTTAATATATGCACTAGTCAAAAATAAAAAAATTAATATTCTTAAAACAAGTTTTATAGGATTTATTTTCTTTGTTGGAATAAACTATTTAAGACCATTCTTTAACAGCTTAATGTATTTAAAAGATGGAGTAGATGTTTTTAAAAAGCAATTTATTATTACCTCTACTAGTGGAAGATATTCTATTGAAGGGTTTAAGGATGTGATTTACACATTCTCATACTATTTGGAGCATAAATATGTATCACTTGAAGTAGCCATTAAATCTGTCGACTCTGGAAGACATATATTAAACTTCTTCAGTGAGTTTGGAATTGCTATCTTAAGTTTAATACCTTCTAAATTTTTGTTTTTTGAAAAGCCAGATTCTATTATTTTTCATAACACTTATTATATAACTGGAATATATGAATCGTCTATTCCACCAGGGGCTATTGCATTTGGCTATTATTCTCTAAGTTCAATAGGTGTAGTAATCTTTTCTGTCGGGTTTGGTCTACTTGGAAAAAAATTAAACGATTATTTTATGGGTATTAATAATGTTATTTCGAAACCTCTGTATGTTTCCAGTATGTTTGTATGGTTAGACATTTTCGTAGCAGGGGAGATTAGACAAACTTTACAACGATATTTTGTTTATATACTATTATTAGCATTCTTTATAATTAAATCAAAGGTGAGGTGGAGAAGTT
Organism: Exiguobacterium oxidotolerans JCM 12280; assembly: GCF_000702625.1. Taxonomy (NCBI): domain Bacteria; kingdom Bacillati; phylum Bacillota; class Bacilli; order Caryophanales; genus Exiguobacterium; species Exiguobacterium oxidotolerans. The sequence continues at coordinate 1,146,365 of NZ_JNIS01000001.1, read as the reverse complement.
GAAAGGAAGTAGTACAGTTTTAATCACAGGTTCTTCTGGATTTATAGGTTATCATCTTAGTAATAAATTAATCAAATTAAACTACAAAGTAATTGGATTAGATAATATGAATAACTATTATGAATTAAATTTGAAAAAAACTAGATTAAATAATTTAATTAAGTCTAATAATTTTATTTTTGAAAATATAGATTTAAAAAATATGAGTGATGTTAAAAATTTATTTGAGAAGTATGATTTTGATGTTGTGGTTAACTTAGCAGCCCAAGCTGGAGTTCGTTATTCTATCGAAAATCCTTATGCTTATTTAGATTCAAATCTTACTGGTTTTTTGAACATACTAGAAGCATGCCGTGCGTATCCTGTAAAACATCTCCTTTATGCGTCATCTAGTTCTGTTTATGGTGGAAACAAAGTAGCGCCATTCTCAACAAATCATAATGTCGATCATCCTGTCAGTCTTTATGCAGCTACAAAAAAATCGAATGAATTAATGGCTCATACATATAGTCACTTATATGATATTCCTACAACAGGACTACGTTTCTTCACTGTTTACGGTCCATGGGGACGTCCTGATATGGCCTACTTCTCGTTCACGAAGGATATCATTGAAGGAAATCCGATTAAAGTATTTAATCATGGGAAAATGGAACGTGATTTTACGTATATTGATGATATCGTCGAAGGCATCGTCAAATTGATTCCACGCGCCCCAGAAAAAAATCCGGATTGGGATGAAAGTAAAGATGAACTCGGATCAAGCTTTGCTCCGTATCGTGTTTACAACATCGGAAATAACCAACCGGTTCAACTCATGAAATTTATCAATGTATTGGAAGAAAAAATCGGTAAGGAAGCAAACAAACAGTACATGGAAATGCAACCGGGTGATGTCATGCGTACTTACGCTGATGTTTCTGAACTCGAACGTGATATTGATTTTAAACCAAGTACGAGCATCGAAGATGGACTTGGAAAGTTTGTTGATTGGTACAAAGAATACTACAACGTAAAGTTATGAAAAGGATGAGACATATGAAAATCACAGTAGCAGGAACAGGTTACGTCGGTCTTTCAATGGCCGTTTTACTCGCACAACATAATGAAGTCACATCGATTGATATCATTAAAGAACGTGTCGAGCTCGTCAATGATCGCAAGTCACCAATCGTTGATGCGGAAATCGAAAATTTCTTACAAAATAAAGAATTGAACTTACATGCGACGACAGATAATTATGAAGCGTACAAAGATGCTGAGTTCGTTATCATCGCAACACCGACAGATTACGATCCAACACGCAACTATTTTAATACACGGACAGTCGAAAGTGTCATCGCGACAGTCCTTGCGATCAATCCGGATGCGACGATGGTTATCAAATCGACGGTGCCAGTCGGCTATACACAAGAATTAAAAGAGAAGTTCGATACGCCGAACATCGTCTTCTCACCGGAGTTCTTGCGTGAAGGACAAGCGTTACATGACAACCTCTATCCGTCACGAATCGTTGTAGGAGAGCAGTCAGAGCGCGCGCAACAGTTCGCGGATCTGCTACTTGAAGGAGCGATCAATAAAGATGTGCCGATTCTTTTGACAGATTCAACAGAAGCAGAAGCGATCAAGTTGTTCTCGAATACGTATCTCGCGATGCGGGTTGCCTTCTTCAATGAACTGGATACATATGCAGAAGTGCGTAGCTTAGACACGAAACAAATCATTGAAGGTGTTGGGCTCGATAGCCGTATCGGTAATCATTACAATAATCCATCATTTGGCTACGGCGGTTACTGTTTACCGAAAGATACAAAGCAACTCCTTGCGAACTACGACGAAGTACCCAATAATATCATCGGAGCGATCGTTGAAGCGAACCGGACCCGGAAAGACTACATTGCCGATACGATCATCAAGCAAAATCCGAAAGTCGTCGGCGTCTATCGTCTGACGATGAAGACAGACTCAGATAACTTCCGCGCCTCATCGATTCAAGGGATCATGAAACGCATCAAGGCGAAGGGGATTGAAGTAACGGTCTTCGAACCCGTCTTGACGGAAGATACATTCTACAATTCACGCGTCATCCGCGATCTTGAAGCGTTTAAACAGGAATCAGACGTGATTCTTTCGAACCGGATGCATCCTGAGTTGAGTGATGTTGAAGATAAAGTCTATACACGAGATTTGTATAGTCGTGACTAAAGAGAACAAAAGTGAAGGTTTACAAGCATCAAAAGAGGTCCAAGCGATAAGCATCGCCTGGGCCTCTTTTTGCGTTCGCTGTTTCAATTCGTTGACCTGCCTCTGAAAAGTGACACGTTTTGGTTGGTGCATCCTGTATAATTGTCTCATGCAGGAGCACTCAGAATTGGAATTGAGTAATCGGTTATGAGATTATATTCAAGTGGATTAGAATTTATTGTAATTGAGTGTCTTGTTTGATTTTAAGTGAATGAAGCCATTCTTTTTCGCGTACTTCGCACTTTTCGCACCTTGCTTAGAAGAAATCGTTAATGTCTTGATGTCTTCTTCTTCGTTCAACTCCTGAAGATCTGCCATCCGGTCTTTTGACCATTGGTCTTTTGCGACCGTCGAGTAGTTGAAGCTTTCCCACATGATGCCATCGATGTACGGGTACGTATGGTATTTTAATGTCCCGAAGCCCCAGTTTTGAATCAATGAGAGATCCGCATGTTTCGTCTTGACGCTCTTCAGGAAGTTCGTCATCGCGACTTGCTGCTGCTCAAGAATCTTTGGTTGGTCGGCATGTTCGTTGTCGATGTCGCCGACTGTATCCAAGAAGACACCGTCGAGTCCTTTATTGACGACCTGCTTTTCGACTTCTTGCATGAGGACCGCTTGGTAATGCTTCGAGTTGATGTCGATTAAGTACGAATCCCATTCTGCGTAGTGGACACGTTGTCCGTCGCGGTGAAAGAAATCCGATTCCTTTAATTGTGCCATCAAGTCCGTGTTCCAGTTGTCGGCTTCCATCGTGTTGATGTAACCGTAGACTTTCGTACCGTACTTTTGAATCTCTTTGATTTGTTGCGCCGAGTAGAAGACCGGCTCGATGATCATGACATCGTACTTTTGCATCTTCTTGATTTTCGATTTCGTCGGTGCATCGTAGTAGACCTTATACGAGCTGACGGAATCGAGTGGATTCGTTGACTGAGCTTTGCCCGTGATTGGTGTCATTAGTAACACTCCTAAAAAAAGAATGCACAAAAAAGACGTCACGCGTTTGAGTGAGATAATACCCATGGTTAGTAGCCTCCTGATTTTTTATCAGAGAGCGGCTGCGGCATTGCAGACTGGCGATCGGTATCCGAAGATCGACGACCCATGTCTTTGCGCCCTTACTTTTCAGTAAGTTTGCCCTTCTCGATATTTAGTTGTAATTGTCTGTTTGACTAAATCTTACCATTGCTAACAAAAATGTAAATAACTATTTTAAGGAGAGTGTGCCATGATTTACACACAGCATAGAAATACAGTCAAATGGATAGAAATGCTAGCTAGTATTTTACTTATCGGTTTCTTTGACTATATGTTTAGCCTTTCGGTCTCGAATTGGGCGATTGATCCATTAATCTTTTATATTTTATTGTTCGCCCTCCGCTACGGGCTGCTCGGGGCATTCGTCAGTTTCACGATGACGATGCTGTACCACCTGTTTTTCCTGTCGGTCGAAGGATCGGACATTCTTTTATTCCTCTACGACCGGACGGAACTGAGCTGGATCATCTTCCACTTCCTCGTCGCGATGGTCTGCGGGATTTTCAGTACTTCGTTCCAGGAACGGTACTTGTCTTTACGGCTCCGCCACGAAGAAGCCGTCGAAGAAAATAACCACTTGCTCGAGACGGTCGAAAAACTCCGCATCTCACAATCGACGATGCAAAAGAAAGTCCTCGACTCGGATCATACGTTAACGAAAATCTACCAAGTCGGACTCGAGCTTGATCAAACGGCGGCCGACATCGTCCGTGACCGTCTCGTCGCTGTCTTGAAACGTTCGTTCAAGGCAGAAAATCTTGCCATCTATCACGTCGATGCATCCAAACGGACGTTACGACTCCACGTCCGGTTCGGTGAGAAAGATGTCTTACCGCAAACGTTATTCATCGATCCGTCGACCGGCATCTATCAACGGATGTTCAAGACGAACGCGATCTCGATCCGGACGATGGACGAGACGGACGTCCCGTTACTGATCGCACCGATCCGCTACGACGGGAAGATTCAAGAGGTCGTCGTCATCCAGGCGATCGACTTCAACCGCCTGACGAGTTACGAGATGAACATCATGCAGTTGATTCTCGACTGGACCGGGACACGAATCGAAAAAGCGTTGACGATGGAATGGAATGCGTCGCGTGGTGATTTGATTGAAGGAACACAGATTTATCAAATCGAGCCATTCAATAAAAAGGTTGCACTCCAACAACACCGGGCTGAACAGTACGATCAGCCGTACAGCACGGTCGCCTTGCCGGTCGAACAGGTCCGGCTGTCGTTGATTGAAATGGAATTAATCCTACGCCAGTCGATGCGGGAAATCGACATCATCGGCTATGACGACGCAAGTCAAGTGCTCCACTTCCTCTTACCGGGAACACCGCAAGAGAACGCTGAAGGATTTAAGCGACGGATTGAAGAGCTGTTCGCACGAAAAGGAGGGAATCTTGGATGATCTTCTTCGTCCTGTTATTTTTCCTGATTCATGCCGTCATCGTCTTTCTCGTCACGAAACTGATCACGCTACGGATGGATCCGGCACAACGCGGTCTCGTCAAATGGATCGCGCTGATTTGTTATTTCGTCCCGCTGCTCGGTGAATTATTCGGTCTCGTCAGTTGGCTGATCGCGAGACGCTACGCGTCAGACAAGACGTTGCTCGACTACGATGACTACATCGAGTTCGACGTCGTCAATCTCGAAGGGCTGCAACAACAGGCGGCCGACAACATCGACTTAGTGCCGATGGGCGAAGCGATGGAGCTGGACGCGAAGGAGCGGAAACAATCGATCGTCCGCTTGACGACGACATCGATTGCCGACTCCGGGAAGTATCTCCAGTTCGGGCTCGACCATGCCGACTCGGAGACGGTCCACTACGCGGCGACGGTCCGCAATACGTTGTATGACCGCTACGAAGCGACGATTAAAAGTCGCGAGGAACAACTTAATCCAGGTCATGTCACGACGTACTATCAATTGATTGACGCCTTCGAAGCCTTCATCGACAGTGGGCTGCTCGACGAGAGCATGCAAAAACGGATCTTTGATCGGTTCGGATCGTATTTACAAGACATGCGGATTCAGTATCCGACGGACGCGACGTGCTTGAAGGCGTGCGGCAAGCTCGCACTCGCAAAAGGCGACGTCGCGGACGGACTCGGCTACTACGAACGCTTGATCATGCATTACCCGGAGCAAGCGGACGGCTACCTGCTGGCAATCGAATACCACTTCACAAGAGGGGACTGGACGAAGCTGGCCCCGCTCGTGACACAACTGAAAAGACACGTCGCACCGGTCAACATTCCGGACGACAAACGCTACATTTTGGACCGGCTGGAAGGAGTGGAACTATGAAAAAATCGATCACGACCTACGTCGTCGCCGTCTTCGCGATTCTGCTCGTCACGATCGGTGTCGTCCAGTTGTTACGTCTTGATTATGGGCATCGCTTGATTCCGACCGAGGAGACGCAACAAAAGACGTTTCAGACGATGTCGGGCAAGGAGGGACAGATGGACGGACAACCGTTAGAAGTTTATATCCATCAAGATAAAGGTGAGCTCTCAGAAAGTGTCTTGACGAACTTCAAGTACGCCTTGAAATACGCGAAAGTTCCGTACTCGAAAATCTCAATTAAAGAAATCGAACAACTGAAGCCGTCTGAGCGAACCGTGCTCGTCCTGTCCGGCGAACATTCGCAGGACTGGCCGTACGAGACGATTCGTCAATTCGTCAAAGACGGCGGACGGCTCTACATTGCAGGACGCTTCATCAATCAGGACTGGGCGGAGCTCGTCGGGGTGAAACAGTTCGGTGATTTCAAAGACGGCATCAACGGGTTGACCTTCAAAGAAGAAATCTTCCCCGGTTTCGTCGATCTGCCTGACTCGTCGAACTTGTTCGCCCACAGTATCGCCGACGTCGAGCTGCTACCAAAGGCTGACGTCAAAATCACGGCGTCCGGTGAACCGATTCTTTGGACTTCATCGTACGGCAAGGGAATAGTCCTGTTCTGGAACACGACGTCGCTTGCCGAGAAAAACTCACGCGGACTGATGCTCCAGACCTTAGCATTGATGTTCCCGTCGTTCGTCAGTCAACAGGCGGCGATCAAAGTGACGCATCTCGATGACTTCCCGTCACCGGTCCCCGGGAATACGAACGCCGCAATCGAGAAGACTTATAACCGGACGATCAAGGAGTTCTTCAAAGAAATCTGGTGGCGTGACATGAAACGAATCGCCGACGAACAAGATGTCACCTATACTGGGTTCATCATCGGCAGCTATAAGAATACGACGGAAGAAACGACAGAAGACTTGTCGGAAAAAATCCGCACCCCGATGCTCAACTATGGGCGGGGTCTGCTGAAGATGGGCGGCGAAATCGGACTGCACGGCTTCAATCATCAACCACTCGTCGTCGCCAGCGAAACGCTTGATCCGAACCTCGGTTATATCCCGTGGAAGAGTCAGGACGAGATGGAAAGTGCGTTAAAGAAAGTCGTCGGGACGCACGATTATTACTTCCCGAACGAGTCGATTCAAAGTTATGTTCCACCATCGAACATCATCAACGAGACGGGTTTGACGGCACTCAATGATGTCTTTAAAGACAAGTTGATCGTCGCCTCACTCTACTCAGGAGATCCCTCGATGGGCAGCTACATCCAAGAGTTCGGTCCGGACCCGGTCCATCAAAATCTCTACAACTTCCCACGGATTTCAAGCGGCTATAACGAGACGGCAGAAGATACGTTCGTCATGGCGGACGCCGTCGCGAACTTCGGGATGTTCAGTCACTTCATCCACCCGGATGACGTGCTCGATGAAGACCGGTCGAAAGGAAAGGGCTGGGCAGAAATGGAGAAGACGATCGAAGCGATGTTCCGTGACGTCAAGACGATGTATCCATACCTCGAGAGCCTGACCCAGTACGAAGCGTATGAAAAATACGTCCAGTACCAGCGGTCGGACATCCAAGTCACCTACACGGACAAGACGATCGAAATCAACGGAACGAACATGTTGAATCCATCGGTCATGCTCGTCCGTATCGCTCCAGGGCACCACCTCAAGACGGGGACGTTCGATTTCGGAACGGTCCGCGCGCTTGCAGGCGAGACGTTGTATCAAGTCACGTTGACGAAAGCAACGGTCACGCTACCGATTGAGGAGGGGACAGAATGAAGATTGGTCTAGTCGTCGAAGGGAGCTATCCCTACGTCAGCGGCGGTGTCGCGAGCTGGGTCCACATGGTGATCCAGCAGATGCCGATGCATCAGTTTGAAATCATCGCCATCACACCGACGCAACTGACGGAAGCGGATTATAAATACAACTTACCGGACAACGTGACGGGCGTGACGAACCTCTCACTCGATCTCAAATACGACCGTCCGAAACCGAAACACGTCCTGTCGGCAGAACAAGGGCGGTTGATTCAACAATGGATGACGTTCCAACACGTCGAAGCACCGGTCTTCCCGATCTTCGAACAAGCAGTCGGGACGTCGGAGCACTTCTTCGCGAGCCGTCTCTTCTTCGAGCTCGTCAAGACGAGTTACGAGACGGAAAAACAATCCGGTTCCTTCATCGACTACCTCTGGATGTGGCGGAGCATGTATACGCCGGTCCTCGAGTTATTGCAGGCGGAGTTACCGCAAGTCGACTTGATTCACTCGGCGTCGACCGGGTACGCCGGACTCGTCGCGAGTGCGATCAAACAACGCCAAGGCGTGCCATACATCTTGACGGAACACGGCATCTACTCGCGGGAGCGGGAAGAGGAGCTGTTGCAAGCGACGTGGATCCCGGTCGAATACCGGGCGCACTGGATTCGCTTCTTCCACCACTTGTCGGCGGAAGCCTATCAGGAAGCAAATGACGTCATCACGCTGTTCGACCGCAACGGTGAACTGCAACAGGAACTCGGGGCACCGCCGGCGAAGCTGCGGATCATCCCGAACGGTATCGATGCCGTCCGCCTGTCGAGTTTACCAGTCGTCGAAAAAGGACCGATCCTGAAGATTGGTGCCATCGTCCGCGTCGTCCCGATCAAAGACATCAAGACGATGATTCATGCGGCGAAGGTCCTGCAAGAGATGGACGTCGCGTTCGAGCTGACGATCATGGGACCGCTCGACGAGGACGAGGAATATGCGACCGAGTGCCAACAGTTGATTGAACAGTTCGAACTTGATCCGTACGTGACGCTCGCCGGCAAGGTCGACATCGCCGCCTACTTGCCGACGTTTGACGTCTGCTTGTTGACGAGCATCTCGGAAGGACAACCGCTCGCCGTACTCGAAGGCATGGCAGCCGGTGTCCCGTGGATCGTGACCGATGTCGGGGCTTGCTCGGAATTGATTAACGGACGCGAAGACGACCCTTACGGACCAGCCGGGTTCGTCGTCCCGCCGGTCAATCCCGGACGGATCGCCGAGCGCTGTGCCTGGTTCGCTACGCATCGCGCGGATGCGAAAAAACTCGGGGAGAACGGCAAGAAACGGGCTTTGAAATACTATCAAACACATCAGTTCATCGCCGAGTACGTAGCACTTTATGAAGAAAGGGGGCTGGCATATGGCGGGCATCGGGTTTAAGCTCCAAAAGCTGTTCCAGGAAGATTATTTTTCAGCACGTCTGAAGGCGTATGCCTTCGCAGGGCTCGTCACGTCCGGCCCCTGGTTGATCGTCATCGTCACGATCGCCTTGACGCAGTGGTTGACGACGTACTTGTCGATCGCTTCGTTCGAGGAACGGACGACGTTCAACTTGACGATTTCTTACTGCTTCATCTTTTCACAAGTCATCCTCGGGATTCAGCAGCTCGTCGTCACGCGGTATCTCGCCGATTGTTTTTATGAGAAGCGCTACAAGGAAATCTTCCCGACGTTCATCGGGATGACGAAGATGACGATTGCGATCGCCGCCGTCTTCTACGTGATTTTCCTGACGTTCTCCGAGTTGCCGTTCCTGTCGAACTTGTTGATTTTGATTCTCTTTTTGACGATCAACTTGATTTGGGTGCAGTTCTTATTCTTGAGTGCGGCGAAGTTTTATCAAGCCGTCGCCTATAGCTTTTTAGGGGGAGCGGCAGTATCGATCATCTCCGTCCTCTTGATCGACCGCTTCCTGATGCCGTACTTGACGGCACCGTTCGCGACGAGCATGGCGTTGACGGCAGGCTTTACGCTCGGGATGCTCGTGACGTTGTTCGGTCTGTTCACAGCGATGTTGTTGACATTCCCGAACCGCGAGACGAAAGATCCGTTTAGTTACCTCAGTTACTTCGACCGGCATCCGGCCTTGTTTTGGACGAGCTTCCTCTACAACATCGGCGTCTGGGTCAGCAACTGGGTGATTTGGTTCTCGGAAGGCGGAGCCGTCCATCTCGGGACGTTCCGGTATCACCCCGTCTACGATACGGCGATCTTCCTGTCGTACTTGACGGTCATCCCGACGATGACGATTTTCGTCATCTCCGTCGAGACCCGTTTTTATGAGCGCTACCGTGTCTTTTACGGTTACGTCAATGAGGGCGGGACGCTCCAGCAAATCAACAAGGCGAAGGCGGCAATGTTGCTGATTTTACGGCAAGAGCTCCAGCGGCTCGTCCGCAACCAGGGACTGTTCACGCTGTTCATGCTGATTTTTGCCTCGACCTTGCTCAGTAGTCTCGCCTTGTCGAAGGAGACGATCAGCATCTTCCAGATGACGACGATCGGTGCCTTCTCGAACGCGATGGTCCTCGTCCTGACGCTACTGTTGCTCTATTTCGAAGATCAGCGCGGGGCGTGCATCACGTCACTGCTGTTCTTCGCCATCAACGGCGTCTTCGCGGTTGCGTTAGCACCGTTCGGATATGACGGATACGGTCTGAGCTTCGCGTTAGGGTCGACGGTGACGTTCGCCTACGCCTTGATTCGCTTGATTCAGTACGTCAATGAGATCGATTACCATACGTTTTGCCGCTATGAGCCGCGCCAGCGGTCAACCCGCTTCACCCGCTTCGGGGAACGGTTGAACCGGCGCTCGGCCTAATATAAAAAGCCTGAACCGAAGTAGCGAGATGCTACTTCGGTTCAGGCTTTTTTTGTGGACGGTCATCAACGGCGGTTCATTTCACGCGGATAGCCTTCCGGGTTTTGTGACTGCCAGCGCCAAGCGTCCTGGCACATGTCATACAACGTTTTTTCAGCTGTCCAGCCGAGGAGGCGTTCGGCTTTTGACGCATCCGCATAACAGGCGGCGACGTCACCCGGGCGACGGTCGACGAACTTGCGTTTGACGTCGATGCCGGTCGCTGACTCGAACGTCGTCACTAAGTCGAGGACGCTTGAGCCGGTCCCTGTCCCGAGGTTAAAGGCTTCAATGCCTTGGTGCTTATACTCGAGTGCTTTGAGGTGTCCTTTTGCAAGATCGACGACGTGGATATAATCCCGAATCCCTGTCCCGTCCGGCGTCTCGTAATCCTGTCCGTAGACACTGAGTTCATCCAAACGTCCGGCTGCGACTTGCGTGACGTACGGCATCAAGTTGTTCGGGATGCCGTTCGGGTCTTCCCCGATCAATCCACTGATGTTGGCACCAATCGGATTGAAGTACCGTAACAAGGAAATCTCCCAGTCTGGATCGGACGCCGCGACGTCTTCAAGCATCTGTTCAATCATCAGCTTCGTCGCGCCGTACGGATTTGTCGTCGAGCGTGGCGCCGACTCGTCGATTGGTGTCGTTTCCGGCACACCATAGACGGTCGCAGATGAACTGAAGACGAGTTTTTTGACGTTGTGTCGCGCCATGACTTCGAACAAGACGAGTGAACTGACGAGATTGTTCTTATAGTAGGACAGCGGTAAGGCGACGGACTCACCGACGGCTTTCAAACCAGCGAAATGGATGACGGCTTCGATGTCATGCTCCGTAAAAATCTGTTCGAGTGCGTTCATGTCCATCACGTCGTTTTCATAAAACGTGACCGGTTTTCCGGCGAGCTGCTCGATTCGGTCGAGGGCGATTTTTTGACTGTTGCTCAAGTTGTCGATGACGACGACGTCATATCCTGCTTGGAGCAGTTCGAGACACGTGTGGCTACCGATATAACCGGCGCCTCCTGTTACTAAGATTTCCATAAAGATTCTCCTTTTTGTTACATTTATTTTTGTTACATTTATGGGGATAATCATAGCATGAAATGATTGTCTGTTCCATGCTTGAAAGCTCTTGGAAAGGGAATCCTTTTACTAGACTAATTATGAGGAGGACCAACCATGACCCACTTCGACTATCTCGAGCAGTACCTTAGCACACACGCGACGTATTCGGCGCTGACGATTAAAGCTTATCGCAGTGATTTACGCCAGTTGGAGAAGGCATGTGTCGAGTGGTCGGTCAAGTCCCTCCAAACGTATTTTGATCACGTCCTCGGACAGTATAAACCGGCGACGGCACTGCGGCGGTATCATGCGTTGATGGCACTCGGAAATGAACTTGTCCGGGTGAAACGACTTAAGGTCAATCCAATGAAACAAGTCCGACCGATCGTCCATCAACACGTCCGGCAACGGGACGGTTATCCGTTACTCGAAGCAATCGATGTCATCCGGCAAATCAAGCATCCGACGTACCGTCTCTTTTTCGAACTCATCAGCCAAACGGGCCTCCGCTTCATGGAGGCCCGTTTGTTGTCGATCGAGGACATTCAGTTTGCGACAGCGACGTTACTCGTCCGGCACGGAAAAGGACGACGCTTGCGGACCGTACCGCTCGGGCACCGTTTAGTCGCAAAGTTAAAAACGTTCATCGGGGAACGTATGACGGGGCATGTCTTTCGTTCTGTCCGCGGCAAGGCGATCCATGAACAAGGAGCGCGGGACGCGTTACGCAACCAATCACTTGACCAGTCGGGACGGATGCTCCGTCCGCATGATTTACGTGTCGGCTACGCGACCTACCTGTACCAGACGGCGGGCTGTAAGTTACTCGAGATTCAACGCCTGCTCGGACATGCCCGGTCGGAGACGACGGAAGGCTATATCTTGAGTGAGGAGACAAGACTCAGACGAGTCGTCGATGCCTTGTCGGCGTAAGACGGTTGATCGACGAACGGGCGACTTCAGCCGACGGCAAGATGTACTGTTGCGTCGTCTTCGCGTCACTGTGACCAAGCAACCGCATGACCGTCAGTAAGTCGGTCTGGTGTTCCCGGTAAAGGGTCGTCGCGAACGTCACCCGGAGGTCGTGCGGACGTAACATCCGGCCGAGTAAGACTTCGCTCGCCTGCCGCAATTGTTTCCGTGTCGTGTCGGGACGTAACCGTCGCCCTTGATCGGTCAGGAATAAATATTCCCCGTCCGGTCGTTCCGTCTCGATGTACCGCAACAGGACGTCCGTCAATTCGTCGTTCAACGGGACGAAACGGGATTTGTCGCCTTTACCGTGGCTGACGAACAGTTGGCGCTCCGTAAAATCGAGATCGGCACACGTCAATTGGTGGGCTTCACTGAACCGGAGTCCCGTATGGAGTAGTAAAAAGTAAAACGCATACGTCGCTTCATCGGTCAACGTGTCGATGACACGACGGGCATCCGGATAGCTGAAGGCCGTCCGCAGTTTCGGACTCGGACGAGCCGGTTTCTTAATCTGCTTGAGGGGATTTTTCGCAAGTGACCGCTCCGCGACGAGGGCATCGAACAAGGTCGCTAAAGCATGGATCCGCCGGGCGACGGTTGTCGGGGCATAGGTCGTGTGGAGCAGTGTGATGTATCTTCGGAGTGATGGAAGATCGAGGGCCGTCGCATGGCGACAGAGGTGGCGAACGTCCGAGCGATAGGCTTTTTTCGTCAGACGGCTGTAGGTGGGGGAAGCCTCAATCAAGGCGAGTAAGCGGTCGAGGTAGAACGTCATCATAGGAGGATGCCTTCGACTTTCCGCTTCAAGTCTGACTTGAGGGAGCGCAGACGGGCGTCGGAGTAGCCGAGTGTTCCTTCTGTACCAGCGATCATTGCCTGAAGGAAGGTGAATTCTTTCGGGGAGAGGGCGTGTTCGAGTTCGTTCAGCAAGTAAGGGAAGGAAACAGTTTGTTGACGGGGCAGTTCCGGCAAGGTTTCGACAGCGACTTCGGTCGTCAGCGTGCGAGTCCGTTTGGCGAGATAGTCGAGCATCGCGCCGCGCGCTCGAATGCGGACGAACGTGATGGATAATTCCTTACCAGATTCGATGGATGTCCAGAGACGGAGCAATGCTGCTTGCCGGCATTCATCGTGTTCGTTCGGATGGATCGAGAGGCGGTGCAGGAGTGAATTGATCAGAGGGAGCCAGTGGTGTAAGGCTTCATTCATGGAGAGAATCCAGTCTTTCGGATATGCATATCGAAGGGTATTCCGCGGTAGTTTTAGTATAAGTAGAGTTATCCTCTCTTTTCAAACCGTCTTTTTTGAATCATGCCAACGGTTTTCTGAGCTTTCAAAAGCCGTTCGTCTCGTTTTCCAACTAAATATCGACGATTAACCGAGGAAAAGCCTAGTCTTGTCGCGAGTCACCTCAGGATAACTCTACTTATCCTCGGGGGTGTTCGGAAAAAAACAAACGGATAATGCATGCTGTTATACATGAACAAAGAATGGAAAGGGGAATGTAACTAGTTTTTTAAAAAACCATTTGCTAAAAGCACCAAAATCATTAAATCACATTAATGGAAAATATTTATAATTAAATATAGGTTCGGAAATTTAGAATGTATGAGTTAAAAAGTCTTACTCATCGTTCAAGCCCAGAAAGTCTATATCTATCTAAAAAGAAAAGAGGAATCACTATGCGAGAACGTTATTTATTATTAATCCTTCCGATGATTTATGGATTAGTCGTTTCATCTACTTCAGTAAGTGCATCTATGAATGATGTAATTTTACCCTCGGCAAATCAAGTATCTCTTCTAGAGAATAGAGTCTTGGAAAACGAGGAAATATTACCAGAAGTCTATGCATCACGTGGAAGTGGTATTGAATACGCTGGGGAAGAAGTCGAATTAAGAGCAACGAACAATGCTAAAGTTTATTACACAACGGATGGGACCGTACCTACGATAAAAAGTAATATTTATTCCAAACCTATCGGATTAAACGGTAGAGTGAATCTTCGCTTCTTCGCAATGGATGAATCGGGCAATAAGTCTGAGGTGGTCGAAGAAGAATATTACACGTATTCTGTTGATGAAAAAATAGAGAATGAAGAAACGATGGTTGGATTTGGTGTACCGGGTATGAAAATCACAGTGAATAAACATGGTGAGTCGATTGGTCAAACAATTATCGGTCAAACCGGCAAATTCAAAATCGAGTTTGAGCGTCAACCCGTTAATACTGTGCTGACGATTGTTGCCGAAATCGATGGTTACATACACGACCGGCATCAAGTGCAGGTCTGGGACGATACACCACCGAAGTTTATTGTTCCGCTCGAAATACCGGATAATGTTTTGATATTAACAGGACAATCAGAAGTCGGAGCGACTATCTCCATCTCTGATTTTGAGAACGAAGATCGATTTTTAGGTGAAGGGAAAGTAAAAAGCGATGGTACGTTTAAAATTCCATTTAAACGACCAGAAGGAAATAAAATCTCCGCTATTTCGACGGATGAAAATGGGACGCAACATCAAGTGACCATTACACTGAAAGATGTTACGGCGCCTATTATCAGTTCAATCAGTCCGATTGACGACAAGCAACGAATGTTTTATGTGATTGCTGAAGGTGGAAACTCATTGATTGAAGTATTTAAAGAAGGCAAGCGTATTGCTTTTACTAAAACGAGCGCTTCGCGGGACCAAGATGCTTATTATTTCACGATTGAGAAACAAAAGGCAGGAACAGTTCTGTCCATCATCATTACAGATCCGTCAGGTAATAAAAGTAAGTCGTACCAAGCAGTCGTTAAGGATGCGACACCTCCTTCTGTACCAAAAGTTGCCCCATTTTCCGATGCGATGACAACGTTGACTGGTTCAGCGGAAAATAAGAGTACGGTCATCATTATGAATAAAAACAAGAAAATCGGCCAAGCAACAAGCAAAGCAGGAAAATTTTCAGTGAAACTTGCAGCACAAAAAGCGGGAACCACATTGACTATTTATGCACTAGATGCTGCTAAAAATAAGAGTCAGTCGGTCCAACTAAAAGTAGCAGATAAAACAGCTCCACCTGTTCCGAAAGTAGGGGCTATAACGACGAAGACGACAAGCTTGAATGGGAAAACGGAACCTAGGGCAGTCGTGTATCTCTATAAAGGCAAAACAAAACTTGCCAGTACAACAGCAAATGCTAAAGGTATGTATAAACTTATCTTTAAAGCCCAATCGAATGGAACAAAATTATCACTGTATGCTGTAGATCGTGCAAAAAATAAAAGTAAAACAAAATCTATTACGGTTAGTGTCTTTAAAAAAAGCAATGCAACCTATTTGAAAGAGCATTATACTGCTGCGAAAAAAGGCACGATGTATAAGGCGGAAGCGAAGTTATATGACCGAATGAAAATTAATGGGAAGGATGCCGTGTATGGAATCGACAGTACGGGATGCTGTGTATTCGGGAAAGTTAAAGATGATTTTATATACGGAACGATTGGTTATGACGAAAAATATCCAAATCATGTAGGCGATATCATGACTATCCCTTCGTTTGACCAACGAAAAATTAAGTGGACGGAATTCATTGATGCACTTGGGAAACCGAAAGTACATCGAAAGACTTCAAAAAATGAATGGTACGATATGGTGTACGCTATAAATCGGAAAGTCACAATGAGTTATGAACTGGCAGGTACAATCGAATACAAGCCTACGGGTAAAACGACATTTTGGGCAGACTACGATTACAACGGATATGTAAGAGCATTTGGGCTTCGTCATTTTTAAAAAAATAAATATAGTATATATAAAATCCATAATGTATAGATTTACTGGTGATACGAATAAAACAGGTCCTTGTTCAACTGTATTGGGACCTTTGAGCTTTTGTAGACAACCCCTTATTTCAGAGGTGAAATAAGGGCTTGTCTTATAAATACGAGACCCTTTCGAGAAAATCGCGTATACAGGTTTTTAATTGAGGCATTTTTTTGATCTATCATTAATTCAAGTGAGTGTTGAGTTTATTCTACACGAGGTCATTATGTTTTTGTGTTTGCTTCTAAGCTTTGTACTTCGTAATACAATTCGTTGAACCACCCAAAAGTCAATCGAGAAATTTACAGAATAACCCTTGTGAAAACAGGACTTTAAAAGAGAAATAGGGAAAAGGATTAGACAGTCAGACGTCGTTTAAACGAGGGAGTGGTGAAGGTGGACGCATTCGAGAAGCGGCAACTGGAAAAACGACTACGGGAAGAAGAGCATTTCTTTGAATTTTGTATCGTACCGGATTACGAAACAGTCTACGTCGGGGAGCGGCTTCATACGTTCCCGGTAGAAGAAGTGTCGATTCAATGTTTCCTGCAAGACGATGAACTGCAATTGGTGAGCCTGATCTTCGACAAAATGTCATACGAAAAAGAATCTCTTCTTCAGTGGTTGAGTGAACATGGCATCCATATTGGGGCAGTCGGAAAATCGGCGCTCGTTCACCATGCGCGTTCGGTTGAGTATAGCTACATGTTTTTCGACCACGTCGTCGTCCAGTACACCAAAGGAGACCAAACGATTTCGGTCGACCGTGAGCATGCCGAGGAATGGACGGATTACGAGCGACCACTGCTCGAACGGCTGCTTGATACGGACGGACGCCGCGTGCCAATCCCGATGGTCGTGATCAATGATGAATTGCTGCCGGGATGCCCTACGCTCAAGTTCAATCGGAAAATCGATACCGTTATCGTTGGTGGAACGATCATGAACATCGACCGGATTGATGAATACGGGGACGGGATTGGTTTTTACCGAAAAAATATCCGTGAACCGGTCGCGTTCATGGAGAATGAGCGCGTCGCCATCCTGATTAATCTGTTCGTCGACACGGAAGACGACGGAAAGGTTTGTACCGTGACGTATATGCCGATGGGTGAGTAGGACGACTCGTTCACCCCTTCAAGTTGCGTTTGATAGAAAAGGTCGTTGAGGTCCATAAGATAAAACTAAAGAACGGTCTGAGCCATTACATCATAGGCGCTGACCGTTCTTTGTTGATATGAAAATATATTATCGGAACGTTTCTCCGCCGCCCCACAGTTCACGACCACCTGTATGACCCGTATGAGCATGTGCTTCTTCTTCAACAAGTTGTAGACTGCCTGGCGTTTCGCTGTGATGCCATGTATATCCGTCCGGTGTCTGATTTAAGTAGATTTGTTCAATTTGGGCATCGGTGAATTGATTTTCAAGTCCTGTTTGAGCATCAATTTGATGTGCGAGCTCCGCATTTGCATACGAAAACTGAACATAGTCTGACTCTAGGTACATGCCTTCGTTCAATTGGACTTCAGAGACAGCATCGAATGAAGGGAACACACCTATCAAATGTTCGCCGGAAGGTAATTCAATCGACTGTTCGTGGAACTCGACGCCTGTCACAGGATGTGAGCTGTCGAGTAACTCATCATTGCGTGTTTCGATGTAGTGCGCTGTTTCGTCAGGTACCGTGTCGGGAGACGCAGCTTCCGCGTCCAGAGGATCGATGATGTCGACTAAATCCAGTACGCCGACAGTAAGTGTCGCTACTGCAACCGTTTTACCGAGTCCCTTTGCACCACGGACGATACGTTCCTTATCTTCGTCACGAATCCCGCCAATCACATCACGACTATTTTGTACTGTAGAAGTGACAGCTTGAGAGATGCCGCGAGCCCCTTGTGATCCCGTTCGTTTTAGTTCTCCTAGCCCCTCTTGGAGTTGATCGTCGTCTTTTTTAGCTAAACCAGACACGGTATTCCAGGTCCCTTCCGCAGCGCCGCCTAGAAGAGTACCTGTGTTAACAGAAGCTGATTTAACGGTTTTTCCGATATCTTCGATGAATTCACTCCCGATTTGTTTGCCGATCAGTTTGACGGGAGTTCCAATGACCGTTCCGGTAATTTGACCGGTAATACGAAAGGCTTGTTTAATAAATGCCATAAAGTAATTCCTCCTTGGACTAGAAAACCTACTTGAACCCAGTAGGTCTCAAATAGGTTGGATCTTAAAGATTTAACATCTCGATTTGACATGCTTCCATCGTGACGTCGGTCTTATATGTTCGGACTTTTTGCCGGATTTCTAATGGGACTGCACTTTCATAGACAATCCGTGTCTCGCCTTTCCTTATGCTTAAAAACTATATTTATATTTTTTTACTTTAATCATCATAATCGTAATTTACTTATTTTTCTATATAAATATGCTCCATTAACCAAAATTTAAAAATAGATTACAAATTTTGTTTTTAAAAATAATTATTTATCAAGAAGATATAATATGAAATCGGCGAGTGAAAACAAATAATCGTATATAACGCGAAAGAAGATAGCACTGTTCTAAATAGTTCATTTTCTTTGGAAAATACAGATTGTGAATGATTTTGTGAGGGGAGGGTAAAAGTAAATGTTAGTTATATGAAAAGAAACCAACACTTACGGAGGCGGGAAAAATGAAGCGACTTGACGGATTTCCAACATCATACTGGCGCACTTCGATTGAACATGAAACGTATCCGAAACTAGAAACAGACAGTACGACAGACATCGTCATCATCGGTGCCGGCATCGCAGGACTCGTCGCAGCGGTCCAGTTGATTGATTCCGGATACGCCGTGACGCTGCTTGAAGCGGATCAAGTCGCGAGCGGGACGACCGGATATACGACAGCAAAAGTCTCATCGCAACACGGATTGATTTATGATCAATTGATTCAGACGATCGGTCAAGAGAAAGCGCGCCTCTATTTTCAAGCGAATGAAGAGGCGATTGGGTTTTTACGTGAGCAGGTCGAACGACTCGGCATCGACTGCGAGCTTGAGACGCAGGATGCGTACCTGTACGTCGCGTCCTCAAAAGAAAAGGTCAGTCAACTCGAAAAAGAAATCGAAGCCTATGCCCGACTCGGAATGGACGGGGGAGAGGCGACGGTGGAAGTGCAAGCGAAGTTGCCCTATCCGGTTGAAAAAGCAGTCGTCTTACGTCATCAAGCCCAGTTCCACCCCGTCAAGTACTTACAAGGACTCGCCCGCTACTTCACCGCAAACGGTGGTAAGCTATACGAACGGACACGGGCCATGTCGGTCGAGACAAAACGGACGCCGACCGTCATCGTTGAGAACGGACGTAAAATCGAAGCGCAAAAAATCATCGTCGCTTCGCATTTCCCGTTCAATGATTTAAAAGGGCTCTATTTTTCAAAACTCGAAGTTCACCGGTCGTACATCGTCTCCGGCTTCGTCGATGCAACGTTCCCGGACGGCATGTTCATGAGTGCCGATCAACCGAGTCGCTCCCTCCGGCATGCAAAGACGGCCGATGGACGAACGCTCGGTTTCTTCGGTGGGGAAAACCATTTGTCGGGACACGAGACGCATACGAGAGCCAATTACCAAACGTTGGCGCAGTTCGCGGAAACCGAGTTCGGGGTCGAAGCAATCGAACAGTTTTGGTCGGCGCAAGATTTGATTTCGCTCGATAAAGTCCCCTATGTCGGTCAAATGACGAGTGACGATTCGAATCTGTTCGTCGCAACAGGATTCGCCAAGTGGGGGATGACGAACGGGATCGCGGCAGGTCGTCTCTTAGCCGATCTATTGACCGGGAAATCAAACCGCTACCGGTCCTTGTTCGATCCGAACCGGTCGAAGTTGAGCAAGCAGGACGCGAAACAGTTCGTCAAAAACAATGCCGATGTCGCGCTTGAACTCGTCAAAGGGAAAGTCGCACGTGGCGAGAAAGAGGCGGAGGCGTTAGCACGCGACGAAGGTGGACTCGTCCGCCATGACGGGAAAACGGTCGGCGGGTACCGGGACGCGTCAGGCGAACTGCATCTCGTCAAGACGACCTGTACGCACCTCGGCTGCGACGTCAAATGGAATGACGGGGAACGGTCATGGGATTGTCCGTGTCATGGCTCACGGTTCGATTACGAAGGAAATGTGCTCGAAGGGCCAGCCGTTAAGCCACTGAAAAGAATGTAACGACAGCCAAAAGGCTCACGATGCGTCGTGGGCTTTTGGCTGGTATCGTTATCAATTCGAGAATTCCTGCTTTATTTTTTATAACATGTGCTATAATTACCTGGTATAAAAAATATTTAAGCGTATAACTATATCGGTCGGGTCGAGTATCATGTGGATGTTACGAATTCACCGTCACGAACGCCGTTTCCTGGTTTCATTCAAGCACATCATCTCATTAGCGTCGTGAACGCTGTAACCGAATTCGAGGAGGAAGCAACACATGAGTAAAGAAAAAATCGCCCAGCTTCGTAAACATGTCTCGCCGTTTGAAAAGGCAGACATTAAAGCGAGTGTCAGGCAGATGATCAACACGATCCTGCCGTTGCTCGTCGCTTGGTTTCTCGCCTACCAAGCACTCAAAATCTCAGTCTGGCTTGCGGTTCCGCTTGCGATCATCGCAGCCGGGTTCGTCGTCCGGACATTCATCATCTTCCATGACTGTACGCACGGGTCATTCTTCAAAAACAAGAAAGCAAATGCGATCGTCGGGACGATTACAGGAATCTTGACGTTGTTCCCATACGAAAAATGGAAACGCGAGCATTCGATCCACCATGCGTCGAGTGGAAATCTCGACAAACGTGGCGTCGGTGACATTTGGGTCATGACGATCGAAGAGTATGTCGAAGCATCGAAATGGACACGGTTGAAGTATCGTCTCTACCGGAACCCGCTCGTCATGTTCGGTCTCGGACCATTGCTGTTGATTCTCGTCGTCAGCCGCTTCAATCGTAAGGACGCACGAAAAAAAGAACGCATCAACACACACGTCATCAATGCGTCACTCGTTGTGTTGTATGCCGTCATGATTTATATCGTCGGCTGGCAGGCCTTCTTGATCATTCAAGGAACAACGATGTTCACAGCGGGCGTGCTCGGGATTTGGTTATTCTACGTCCAGCATACGTTCGAAGATTCGTATTTCGAGGATGAAAGCGAATGGGACTACGTCAAAGCGGCGATCGAAGGAAGCTCGTACTACGAGTTGCCGAAAGTCTTACAGTGGGTGACAGGAAACATCGGCTTCCATCACGTCCATCACTTAAGTCCCCGTGTTCCGAACTATCATCTAGAAAAAGCCCATACGGCGACACCACCCCTTCAAAAAGCAACGACGATCGGCTTATTCTCGAGTCTGAAGTCGCTTCGTTATAAACTATATGATGCTAAAAATAAAACGTTCGTGACGTTCCGCGAAGTCAAACATCTGTTGCGTGAACCGAAAACATCTGTATCTTAAGCAAGACGCTCACTTGGAAACGGGTGGGCGCTTTTTTGTCTCCGCCTTTAGGCGTAGGTAGCGCATCGCTTTTCATGGTAAGCTATTCCGATAGTAGAAGGAGGGATGCTACATGCGCCGGATACCGATTGCCTATATCACAGGAGGCGCCATCCTGTTAGCGTTGTTTGGGTTTAGCTCGATGACGTATGAACAACAATCCTTGATTCCATTTTTGACGAACCATGTCCCGCTCGGCTGGGTCGCTGCGTTTTCGTTCGTCTCGTTTCATTATGAAGTCCCAATCAGTGTCGCAGCCCTCGGACCGGCGGCATTCGTCGAGTTCTTCATCCGTAAAGGGATGCATGCGGGTCTGTTTTTTGTCCTCGGTGTCAGTCTAGTCCACTTGTTGCGGATGCGACGTTATCGCCCGGTCCCCGCTGCCTTTTTTGCTTTTACGACAGCAATGACCGTCGGCGTGCTCGATGAGTTCCATCAACTCTTGACCGGTGGACGGACGCCACTCGTCGGTGACGTCTTGATTGACGGGAGCGGGGCATTCGTCGGGATTTTGCTTTACACGGGACTCCGACTTTTCCTGAAGGCGGACCGGATCGTCAAAACGGACTATCAACGAACGAGCTAACCAAAACATCCCCCGTTCTCTCAACAGTAGTTGAAAAGACGGGGGATGTTTTGGTTCAGTTAAAAGCGTTGAACCCACTCGATTTTGTATTGTGTCCGGCCGTACTCTTTACGAAGCATGTTGTCCGCTTTTTTGCGGGCGGCCGTGTGGTCACTCGCCCGGATGATCAGGCGATCGGTCTCGACGATTTCTTCGTGTTCGATGACATGGTATTGGATGGTATATTCTTTGTTGAACAGATTCAGTAATCCCATGGAATTAAATACCATATTATTCATTTCGATGGTTATTATATGGTATTTAAAAAGGAGTGGAAATCTAAAATAGTGGCTTTCGTCTCTCTCTATAATAAATAGTATATGAATCGAATAATTTATTGGTTTTTTTGATTAGAATGACGATAAAGCGTGGTGAAATACAAGATTGTTCTGAAAATTATTATTTTTGAATATTTTTTTGAAATGAATTGCTGAATCATTTGACCCATTCGGAAAGTTTTATAATCTACGTGGAAGATATATTTAGATAGTTTATTTGAAGATTAACAATAATTAACTTGGAATCTGTTTGGGATTATCGGTATGATAGGGAAGAATGGTGAAGAGGCCATTCGTGAAGAAAGGGGTCGAAGATTGACCATGCACGACATCAATGAAACGAATCAATCAATCCGTCAAAAGGAACCGGTTGTAAGACGCGAGCATGTGTATTTTTGGTTGCTGCTCCTGACGTCAATCGTGACAGCATGCGGCATACTCGTTCTCGTCATCGAATTTCCGATGGTTGGACTGATGATAGTAAGTGGAGTGGTTTTAGTACTTGGACTGGTTGTGATGAGAAAGTGGATCCAGCTGACGACGTTACGGAGTGAACAAATTCGTGTAAGTGACGTCTTGTTTTACGATCTTCAATCCCGAGTCGCGCATCAAGCGAAAGAACTTGGACTTTGGCGGATGCCGGAGACCTATTTGATTGACCATCCACAGCTGACGACACCACGAGTTGTCTATTTTTTGCAAAAGTATACGCTGTTGCTTCCGGCATCGTACCATTCGCTTGACGATACCGATGAATTTTTGATCATCCGAGAACTCGCGCACGTCAAACGGAATCATCATGAAAAACGTCTTGTCCTCCTGCTCGGAAGCTGGGTGCCGTTTTTACGCGCGGCCTATGTACGTGCCTGTGAGGAAACGGTTGACCGGATGGCGCTTCGGCGGGTCCCGCGTGACGTTGCCGTACGTGGCATCCTCAGTTTGACGGTCGGTCGGGCGATTGTGGAAAATCTTGATATGAACGCCTACATAACAGAAAAACAAGCAGGCGCATCACTCGCGACAGAGATCGTGCAACTGTTTCGGAAGCAACCGGACGTCTTACGGCGTCTGCAAGCGACCGGAATCGATGCTGCACGTCGGCAGACGATGCGTTGGGTCGTCCGAGGGCTCGTCATGAGCGGAACGCTGGTCGCGCTCTTCGGGCTTGCTGTCGTCGGTCGACACGTCCCGCAACTGTTCGCTGACTTGACGACATTCGTCGAACAAGAAGCTGGAATTGAGCAGGACTTAGGTGAAACGGAACTGATGGCGGCAATCCAAAAGGGGACGCTCGAGGAAATCGAACAGCTGTTACCGACGAGTGATATGCAGGCCGTCGATGCGGACGGTGATACGGCCCTGCATTATCTCGGATACCGAAAGTCGAGTAAGGGGCTTGAAGGTGTATTTGACGCCTTGATTGAAGCAGGCAGCGACGTCGATGCGATCAACGACTTCGGGGAGCGACCGTTCATCACAGCCGTCTACAGCAATAACAAGGAACTGGTCGCCTTATACTTGAAGCAAGGTGAGAAAATGGATCAGCAAGACGATGACGGCTATACCCCACTTCACCATGCCGTCGAAGGTGAAGGCAAGCAGACCGTCAAGCTGTTGCTTGAGAAAGGGGCCGACCCGACGATTAAAAATGATGAAGGCTATACACCGTTAATGCTTGCGGAAGAATATGAACTCGACGACATCATTCTTTTACTGAAACAAAATGTACCGCAAACGTTATGAAAAAAGACGCTCTCCCGTTGAAGGGAAAGCGTCTTTTCGTCATGTCTTAGTTTGGCATCGTTGCTGTATCGACGATGCGTCCTTCAATTTTGTAATTGACTTCTTTAAGCGATGCTGTGAAGTCGCGGAGGTTCTCCCAGTCGGAGAGACCGAGATCCGTGACACGTCCTTCTGCATAAGCAGTTGCGAATGGTGTGAGACCGTCGCCGCCTTTTGCAGTGAAAGCGTTCGTCGCGATGACATACGTCTTCGCAGGGTCGATTGCTTCAAGTGTCCCGTTGTTATCGACTTCCATCTTCGTGACACGTTCGCCCTTAACATTTTTGCTGTTGTACTCGAACTTCATACCGGATACATGGAGGAATCCACCGTTTTCGATTGGAGCGACGCCGACGCTGATTTCAAGGAGGTCCTTGATTTCTGCGCCTGTCATTTTGGCAGTCGCGAGTGTGTTACCGAACGGGAGCGTCGTTAAGACTTCACCGACTGTGAGTGGTCCGGCATTGATTGCTGCCCGGATACCACCACCGTTTTGCATCGCGATGACAGCATCTTTGTTGTATTCTTTAGCTTTTTTGAGCATGCCGTCTGTGATCAAATTACCGAGTGCCGTCTCGCTGTTACGCACACTGACTTCGCCACGCGGGTTGACGAGTTCGTTGACGATGTTCGCCCCGACTTCTTCGTTTTTCAGTTCAGCGATTTGATCCGCATATGGTTTGAGGATTTCGGCAGCTTTCGCGTCTTCTGCTGCTTTAGAGACGTCGATCAGCGAACCGCTGTACTCTGTTAATTTCCCTTTGTAGTCGAACGTCAAATCGAGATTTCCGAGGAAATCACCGTATTGATACGCTTGTGCGATGATTGTCGGTTCTGTTTTACCTGGAACGTCTTTTCCGTCGACGACGACTGGCGCTTCAAGTTTCGAGTGCGAGTGTCCTCCGACGATGACGTCGATGCCGTCAACGTTACGCGCGAGCAATTGATCATTATCGACTGCAGCATTGTCATCGAAACCGATGTGTGTCAACGCGACGATTTTATTGACGCCACGGTCTTCGAGTTTCTTGACGGCTATTTTTGCGCTCTCAATGTAGTTCGCGAAAGCGACCGTACCCGGACTTGAAATTTCCGCTGTCTCTTCTGTCGTTAACCCAAAGAAGCCGATTTTTTGTCCTTTGTATTCTTTAATTACACTTTGGTAAATTCGCCCATCATAAGGTTTAAATGTAGTTTTGTTCGATTGAAGACCCGCAAGAAGTTCATTTTTACTGAAGTCGACATTCGCCGAAATGAATGGGAATTGTGCATTCGTAATAAAGTCTTTTAGAGATTGATGGTTGTCTTGGTCACCGAGATCGAACTCATGGTTACCGAACGTCATCAAATCGTAGTTCATGTAGTTCATCAACTCGAGGTCAGCCTGACCACGGAATTTATTGAAATAGAGTGAGCCTGAGAAGACATCCCCTGCATCAAGTAAGAGGGATGGTTGACCAGCTGTTTCATAGCTTGCACGAAGATTTTTGATGACAGTCGCACGTTTTGCTGCTTTGTCAAGGTTCGCGTGTGTGTCGTTCGTGTGGAGTAAACCGATTGAGAAATCTTCTTTTTTAGAATTATGAACAATAATTAATTTGACTTCAATTGGAGCTTGTTTTTTACCATAGACACCTTTAACTGTTTGGAGACGGTTGATTTTTTTTGTGTCGTACGATTCCCACGTGATTTTATCACCAAGATATGTAGCTGGTAATTTGACAACTTCTCCATTTTTGAAGACGAGTGTCTTTAGTTTGACCGTTTTGACTTTGACAGGTGTTGCAGCAGAAACATTAGTTTGCGCAACCGGCACAATTGCCGATGTCGTCAAGGCGACAGCGACAGCTGCCGCGTAAAGCGGTTTTGATTTGTACATACGTAGAAATCCTCCTTCAAAGTGGGTATATGAATGCAAGGTCAAAATGCGATCGTTGACCTCTTCTTCTACTATAAGTGTTTTGGAAAGCACTGTGCGGATAATGTTTAGTAAAAAACATAAATTCTTAGGTCAGACGACGGGACAACCAATTTGAGAGGTTTGCTTGTTAGACTGCAGATACTAAAAAAGTGAAAAAATAAAAGGTAACGCTCTCATTGTATGTCGGATTAGTTCAAAAGGGAATAAAAAACTATGAGAAGTTTATGGTGAATTCCCATTTTTTGATAATTTTCTTGTAGTTTTTAGTTATCCTCTTTTGTATAATATAAAGTAATGGACTGACGTATGAAAGGATGATCAACTAAAAATGAATGAAGCAATTCGAGGGAGTTTAGTCGTCTTGATCCTCTGTTTGATGATTGTCTTACTCGGATGGGGATTATCTTCACCTCCGACGACGATTGGTAGTATGAATATAATTAATTTTGAGCTGTCTCCGTTACTTGTCTCAGGACATCGATGAAGGCAGTTTTTTTGTTG
Organism: Exiguobacterium oxidotolerans JCM 12280; assembly: GCF_000702625.1. Lineage (NCBI taxonomy): Bacteria > Bacillati > Bacillota > Bacilli > Caryophanales > Exiguobacterium > Exiguobacterium oxidotolerans. Next base: position 1,119,536 of record NZ_JNIS01000001.1, on the reverse strand, counting down.
TTTTGAAAGCTACAGTTTAGTGTCGATTTATTCAATAGATTGACATGATTTTTAACGATGGCTAGAATTGATAAAGTGTATAATAAATATCACCTATTTTTAATATGAAGAGATTTATTAAATACGAAGGAGGAATGGTGTGATTAGGCAGTTATGATAAACTGTGAACGAAAGTAGATTCGTTTGATAACATCGCGAATTTGAGGTCGTCATTTTTAAACTAGAAGTAACGCAACTAAAATACATGTACCTTTATGGATCGGAAGGAACTTAATTATGTTGAAAGAAATGAAAAACATCATCCGCGAACAAATAGAGAATTTTCCATTGATTCGGCGCCTGGCACGATATGAAATTAAGTCAGCGCATGCGGAGCAACGTCTTGGTCTTTTATGGGAACTACTTAACCCTGGTCTTCAAATCCTGATTTATTGGTTTGTTTTTGGTGTAGGACTTCGTGGGAATAAGAACGTCGATGGCAATATTCCATTTATAGTTTGGCTTCTCTGTGGAATTGTAGTTTGGTTTTTCATCAACGATGCGCTATTACGCGGATCGAATTCAATAAACGCTCGACTTGCGATGGTGACGAAGATGAAGTTCCCGATGAGTGCCATTCCATCCTATGTAATCCTCTCAAGGATGTATCAACATTTCGCAATGTTATTGATAGTTTTGATTGTTATCCTACTCAATGGCATCCCGATGACGTGGAAGCTATTTCAACTACCTTACTATATGGTAGCAACCTATATATTTGTCTATGCATTCTCACTTCTTTTCTCAACGTTGGTTACACTCGTTAAAGACATTCAGCTTTTCTTACAATCAGTAATGCGAATGTTCTTTTATGTGACACCAATTTTATGGAATATCGATCGTTTTCCAGATGTCTTACACGGTGTACTACGTCTTAATCCAATTTTTTATCTTGTTGAGGGTTATCGAGCAAGTTTACTCGGTGGCAACTGGGTCTGGCAGGAATGGGCAACAGGACTTTATTTTTGGAGCGTAACGCTTCTATTGTTCACAGCCGGAACGTACTTACACATCAAGTTCCGAAAATCATTCACCGAGCTTGTTTAAAGGAAGGAAATCGCTATGTCTATGATAAAACTCGAACATGTCACGAAACGGTTTGACATGGTTACGACGACGAAAGAAAAATTTAAGTTGTTATTCAAAAGTAAAAGCAAGAGTGTGAAAACGTTCACGGCACTCCGTGACGTCACGCTCGACATCGGATCAGGAGAAGTCGTCGGTCTCGTCGGCATCAATGGTTCCGGTAAGTCGACATTATCGAACTTGATTTCCGGTATCATCTATGCGAACGAAGGAGACGTCGAAATCAATGGTGACGTCGCGATCATTGCCGTCTCGCAAGGACTGAAGGGTGTCTTGACGGGGCGCGAGAACATCCGACTCAAATGTTTGATGCTCGGGATGGACGACGCGGAAATCGACCGCCGGATGCCCGGCATCATCGATTTCGCGGACATCGGAGACTTCATCGATCAACCGATTAAGAAATATTCGAGCGGGATGAAGTCGCGTCTCGGCTTCGCAATCGCGGTCAACGTCGATGCCGATATTTTGATCGTCGATGAAGCGTTATCGGTCGGGGACCAAACGTTCTACAACCGTTGTATCGATAAGATGAATGAATTTAAGGATGAAGGAAAGACAATCATCTTCGTCAGTCACTCGTTGTCGCAAATCGGTAATTTCTGTGAGCGCGTCGTCTGGCTCGAGTACGGTCAAGTCAAACTCGACGGGACGACGAAAGAAGTCGTACCGCAGTATAAGCAGTTCTTGACGTCATACAAGAAACTGTCGAAAGACGAGCAACACCAGTACCGCAAAGATCGCTTAAAGGAACAAGCAGAAAACGCGACACCGCGGAAGCAGAACGTCGATGCTGAAGATACGGTCAAACATCCAGGCTGGATCTTGTCCGGACTCGGACTGCTCGTACTCGCAGCCGGCAGTGTGATGGTCATCGATGAAACGCCATCGTTTGCCTCACTGACTGATGCAATCGCCAACTTATTTTAAACACCGATGACCAGTGATACGTTTTGTGTCACTGGTCTTTTTTGTCGAGGAAACAGGGAAACACGAATCAAAAAAAGAAGTAATACAACGGACAGTACAGAGTTAGGCGATTCAGTATAAAGGAGGGCGCGGGATGCAGAAGATTCGAAAAGCCATCATTCCGGCAGCGGGACTCGGAACACGTTTCCTGCCGGCGACGAAAGCGATGCCAAAAGAAATGCTTCCGATTTTGACGAAGCCGACGATTCAATACATCGTCGAGGAGGCCGTTGCTTCCGGAATCGAACAAATCATCATCGTCTCGGGACGAAACAAACGGGCAATCGAAGACCACTTCGATCATGCACCGGAACTCGAAAACATATTACGGCAAAAAGGGAAGCTCGAGCTATTGAAAGAAGTCGACGCCTCGACGACGATGGCAGAAATCCATTATATCCGGCAAAAGGAACCAAAGGGTCTCGGGCACGCGATTTGGAGTGCCCGTCACTTCATCGGCAATGAACCATTCGCCGTCTTACTCGGTGATGATTTGATCGTCGCAGAACGTCCCGGTCTCAAACAGTTGATGGATCAGTATGAGACAACAGCGTCCTCCGTCATCGGCGTCCAACAAGTCGCACCGGAGCATACACATCGCTACGGGATCATTGACCCGATTGAACAAATCGGGAATCGGTACCACGTCCGGCAATTCGTCGAAAAACCGCCGCAAGGGACAGCGCCGTCGAACATGGCGATCATCGGACGATATATTTTGACACCGGCAATCTTTACGTACTTGGAGACGCAACAGGTGGGTTCAGGGGGCGAGATTCAATTGACGGATGCGATTGAACGCTTGAATGGAATCGAGGACGTCTACGCGTATGACATCAAAGGAGAACGGTTTGATGTCGGCGAAAAGATGGGGTACGTCGAGACGACGCTTGCCTTCGCGCTGAAGGACGAAGAGATTCAAGAGGATGTCAAAGCATTACTGAAGAAGTACGTCGCGGAGTGGGAAACTTAAAAAAAAGAGGGGGAACCCCCTCTTTTAAACAGTGATTAAGATTGTTTACGTTTGATTTGTATTCAAGTAGGACTTGACGTGAGGGGCTTCGTATTGACGAAAACGCTCGAGTAACGCTTCAGGTGTCGACTCGACGAGCAGCATCGCTGCATGCTCGGGGATGATGAATCCTTGGGTTTCCATCTGCTTGAACAAGGCGATGAGGGGATCGTAGTACCCGTCGATGTTCAAGATGCCGCATGGTTTTTCATGGAGACCGAGCTGAGCTCACGTGAAGACTTCGAAAAATTCTTCCATCGTCCCGGGACCACCTGGTAAGATGATGAACCCGTCCGCGAGTTCCGCCATCTTTGCTTTTCGGTCATGCATCGATTCGACGAGGTGGAGTTCTGTCAGGTTCGGATGAGCGATTTCTTTTTCCTGTAGAAAGTGTGGTAACACACCGATGGCTTGTCCGTTCGCGGCTAAAATGGCATCGGCGACGGCACCCATCGTTCCGACACGCGAACCACCATACACGAGTCCGTAATCCTGTTGCGCAAGCACCGTGCCGAGCGTCGCAGCGGCTTCCTTGAAAAGCGGTGATGCTCCATCTTTTGAGCCACAAAACACAGCGAGTTTTTTCATGACAATCGTTCCTCCTTCAAGACTGGTCTTTTCTCAACATACCATATCGCCGCGGGAAATTGAAAAGTGACCTCGTCTTCTTAGCAGGGACTTTACATTGATGACGCCATTAGAATGGAGGGGACACCAGTGAGACCTAAAACAATTGTCTGGCTTGTACTCATCATTGCCGCAATTAATTTACTGCTTGGTATTTTCATACCGGAATCACCGACACGGACGACGATCAGTACGATTTTATTAGGAGTGATTCTACTATTAGGGGTAGGTTATTTCATTACACTGCGTCGATCTTCTAAATGAACAAGCGATTTTCCTGGCTGGATGTTTTAGTCAGGAAGATTGCTTTTTTTGATGGACCAAGAACGCAATAGGTATGAAGGAATATTCTAAAAAATCTATTTTTATACATATTTCCGACACAAAGGTGGATTAAATGTCAAAATTGCACAACTTTCAGGACGTATGACCCGCGACTAAAGTAATGAGGAGTGTAAAAAGTGTGAAAAATACGCATAATATTCGTATTCGAATATTCGGAAGGGGTCTAAGGTTATATGATGATATCAATAAGCCATATAAAAATATTAGGAGGTCATTAATCATGAACTTGAAAAATAAATTAGGTGTTTTTTTAGGGTCGACGGCTCTAATTCTAGTTTTGGGGAATACAGGGAATTTTCCCGATTTTTCAAACACTGCTCGGAATGATCTACCAGCCGAATTCTCAGTGAAGAACGTGGCGAAGAATGATCTACCAGCCGAATTCTCAGTGAAGAACGTGGCGAAGAATGATCTACCAGCCGAATTCTCAGTGAAGAACGTGGCGAAGAATGATCTACCAGCCGAATTCTCAGTGAAGAACGTGGCGAAGAATGATCTACCAGCCGAATTCTCAGTGAAGAACGTGGCGAAGAATGATCTACCAGCTGAATTCTCAGTGAAGAACGTGGCGAAGAATGATCTACCAGCCGAGTTTGTAGTTCTTTCAAATAATTCTTTAGGTTAATTATATTAAGAAGCTTTTCTTCTTATCCAATAGTATTTGCTTATACTCGTTCATTTTTAAGATATCAAATAATAAATACGCTTTTTTATATGAATCTGATATATCGGAAGCACTAGATTTAAGCAATTCTAATGTATAAGCCTTTTGATAATAAAGTTGTCCTAAAAGAGACATATCTTTGAACCTCAAGCATTCCACTATACCATTTTCAATATACTTTAAAGCATCGGATGGTCGTTTTAAATCTAAAAGTACTTTCGAAGTATTGTATAAAATTCTTATTTTTTCTACGATAAATTCTTCACTTTCGAAGTTAAGATCTATTAATTCTTCGTATACTTTTAATCCGTGTAAATAGTGTTTCTTTTCGTAATAGAGTGTGGCTATAGCGGATTTTAATCGAAGTACCATCTTAGGTGAATAATAAAGCTTCGTATATTTATCTGTTAAAAGTTGAAGTTCTACTATACAAGTTCTGAAGTCAATTTTATTCATTCTATATGCGCAAATCTGAAAATAATATGAATAAAGAGAAGTTAACTCTTCATCGTTTTTTAAGCTTTTAATTATCTCTTTAGCTTCTTTATATATTAATTCGTATTCTTGATTTTGAAAAAGTATTAGTAACCTCTCATCTGTGATTCCAATAGAGTCTATATACTGATTTTGATTCAAAAATACTGTAATAGGAACTTGTAATCTCCGAGATAACGCAAACAACAAATCAACCGTCGGTGAATGTGTGCCGCTCTCAATCTTACTGATCTCCGCTTGGCTACAAATCCCGTTCGCTAGATCTTTCTGCGTCAAGTTATGCTTCTTGCGAAGACGGCGAAGGGCGAGGCCAATCTGGGGTGACGTGAATTGATCCATGGGTTCGGTCCTTTCTATCAAGTGGATTCGACTACGTGTCTATCTCCTTATTATAGAAGTGATGCCCGGACAAAACCAACTTTTTACTGTGATAATTCGTCAACGATTTTGATTATCCATTCTAAACGGAAGAAAGGGGTATTTCCTATGAATCTCATTTTTAAAGAATCGCGACGTACGATTTCATCTTGTGGCTGGTGTTTAAACGCTTCTACGGTTACGGTCGCACCCTTGGCTAGTCGGGAGATGGAACGCGTCAAACCGGTGACGAAACGTCGCACTAAAACATCTTAAGAAACGTCCATTAACGGCGTGGCTTCATTCCGTTCGTTACGGTTTGAAGCCATTTTTTTACACACTCAGATGAAAGGAGAATGAACATGATTGGACTTACTGTACTCGCTGAGAGTGAAGGCTGGCTCCACCAGCTTGAACCGACAGCGGACTTCATCGCTTTTTGTCAGTCGCATCGTTTTTCGTTCGATCATTACGATTACAATGTGCACACGTTTCTTGATTTACTGGATTATATGGATTTTCAAGAATTTGAACACTATTTGTTCATTCTTCGGGGGACCGGCGAACGGACGATGCGACTCGTCGCCTATCTTCAACAACGGATGCTGCATGTCCAGTTTCATTTGATGAATGACCGGGGGGACGTTTTGTTTGGGGATCCGTATTTTTTAGAAGGCATCACGGTACCGTTCGAAGAACCGCTCGCTGACTCACAACCGATTGCCTTACAAGATGCGTTGATGTCGTTATTCACAGGTGTCTATCCGGATGCGACGTCTCGTCATCCGCAACCACTCCGGCATATTTACGCAGAAGAGACGAGTTTACTGAGTTCCATCAATCCAGCACTATTCGATCAGATGACGATCAACAGCCTACTGTACATCGACCAAACGACACGGCACGATTTACCGGTCATCGAACTGATGAGCCGTGTTCCGGTCTTGGTCGCCTTCTCGGATACCCTGTCGTTCGACATCAAGGCACACCTTGCCGTCGTCAGTCGAACGGATATGGAAGCTGCCTTCGAAACGTGGCAGACGACGAGCCGTGTCCCGAACCCGGGGCACTATATGGGGGTTCTCGATTATGCGACACTCACCGGGATGATCGTGTCCCATCGACTGTTTATTTTTAAAGACGGCGTCTGTGCAGATTACGGAAAACAAATCTGCTTGAGCGGACTTGAAGAGATTGATATTTGTCAGTTGCGTCATCGTCAACGGGAAGCGTTCGCACCAATCGCGCCGAACCTTCAACTCGCGTTGTATCCTTTACTGTATCAGCTGGCCTCAGCCTTCTTGACCGAAAGTCAGTTTGTTACTCCGTACACCCAGTTGGATTTACCTCGGACGGCTGGAAAGCTCGGTCCCTTGACGATGATTGGCATTCAAAACCGAGAAGGGGCATTCGTGTTCGAACTGACGACGAACCAGCTGTTTGAAACAGATGAAGTCTTTTTATGGATTTTAGAAGCCGATCAAAAAGACCGGTTCGATGTATTGCCGGAACGCCTCGGTTCTGATTATGAAACAGCCATTCAAGCCTATAAGGAGTTGATGTATCATGGGTGACGCTCCACTCTTTGGACCATTTTCACGAAAAGGAAGTTATTCGAGAGTGACCGTGCTCGATGATTTCAACGCAGATAACCGTTTCATGCGTCTGCATCAGGAAACGATGCAACTGGCAGAAATCGATGAATTGACATTTTATCGCCGGTATTTAAATCGGAATGATCGTGTCCTCGTTTATGGAACGTTTGACCCGAGCTTGTTCAACACGTTATCTGAGGAAGGATATGATTTGTATCTCGTCGAACCGGAAGCCAGCCGATTGAACGGGATTTCTTCACGGTTTATGCATAAGGTATACGGTCTTAGTTATGATTTAATCGACGCTGTCGGGTATGAAGCATTTGAGAAGCTGATTTTGCCTGGGACGACGGTTGCCCGGTATTCACGCGGCGAATTACTGTTATTTTTCCGAAACATCCGCCAGCTTCTGACGACAGATGGTCAACTGTTAGTGAATGTTCATAATGCCAAGCATTTAAAGCAACAGACGCAACCGATCGCTTCAAAACGTGTAAAGGACTGTGCTCTATTCTATGGACAGAAGGTGGAGGGGGAGCGGTTGATACTAAATCTTTACCTGAAATCTGATCAGGATGAGAAAGTCAGTTATGCCGTCGAGCATCTCTATGAACCAACCACTCTCTTTGAATTCGCGAAACTGTCGAAATATGCAGGACGTACACTCTATGCTGGGAAAACCGTACACATCTTAGAATTTGATAAATTAGGATGAATTTCAACAGGGGGCAGATTAATAATCTGCTCCCTTGTTTTTGTTTAAGGATTAAAGTACAGATTAGACTTTTTAGTAAAGAATGATTAAAAAAATATTTTAAATATTAGTTTGAATGGGTCTAAAGTCAGGGTATTATTTAAATTAGTTCATCACCTAAGGGCAGCCATCATGAAATTCGGAGGATCAATACGTCATGGATAAAAAAATGGCACAATCACGGACTATGCAAGCCAGCTGTTTTGAATTCATCTCTACCTTATTTCCGGAAGAAACGTTTCAATTCATGGAAGAGCAAACCTTTCCGGATGCATTCGGTCAAATCGGCACATATCTGACGTTTAAATCGAAGAAGCGGGAATTAAAATTTAGCTTCGTTGAACAAGCCCACCAAAAGTTCGAGCGGGTTTTTCTTGCGGAAAAGAGTAACGAGTCTTCTTTTTTTAGTCGGTTGCTAGAAGCCACATATGAAGAGGGAACGTTGTACATTCATCATATCGTCAAGCCGGATTGAACTAAAAAAACACGATGAGAAGTGCACGGGAATGGCTCCTGTCTACTTCTCATCGTGTTTTTTAGACTTCGATTGATTCGAGACCTTGCTGTAGAGCTTGATTGACAGAGGCAGCCATCTCTTCACGGACTTCATGTGATAGTAACCGACCGTTAAAGTAAACTTCGTTCGAGAGTGTGAGGTGGACGAGTATATCTTCGAGGACAAACTTAAAGTCGATTGGTTTCGATGGTTCGAGCGATTGGCTCATAAAATCACTAAGGGTCGGATGCTGGACGTGCTCTGGATCAACCAAATCAATCACAGTCGTGTTGAGGGCGATGGCGAGCCGTTCAAGTGATTGCGTGCTTGGCATCCGTTGTCCGCGTTCATAGGCAGAAATCGAGGTCGTCGATTCACCGCATCGCTCAGCGAGATACTTTTGTGTATACTTGTGCTGTTTTCGTAGTTGCATGATTTTTTTCCCGAGAGCTCGGTTCATGTTATAGGTTGTCAGACGCTCAAGACGTTAGTCAGGAGAGGGACATCCTTCACCTCCTTTTTTTAGGATGTAATCGATTTATCGATCGAGTAGCTAGGAAGTGGGTAGGAATTATATATGTTTATCTGTGAATCACAATTCCTACTTCTCATAGCACTTCTATAGTACTAAATAACCACTTCTAGTATATCGCAAACCTATCAAATGTAAAAAAAAGTTTTTTAGTAATTCAAATTACATAATTATGTAACTAAAAGGGTCTCTAAACAGTAATTGTTCCATCGATTAACTGAGAAATTCAAGAAGAACTCATGGTATTCTAGAAGCGTATTGAATAAGGAGGACGAGTTATATGCGTAAAATTCCTTGGTCCGGTTACATCACCTTGGCTATTCTAATTATTTTATTTATTTCGAGTTCGATGCCGTATGAAGAGCAATCGTTAAAGCCCGGGCTGTCCCGTTATTTTAATTTGGATTTTGTGGAGGCGTTTCGCTTCATCTCATTTGATTATCACGGAGAAGTCAGTGTTGAAGCGCTTGGTGCATCCGGTTTTGTCGAATTCTTTATTCGAAAAGCAGCACACTTATCGATTTTCATTGTACTCGGGTTTGCCTTGGTCGACTTGACCGTTCGCTTGTTGCGTCCCTATGTATTGGTGGGTTTATTCGCCTATACGTTGGCAATCACGATTGCTGTCTTTGATGAATTCCATCAAATTGTAACAGGCGGACGAACCGGGTTGATTCAGGATGTCTTATTAGATGGTACAGGTGCGTTAATTGGTATTGTATTGTATCGATTCATTCGGAGAAAACGTCGAGCGGAGCAACTGATCAGACTGTCTTGAGACTTTTGTCGCAGTTCAACGTTTTTTTTAGAAGGAGTCTTGTCTAGCAAAAGCGAATCCTTTAGGAACATCATATAAAAAGGAGCGGACAACATGAAGAGACCTCATCTGTTGATTACGAGTGCCGGTCGTCGTGCGAAGCTGGTCGAATACTTCGTTCAGGAGTTTCGGGAGGGGGCGGTCAGCGTCGCAGACTGTAATCCACTTGCACCGGCACTCTATATGGCACCGAACCACCATATCGTCCCGAAGATTGATCAGCCGGATTACATCGATCATTTATTGGAACTGTGTCAACGCGAGCAGGTGACGGCCCTGTTGTCGTTAATCGACCCTGAACTCGAGTTGCTCGCGACAGCGACGGAACGGTTTGCAGCAATCGGTGTCACGGTCATCGTTTCTCCGCCATCGTCGTGTCTGCTTTGTTTTGATAAGTACGCGATGTTCGAGCACTGTACCTTGCAAGGCATCCCGCATGCGAAAACGTATCATGCCCTCACGTCGTTTCGTGAAGCGGTCGCACTCAAGGAAGTTGGTTTTCCGGTCTTTGTCAAGCCACGCAACGGGAGTGCGAGTATCGCCGTAAGACGCGTCGAGACATTAGAAGAAGTCGAACGATTATTTGAACAGAGCCCCGGCTTGATCGTGCAGGAATTTCTTGACGGGCCTGAACTCGGCGTCGATGTCTACGTCGATCTACTGTCTCATGAAGTCACGTCCATCTTCATCAAAGAAAAATTGGCGATGCGAGCCGGAGAGACGGATAAAAGTCGCTCCGTCCTCCGGACCGATGTATTCGAACTCGTCGAGCGCGTCCTCGCCGGTTCTGGACTGGTCGGTCCGCTCGATTTCGATATTTTCGATGTCGACGGGACGCTCTACTTATCGGAAATCAATCCCCGCTTCGGCGGCGGGTATCCCCATGCCTATGCATGTGGTGTCAACTTCCCCGCTCAAGTCTGGCGCAATTTATGCGGGCTCGTCAATCAACCGGATATCGGTCACTATCAGGAAAACCTCTATATGATGAAGCACGATACGCTGACACTCGTATCGGCGGCACAGTTTGAACAAACGAAATACTAAAAAGACGGAGGATGGCTCCTACGTCGTTCCGAAATCTTAGTGATGGAAGCGCGAACTAATTGTATCTCGATATCGCATGTTCACGCGTCATAAGCGTGAACATGCTGAAAGCGAAGCTTTGAGCTGTGCCGTAGGGAAGAAAATTCATGCAGATATGTAAACGCGTGTTCCGTCCCGCATATAAAATAAAACGCCGATGTTTCCGTTTTTTCTACGGAGCCATCGGCGTTTTCGATTCGTCTTTTTCTCGTTCCTGATGTCTTGATGCGTCTCTACGTTATACATACGAAAGCTTTGATCTCTATTGAGCCAGACCCGTTTTTAAATGGAATTATGAGAGCGAGACACGGGAACGCTTGAGGCACTGAACAGCAGACGTCCAGCTTCCGAAGAGGGCATTGATCGTTGAAGTGCTCGGGACAGATTTTCCTTCAGCCCACTTCCGGTAATGGATGATGCTGAAGGAAGGAAGTTCAGCTTGCGCTTGTTTTAAGGCGTTGAGAACATCTTCTTCGACCCATTTCCGGCGGGGAGGCGCGATATCGAGGCACGCGAGGGCATCGACCCACGAGCCGTATTTTCGGGCAATCGTCGCGACCGTCGGATGCCCATTTTCTTGCGCCCAAATCGAATAGGTTTGGGTCGTCAGACGCGGGAGGACGTCCGATGCTTCGAGGAGCGCATTGATGATGCGTTCTTCCGTCATGCAGACGGAGCGTGTCATCTCGATATGTGCTTCCTCAAGGGCCCGTGACCATGACCCGAAACGAAGGTTGATTAACGTTAAGGAAGGACCCTGTTTCGCTTTCGCCCATTCACGATAACTGTTGCTATGAAACGGATGAAGGCGGTTCGAGGCTTCTTTGATGAACGTCAAGATTTCTTCATCGGAAAAGTAGGGACGAATCGATGAAAGTCCTGCTGCATGCAATGCTTCGCGCCATGAACCGAAGACGTTGATGATCGTCGTGATCGAAGGTACTTCTTTAGTACTGGACCAGCGGGCATATGTTTTAGCGTCTAACGCAGGTGAGGCAAGACTTGCCTCGACCAAACTATCGATCACTTGTTGTTCTGTCCATTTCTTCATGATGTCATACCCCTTTCGTGTAGGTGTTCGTCTAGGTGTGGGTACTGTCTGTTGGTGTATCGCGACGGAATGTCGCGTATGCGAGTAGACTGAGCCAGATGAAATAAAAGCCGCCCGGTCGAATCAGGATGCTTTCTGTAAACTGAAGTAACAACAACCAGAAGATGAGCAGTAGAAGTGTGAGCGACTCGACGTCGTCAAAACGATAATTCCGAATTAAACGAAATAAGATGAAACTAAAACATAACACGTAGAGGAGTAACCCGATGATGCCGAACTCATAGAGGAAAACGATCGGCGTACTGTGAAACGTGTAAAGGGTCTCTTCTCCCAATTGCTCAGATAAGCCGGTCGTTGCGGCGCCAAAACCATGACCGACCCAAAAACGATCTGCTGAAGCTGCGAGTCCCGCCTGCCAAAGATCAAGGCGACCATTCAAACTGACTAAACGGAGGAGGAGTCCCGGCTTTAGCGCCAGGGCGCCAAACACAATTGCGATTCCGGTGATGTAACAGGCGCTGACCTGAAGACGTAGTCGCCGCGAAGGTAACAATAGAACGGTCGTCAACAAAATGAGTAGAAAAAAAGAATAGATGCCCGTTTGCGAAGCACTTGTTAACAGCCCTCCGAATATCAATGCCAGCGAAACGCCGGAGAAGAAGAGACGGCGCCAGGCACTCGTCGTGATGGAACGGAGGACCGCAATCCAAGCAATCAATCCACCAGGAACAAGCCAAGCAGCAAATGCGTTCGGATTGTTCGTCAAGCTGGCTAAGCGTAGAAAGCTACCTTGCTCCCCGACATAGAGTTGTGGAAGCGCAATCGGACCAATCCGTAACCACTGCAAGTTGTCGATTGGGATGTAGGATTGTCCAAACGAGACGAGCAGGGCGTAACTCGCTAAGAATAGTGCCTGATAAAAGAGAATGAGAAATAAGAACCGGTGCCAGTGAGTGAAAAGCGGAGAAGAGAGTGATAGGACGATGATCAGAAACATCCATGTCGTCAAAAGAAAGAAGAGTGAAAAAGGTGCATCCGTCGCGGGACGAGAGAAAAAAAAGACAGTGTGTAATGTCAAATAACTCAAAAAGACGAGGATGAGTCGATGCGAACGAGACCGGAACGGAAAGTATAACGGACGGGACACGATATAAAAAATGAGAAAGAGTAACGGGTACAAAAAGACGGTCACGACGTTCCAATGCTCCGGTAAGACTTCATCCGTAAAGCGTAACGGACGCGTCCACAAATCAATCGTCACAAATAGCAATAGGATGAATAAGACAATTGATTCAGGTATATTGACGGATTTTAACATCATTTCTAAAGTCTATCCACCCTTCATATAGGACTTATTACCGATTATGCGACTTTTTAATCATCAAATTGGTATTTACCCGTAAATAAACGATATTTATGCGGATAAGATGAATGTTTTTGAAGAAACGACGATTATTTTTCTGTGAATCGTCTTTTTTTCGTGAAACGATATTTTTCGATGATGTAATGATACGCATGCACAACGACTACTGAAAAAAAACTAATCATTTCCACCAAGCTCTAATTGTTTTGGTAGTCGTTTGGAAATAAGGTGAAGTCATAACCAATGACCCTCCGACGTTCAAGGTAAGAAAGAGGTGAACCATGTGAATACCATGCATCAAAAAAGAACATTCGCAGACCACTTGATGACATTGAAAAAGGGCTGGTGGATCCTCATCGTCTGTGCCATCTTGTTTGCGGGTGCCGGTTACCTGATCAGCACGTACGTCATTAAACCTACGTATGAAGCAACAGCTTACATCCTCGTCGTACCGCAAAAGAGTAGTGACACGACTTCCTCGACGTCACTCGTCAGTACCTATCAAGATATTCTTCGGAGTCCGGAAGTCGTCGATCAAGTCGCCCAAAAGATGGGTGTGACCGATAAGCGTCTATTCGATTTAACCGATCGCTTGACGGTGTCGAGTAACCTTGATTCTCAAGTCATCGCCTTATCCATTACAGATGGATCAGCTGAACAAGCTGCCATCCAAGCGAACACGATGACAGAAGTGTTCCAAGATTACCTGCCTCAGTTAATCAATACGAGCAGTACGGAAGTTTTCTCGACGGCACGGATTCCGACGAAACCGATGTCTCCGAACATCTTGATGAACACGGCGATCGGCGGTGTACTCGGGTTGATGTTCGGCTTACTAATCGTCTATTCCCGTGTACTAGGAAAGAAGTCAGCAACTGAATCAACGAAAGATGATGCATCCTATCCACAAGCCGTCAGCCGTCCACACTCATGATTCGGGGAAGGAGGAGCAGTCATGCAAGCACCACCATTGCATCAGTATCGTCGCCATATGAAAATCGGACTTTTACGCGGGGTCGACGCACTGATTATCGCCGCCGCAACCGTCGTCACCTTCTACTTCTTCAATCCCCTTCACCTGACCGTTCAGTTCGATTTACGGAATGCGATTGAAATCGCATTGATTCAATGGGTCGCCCTAACACTCGTCGCCCACTGGATGCGCTTTTATCAAATCGTTTGGCGTTATGCGAGTCTAAGGGAGTTAGGTGTCCTCCTGTTTGTCGTCGTCGCCAGCAGCTTTGTCTTACTCGGACTCGAGTATGCCTTGTTCGACTTCGCCGTCGAACGCGCCGTCTTCCTGCAAACGGGACTTGTCCTGAACGGTATCTTATTTGTCCGCTTAGCGATTCGTGGACGGACGCTTCAACTGAAACGGGACCGGACGCTCGGTAAACGCACGCTAATCATCGGGGCTGGAGCTTCCGGACAGATGATTACGAAAGAGTTAAAGCAGAAAAAAGCGCACATCTTGAACGTCGTTGGTTTACTCGACGATCTCGCAGAACTCAAAGGGATGCGCATCCACGGCGTCCCCGTCATCGGAACGATCGAGCAACTCGAATGCATCATCGAAGAACAGAAAATCGAAGCAGTCGTGCTGGCGATTCCTTCCTTATCCTATACGGAGCGGGTCGCTTTACTCAATCGCATCAAACAGACGAAGGTCGAAGCCCATACGTTACCGATGCTCGTCGAACTGGCGTCAGGAAAAGTATCAATCAATCAAATCCGCGAAGTCTCGATCGCTGACTTGCTCGGTCGTGAACCGGTCGAACTCGACATCACGGAAATCGAACGAAGCGTCAGTGGGGCGACCGTCCTCGTGACGGGAGCCGGTGGATCGATTGGCTCAGAGATTTGTCGCCAGTTGATTAAATTTAAGCCCGACCGGCTCATCCTCCTCGGACATGGCGAGAACAGCATCTACTTGATTCGCCGGGAGCTCGAATGTATGACCGATGGTACGATCCTTCATTCCATCATCGCGGACGTTCAGGATTTGGAACGGCTGAATGAAGTCATGGGACGGTTCGAACCGGATCTCGTCTATCATGCGGCAGCCCATAAGCACGTCCCGTTGATGGAAGATAATCCACGCGAAGCCGTCAAAAATAATATTTACGGGACACGCAACGTCGCGCTCGCAGCGGAAGCAGCACACGTCAAACGATTCGTCATGATTTCGACCGATAAAGCCGTCAATCCGACGAGCGTGATGGGGGCGACGAAACGGATTGCCGAGATGGTCATCCAGCAAATCGCCCGCAACAGTGAAACGACGTTCGCCGTCGTCCGGTTCGGAAATGTCCTCGGCAGCCGGGGTTCCGTCATCCCGCTCTTCAAGGAGCAAATCGCAAAAGGCGGACCGATCACCGTGACGGACCCGGCGATGACGCGGT
Organism: Exiguobacterium oxidotolerans JCM 12280; assembly: GCF_000702625.1. NCBI lineage: Bacteria > Bacillati > Bacillota > Bacilli > Caryophanales > Exiguobacterium > Exiguobacterium oxidotolerans. Next base: position 1,103,846 of record NZ_JNIS01000001.1, on the reverse strand, counting down.
ACTTCATGACGATTCCGGAAGCGAGTCGGCTCGTCATTCAGGCAAGCGTCCTCGCAAGCGGAGGAGAGGTGTTCGTCCTCGACATGGGAAAACCGGTCAACATCACGACGCTTGCGAAAAATTTGATTCACTTGAGCGGTTTTACGGAAGAACAGATTCCAATCGTCTACAGCGGCATTCGAAAAGGCGAGAAGCTTTATGAGGAGTTGCTCGCAGAAGAAGAAGTCCATGAGGAACGGGTTTTCGAGAAAATTCTAGTTGGGAAGACCCGGCCCTTCGGCTCCGTCGAACCGTATCTTCGGGAAATCAATCGTTGCCTCGACGATGAAGAGGCGCTTCGGACGTACCTGCTCGGTGCGACGAATGACAGTCGCCCGGTCGCGATGCCAGAAGTCGTCCGGATCGCGCGAGAATGAGAGGTGAGATAAATGAAAGCACCCCGGCAGTTATCACGCTTTAACTTGATTTTCATAGCCGATACGGCCTATTCCTTACACCAATGGATGATTTTGACGCTCTTAATCAAATGGAGCACGCCACTCAACATCGGTTATTTCAATTACGCGCTCGCCTTGACGGCACCGATCGTCATGTTTTGTTGGCTCAACGCCAGTACGATTTTGACGGCGGAACGGGCTGGGCTGAAGAACTTTACGCTCTTCATCAAAACACGGTTCTTCCTCTTGACGCTCGGCGTGTTCGTCTTACTGATCGTCTATTATTTCTTCGGTGAAGCGGATATCTTACTGTTGACGTTACTCGTTTATCTCAATAAATACATGGAATCGTTCGCCGATCTTTCGTACGGCTTCCTCCAAGGGCACATGGCGTTCAAAGAAGTCGCGTTATCGAAGATTTTCAGAAGTCTGATCAACGTCTCGGGTGCAGCCTTGATCCTCTTTACGACCCATTCGATTCACGGATTCGTCCTCGCGATGATTGCTGGGAACTTAATCATGCTGATCATCTACGATTTACCGACCGTCCGCCGGATTGGACAAGGGTTTGAAAATATCACGATGAGCGATCGCTACCAAACGGGCCGGCAATTGTTTTTCAAGGCCGTCCCGCTCGGATTTGTTGCCTTACTCGTTGCCTTGAATGCCAACATCCCGCGTCTCTTCGTCGGTCAAACAATCGGGACGGAAGAACTCGGTTACTACGCGAGTATCGCTTACTTACTCGTTTTAGGTAGCTTGTTCATCCACTCGCTCGTCGCCGTGCTCTTACCAAATTTTTCGTCAGAGACGGGCGAACGACAAAGTCTCCCGGCACTCCGAAAGCTGACACGCTCGATGCTGCTGATGACAAACGCAGTCGGCGTCTTGTTGATCATCGGGGCCATCTTCTTCGGAAAATGGGGATTGACGATTTTCTACAATGCTTCATTCGTGCAGTACCATACGATTTTCGTCTTGATGATGATCGCCTCGCTCTTTTTCTATAATTCGACCGTCATCCAAGCGTTACTAACGGGATTCCAGCAATTTCGCATCCAAACGCTTGCGATTTTCGGAAGTGTCGCCGTCAATCTGATTGCCTGCAGTTTCTTGATTCCACTGTATGGGTTATACGGTGCGACGACGGCTTACGCGTTATGTGCCGTCACGCAAATCGTCTTGTTGGTGCCAGCGCTCTACCGGGCGCTCTATCCGCGGAACTTGCCGCTTGCGATTGAACAAAGTAGCTAAAGGAGGGAAAAAGATGCGGCCAATCCTCATTCTACTGATCATCGAAGCATTGCTCAGTCAACTGTTGCGGCCGCTCTTTTCGACACCGGAAAGTTATATCACGTTGATGCTCGTCGGCAACTCCATCTTGATGCTTTGGTATTTGCTCAAAAACTCGGAGACGACGCCATTATTTCTCGTCTTCGTCACCGCCTTCATCGTACGTCTCGGATTGATGTTCGTCGATCTTGAGCTGTTTCGGCTCCCGCCACACAGTGGAGATGATACGGAGGCATTCCATCTCGAAGGTCTGCAAATCTATCTCGATCCATCGATGTTCAACGAAGTCGTTCGCGGGAGTTACTCGAAGTTTCTCGGCATCTTCTATCTGGCATTCGGACCTGAACGGATCTTGGCGCAATACTTTAACGTCATCCTCGGCGTCGTCGCCGTCGTCATTCTCGCGAAAACGCTCCGGCTGCTCGGTTTGCCGATGCGAGTCGTGTTCCTGTCGACGCTGTTATTCGCTTTCTTCGCTCAAGGATTGTTGCTTTCGCCGATTCTGTTACGTGATCAACTCGTCGCACTCGGTATTGTTTATACGCTTTATTACATGGTGCGCTGGACGATTGATAAATCGGGCGTTTCCTTGGCACTGGCCTACTTCGCTTACTTCGTCAGTACGATTTTCCATTCCGGTCTCGCGATTGGAATCGTCGTCTTATTGGTTTATTTCTCCTTTTATAATCATACGACCGGTCGGATGGATTTCGAAGCTTCCAAAGTACAGCGGTTGGTCATGCAAGTCCTGATCGTCGGCTTCATCGTCTACAGTTTTCAGGATGTCTTGTTCGCGAAATTCACACACGTCTCAGAAAACGGTCAACTCTTTAGCGGGATGAGTTACGACCGTGGTGGATCGGCTTACTTGAACGGGTTGACTGTCACGGGACCACTTGACATGATTCTCTATTCACCGCTTCGGATGATCTATTTCCTCTTCTCACCGTTCCCATGGCAATGGTCCAGTGTGACGAACATCGCCATCTTCTTCTTCGACGCTGCCGTTTATCTTCTGCTGTTCGCACTGACGATCCGGCACTTCCGCTATTTGAAACACCATCCTTACGCTGCTGTCTTATTGTTCATGTTGCTCCTCTTCATCGTCAATGCACTCATCTTTGGTCTTGGGACAGGAAACGTCGGAACGGCGATCCGTCACCGCTACAAATTGTTTCCGATGCTCCTGATCGTCTACACATCGATTCATTATATTCGCTACCAGGCGCTTCACCACTTTGAGGAGGTCGAACAACGTGCAGAATAAAACGATTTTAATCACCGGTATCGCAGGGTTTATCGGGTTTCATGCCGCTCGGCGATTTTTAGCGGAAGGGTACCGTGTCATCGGACTTGACGAAGTCAACGATTACTACGACCCGGCGTTGAAAGAGGCGCGCTTAGTCGAACTCGATCCGAGACGCTATACCTTTTATCGTGTATCGCTCGAGGATACAGCAGCCGTCGACGCCATCTTCGCGAAGGAACAGATTGATCTCGTGCTTCATCTCGCAGCACAAGCAGGCGTTCGCTACAGCATCGATCGCCCGGACGTCTATATCACATCGAACATTGTCGGCTTCCTATCGATTCTCGAAGCCTGTCGCCATCATCCGGTCGAACAACTCGTCTATGCCTCTTCCAGTTCCGTTTACGGCTCGAACACGAAGATGCCTTTCGCCGTGACGGACGCGGTCGACCATCCGCTCAGTCTCTATGCCGCTTCCAAAAAAGCGAACGAGTTGATGGCCCACACCTACAGCAGTCTATACGGCATCAAAACGACGGGGCTTCGATTCTTCAGCGTCTATGGTCCGTGGGGACGACCAGATATGGCGTTGTTCAAATTCACGGAAGCGATCGCGAACGGTCAACCGATTGATTTATACAACTACGGTGAGATGGGACGCGACTTCACCTATGTCGACGACATCGTCGAAAGTATTTACCGGCTGATGCAGACAGAACCCGTCGCGGACCCGTCCTTTGATAAGGCGCAGCCTCAACCGGACCGAAGCTTCGTTCCGTACCGGGTCTTCAACATCGGCAGCCACAGTCCGATCCGCCTGAACGAATTCGTCGCTTTGATCGAACGGCGGCTCGGCAAGACGGCGATCAAACACGGGATGCCGCTCCAGGCAGGAGACGTCCCGGAAAGCTTCGCTGACGTCACGTCGTTGTTCGAGACGATCGGTTACCGGCCGCAGACGACGGTCGAAGCGGGTGTCAATGCATTCATCGATTGGTATGAAGGCCATTACCAGCTGAAGGAGGAGGTCCAAGATGGCGCTTAAGGAAGAGTTCTATTATAAGTCTCCAATATTTATTCAGAATATTTTGACATCTTTGTATGGTAAAAAACTGATGGGTGAACGGTACGGTGCGGGTTACGAAAAAATGTTGCGGGAGTTACGCGAGAAAGACCGGACGCAGGATTACCGGATCGAACAACTCGACCGGTTAAATCAGTTCCTGCTGTTCGTCGAAGCACATACGCCGTATTACCGAGAACTCTTTCGACAGCACGACATCAAACTTCCTTTTACGTCGCTTGATCAGCTCGCAACGATTCCGATCCTTGAAAAAGAAACGTTACGGCAGCGAAACGACGCCTTCATGTCAGAAGTCGATGCGCCGGTCCGAGGACGGACGGGCGGGACGAGTGGGAAGTCCCTCCAGGTTGCTTTCATGCGCGAGGATATTCAAGAACGAATGGCGCATCTCGATTACTTCAAGGAAACACATGGGTTCTTTTCCGGGATGCCGCGGGCGAGTTTTACAGGACGGACGTTGACGGCAGTCGATCAAAAAAAACCGATCTTTTGGCGGAAGAACCGACCGCTCAATCAATTGTTGCTCTCAATCTTTCATATGAAAGAGGAGAACTTTCCTGCCTACATCGAGGAACTGAATCGTTTTCGACCGGCTGTACTCGACGGAACACCGACAGCGATGGTCGAAATCGCCCGCTATTTATTAAAACACAACAAACAGCTCGACTTTCGGATGATCGCCATCTTCCCGACGTCGGAAACGGTGACGGAAGAAATGCGCTCCGTGCTCGAAGAAGCCTTTTCAGCACCTGTGTTTGACCAGTATGGCTCATCCGAAGGAGCACCCATCATTTCGGAGTGTCGAAACCGGAAGCTGCACCTGCACCATGAGACCGGCATTATCGAACCATACGGGACAGACGGTGAAGTTGTCGTGACGTGTTTTACGACCCGCGGGACCCCGCTGATCCGTTACCGGATTGGTGACCGGATGACCCTCAGTGAAGAGACGTGCCGCTGTGGACTGAACGGACCGGTCGTCGCTTCAATCGACGGACGGGGGACGAGTTTCATCGTCAGTGAGAAGCGGGGCAAGGTGTTTGAAGGTGATATCACGACGATTGCCCGCGAATTACCGAACTCGGTCTTACGACTTCAAGTCGAACAATACGCACTCAATCGTGTCACACTGCGTTACATCCCGGACAATCAGCGTTTCCAACCGAAACACGAGAAGATTTTGTTGAACGAGATGCGAAAGCTGCTTGGAGCGGAGATGTTGATTACGCTCGAGCCCGTCGAACAAGTCAAACAAGAACCGAATGGAAAAACATTGATCGTCAAACAGTCGATGAAATAGGAGGAATCCATCATGAATAAGGCAGTCAAACACATCACGGATACGACAACAGCCGAAACACGATCACTTCCCATCGCCAACCGTTCCATTGCCGTCGTCGGCCTCGGCTACGTCGGTCTCCCGGTCGCCATCGCTTTCGGTGAAAAAACTGGTGTCGTCGGTTTTGACATCAAAGAACAACGGATCAATGAATTACGTGAAGGGGTCGATGCGACGCTCGAGCTGACACCGTTCACGTTAAAAAATGCCGACGTCAATTATGTAACGGATGCAGCAGCACTTCAAGCGAGTGACTTCATCATCGTCGCCGTACCGACACCAATCAATGCACAAAATCAACCGGACTTGACGCCGCTCTTACGGGCGTCCCAACTTGTCGGGCGCCAGCTGAATAAAGGCGACATCGTCGTCTACGAGTCGACGGTCTATCCGGGTGCGACAGAAGAAGATTGTATTCCGGTCCTTGAGGAATCTTCGGGTCTTCAAGCAGGCGTCGACTTCTTCGTCGGTTACTCACCGGAACGGATCAATCCGGGTGACCATGAACATACGTTCAAGACGATTAAAAAAATCGTTTCGGCACAGGATAAAAAAACGCTCGATATCGTCGCAGAAGTGTACGAAGCCGTCGTCGAGGCGGGGGTCCACCGGGCATCATCGATCAAAGTCGCGGAAGCAGCAAAAATCATCGAAAATACACAGCGTGACTTAAACATCGCCTTGATGAACGAACTCGCCATCATCTTCGACCGGATGGACATCGATACGCTCGAGGTCCTCGAAGCAGCCGGGACGAAGTGGAACTTCCTTCCGTTTCGACCAGGTCTCGTCGGCGGACACTGCATCGGCGTCGATCCCTTCTACTTGACGATGAAGGCCGAATCGCTCGGATATCATCCGGAAGTCATCCTTGCCGGACGACGCATCAACGATACGATGGGGCGCTTCATCGCGACGTCACTCGTCAAAAATCTAATCAAACAAAACATGCCCGTCCTCGGCGCACGCGTCACTGTCCTCGGTCTTTCATTTAAGGAAAACGTCAGTGACATCCGGAATTCGAAAGTCGCGAACTTAATCAAGGAGATCGAAGAGTTCGGAATCGAAGTCCAAGTCACCGATCGCCTTGTCGAAAAGGATGAAGCGAAACGCGAATACGGGATCGACCTGCTCGACATGACAGAACTGAAACCAGCCGACGTCGTCATCTTCGCCGTCAGTCATGAAGAGTACGTCGAAGGAAACTGGCTACTCGCCAAACACTTACTCAAAGTCGGGCGTGGTGTCGTCGTCGACATCAAAGGGATGCTCGCACCAGCTGAAAAACCGGAAGGGGTGCACTTATGGCGTCTTTAAGAATTCTCCAAGTCTGCGCGCTCGATACGACGGCGGAAACGATGCTGCAACCGTTACTGCTCGCGCTCCGCGACGCAGGGCACGATGTCGGGATTGCTTGTGCCGACACGGGCGCCTCCGACAAGCTGGCAGCACAAGGGTTTACGATGCATGACATTCCGATTGAACGGAAAATTGACTGGACGAGTAATTGGAAAACGATCCGCTCGATCGTTCACATTTTGAAGACGGGTCGCTATGACGCCGTCCATGTCCATACCCCTGTCGCGGCAGCGCTCGGACGGGTCGCAGCGAAACGAGCGGGGACGAAGCATATCGTCTACACGGCACACGGCTTTTACTTTCATGAAAAGATGGGACGGGTGACGTATCAATTGACCTATTCCGTCGAAAAATGGCTCGCCCGTTTCGCGACGGACTACCTCCTGCTCCAAAGCGGAGAAGATTATGAACTGGCGAACCGAAAACGTTTTAAGGCGACGAAACGATTGATGCATTTAGGGAATGGCATCGATTTGACCCGATTCTATCCACAGGCGCGACAAGGAAACGAAGCTTTCACCTTCCTGTTCATCGGACGAATCGTCGAGGAAAAAGGAGTGCTCGAACTCCTGAATGCTTTTGAAAACGTCGTGTCGCAAGAACCGGACGTCCGCTTGATCATCGCCGGTGAAATGATGGAGAGCGAACGGGATCAAACGACGAAACATCGTTTCCTCGAACGTCTACGCGAGATTCCGAATATCGAGTATCGAGGGTTCGTTGAAGATGTGCCACGACTTTTACAACAAGTCGATGCCTTCGTCCTGCCATCGCACCGAGAAGGGGTCCCGCGCTCAATCATCGAGGCGATGGCGACGGCGAAACCGGTCATCGCAACGAACATCCGAGGATGTCGGGAAGAAGTCATCGACGGGACGACCGGTTATTTGGTCGACGTCCATGATGAAACGCAGTTGGCAGCAAGAATGACCGATCTTGTGAACAATCCTGATCAAGCAACGGAGATGGGCCGGGCCGGATTCGAACGAGCGATGAAACATTTTAACGAAGCTGATGTCATCAAACGACAACTCGATCTCTTTTCGACTATGTAAAAGGAGGAAGTCATCATGAAACGGACATTCGATTTCACAATCAGCCTAGTCGCGATTCTCATCTTACTCCCCGTTTACCTGTTCGTCGCCTTGTTCATTTATACGAAGCTCGGTCGACCGATTTTCTTCAATCAAGTTCGCCCTGGTTATAAAGGACAGTTATTTAAAATTTATAAATTCCGGACGATGTCGAACGAGACGGATGCGGAGGGCCTCTTACTCCCAGACGAACAACGGATCCCGCACGCGATGGAATGGATTCGGCGGCTCAGCTTGGATGAAATCCCACAATTCTTCAATATCGTCCGCGGTCAGATGAGTTTCGTCGGGCCACGCCCGCTCCTCGTCAGTTACTTGAACCACTATTCGAAAGAGCAGATGACGCGGCATGACGTGTTGCCTGGACTAACCGGTTGGGCACAAATCCATGGACGGAACGCGACGACGTGGCAGGAACGGCTCGAACAAGATCAGTGGTATGCGGCGCATCAAACGTTTCGTCTCGATCTCTACATTCTCATGAAGACAGTAAAAATCGTCGTCTCCTCCGAAGGGAACTCGACAGAACATCAGACGGGGATGGGCGAGTTCAAAGGACTTGACGGAGGTGTTCCCCATGATGTCATTAAGCGATGAACGACTCATCCATGATCCGACCGAATGGGACGCACTCGTCAGTCAGTATCGCCTCGATTGTTATTACGAACATGCCTACTTCGCACTTGAAGAAGTAGGCATCCCGGAGATGTTCTTCTGTCCGACGGAATTCGGAACATTGATCTACCCCTACTTGAAACGACCGATTGATGGGACGCCATATCACGACATCACGACACCATACGGTTACGGTGGACCGGTCTTCGTCGGTTTATGGTCGCTCGACCAAATCCGAGAGGTTCGCCAACACTTTCTTGAATACTGTCAAACGGAACAAATCATCACGGAAACGATCCGTTTTCATCCGCTCCTACAAAACGTTGAACTCGGTCAATACTGGTGTCGTTCGACGAAGGAACTTCAACGGACGGTGACAATCGAGCTGACGGATACTTTCGAAACGATTGAAGGCGGATGTTCAAAAATGACACGACGAAATATTCGCAAAGCACGGAAAGAGGGCGTGACGGTCCGGGACGCCAGTGAGGCGGACTATGAGACATTCGAACGACTCTATCGGTTGACGATGGACAAGCATGATGCCGCACCCCGCTATTACTTTTCGCACACCTACTTCGAACAGTTTACGAGAGGGGAGTTAGACGCAGAACTCCTCGTCGCTGAACGAGGTGGGAACATCATCGGCGGGTGCCTCGTCTTATACGGTGACCGATTCGCCCACTATCACCTCGGGGCGTCGGATCCAGAGCAATTGCAAGTCCGTCCGAATCATCTTTTGTTTGCTGAAATGATTCGACGTGCGAAACAGAAAGGGATGGTTGCGATTCATCTCGGGGGCGGAACCACACCAGATGAAACAGACAGCCTGCTCGTATATAAAAGCTCGTTTAACGAAGGGAGCAGAACGTTCTTCTCAATCGGAAGCTCGGTCCTGGACGACATCGCGTACGAACAAGTGAACCGAAGTTTCTTAAAAAACAATCCGTCAGCCGCAGCGTCGAACTGGTTTCCGACTTACCGCACACCGATCCGTCACTTGTCGCAACGAGGGGAGGAAACATCATGAAGCAAATTCCATTATCCATCCCACACCTCAGTGGTCAAGAAGCACGTTACGTCACGGAAGCACTCGAAACGAACTGGGTCGCACCACTCGGACCGAACGTCGAAGCCTTTGAAGCCGGCATGCGCTCCTATACCAAAGCAGAAGCCGCCCTCGCGACGAGTAGCGGCACGGCAGCAATCCATCTCGCCCTCGCGACGCTCGGTGTGACGACGGGAGATGACGTCTTCTGTCAGTCGTTGACGTTCGTCGCCTCCGTCAATCCGATTCGTTACGTCGGTGCCCGTCCTGTCCTGATTGATTCGGAAGAGGAGACGTGGAACATGTCACCCGCGGCACTCCGGCGAGCCATGATTCAAGCCGCGACACGCGGACGCCTGCCGAAAGCCGTCATCGTCGTCCATTTATACGGGGTCGTCGCAAAGATTGAAGAGTTGAGTGCGATTTGCGCCGAGTATGACGTTCCGTTGATTGAGGACGCAGCCGAATCACTCGGTTCGACGATTAACGGTCGAATGACGGGAACATTCGGGACGTTCGGAATCTATTCGTTCAACGGCAACAAAATCATCACGACATCAAGTGGCGGAATGCTTGTCGCAAACGATCCGCATTTGATTGAACGGGCGTTTTATCTCTCGACGCAAGCTCGGCAACCGGTCCTTCATTATGAACATACAGAAGTCGGATTTAATTACCGGATGAGTAATGTCTCAGCCGGCATCGGACGCGGACAGCTCGAAGTCATCGAAGACCGCGTCGCGGCACGTCGGAAAATCTTTCAGCGATATACGCGGGCCTTCGACATGCTCGACGCCACACAGTACCAAGCAGAGATTGAAGGGAGTCGCGCCAATCGCTGGTTGACGGCTTTGACATTACCGGGAGGAATGGAACAACGGGATCAATTGATCATCCGCTTACAACAGGATCACATCGAGTCACGACCGGTCTGGAAACCGATGCACTTGCAACCGGTCTACCGGGATGTCCCGTTCATTACAAGTGACGGGATTGATGTCAGCGGTCGCTTGTTTGCTGAAGGACTCTGTCTACCGTCTGCCTCACAGATGACGTTCACGGAACAAGCACTCGTGATTCGCTCCGTTCGTCAAGGTATCGTTGAGGATGTTCGACGCAACGTTCGGCTATGAATGTGTGGGAGGGAGACATCGTGATGAGCGATATGGAGGAAGCGATCGAAGCACTCCGTCTCGCTGCAAACGGGAAGAATGAACTGACGGCCAATACCTATTTTCGTTGGCAACTGAATACCCAGTATCCGACCGTCGCGGAAATCCTGATGTTATTTGGGTCTTGGCAAATCGCATTGGAACGCGCTGAAATCGGGCAAATCCGAGTGGTTTATACAAAATCCGACATCATCGAGGCATTACGAGCGGCGAAAGCGGAACTCGAACCATTCACGAGTGCGACATATCGTGAGTGGGCGCAACGGCATCAGGCGCCGAGCTTGACCGACATCGTCCATCAATTCAACTCGTGGCAGCAGGCATTATCAGAAGCAGACATTTTGAAGGAACGGGTCCAGGAGATGGAGCGTCGGATCATCGAATCCTTGCTGGAAGCGCAGGAAGCATTACCTACATTAACGAGTCAAGCCTATACGAAATGGGCGGTCGGAAAAAATCGGCCGACGGTAGCGACAATTGCACGACGGTACGGGTCATGGACGAATGCGCTAGAAATCATCGGCATCGAACTTCCACGAAAACGGTGGACGGAAGAGGAAGTATTGCTCGTGTTAGCGCGAGCCAGACACGAGACGGAGCATTTGACGATTGCGAGCTACCAACGTTTTAGCGAAGGACAGGACGTACCGAGTATCGGTGTTATCACATCCCTGTTCGGGAGTTGGAGCAATGCAATCATGGTGCTTATGAACCAACAAGATTCGTAAATCGACTTGATTCGAAGGGGATGGAGATATGAAAAAGTGGAAGTGGATTGTCTTGACGGTCATTGGCATCGGACTGCTCGTTCTCTTCGGATCAGGTGGGTATGTCTACCATCAAGCGAGTCAGACGCTCGAAGACGTCCAGTTGCCGGTCGAGGCAAGTGTCGCAGCGATTGAAGCGGTCGAACAAGAACGAACGATTTCCTTTCTTTTGCTCGGGGTCGACCAGCATGGAGATGAGGCGGGACGGAGCGATACGATCATCGTCGCAACGATTGATCCTGCGAGCGGGGAAAGTAAGATGCTCAGCATACCTCGTGATTTGAAAACAGAAATCATCGGAAATGGCTCACGCGATAAAATCAATCATGCCTATGCTTTTGGAGGACCTGAAATGGCAATCGATACGGTCGAGAACCTACTCGATATCCGAATCGATTACTTTGCTGAAATCAATCTCGAGGGTTTTACGGATCTTGTTGACGCAGTTGACGGTGTCCGTGTTACGAATGACATCGATTTTTCGTATTACGAGATGCAGTTTCCGGTAGGGCAGCTCGACTTGAACGGAAAAGAAGCGCTGGCCTATGCACGGATGCGCTATGACGATCCTCGCGGAGACTTCGGTCGTCAAATCCGTCAACGTCAAGTCGTTCAGGCTGTCGCAGACAAATTGACGGCAGATTTTTCGCTCAGTCGCTTTAACGACGTACTCAGCGTACTCGGTGAAAACGTCAAGACGAACGTTCCGTTTCCGGTCGTTCGGAAAATTGCGTTAGACTACCGTGATGCTTTGAAGAACGTCGAGACGTTATCGCTCGAGGGAAGTGGTGGAATCGAGTCGGATCAGATTTATTACTGGCATCCGACGGCGGAGTCACTGAAAGAGGTGCAAACGAGTTTGCAACAATCGTTGAGATAGAGCGGGGGTTTAAAGTGAACGGTGTCTGGGTTTTTGCTTGGGATCAAGACGTCTTCCGAATCGGAAAGTGGAGTTAAGTGGCGGGAGAAATCGTAGTAGATCGATGTAAGTGGTACAAAAGATCCTTGCTTCCCGTGCTTTCCTCGGGTGAGGCGCAAGCCGTTGCTCCTTTCCCTTACAGGTCAAGGGGCAGGGTCTCGCCTGCCTCTGACAGCACAAGTCATCTTGTGCTTTTTCCCGTAGGAGTCACGATGAAGCGAATCTTTTTAGCTTTTCTGATAGAAGGAAACCCAAGGATTGAGTGATGCGAAATGGAATGTCTTATACATCAAAAACGTAGTTGATCGATGTAAGTGGTGCGAAAGATTCTTGCTTCCCGTACTTTCCTCGGGCGAGGCGCAAGCCGTTGCCTCTTTCCCTTACAGGTCAAGGGGCAGGGTCTTGCCTGCCTCTGACAGCGCAAGTCACCTTGCGCTTTTTCCCGTAGGAGTCACGATGAAGCGAATCTTTTTAGCTATCCGAATAAAAGGAGACCTTAGGAAACCTGTGACGCATCGCGATTTGGGAAGAGAATACGCGACAAAAAACGCGGATACCTTACGAACAAAAAAACGTATCTGATCAATGGAAGTGGTGCGAAAGATTCTTGCTTCCCGTGCTTTCCTCGGGTGAGGCGCAAGCCGTTGCCTCTTGCCCTTACAGGTCAAGGGGCAGGGTCTCGCCTGCCTCTGACAGCGCAAGTCACCTTGCGCTTTTTCCCGTAGGAGTCACGATGAAGCGAATCTTTTTAGCTATCCGAATAAAAGGAGACCTTAGGAAACCTGTGACGCATCGCGATTTGGGAAGAGAATACGCGACAAAAAACGCGGATACCTTACGAACAAAAAAAACGTATCTGATCAATGGAAGTGGTGCGAAAGATTCTTGCTTCCCGTACTTTCCTCGGGCGAGGCGCAAGCCGTTGCCTCTTTCCCTTACAGGTCAAGGGGCAGGGTCTCGCCTGCCTCTGACAGCGCAAGTCACCTTGCGCTTTTTCCCGTAGGAGTCACGATGAAGCGAATCTTTTTAGCTATCTGAATAGAAAGCTTGCCGCTCAGAGACGATTCGGGAAGGGGATGCGCGACAAAAAACGCGGATACCTTGCGAATCAAAAAACGCGCTATTCCCTGTAAGCGTCAAGGGAACAGCGCGTTTTGTAGTAGCATGTATCGGACATCATGATTGGACGGGTCGGCGAAGCGGCCACAATTTCAAGGCCGAGTAAACGAAGTAGAGAACGGTCACGATGGCAGCTGCGCTCCATAACAGTTGGTAGCTGCTTCCTGCCGTACCGAAACGGAGTCCGACGAGTGCAGGTACGATCAACGTCAACCAGCTGAGGACGAGTGCGACGCGCGCCGTCAATGCATCGACATTGCGGTTCAGTCCCATTCCGATGAAGAACATCGACCATAAGAGTGTCCAGAACAACCACGTCGTTCCGCTCATCCAGTCGCCTGAGCTAAAGCTGACGCCGGCATAGAAAAATGCGGCGATGGCGACGAACAGGGAAAACCAGCCGACGCCGCTCCCGTCGAGTCCGAAGATGAACGTGATGCCGACATACAGATACGTAAAGGCAAACAAATAAATGCTCGCATAGCCGAACGTCAAGATCGGATCACCTGCTGCACCGATGACGAGCAACGTCGCAACGAACGTTTGTAGTAATCCTGTCAACAAACTGAAGACACCGGCACTCTTTAAATCAACTTTTCCAAACAAGGACAAACTATTTAAAAAGAGCGCAACGCCCCCAAATAATAAACTTACATTTCCCACGGTCATACCTCCATTGAGACGTCAGACGTCTGATTGTGCTTTAACCATATGATGAATTCGCTTCCAATGCAAGTGAAATTTTAAAGGAAATCAGAACAAAAAAATCCCCTAGAAGTGTTTCCGAAGAAAGTCTCCTAAGGGGACGGGCGATTAACGGTTTAAGACAGCGCGTAATGTCGTTTCAGTTTGTGGAAGTGTTCCTTTCAACGTAACGAGGCCATAGCGCGTCGAACCTTTTTTAATGAAGAAGACACGTGTATAGGCAGATTCTGGTGTATACCCCGTCTTACTCGCATAGACGCGCGATTCGTTCGGAAGCGACGTGTTCGTATGGTACCACGTCAACGTCCGGGCGTATGGTCCTTTGACGGTCGTTTTGTATGATTTTCGACCACTGACGTCCATCAAGTAATGGTACTTAGCATACGTGTTAGCGAGTTTTTGCATGTCTGCTGCTGTCGTATAGTGACTCGCGTGATAGAAACCGTGCGGATTCATGAAGTGACTTGACGCCATACCGATTGTTTTTGCGCGACTGTTCATCAACGAGACGAACTTCGATTCAGAGCCTGCTGTCCGGATCGCGATGGCTTTTGCTGCGTCGTTGCCGGAGCGAATCAACATCCCGTTCAACAGTTGACGGAGTGTGACTTTGTCACCCGAACGGAATCCAGCCGTGCTGCTTCCAGCAGGAACGGCGAGCATAGAGTAGGTCAAAGTGAACGTTTGATCGAGTGTTCCTTTTTTGGCAGCGGCGTCATACGCGACGAGGGCCGTCAACAGTTTTGTCGTGCTTGCCGGATAACGGCGCGTCGTACTGGCTTTTGACAGTTCATAGCTCGAGGAGCCGAGTTTGAAATAACGCATCGAGGCGACAGGATAATTACTTGAAGTCGCAGGCGCACTTGTCGTGACTTTTTTCGCGACCTGACTCGAGACGTAATAATAGTTCACTTTCTCTTTTACTTTGTACCAACCATTCGAATAGGAAACGGCATTAAACTTCGAGTTGTATGTAGCGAGCCGTTTAATATTTTTAGAGGATGCGGTACTTGGTGATGTACGGACGTTCGCACCATACTTCGAGTAGACGATGATTTTATACGTTTTCGTCGAACTTGCCGTGACTTTTTTCGCGACTTGATTCGACAGGTAACGGTACGCACTCCCATCTTTGATTTTGTACCAACCGTTTGAGTACGAGACTGCTGTGAACTTCGCTTTGTACGGAGCGCGACGTGTGATGGTCGCTGATGAACTCGTGCTCGGCTTCGTTCGGACGTTCGCCCCGATCGTCGAAGTGACGACGACCTGGTAACTGGCAGCTTGTGCGGGTAATGCCGGAAGACATAGGGCGACAAGCAGTAACAGTGTCAGTCCAATTCTGAGCGATACTTTCATAAAAATCTCATTCCCTCCTTGTTCAAATATGTCTCTAGCATAAAACAAAAAAAGGAAATTCTCTTTTTTTTCAAAAAACTAGAATTTCCTACACGTCAGGTATGAAACTACGTATCATAGGGAATGAGTAGAACAGAAAGAACTGAGGGGGATTTATTCATGAAAATTGCAGTCATTGGTCTTGGGGATATTGCACAAAAAGCGTACTTACCGGTCTACGCGGAGCGGTCCGACTTAAACATTTATCTTGTTTCGGAAAATCAAGACAAGGCGAAGCAACTGTGTGATGCGTATCGTTTTGCTGGGACGCTGACATCGATCGATCAGTTAACGGAAGCAGGCATTGGCGTGGCGATGATTCATTCGGCGACGAAAGTGCATGCGATGCAAGCGAAACAACTGCTCGAAGCAGGTGTACATGTCTACATCGATAAGCCCGTTTCGATGGAAATCGAGGAAATTCGTGAGCTGACACGATTAGCAGGGGAGAAAGACTTGCACTTCATCACAGGATTCAATCGACGTTTTGCGTCGGCACACCGGACGTTATTAGAAGTCGAACAACCGAATCTAATCGTCATGCAAAAAAATCGGATTTCGTTCATCGAAGATGCGAAACCATTCATTTTTGACGACTTTGTCCATGTCGTCGATACGTTACGTTTTTTAACAGGGTGCGGTGAAATCGAAAACTTGAGTGTCCGCGGGAAAAAGGTCGACGACTTACTGCATCACGTGACGATCCAGTTCGAAGCGAACGGGATCACGGCAATCGGAATCATGAACCGGAATAATGGTGTGACAGAAGAACGTGTCGAAGTCATGGGACCACATGAAAAACGGATTGCGACGGACGTGACGTCGGTCGATCAATTAACGAAAGCAGGCACGCTCCGTCGTCCGCTTGACAACTGGGAAGCGACACTCAAGCGGCGCGGATTCGTCGAGATGGTCGATGCATTTATTGCGAGCGTTAATGGTGAACCGTCATCGTCCGTTACAGCGGAAGACAGCTTGGCGACCCATGAATTATGTGCGGAAATCGTCGCCAAGTTATAAAAAATCACACGACATTTCTTGTTCGCGTGATGTGGGCAGACGAATGGGACTATTCCAGCTATCGGAATAGTCCCATTTTGTCATCTGTCTGTTTACGCATCATCTTTTAGTTGCTTCAAGTAATAAATCCGTTTTCCGCCGGGGCCTTCATATGTGATTTTTAAGGTCGTGCGGATGAAGCGGTAAGAGATGACACCTTCTGATAAAGGGACGCGGGCCGTCAAATCTGGTTCGAAACGGATTTCGTCTGTTCCTTGCCGTGGTGCTTCTTTCATGCCGAAGTCATCATAGAAGAAGGTCGCAATCAGGGAGTGTTCGTCATCGAATCGAATTTCGATGTCGCCTTGTCCGTCAAATTTTTCTTCGGACACTCCTGTATCCAACAGACTGCGATCGACTCGGTAGGTCGCTTCGAGGCGCGACAGGTCCTGTAACAACGCATCGACACCAAGACGGATTGAGACGGCCCGTTCACGAACAGTGTGATCATCCGGAAGATTAAGCTGTTCAATTTTTTTGAAATCGTCACGACATCCTGCAAACGATAGCTCGC
Source organism: Exiguobacterium oxidotolerans JCM 12280 (assembly GCF_000702625.1). NCBI lineage: Bacteria > Bacillati > Bacillota > Bacilli > Caryophanales > Exiguobacterium > Exiguobacterium oxidotolerans. The sequence goes on along the minus strand of NZ_JNIS01000001.1, from coordinate 1,086,675 downwards.
TAAGGCCTGTTCGAGCTGCACCATCAAACGGGCGGGCTCGTTCATCTCGTCTTGATCGGTCGATAAATCGACAGCTTTTGTATATTGATAGTGTTCCAGCTCATCTTGAATCTGTGTTGGATCTGATGTACAGCCAATCAAAAAGAAGGGCATCAATAAGAGTAATCGTTTCATGCGTTGACCTCCTTTCGCGTAATGTTTGTGATTTGAAGGTGGTCGGTATGCAGGCGAACCGTATAGTGAACGTCATACGTCACGAACTGATTTTCCGGAACGGTAGCGATTTTATACGTTTCTGTCGTCTCGACTTCGAACGTCGTTCCTTTTGAGTAGAACTGATCGAAATCAATCGTATGCGGGAGCGGCGTGATCGGGTGATCGCTTACGGCGACAATTGCTTGAAGGGCATCGAACTCTGACTGGAATGCCTCAAGCGTCGTGAACTGAATCGCAGCAAACGTTTCAAGCGAATCGGTTGTAGAGGAGTACGTCACGTGCTCCGGAATTGTTTGTGTATATTGGCGAACGAATTTTAGGACTTCATATGAAGTCGGTGGATTCTCTTTTGAATACGTTTGATTATAAGCACTGTCCTCATCTGTCCATTCAGATAAGGCGATTGGTTGGACGTTCGACGGATTGTCGATCTTCGTTGCCGTCGTCGGACCGAACCAAGACCAGGCACCAAAAGAGAGAACTAAAACCGTCATGACAGCAATCGTCCAAAGCAGAGGATGTCGTTTCTTTGATACGTGTGACGATGAAGTGGATGACATATGTAATCGTTTTTTTTCAGTCACAGGATGCTGGCAATGGGAGCAAGCTGTATCCTGTGATTTTAAAAGTGTTCCACAAAGCGAACAGCGTTCCATGCGACAGACCTCCTGTAAGAAAATAATTTCTTCAAACAAAAAAATATTATGAAAATTAAGTCCATAATAACATTAACTGGAAGCGGAATCAAAAAACGATGTCCGATTGAATCAAAAACGTCAGGAGGGATAACGGATGCATCATTTTATCATCAGCGATAGTTTCAAAGGCAGTTTGACATCGGAGGAAGTAGCATTGGCCGTCCAAAACGGGATTTTACAAGGGGATCGAGAGGCGACGATTGACTGGAGCCCGGGAGCAGATGGAGGAGAAGGAACACTTGAGATGCTGTTTGCGAACGACTTTGTTCAAGCAGAAGCAGAAACAATCGATTTAGCAGGTCGTCCGATTCGGGCACAATATGCCAGAAAAAATGAACAAGCCATCATCGAGGTGGCGAGAGTTTGTGGTCTTGGGCAGGTCAGAGCAACCGATTCACCGATCACTCTTCATACGAGAGGCGTCGGACGACTCGTGCTCCGCGCGATGGATGCAGGGGCAACAGAAATTTTTTTGGCACTCGGTGGGACAGGGACGACGGATGGAGGGCTTGGATTTTTGTATGAACTCGGTGCAGTGTTGCTTGACGGACGAAGTCAACCGATTACTTGGACGGACAACCCTTTACTCGAGACGGAACACATCATCTTGCCAAAGCTTGCCGTCAAACTTCACGTATTGGCAGATGTAACAGCTGCTTATGCCGGAAAGCATGGGGCAGCGAAAGTATTCGGACCACAAAAGGGGTTGACGGCGCGAGAGATTGATGTGCTCGATGTTCATCTCGAACGAATCGGTAACATACTCGGTGTCAACGAAGTCGCAGGTGCTGGTGCTGCAGGCGGGTTAGGTGGAGCTGCTGCGGCATTAGGGGCGGATATCTTTTCCGGAGCACTCTTTTTGTTGAATCAGATTAAGTTTGATCAACGCCTTGAAGCGGCAGATTACGTTTGGACAGGGGAAGGGAAAGTGGATGCACAAACGGCACTAGGGAAGTTACCCGCAATCGTCGCCGAGCGGGCGAATGAAGCTTTAGTACCATGCGTGATACTTGCTGGTCATGTCGAACGTCGATACGCGCTAGCTTTAATTTGTGAATCGATTCATGATGCTGATGAATGCGTCACGTTAGACAGCGAATTATCCCGTTTGCGTCTCGCCCGTCGTGCTGAACAAATCACCCGTCGATTAACTACGTGAATTCGAAATCTTAGCACGATTTTCAAAGAATAGGAATGAAGCCAGTCTAAGCTGGGTAAAAGACTATATATTACCATATCATTTGGAAGGCAGGTCACATTCATGATCAATCAATCGATTCAACTGTCATTTCGTCAAGTGCGGGCACTCGTCGAACATACACTATTATTATTTAAAGAGCTGGACCAGCAGTTGGCGAATCGAGGGTACGAACCGATTCTTCCTGATCTTGTACAGACCGAGCATGGCTTAAGCATCCATCAGACAAAAGATAGTGCCGAGTCACTTGTCCCGCATTTTTTGACGCGGTCGTATATCCGACAAAATGACAAGCATGTCCAGCATGCGCTCGTCGTGTCTGTCCAATATACACACCCACTTCATGAGCGATTTGACCCCGTCGTACTGGTCGGCGACGTCGCGTTCAAACAACCGAAGCAAGTCGTGAAGTTGTTGACGGACAAACCGTGGTTATTAAAGTATGCCGCGTTTGAGTCGACGATCGCCAGTTCATTTGAACCGACGGGCGAACGCTTCAGCACACAACCGATTGAAGAAATCGAGCAGCTTGACGTCTGGGGACATTCGTTTACAGAAATGCGTGATATCGAGGACGTGACACGTCTCGCGGAAGAGATGATTAAAGGACACCTCGAACCGGGGACTCCTTAAAAAGAAAAAATCAGGCTGGGGCATAATGAGTTACTTTTGAAAGCAATGATTAAACAGAAGGGATTGCCATCTCGATAAGATGTGCAATCCCTTCTTTGCGTAAGTTCGACGAAGTCGCTATTTTTCTTCGTATGTGTAAACTGACTGAAGCTTTTTGCTGGCTGTTCCGTTAGGCCTGAGCCTCGTTTTTTTATCAAACACGTACGAGTAAGCGTTCGATTGCAGCGGTCAAATCCGTTGGGTTCGTCTTCGGTGAAAAACGTGTCACTTCACCATCTCGCGTGACGAGGAACTTCGTGAAGTTCCATTCGACGTCGTCCGCACCGTCTGCGTTTGGTGCGGCTGCTTTTAATTCAGCGAATAAGGGATGGGCCTGTTCACCATTGACTTCGACTTTTGAGAAGACGGGAAACGTGACACCGTAGTTGATTTGGCAAAATTCTTGGATTTCTTCATCCGTGCCCGGATCCTGTTCAGCAAATTGATTACACGGGAAACCGAGAACGACGAGACCCTGATCGCGATACGTTTGATGCAGGTGTTCGAGTCCCTCGAATTGTGGCGTCAAGCCGCATTTACTGGCGGTGTTGACGATCAGCCAAGCTTGTCCTTTGTAGTCGTCTAACGTCGCTGTCGTACCGTCGACGCGTGTGAATGAGTGTTCGTGTAACAAAAAAATTCCCCCTTAACCTGTCTTACCTAACAGTGTACCAAATGAATGTCTGAAGCGCCGAAAACGTAAACTTTCAGATGACAGTTCCGTCACAAAGCATCGTCAATCCCGTGTCACCGCCCCACAAGCGACCCGATCTTTGTTAAAATAGTAAGCGAGTCTGGAAGGAAAGGAGAGATGCCACATGAGAAAAATGTTGAAACAATCGCGTCATGTCATGATCGCGACGCTCTGTCTCGTACTGGTCGCAAGTTGTATTACGTTGTTGACCCTCGGATTCGAACGCGATATTGTGATTCTTGTTTCTGGAGTGGTTGCCCTGTGGGTGACAATGCTAGCTCCTTTGACGGTCCAAGCTAAATTGAATGAGCAATCATAAGAAGTGCTTTTTTCAAAAAAACCGTAGATTGTTTTCTCACTGAAGGGATGTTCTCATTCAGATGAAGGAACCGATTTCTACGGTTTTTTTTCTTCTATAACCATATGTCGAAAACACTATTTTTGTAAAAGAAGTCATCAAAAAGTCTGACTATATTTTTTTAGGAAATTCGCTTTACAACCTCAAATAATCGGAGTAATATCCATCTCATCAACGAACACTAACATGTTAATGCTTCGATCTCAAAGTACGCCGAGTTCATGATTGAAGCGGGGGACCCAACCGTCACGACACGTGACACGGGGTGAATCTTCTCGATTAGAGAAGTAGGGCGAAATCCTAGGTATGCCCGAATCCGACAGCTAACCTCGCAGGCGTTTTAGGAGGGAACGACTCTTATTCAGTGATGCCAATTTTTAAAGGCGATGCTGGGGCCGTTACTGCCTCACATCGTCTTTTTGTCGTGTTTAATTGTAAAAATATTGAATAATATGGAGGTTATTTCAACATGGGAGAACTTTGTGTTATTGGATTACTCGGACTGTTTTTTGGAAGTTCGTTTTTGATGATTCGATTGATTGAACAGGTCCAGTGGCAAGCAGGTGACCGGAGATGACATGGTTTTTACTTGTGACCGGTTGTCTTGTCTTTTTATATCTCGGCTATTGTCTGCTCTATCCAGAAAAATTCTAATCGCATAGGGAGAAAAGAAAAACATGTGGACTCAATTCATGATCCAATTTTGGATCCTACTCGTCATCGCACTCTGTGCGGCGGTCTTGCTCGGTCGCTATATCGGTACGCACTTCGCACCGATCGCTGATCGTCAGATTGATAAAATCGGTAAAGTCGAACGACGACTCTTGTTGTTACTCGGTGTCGATGAAAAGAAACACGATCAATCGTGGGTCGGCTATTCGAAAAGTTTGTTGCTCGTAAATGTCTTCTTCTTCATCGGCGGTTATTTGTTACTTCGTTTCCAAGGCAGTCTACCCTTAAATCCGAACGGTGCGGTTAATCTCGACTGGTCGACGGCCCTGCATACGACGATCAGTTTCATGACGAACACCGATCAGCAACACTACTCAGGAGAGGCACTTTCGTATCTGTCACAAACGTTCGTCCTCGGAACGATGTTGTTTGTCGCCCCAACGATGGGGTTTACCGTCTGTATCGCGGTCATCCGTGGGCTTGCGAATCAACCGCTCGGTAATTTCTATGCCGACTTCGTCCGTTTCATCGTCCGGATCCTGTTGCCGATTTCTCTATTGTTCGGAATGGCGATGATCGTACTCGGTGTTCCACAGACGTTCGGCGGCGCTGTCAACGTCACGACGCTCGAAGGAGCAAAGCAACTGATTTACCGGGGACCGGTCGCTGCGTTTGAAGTCATCAAACAGCTCGGGAATAACGGTGGCGGTTTCTTCGGTGTCAACGGATCGCATCCGTTTGAGAACCCGAACCAATACGTCAACTTCATCCAGATGTTCTTGATGTTGCTGATTCCGATGTCGCTGCCGATCGCTTACGGAAAAATCATCGGTTCGGCTAAGCAGGGCCGCCTGTTCCTCGGCGTGATGACGATCTTGTTCGTCATGATGACGGTCGGCATGGCCGGCAGTCTCTTCGCAAACCCGACCGCACACGGTCAGGAGCTCCGGTTCGGACAGATTGGAACGGCCTTGTACAGTTCGATTACGACGGCCGCTGAAACCGGTGCCGTCAATGCGATGCAGGATTCGCTCCATCCGCTCGCCGGACTGATCCAGCTCGGGAACATGATGCTGAACGTCGTTTACGGCGGAACGGGTGCCGGTTTCTTGAATGTCCTGTTGTATGCGTTCATTGCCGTCTTCTTAACGGGGCTGTTGATTGGTCGGACACCGACTTTCCTCGGCAAGAAACTGGAAACATTTGAAGTCAAACTGATGGCGATCACCTTGCTCGTCCCACCATTCCTCATTCTTGTCGGGACAGCGGTCTCGATGTACGTCGCACCGGGAGTCGCCGGGATTTCGAATCCGGGGTATCACGGCTTGTCGCAAGTCTTGTACGAATTTACATCCGCGACGGCCAACAACGGCTCCGGTTTTGAAGGGCTCGGCGATGCGAACGTCTACTGGAATGTCGCGACGTCGTTCGCCTTATTCTTCGGCCGCTACATTCCGCTGATTTTGATGCTGGCGATTGCCGGATCACTCAAGGCGAAACCGGCCGTTCCGCAAGATGAATTTTCGTTTAAAACAGATACCCCACTTTTCGGCACAGTTTTCCTCGGGACGGTCGTACTCATCGGTGCGCTGACATTCTTGCCAGTGCTCGTACTTGGACCGGTCGCGGATTGGCTGACGATGTGAACAGGAGCGAATGAGACATGATGGAACAAGCAAACTATCAACCAACTGAGCAGGAGTCAAACATTCCGGAAAGAGAATCTAAATCTGCCGTCAATCCATCGATTGTAAAACAGGCGACACGCGATGCTTTTAAAAAGTTAAATCCGGTGCATATGGTGAAGCAACCGATCATGTTCGTCGTCTGGATCGGTTGCCTGCTGGCGATCGGGTATACGATTTTCATCGATGAGATGCGTGGCTTTAATCTAGCCGTCAGCATCATCCTTTTCTTGACGGTGCTGTTCGCGAATTTCGCAGAGTCGATTGCGGAAGGGCGCGGAAAAGCGCAGGCGGATTCGTTGAAGGCATCAAAAGCCGATGTCATGGCGCGCAAACGGGTTGGTCAGATGATTGAGAACGTCTCGTCCGCGACATTGCGCAAAGGGGACATCGTCTTCGTCCGGACCGGTGAATATGTGCCGGGGGACGGGGAAATCATCAAAGGGCTGGCATCGATTGATGAATCAGCCATTACCGGCGAGTCCGCACCGGTCATTAAAGAAGCGGGTGGCGATTTCTCGTCCGTCATCGGTGGAACGCTCGTCGTCAGTGACGAAATCGAAGTCCGGATCACAAGCAATCCCGGCGAGTCGTTCCTCGATCAGATGATTGCCTTGGTTGAAGGCGCGAGTCGTCAAAAAACACCGAACGAGTTGGCGTTGTCGACATTGCTGACGAGCTTGACGCTGATTTTTTTACTGGTCGTCATGACCTTACCCGTCTTTACGAACTATCTCGGATTTGAATTGTCCGGTCCGATTTTGATTGCCTTGCTCGTCTGTTTGATTCCGACGACGATTGGCGGATTGTTATCCGCGATCGGGATTGCCGGGATGGACCGGGTGACCCGATTCAACGTCATCGCGATGAGTGGGAAAGCCGTTGAAGCAGCAGGGGACATTCAAACGATCATCCTTGATAAGACCGGGACGATCACGTTCGGAAACCGGATGGCATCCGATATCACGCCGGTCGGCGACGCGACGACGGAAGCGGCTTTTGAAGGTGCGATCCTCTCCTCGCTCGCGGATGAGACACCGGAAGGACGTTCGGTCCTTGAACTGGCAGGACTGCGGAACATGCCGGTTGATCAGGATAAGTTACAAGGAGCGGACATCATTCCGTTCCGGGCTGAAACCCGGATGTCGGGACTTGATTTAACAGATGGTCGTCACGTCCGTAAAGGCGCGGGGCAAGCGATTCAACAATGGGTTACGAAACAAGGTGGTGTGATTCCGGATGACCTTCAAACGACGGTCGACCAGATTGCCCGTCTCGGCGGTACACCGCTCGTCGTCGCGATCGATTCAACGATTTTAGGTGTCATCTATTTGAAAGATACGGTCAAACCGGGGATGCGGGAACGGTTCGACCGTCTGCGTGAGATGGGAATCAAGACGGTCATGTGTACCGGCGACAATCCGTTGACGGCAGCGACGATTGCCCGGGAAGCCGGAGTCGATGACTTCGTCGCCGAATGTACACCGGAAGATAAAATCCGTGTCATCAAACAGGAGCAGGCGGCAGGGCACCTCGTCGCGATGACCGGTGACGGTACGAATGACGCACCGGCTCTGGCCCAAGCAGACGTCGGTCTTGCGATGAACAGTGGGACCCAAGCGGCGAAAGAAGCAGCGAACATGATTGATCTCGATTCGAATCCGACCAAAATCATCGAGGTCGTCGAAATCGGGAAACAGCTATTGATGACACGTGGCGCCTTGACGACGTTTTCGATTGCTAATGATGTCGCCAAATATTTTGCGATCATTCCGGCGATGTTCATGGTCGCGATTCCGGAGATGGAACTGCTCAATGTCATGCGACTCGATTCACCGACGACCGCGATCCTGTCGGCGCTAATCTTTAACGCCATCATCATCCCGCTGCTGATTCCGCTTGCGATGAAAGGCGTTTCCTACAAGCCGATGACGGCGGACCAGCTGCTCGGACGAAACATATTGATGTACGGTCTTGGTGGGGTCATCGTGCCGTTCATCGGTATTAAAATCATCGATGTCTTGCTTGCAAGCATCCTATAAGGAGAAAAAGGACAATGAAACAAGCCATACGTGTGACGGTCTTCATCACAGCGTTATGCGGGATCGTCTTTCCCGCGTTACTGACCCTGTTTGGTCAGTTGCTCGTACCGGATAAAGCAGAAGGTTCGTTGATACAGGAAAACGGAAAATTCATTGGATCGGAATTGATTGCCCAACCGTTCACGTCGAAGCAATATTTCCATGGACGTCCATCGGCAGTCGACCAATTAGCGGGCGCATCTGCTGGGGATAACCTGGCAGCATCGAACCCGGAGCTTGGCACGCAGATGGCGGAGTTCGAGAAACAGCGTCAAGTGGACGGCGCTTCGCTTCCGGACGATGCCCGCGTGACATCCGGTTCTGGCTTCGATCCGCACATCTCGCTCGATTATGCACGGGCACAAGTGAAGCGTATTGCAACCGAACGCGATCTCCCGTCTGATGAAGTCCGACAGTTGATTGACCGGGAAGCAGGAAATGATGCGTATGTAAATGTGCTGTTGCTGAATTTGGCGCTTGATCGGAGCGAGTCATGACACGCGGTAAGCTGAAGCTTTATATCGGCTCAGCACCCGGTGTCGGAAAGACGTATAAGATGCTTGCCGATGCCCATGCCTTAGTTCGGGAAGGCAAGGATGTCGTCATCGGTTTGATTGAGACGCACGGTCGACGTGACACGGCAGAGATGATTGGTCGGTTGGAGCAGGTTCCGTTACTCGATGTTCATTATAAGGAAAGAGTATTTCTCGAAGTGGATGTGGATGCAATCATTGCCCGGCAACCGGATATCGTCCTAATTGATGAACTGGCGCATACGAATGCGCCGGGATCCGTCCGTAAAAAACGGTATCAAGATGTTTCGGCGCTGCTTGACGCCGGCATCCATGTCTACTCGGCCGTCAATATTCAACACTTTGAGAGTCTGCTGTTTAAGGTGAAGGAAATGACAGGAGTCGAAGTCAGGGAGCGGATTCCAGACCCATTTCTTGGTCAAGCAGATGAAATCTTGCTCGTCGACGTCACGCCGCAAACGCTACGTGAACGGTTGGAACACGGAAAAATCTACAAAAAAGAGAAGATTGAACAGAGCTTAAATTCGTTTTTCTCCTTACAGAATCTGTCGAGTCTCCGTGAACTGTCGCTCCGGCAAGTCGCGGACGAAGTCGACGATCAAGTTTATCAAGCACGACTATTGATTGAAAAAGACCCGACATTGCTCCAAGAGCGGATTCTCGTCTGTATTCAATTAAATGAAAATGCACAGAAGCTCATTTATCGTGGCTTTCGGATGGCGAGTCGGATGAAGGCGGATCTTTATATCTTAACGATTTTACCTGCTCCGGAAAACCAGTTGTATTCGCATCAAAAAGATGTCTTGGCGATGCTTCGGGAGAGTGGGTCCTTATTCGATGCTGAAGTCTTAATCCGTATCAAAGGGGAACGTTCGATTAGTCAAGCGATTACAGCAGTGTCGAAGCACTACCGGATTACACAAATCGTGTTAGGACAATCGGCGCGTACGCGTTGGCAGGAAATCCGCCGGGGATCGATCGTCAACGAAATTATGCGACAGGTGAGCGGCGTCGATATTCAAATCGTTTCGGATGAAACTAAGTGATCAGGACATATCTTCCGCGTAAATGCAGGGTACGTCTTCTATTAAAAAATGAAGAAGAACATCCGGTTGAAGACGAAGCGCGAACAACCAATGGTCTTCGCAATCAGGACTTCCTGCTCTTTTGTCGGGTATATTCTGAATTTGTAGGCTATGTGTGTCAATATGATGTTCACCTTTTTAGAGGATATACCCGAAAGAGAGGGTGGCGATTCATCGCCCACTTTCACTAGGGCTTCACCCGGGTCGTTTAGAAGTGGGCGTATTCTCGCATGATTTTGATAAAAAAGCCCCGAATCAAGTCGGTCGACTCGATTCGGGGCTTTTCGCTAGTAAACTGGATCATCGGGCAAAGACGGGAATATCGAAGACGGCCGTATAACTGTCCATCTGTTGATAGAGGTTATAGAGTTGGTACGTCTGTTTTACAGCCCAGCCCATGTCTGTTGCATATTGATGGGAACCAGGGCGTGTCGGACTCCAGCGCATTTTGTAAAGCGTGTTTTGGTCGTAGGCATTATGGATGTACTTTGTGCTAATGAACTCTGCACCACCAATGATGGCCGATTCTGGTGTGAACCAGCCTTGGCTGTATGCGTAAGCTGCGCCAGTATTGATCGCATCATAGTCATATGCACCGATTCCGTACATGTTGTAGACTTTACGTCCGTTCCATGTCACACCCATCGCGAGTGTCGACGTGCCGTTGCCTGTCTCAAGCATCGCATGCGAGATGAGGTATGCTTCATTGACTGCATATTTTGCACCTGCGTCGATGAAAGCTTGTCCGCAACTTCCTGTCGTACATTTTGCGAAGATGCCTTTTGAACCGATGACTTTATCGAGCGTCGCGGCAGAGGCGCCCGTCGACTTCGATAAATCAAGGAATTGATAGAATGATTGTGAGTTACGATCGACCTTCAAGGGATCAGCGATATCACGGACGTCTGACTCGAGTGCATTTAACCACTGGATTGTCGAGTAGTTCGAAGATGGACTGTAGACACGCGGATACGTCGTATAGAAACCGCTGACGTTTTGGTAGACTTTAATCAAGTTGTTTGGCTTGAACTGACCATAGATGTGACTCGCTGTCGTCGCGCCTGAACGAATGTTGAGTGGGGTCGTCGCTGTGACGCTTGCAAGCGTTCCGTAAACGGGGTCGAGTCTACCGCCGAGTCGGACGTAACCAGCACTGACATACATGATCTTATTTTTGTACAGATCAGTTTGCGGTGATGGGTACAATTTCATTTGTGCACTGATGAAACTGTCGAACGAGTACGGTGTCGAAACCGAGTTGTAGACATTCAATTTCGATGATGTCGTGACGAGTGTGCCATTATACGCATAGCCTGTTTTTCCATCGTAGCTGACTTTATACCAGTTCCCGATTTGACCAGTGACGGTCAGGACGACGTTTGCTGGGATCGTCGTTAAGATGTTGTAAGAATCACCGACGTACGAGCGAAGCGCAGTAGGGGAAGTTGCTCTTACATAAAGCTTGTCTTTTCCCTTATAGCTGATTGGTGACGTCGCTTGACCGAGTTTGACGTACCCCGTCTTCCCATCGACCGTGATTTTATGCCACTGGCTGTTCGTGAATGTCGTGACGAGTTTTGAAGTATAATATACGTTTCCTGAACCTAAAGCTGTTATTGTAGCTGCTGTGTCATCGGGTGACACTTTAACTGCAAGTGAATTATTTAGTAAGAAGCGTGACCCATTGATTGTTTGGGTTTTAGTGTATGCTTCAAGAGTTTCGATAGAAGCATATCCAGTTTTTCCATCAAAACTAATTCTCAACCAATCACCAATTTGACCACTGACTGAGAGAACTGTGTCATTTGGAATTGTTTTAATAGCAGAATAAGATATTCCGGCATATGATCGTAATAAAGTTGTAGATTTAGTAATATATTGATGTGAAGGTAAAGATTTATAAGAAATCGGTGATCCTTGATTAATAGGTAAATATCCTAATTGACCATCAATAGAGACTCTATGCCAATTTTCATTATACCCATCAGTAAACAATGTTTTAGTGTAATAAACATTGCCAGGCGATAATACTTTTAATGTCTTAGCCGTAGAATATGGTTGTTCTTTAATGTTTACTGATTTGGATAAAATATACCTTTTTGGGGATAAATCTTGACTTTTTATTGTGTTTGATATAGTTGATGAATGAGCATAACCTGTAACACCGCCATAAGTGATTCTATACCACTCATTGATTGTTCCTGTGACTTGGATATTTACTCCGCTAGGAATGGTTTTCTTAATTGAGTAAGATGATCCGGCGTAGGATCGTAATAAGGTTGTGTTTGTAGTTCTCATTGATACTTTTTTAGATAGGTACGATGCTGATGTTCCTTCTTTAAATAAAATATAACCTGTTTTACCATCTTTTGTAACTCTGTACCATGATGAAGAATCAATTTTCACGCGTTGCGACGTGTAAAAGACATTTTCTTTATCTAAAGTATCGAGAGTTCTTGAAGATTCCTCAGGTGTTTCTTTTATGTCAACTGAAGTGGATAATTTGTATCTCGAACCTTTTATATTTTCTGCTGTAGCAATATACATATATCCTGTTTTTCCAGCATAAGAAATTCGATACCAATCGCCAATGCGTCCTGTTGGTTTCAGAGAAGTTCCGGCTGGGATAACAGAATGTCGTGGATAGCCCGTTCCAGCATAGTGATAGAGACTAGAAGGAACTGTTGTTTTATACGTCGTCCCAGTCACGCTTTTGTAACTAATTGGATTTACATTCAAGGCTTGGATGTAACCAGTTTTTCCATCATAGACGACACGATACCACACTTCACCGTAGGGATTAGTGACTTTTTGAGAAGTATAGTAAATATCGTTCGCGTCCAGCGATGCGATTTTTTTTGATGTAGTCACAGCAGATTGGTAAATGGTCATTTCTTTAGAAGTGATAAAGCGTTGCCCGCTAATTGATTGTTTTTTAAAAGTATTCGTCTGTTTAATTAGTGCTGTTGTTAAAATATATCCGGTTTTCTCTTTGTAAGTCACGCGGTGATATAGTCCAGATTCAGCAGATGATTTAAGGATAGTGTTACTCGGAATTATTAAAAGTGATCTTTTAGAGAGGCCTGTTGAGTCATAAAGAGACGTTGTTAACCTTGTCTTGAAAGTCGTTTCCGGAATCGTAACAACATTTTGCTTTGAAGCACCGGCAAAAGCTTCTTTATACATATAGCCTGTTTTTCCAGCGTAAGAAATTCGATACCAATCGCCAATGCGTCCTGTTGGTTTCAGAGAAGTTCCGGCTGGGATAACAGAATGTCGTGGATAGCCCGTTCCAGCATAATGGCGGAGGCTATAAGCATCGGTTGTTTTATACGTCGTCCCAGTCACGCTTTTGTAACTAATTGGATTTACATTCAAGGCTTGGATGTAACCAGTTTTTCCGTCATAGACGACACGATACCACACTTCACCATAGGGATTAGTGACTTTTTGAGAAGTATAGTAAACATCGTTCGCGTCCAGCGATGCGATTTTTTTTGATGTAGTCACAGCAGATTGGTAAATGGTCATTTCTTTAGAAGTGATAAAGCGTTGCCCGCTAATTGATTGTTTTTGATAGTAGGGGGTTAGAGAGCTTGCCGCAACATATCCCGTTTTTCCACTATATGATATTCTTCTGAAATCACCAGAAGTAGAAACATACGTAGATGAAACGATTGTTCCGGTCTTGATCGTCAACAAGCGTTTCCGGGAAGATGTCGTCTTGTCATACAGATAACTATCGGTAGACAGACGATAAGTTGTTACTTTCGTTGTGGCAGCTTCAGGCGCAGGTATGTACGTAAATAATACGCCGAGGACCATAATGAAGCTAACAATCATCTTCAAGGTTTTCGTGAATAGTGTCGTGTTCAAAGAATAATTCCTCCTATATTAAAATTCGTCCGAAGACGTTTCAGTCTCTAGGGTGTCGATTCTAAGGTGTAAGATAAGTGTTCCTATCTCTACTATCGACAATAAAACATTTATCTAAAGTAAATTTAGAATTTTTTTGAAAATAGGGGTTTAGATTTTTGAAAAACCCTTCTGTTTGTAGAAAACAGAAGGGAATGATTGTTAGAGGTCCAATTGAGCGAAGAGTTCGTCGAGGTTTGTCGTCGGTTGATCACACGTAAAGTCGTGGCACAGATAGGCTGTCGGCTGACCCGCGATTAACTGATAGCCTTCGATAAATGGAGCGATTTCCAGTAGTTCTGCTTTTTGGCCGACGAGAAGGGATAACTCCGGGTGACGGTGTTTGAAGAGGCGCCGGAGATATGGTTCGACCTTCGTCATATCGTCTGCTAACACAATCAATTCTTGAGGTTTCATCATGATTCGACAATAGACGCTCATCAATGAAGCATAACCGGTCGGTTGTTGCTTGATCTCTTCTGCGACCGATTGAAGGACACGGTGTGCCGTCTCGAGGTAACGTGAGTCTCCCGTCAATTGGGAGAGGCGGAATAAGTTCGAGGTCGCCGTACTATTACCAGCCGGTGTCACACCGTCATAGACTTCCTTTGGTCGAATCAACAGGCGTTCTGCTCCTGACGCCGTGAAGAAGAAGCTGCCGGACGGATCACCGAACGCTGAAAGCATGACATCCGTCAGGTGACGAGCCTGTTTAAGGTACGGTACTTCTTGCGTCGTAAGATGAAGCTCGAGATAAGCTTCCGTGAGGAAACTGTAGTCGTCGAGAAATCCTCTGCCTTGAGCGCGTCCTTCTCGATAGCTGACGCGTAAGCCACTACCATCGAATAAGTGGTGCTCGATGAAGGTGAGCGCGCGTTTGGCAACGGTCGTATAATGCACGTTTCCTAAAATCCGTCCTGCTTTTGCAAAAGCGGAAATCATTAACGCGTTCCATGACGTCAAAATCTTATCATCCCGAAACGGTCGGGTTCGATGCGCGCGGTGTGCAAAGAGTTGTTGCCGTTCGTGTTCAAGTTGACGCACGACATCTGCGACGGGGCGTGCTACTTCAGCAGCGAATGCGTGGAGATCTTGATTTGAACGATGTAACACATTCCGTCCTTCGAAGTTCCCGTTTGGTGCTGCACCGTAATACCGCGGAAAGAAGGCTTCTTCACCTAGCAGTTGTATCAGCTCATCATGGGAGAAACTATAAAAAAGTCCTTCGTGACCGTCACTATCCGCATCTTCTGCTGAGTAGAAAGCACCTTCGTTCGATAACAGGTCACGTTCGACATACGTGAAGATTTCTTCCGCATACTGTTTGAAGCGGTCATTTCCGGAAGCTTGATACGTCTCGAGGCAAAGGGTCGCGAACAAGGCATTATCGTAGAGCATCTTTTCAAAATGGGGAATCATCCAGCCGGCATCCACGGTATAACGATAGAGGCCGAAGCCGACTTGATCGGTGATGCCGCCGTCACGCATCGCAGTCAGCGTCCGCATGACCATCTGGAGTGCCGTCTCGTCTTCCGCGTACTGGTAATAATCGAGCAGGAACGTCAACAGGGACGGAGACGGAAATTTCGGTGCACCGCCAAATCCGCCATGCGTGACATCGAATTGACGCATCGCTTGATCAAATGTTGTGTGTAACAGTTCCTCATCCAGCGTGCCGTGCTGCTTGACCGTGCTGACATCGAGCAACGCCTGTTCGATCTGTGTACCGACCCGCTTAATTTTTTGTGGATCCGTTTGATAGTGTTCGCTCAGCTGAAGCAGGACTTGTCGGAAACTCGGACGGTTGAACTGGGGTGTCTTCGGAAAATACGTCCCGATATAAAACGGAACTTGTTCCGGCGACATGAAGACGCTGAGCGGCCACCCTCCTTGACCGGTCATGATTTGGGCTGCCGTCATGTAGATTTGGTCGATATCCGGCCGTTCCTCCCGGTCGACTTTAATCGAGATGAAACGATCGTTGAGCATCGTCGCTGTTTCGTCATCCTCGAAACTTTCGTGGGCAAGGACGTGGCACCAGTGACAGGTCGAATACCCAATCGATAAAAAAATCGGTTTATTTGCTATCCGGGCGGCAGTGAAGGCTTCTTCCCCCCACGGATACCAATCAACCGGATTGGAAGCGTGTTGTTGCAGGTAAGGGCTTGTTTCGTGAATCAACCGGTTTGTCGGCATAATGTGTACCTCGTTTCTTCTATATTATTTGTACCTTTACGATAGCGATTTCTAAGATTCGTATCAACTTGATTTAGTCAAAGAAATCTAGAGATAAAAAAAGATTGACTTTGTAAAATATTTTGTGTTATATTAAGAAATGTCATGAATCGGGGATGATCACTCATGTGAGAATCTTTAACCCACAATACACAATTTAATAATCAGGTCAGGATTTTTAGACCTTAACTGACAATCGAGTCAGACATAAGTCATCGCTTTTATTTTGTCCTTCTTCTTTAGGGAAGGAGTTGACCCAGCAAGATAAACCTTCCATTCGATACTTTTCAGCTCATCCGAGCGAAACTCTAAAAATCCCAGTAAATGCGTAACCTAATACGCAACTTGATTCTTGCTAAAACGCTTGATTCAGCTGGCGCGGCCAAGGAGCCGTAACAACGAAAGAGAGGTAGGGCTTTCGTCGTTTCAGGTGTTTTGATCACCTGTGTCCTCGATTCCACTGACAACTAATGTAAAAAAACGAACACGCTGAGAAGGCGTTTTTTTTATGCCCTTTTTTAACCTGCTCACGGTGGGAAGACATCCGTTGACGAGAGTGACTCCAAAAGATAATTCTAAAAAAGCGAACGATAAAAATTTGTAAGCGATACCATTATTATCATTTACGAAGGATAGCATCTTTTTTTACGAAAAATATACACTTTTCCAAATTGTTTCTGATATTATAAAGAAGTGTCAGAAAATTCAATAGGGGGTCAACATCATGAAATACGGAAGTACGTTTGGTAAGTGGGCATTGGTCGGAGCATTAACAGCAGGTATTCTTCCGCAGGCAGGCATCATCGTAGGGGCAGAGGGCGAAGGCGTCATCCTGTCAGAGTACATAGAAGGATCGAGCAATAACAAAGCGATTGAAATCTACAACGGCTCAGGACAAATCATCAATCTCGCTGACTATACACTCGTCCAGTATACGAATGGTGGACCGTCTGAATCAAAAATCACACTTTCCGGAACGATTGACCCGGGGAAAACATTTGTCATTGCAAACTCAAGTGCAAATGCTGACATTAAAGCAAAAGCACAACAAACGACAGGCTCACTGAACTTCAATGGTAATGATCCCGTTGCCCTGAAAAAAGGAGATGTCGTCCTCGACATCATCGGACCAGTCGGTTCAAGTACAGATTTCGCGAAAGATACGACGCTCGTCCGTAACACGAACGTGACGACTGGTTCAAAAACATATGAACCGTCACAATGGACAAGCTTCCCGGTTGATACATTAACAGATTTAGGATCACATAAAGCAGAAGCAGGCGACATTCTCGTTGCACCAACGGCTGACCCGGTCGGTGAAGTCGAACGTGGTGATAAAGTAACGCTTACAGGGGAAGGGACGATTCACTATACAGTCGATGGATCAACACCGACAGTTGAAAGTCCGGTTTACTCAGAGCCGATCACAATTAATGAGGAAATGACGATTCAAGCAGTCGTCGTCAAGAATGGTAAAACGTCAGCCGTTTCGACGTTCAAATATTACATCGCACCACCCGTCACGAAAATCAGTAGTATCCAAGGGATTTCACATACATCTCCTTATGCAGATGATCTCGTCCGGACGACAGGTGTCGTCACGTATGTCGTCGATGCAAACAACTTCTACATGCAGGATCCGAATCCGGATAATAACAGTAAGACATCTGAGGGGATCTTAGTCTATTCGAAAAACCACGGAGCAGCAGTCGGACAAAAGGTCGCGACGACGGGTTACGTCAAGGAATGGATTTTAGGCGGATACAGCGATAAATTCGATACCGATCTCCCGGTAACAGAAATCAGTGCTGTCAACCTCGTCAAAGGAGCACTTAACGAAGGATTGCCTGCAAGCATCGTCCTCGGCGGAGACGGGGTCTTGATTCCGACGGATGTCGTCGATAACGATGCGTTCGCGAACTTTGATCCGGAAGAAGATGCAATTGACCTGTATGAAAGTGTCGAAGGGATGCGTGTCGCACTTCCGAACGCCATCGTCACAGGACCGCAAGCAAACCGGACGATCCCTGTCCGGACGCAAACAGCAGACAAAGTCTACACGAAACGCGGTACACCAATCTTGACAGCAGACAACGTCAACCCGGAACGTCTCTTCGTCGAGATGGGCAGTTCGTCATACCGTGCGAAATCAGGTGACCGTTTTGAAGGAACGATTGAAGGGGTCATGAGCTACAACTACTCTGCTTATAAAGTCTTGTCAAAAGCAGCTGATCTTCCGAAACTCGTCACGAGTGAAATTGATCGTCAACCGACGAACATCGAAACAGGAGAGTCACGTTTGACGGTCGCATCGTATAACGTCGAAAACTTTGCTTCGACAGCAGATGCCGGAAAAGTCGATCGTGTCTCGGAAGGGATCGCGACGTTCCTCAAAACACCGGACATCGTCGGTTTGACAGAAATGCAAGATAACGATGGTGCAGTGGATAGCGGAACAGTCGATGCATCCAAATCATTTGAAACATTGATTGCAGCAATCGAAGCGAAAACCGGCGTCAAATATGCGTATACAGACATCGCACCAGAAGATAAAAAAGATGGCGGGCAGCCAGGCGGAAACATCCGTGTCGGTTTCTTGTATAACCCGGAGCGCGTCTCACTTGCACCAGGTAAAAAAGGTACGGCAACGGAAGCGGTCTCGGTCGAAAACGGCAAGTTGACGAGTAACCCAGGACGGATTCAACCGCTAGACCCGAACTTCGCAAGTTCACGGAAGCCACTCGTCGGGGAATTCCTCTTTAAAGGCGAGTCGTACCATGTCATCGTCAACCACTTTAACTCTAAAGGTGGCGACGGAGCAGACTTCGGTAAAAATCAACCGGTCGTCCGTAAGAGCGAAGTACAGCGTCATGCGATTGCGACAATCGTCCAAGATTTCGTCAATGAACTCGAAACAGAAGTCAAAGACTCGAATGTCGTTGTTCTTGGTGACTTGAATGACTTCCAGTTCTCGAAAACACTCGATATTCTCAAAGGGAAAAATCTTTGGAACACGGTCGATGATCTTCCGAAATCAGAACGTTACTCGTACGTCTATAATGGTAACGCACAAGTACTCGATCACATCTTAATCTCGAAGAACTTAAAATCGTATACGTCTTCTGACATCGTCAACATCAACTCGGATTACATGGAAGCAGACGGAAGCGCGAGCGACCACGATCCGGCAATCATTTCGATTCAGGGGATGGAAAGCGCAAAAGCAGTTAATGGTAAAGCAGAAATCGGGAAATGGCGTGCTGTTCAAAAAGGAAAACATATCTTCATCGAGCGTAAACTTGCAGGAAACTGGGATAAAGCAAGTGAGACACACGCTGATCAGCAAGGTGAACTTCTTGAGCTACGTGTTTCTAAAGACCGTCCTTACATCAAGGTGAAAACGAAAAAAGGAAATACGGTTTGGTTAGAATTATCGAATGGGTATAAATTGAAAGAAACAGATAAGTATTAAGTAAAGAGGCTTAAAAGCGGACTTAGCGGTCCGCTTTTTTCTGTGTTCGGATAAAAAGAGATAGGAAAGAAAGGGTACTGATTGAAAAGGTGAGGAGCAGGGCAGTTTCAAGAGGAAGGATCCGGAACATATACATGAAGTGAATGATGATTAAGATAATAATCGTGGCGAGACCGACAATAAAATTTTTACGTAATAAGTTTCCGACACCGGGGACGAGCAGTTCGAATCCGAAACGTTGGCTATAGTGAACTTCTTCATGTGCGTTCGCGAGACTAAAGGAGACCGTCAACACAACGAGAATCATCCAACCTGAAAACAAGTACTGCTGAATCGCGAGAAACGTAATCGATTCATAGATAAAATAGAGAAGAATCATGGCATACTCCTTTTGATGGATATTATATGGACAAACACGTATTTTTTTCCTTACGATTCCTAATATTAGCTAGCTGATGAAAGAACGGCAATAAGATTTGCAAAGAATGAAAATAAAAGAATGTTCACACATTTCAACAAGAGGGGAAAATAGTTCATTTTCTGTATGATAATGAAATGAGAATGGCTTCAAACTAAGTTGTCAGACCTTTAGAGGCGATGTTGCTAAAATGTGTCTGTATTGTGAACAGGTCGAATGAATCGTGTGATTTTCTTAGAATGGACACTCTGACTGTTCGAACGGTTCAATTTCTTTTAAAATAAGGGTAATGCAAGAAAGAAGGAGGCGGACCAGCAGGATGAAAAAAGTATTAGTCCTCGGGGTAATGGCATTTGCTTTCTTTGGTTGCGAAAGCGTTCCAATCGAACAAGCGGAGGCGGAGTACCCGAAAAGTGGGGGAAAGCTGATTGACGAATATACAAGTGAGTACCCGGGATACACGTGGGAAGTCAGACGGACAGCGACAGAGGAGTTTGTCGCACTGACGAAAGACGGGAAGGATTACGGGAAGTATCGTTTCCGAGACGGCGTGACAACGCAAGGCGCGACGTTAAATAAAGATACGGAAGCGACGCTTGCGAAAAAAGGCTGGAAGGTCGTTAAGTCCTATCGAAAGGGAAATACGAACTATATGTTGAACCTTGATCACGCAGCCGTCTATGAAAAGAATGATAACTACGTGACGTATTTCTTTGATCAATATGATAAAAATCGCGTCAAAGCAACACTGGCGATTCCGAAGGACGTCGAAGCGAAAAAAGAAGGGTTCTACGGTGCTGCTTCAAAAGCGTTGCGGACGACGGATGAGAAGTTGATGTTACGTCTGATGAACTGGGAACGTGCCGAGTACAAGAAACCAGCATTGTCACCGTATACAGCATTAAAACCGGTCACGCGCGGACACAGTGAAAACATGGCGAAAAACAATTTCTTTTCGCATACGGATCCTGAAGGCCGCGACCCGTTCGACCGGATGAAGGCAGAAGGCATTCGCTTCTCGATGGCGGGTGAAAACTTATCGATGGGGTATCCGAATGTCTTCGCTGCCCACTGTGGATTGATGAACTCAAAAGGGCATCGTGAGAATATCATGCAAAGTGGTTTCAAACAAGCGGATGTCGGAGTGGCGTTTAGAAAAGATGCACCGTACTTTACGATTAACTTTAGAACACCGTGAAAATAGCACAAACTAAAGTAAAGCCTAGGTTCTCGTTAATGAGAATCTGGGCTTTTTGTTTGTCTTGGAAGGAGTTTAAGAGTCGAAAAGATTCCTGCTTCTCGTGCTTTCCTCGGGCGAGGCGCAAGCCGTTGCCCCTTTCCCTTACAGGTCAAGGTCCAGGGTCTCGCCTGCCTCTGACAGCGCAAGCGAACCTTGCGCTTTTTCCCGTAGGAGTCACGTGGAAGCGAATCTTTTTAGGCTTTCTAATAGAAGAGGACCTGAGAAAGGCTGTAATTCGTCGCGTTTCCTGACACGAATCGTTTTCGAGCGAAAGAGCAAGCAAGCGCGACCCTGCAGTGAAACGAAGCGGCGCGAAGGCTTGCCGCTCGGAGACGATTTGGGAAGGGAGGGCGACGCATTCTACGAATCAGAAGATATGTGGTGTCAGTCGGTGGAAATGAATGTTAAGAGTCGAAAAGATTCCTGCTTCCCGTGCTTTCCTCGGGCGAGGCGCAAGCCGTTGCCCCTTCCCTTACAGGTCAAGGGGCAGGGTCTCGCCTGCCTCTGACAGCGCAAGCGAGCCTTGCGCTTTTTCCCGTAGGAGTCACGTGGAAGCGAATCTTTTTAGGCTTTCTAATAGAAGAGGACCTGAGAAAGGCTGTAATTCGTCGCGTTTCCTGACACGAATCGCTTTCGAGCGAAAGAGCAAGCAAGCGCGACCCTGCAGTGAAACGAAGCGGCGCGAAGGCTTGCCGCTCGGAGACGATTTGGGAAGGGAGGGCGACGCATTCTACGAATCAGAAGATATGTGGTGTCAGTCGGTGGAAATGAATGTTAGGAGGCGAAAAGATTCCTGCTTCCCGTGCTTTCCTCGGGCGAGGCGCAAGCCGTTGCCCCTTTCCCTTACAGGTCAAGGTCCAGGGTCTCGCCTGCCTCTGACAGCGCAAGCGAGCCTTGCGCTTTTTCCCGTAGGAGTCACGTGGAAGCGAATCTTTTTAGGCTTTCTAATAGAAGAGGACCTGAGAAATGCTGTAATTCGTCGCGTTTCCTGACACGAATCGCTTTCGAGCGAAAGAGCAAGCAAGCGCGACCCTGCAGTGAAACGAAGCGGCGCGAAAGCTTGCCGCTCGGAGACGATTCGGGAAGGGAAGGAGCGACGTGGAACGGACGATTTGAAAAGTGGGAGCGACGAGTAAAAGTCAGACAGACGCTGCCGCTCAATTCGCCCAGTCCGGTTTACTGAATCCTTTGAATGATTTTTCAATCACATCATTAAAAGCATCCGATTGGACGACGGCCGTCAAGTTTTTTGCGAGTTGTTTATCTTGATCACTTGTTTTGACAGCGACCAGATTCCGGTACTGTTCGTCCATCGTCTCGAGTGCGAGTGCATCCAGTAAGTCAAATTTCGCAGCAAGTGCGAAATTTCCGGGAACGGCTGAGATATCGACACTTTCGACAGCGCGTGGGAGCTGAGCGGCTTCAAGCGGTTTGATGACGAGTTTCTTTGGATTTTTGATGATGTCCTTTTCTGAGACGGTCAGTGGATCGGTATCTGCTTTTAGTTCAATCCAACCTTGATCCGCTAACAGGTTTAAAGCACGCGCCTGGTTCGTCGGATCGTTCGGTGTCGCGACTTCAGCGCCTTCTTTGACATCGTCTAGCGTTTTATAGGACTTGCTGTATAAACCCATCGGTGCTGTCGGAACGGTGATCAGCCCTGTGAGATCGAGATTTTTTTCCTTTGCAAAGGTTTTTAAATAAATCGAGTGCTGGAACAGGTTGGCATCGAGGTCGCCGCTTGCGAGGGCGAGGTTCGGTTGAATGTAATCACTGAATTCGACGATTTCGACGTTGTAGCCTTTCTTTTCGAGTCCCGGTTGAATCGCTTCTTTGACCATATCGCTATAGGGACCACTCGTCGCTCCGATTTTGATGGACTTCGTTTCTTCATTTGCACTGCTGTCACCGCATCCGGCTAAGATGCTTGCTCCTAATAATCCTGTTGCTAGAAAGGCATAGCGTTTTTTCATCGTACTCTCTCCCTTGCGTTCTCTATTTGTTAGTTATCGTTTATCGGCGACGCGGGCGAACCGGTTGCCGAGTGCTTGAATGACTTGAATGATGACGACGAGCACGACGATCGTCATGATCATGACGACGTTATCGTAGCGGTAATAACCGAACCGGATCGCGAGGTCACCAATTCCGCCACCACCGACGATCCCGGCCATCGCTGAGAATCCGATCAGGCTGATCAATGTCAACGTTAAGCCTTGAATGATTCCGGGCAAGGCTTCCGGTAAGAGGACACTGATGATGATACGAAGCGGTTTCGCCCCGCACGCTTCTGCTGCTTCAATCAAGCCGGGTGGAATCTCACGGAGTGAGGTTTCGACGAGTCGGGCGAGAAACGGAATCGCGGCGACGCTCAAACTGACCGAGGCGGCGGCAGGGCCAATCGTCGTCTTCGTGATGAGTTGCGTCAATGGAATCAAGGCAACGAGTAAGATGATGAATGGTAACGAGCGGACGATATTGATGGCAAAATCTAATGTGCTGCGAATGATGATGTTTTGGAAAAAGAGACCGCGGTCGGTAATGAATAATAAGATCCCGAGCGGAATCCCGATGATAATGGCGAATGTGAGTGAAATACCGACCATGAAGGCCGTCTCTCCGAGCGCTTTCGTTAAGTCAGGGAGCATTGTCGTAAACCGGTCAAGCGACATCTTGAATCACCTCGATTGCATGTAACTGTCCCTCGAGCCAGGTTAAGGCACGATTCACGTGCAGCGTCGGTCCCGTCAAACTGACGATTAAGACGCCAAACGCAACGTCCTGGATGTAGTCGACCTTCCCATGCAGGATGCTGACTGCGATATCGAATTGTTTGATGGCTTCAGATAAGGTACTCTCACCTGTTTTTTCACCCGTGAACTGAAGTCGAATGATTTTGCCGGGGGCCGCCCGTAAAATCCGTTCCGGTAACTCGATTTGAAGTGCCGTATCGACGTAATGTTTTGTGACCGGATGCTCGGCTTGACTAAATATAGCGTAAGTCGAAGCAACTTCGACGACTTCCCCGTGCGCCATGACGGCAACGCGGTGACAAATTTGTTTAACGACGTCGATTTCGTGGGTGATGAGGATGATCGTCAAACCGAGTCGGGCGTTTAAATCTTTCAGTAAATCGAGAATCTGGAGTGTCGTCACGGGATCGAGCGCTGATGTCGCTTCGTCACAGAGTAAGACGCTCGGATTGTTGGCGAGCGCTCGTGCGATGCCGACGCGTTGTTTTTGTCCACCACTGAGTTGGCTCGGATAGTTCGTCTCGAATCCTTCGAGTCCGACGAGTGCCGTCAATTCCTGGATCCGTTTCGGGAACTCCGCTCTCTTGACACCGGCTGCCTTTAAGGCGAACGCGATATTATCAGCAACGGTGCGGGACTGGATCAGTTGGAAATGTTGAAAGATCATGCCGACCCGGAGGCGGAGCTTCCGGAGAGATGTTTTCGAGACACGTGATAGGTTCGTTCCGTCTACGATGACCGTACCGCTCGTCGGTGTCTCAAGTCCGTTAATCAACCGTAAGAGTGTACTTTTTCCAGCCCCGGATTCACCGATGATGCCGAAGATTTCACCTTGTTCGATCGTTAAGTTGACATCGTTTAACGCAAAAATCGGTGTGCGGTCACGGACAAATTGTTTTGTGATCTGCGCGAACTCAATCATGATGTTTCCCTCCCTATACAAAAAAATCGCTTTTTTCCAGTTAGAGAGCAACCAGAAAAAAGCGACGAAGTGTAGAGTTTCGTAACTTATCTCTCAGAACAAAAGAAGTTCTGTAGGATGTGGCACCGTTCCATTACTGGTGGTTGCCGGACGTCGTTGGGCCTAATCCCTCGGTCGCTCTCGATAAGTAGCTATGCTGTTGGGATTTACTTTAACGGAAATGATTCCCATCTGTCAAACGTTTTTTCAGAATTATTCGGCAACGGCGGTTTGGAAGAGCTGTAGGGTCCCGATTCGTTTGACAGCCTCGACGAGCCGGTCGACATCGGCAATCAAACTGATCCGGACGTAACCTTCACCATACGTACCGAAGAAGTGACCCGGTGTCACGGCGACGTGCGCTTCGTCGAGCAGGTGATCGGTGAAGCTTTGGGACGTGAAGCCGGACGGGACCGGCAGCCAGACGAAAAACGAACCACCCGGAACCGGTCCTGCCCAGCCGATTTCGTTTAATGCACCGAACAACGCATCACGTCGCGTCTCATACAAGGCGCTCAGTTCACGGACACATGTCTGATCGCTTGAAAGTGCGACCGTCGCTGCATGCTGGATCGGTGTGAAGGCACTGACGTAAAGGTGTTCCTGGTATGTTTCGATGCTCGCGATGACGGACGGATTACCGATTGCAAAGGCAATCCGGAAGCCGGACATGTTGAACCGTTTAGAGAGTGAAAATAACTCAATCCCGACATTCTTAGCGCCTTCCGTTTGGAGGAAACTCCGCGTCGGACCATCGAAACTGATCCCGCCGTACGCTAAGTCATGGACGACGCAAATGTCATGTGCATCAGCGAACGCGACCGTCTGTTCAAAGGCTTCCGCTGTCGCTGTCGCACCGGTCGGATTGCTTGGGTAGTTGAGGAACAACATCCGGGCTCGTTCGACGTCAAGCGAATCGAGTAAGTTATAGTCAGGCAAAAAGCTATTTTCAGCGAGAAGTGGCAGCGTGATCGGATACGCACCGGCAAGTGCTGCGCCCGATAAGTAATCCGGGTAACCGGGATCCGGGACGATGACCCCTTCACCGGGATTGACGATCGTCTGCGGAAGGGCGACGATGCCGGCCTTACTTCCGAGCAAAATCGCGACTTCTGTCGCCGGATCAATCGACACGCCAAATTCTGATTCATAAAAATTAGCGACGGCCTGCTTTAAGAAATCGTGTCCGCGAAACGGAGGGTACTGGAGATTACTTGCATCATCGATGGCTTGTCTTAAAGCATCGAGAATATGTACGGGTGTCGTCTGGTCCGGCGTTCCTTGACCGAGCGTGATGACGTCGTGTCCTGCGGCTTTGACGGAACCGATCCGCTGGGCCAGTTCTGCGAAGACGGGATCGGGCAAGCGATCGATGGCGATCGATGGGGCGAAATGTTTCATCTCTGTTCCTCCTTCAGGTATTGTCGTCAAGAATAGCGAATTTTCAGTCAAAATGAAAGAGGTTTTTTTAAATTCCTTAAAAATTAGAAGAACGTGCCAATTTCAGACGACGTTCTTGATACACTAGACAAGTAATCAATCGACTACTAGACGGGAGATGGAAAAGATGAATCGGACCTGGTGGAAAGAAGCCGTCGTTTATCAAGTGTACTGGCGGAGTTTTAACGACTCGAATGGAGACGGAATGGGGGACTTGCGGGGCGTGATCGAAAAGCTCGACTACATTGCTTCTCTTGGCGTCGATGTCATTTGGCTCAACCCCTGTTATACATCACCTGATGTCGACAATGGCTACGACATCGCTGACTATTACGGCATCATGGAAAAGGCCGGAACGATGGAGGACGTGGATGATTTAATTCGAGCTTCTCACGCACGTGGTCTGAAAGTCATCTTCGATCTTGTCGTCAATCATACAAGTAATCAACATCACTGGTTTGAGGAGTCGCGCCGTGATCAAACGAATGGTAAGTCAGATTGGTACATTTGGCATGACGGGGAAAAAGGAACACCACCAAACAATTGGCGGTCGTATTTCGCGCCGAGTCCCTGGACGTGGGATGAAGGACGGCAACAGTACTATTTTCATTCGTTTGCGTCAGAACAACCTGATTTGAACTGGGAACAGCCTGGCGTCCGTCAAGCTATCTACGCGATGATGCGATGGTGGATCGACCGAGGCATCGACGGTTTCCGGATGGACGTCATCAATTTGATTAAAAAACGAGCGACGTTTGACGATGTGGAGGATCCGTTTGACTTGTCCTACTTAGGCAATCAACCGGGAGTCCATGAATTTTTACAGGAGATGCATCAAGAAGTTCTTGCGGGAAAAAAGTTGTTTACGGTCGGGGAGATTCCGTTTGTCGGTCCCGAAGACGGGCTGTTATATGTCAGCGAAGAACGTCAGGAGTTACAGACGTTGTTTCATTTCGAAGTCGCTGATGACATGGAAGATATGGACTTACCACGATTTAAGCAAATTCAAAAACGGTGGTACGATGCGCTCTATCCGAAAGGCATTGCTTCACAATTTTTAAATAATCATGATCACACAAGACAAGTCACACGATTCGGTAGCGAGCACTATCGTGTCGAGAGCGCCAAGTTACTCGGCTTGATGTTACATACGCTTCCTGGTATCCCGTATGTCTATCAAGGGGAAGAAATCGGGATGACGGGTATTCGCTTCTCGGATGCTTCTTTGTACCAAGACGTTGCCTTTCGTAATCGTTACGAGGAACGCATCGCAGCAGGAGAGCCAAGTGGCACTGTCTTGTCATCGATGCAGCTACGGGCACGGGACAATTCGCGGACACCGATGCAATGGGATGATAGCCAGGCAAGCGGATTTACGACAGGGACACCGTGGATGACGGTCAATCCGAACTATAAAACAATCAACGTGCAGGCAGCTGAACAGGATCCGCAATCGGTTCTAGCGTTCTACCGGGAGTTGATTCAATTACGAAAAGAACATCCTGTCATGGTGTATGGCGTGTATCGTGATTTGGCGATTCAGGATCCTTATCTTTACGTATATGAACGGGAATTCGAAGGAGTGACGTGGCGAATCGTCTTGAACGTCCACGATGAACAGGTCGAAACGACATTCGCCTTACCGAATGAACAGTTACTTCTCTCGAACTATGAAGAGAGTGCAAGTGAGATCTTACAGCCCTATGAGGCACGTCTGTACCAAACGAGTCGAGGATGAACATTCCCGTCCTCGATTAAGTAAATGGCCGATGACCCCACTTTTGACGGGATCATCGGCCATATCTATACAATTTTTTTTGTTCAAGATAGTTGAGTATTTGACTGAGATACGTATGGAAAAGTCCTGATTCCTTTAATCGAGAGTGGTTCCCGCTTTTGAATCAGACCCTTTGGGCGTGTAGAAAAACTTGTGCGAGAAGTGAATACGCTATGTCTAGATGCGATCAGTTCCTCGTCTCGTCTTCAAAGCGACAGGGGCACGACCGATTGCTTTTTTGGTTTAATGCGATTCAAGACGGATTGCCCTCTAAATCGGCTACATGACTTGTCTATACTTACGCTACGGCCTAATAAGCGGCACGTTTCGTTGACTCCTACGGGGAAAAGTGCGTTTTTAACGCACTTTCAGAGGTCGCCCGAGGAAAGCAACGAAAAAAGACGCTTTGATCTCCCGCACTTCCTGCTTTTTAAGCAGGGCAAAGGGTTCGGTAGATTGTTGTGGGATCAGCGTTTTAACAATTGTTCAAACCGATCGACAGCTTCACGCATTTCATAGCTCGGTGCGAGAACGAGAGGACCATGTCCAGTCGCAAGGATGTCGGGCGTCAGTTCCGTCAATTGATGGGCGGACTTCAAGGCGACGTCTTTATCCCAAGTCGCGAGAGCAGGGAACGGGAACTGCCAGCGCGTATCGCCGGAAACAGCGATTCCGCCTTGTGTTTGGAAGGCATCTCCGGCAATCAACGTCCGACTGCCTTCATGCCATAAGGAAATCGAGCCAGGAGTGTGTCCGGGAGACGTAATGACGCTTAGGCTTCCGACTTGTTGGCCGCTTTCAAGCAAACGGTCTGGTCGTGTCTTGATGTTTTTCGGGATGCCCCCTTTTAAAGGTGTCGTCTCTCCTTCACGAAGCGATTCATCACCGCTAAGAAGCGCTGCGTCGCGGTAACTAATCGCCACTTCGGCGAGTGGGAATGCATTCGCCAAGAAGTCGAGTGAACCGACATGGTCAGCGTGGGCATGCGTCAAGATGATGGAACGTAACGGTTTATGATGGGACTTGATAGCGTGATAGATTGCTTTGGCGTTCAGTGAAATTCCGGTATCGATCAAGGTCAGGCTATCGGCTTCTTCAAAAAGATAGCAGTTGACCGGGAAAAAAGATGGTGTCGTCTGTAATTGATGGAGTCGTTCAATCGTTGAGATCCGCATAGCGTTTCACTCCCTCGTTAAAATAATCGTCGATACTTTAGTATCACCTGTTTTAGTACAGGCGTCTACAAAAAAACTCCTCGAATGGACCGAGGAGTAAACAAAAATTAATATGTGACTTCGAAGACGGCACCAGCATGCGCAGAATCGTCTCCATCTGCCGCTGTCGTGACGAGTAGACGATCTTCATAAGCGATTGGGCACGTCGGGTTTGCAACCGGGAAATCGATGTGTGCGAGCTTCTCGCCCGTTTCAAGATTCCAACGAGTAATGCAAGAACCGGCGTAATGCGCGATGAAAACATGTCCATCCCGGTCTTTCGTCATGCCGTCCGGAAAACCATCTTCTTCTTCTAAATCGATTGCTACGCGACGATTCGTCAAGGGTTGATCGGGTGCGTAGTCAAAGGCGTAGACTTTTTTAGTCGGTGTGTCGATATGGTACAGCGTCGTTCCGTCCTCTGACCAGACGAGACCATTTGAATTCGTGAGTCCATCATGCAGGACATCGATCGAGCCATCGTGACGCAGTCGATAGAGACTGGCCGTTTCTCCGTCCTCTTCATTGATGCTACCGGCTACATACTGCCCAGATGGATCGAGTTTACCGTCGTTCATCCGGTCCGATTCGGGCATCGTCAACTTTGTTTCGAGTGAGAGA
This sequence comes from Exiguobacterium oxidotolerans JCM 12280, assembly GCF_000702625.1. NCBI lineage: Bacteria > Bacillati > Bacillota > Bacilli > Caryophanales > Exiguobacterium > Exiguobacterium oxidotolerans. Next base: position 1,056,737 of record NZ_JNIS01000001.1, on the reverse strand, counting down.
TGACCTTCTTTCAGGTCGAATGTTCCAAAACCATGTTCTGAAGTCACCCGGAGAAAATCAGGGGCATCAGTTAAAGCGATCGAAGTGATCGCGCTCGGCACCTGGAACGGCTTTAAAGCCTCGGTCGTCAAATCATATGAAAAGAACAGCTTGTTTGGAATGTCAACGAAATAAAAGCGTTTCGTTTTGGCGTCATAGACAGGCGATTCGCCTGTTTTACATGCTACATCAATAAAAAGTGAGACTGTCATATCTGTTCCTCCTACGTATGGTCTTGCTTGAATCGATCAAGTAAAGATAAATTACCATTGCTATCTCATGAAGAGCGCAATATGAGTCGTTTGTGTCGCGATCTAAAATGAATCATAGTATCCACAGTAAATGTACCTGTTTTACTTTAATCTAAAACGTCCGTTCGAAAATTCAATCGAATCTATAAAAAAAGGTCTTCAGCTCGGAAGTTTACCGAAATGAAGACCATTCTTTAAATTAACGGCTTTTGACAAGAAGACTGACAGCTTCCTTAACTAAGTCTTCTGTTTGTCCATCACCACTTGCTTCAGCTTCTTTAACACATTCAATCAAGTTTGAGCTAACGACGACACCAATCGTCCGGTCCATTGCTGACCGTGCAGCGGATAATTGAGTGATGACGTCACGACAATCTTGACCTTCTTCCATCATCCGTAAGATACCGCGGAGTTGTCCTTCAATCCGACTGACCCGATTTTTCATCTTTTGATCGTAATCCATTCGTTTTCCTCCATTCTAAGGTGCAACACGCATTCTCGATACCTTCATGCTATGCCCATCAAGGTATTTCTGTCAATTCAATCGATTTTTCAGCTATATTTTTTGATAGAACAGGGAATATGGATGTGGTGGAGAAAAATAATCAAAATAACGAAAGAAAACTAAAACGATTTTGCGTCAGCTTGCGTATACTATATGATAAGGCTGACTAATCACAAGGGGGAGAAGGATGCATACTCAATCCGATGAATCGCTTTATCATCAGATGCGTGGAGGAGATGAACAGGCTCTTGAAACGTTATATGATAAATATGAGAGGCTGTTGTTTTCATTCGCACATCGCTTTACGAACAACGATCGATTATCTGAAGAAGTTATTCAAGAAGTTTGGATGAAGATATGGAATGGACGTGTGGACTTCAATACGGAGAAAGGAAAGTTCTCTTCGTGGGTGTTGACGATTACCCGAAATGCTGCGCTTGATTGTTTACGGCGTGAGAAGCGACAACCGACTATTGAAATTGAAGAACGAGACGGTGGATTTGATGAACCGGTCGAACGAACGGTCGTTCAACGAGAGACGGCTTCTGAAGTACGTGAAGCCGTCCAAGCATTGAAGCCGGAACAACAAGAATTAATTGAACTCGTCTATTTTAAAGGGTTAACGCAACAACAAATCTCAGATCAGCTCGAATTGCCCCTCGGAACGGTGAAGACGAGGATAAGGAGTGCGATTCAAGCGTTACGAAAATTATTGGAAGGGAGGGAACGTTGATGGAAGAACGTTGTCATGATTTAATTGATTACTTTAATGGAACGTTATCTGCAGCCGATCGAGACGCGTTCGAAGCACATCTTGCGACTTGTGACGACTGCAAGCAGGCGTTACAAGAGATGGAAGAATTGATGCTTCCCATCGCGGAATCACTTCCAGAACGACCGGTACCGGCTGGGATGAAATCAAGAATCTTAGGAGAAGTCCTTGCTTCGTCAAACGAGACGGATCAAGAAGCTCCTAACATGGCAAAAACAGAACAGCCGACACCGGAACAGGCCTCGGAACTCGAGACAAAACGTGCGAAAAAGCAAACGAGACGAAAAGTCCCACTCGGTTGGTTAATGAGCATTGCAGCGGTTCTCTTGTTATCGCTTGGAGCGAACGCCTATTTCTTAGCGCAAGATGAACCAGAACAAACTGAAGCGTTAGCGCTGGATGAAGTGAACGGCATGGGAAACTTCGAGAGTACGGCTTCAATTCAAGGGTCGAGCATGATCTTTACGAAAGACGATAAAGAATACATGCTCGTTCAATTGAAAGACTTGCCACCGCTTAAAGAAGGCGAGTTGTATCAGATGTGGACGATTCAAGGCGATCAAGTGCAGGCGAACGGAGTCATCGAACAAGATGGTCAAGCAGCAGCAGTCTTTGCACTGAAAGGAAGTGGCAAGATTGATGCCGTCGCAATTACGGTCGAACCTGAACCAGATTTAGAACAACCAATCGGAGCAGTCATTGCATCCGCTACACTATAAGAGAAGAAATGTCGAGGGATCCACAAATGTGGGTCTCTTTTTTAGTTTGCAGAAAAAGCCGCCTTAGACAATAAAAGTTTCTTTCTTTGTTGTTGTATTCCTTGTGTGAGGTGCAAGCCGCTGTTCCTTAATCTTTGAGGACAACAAGCAGCGTCTTGCCTGCACGCGGTCAAGTGCTTTTTTTTCGTAGGAGTCAACGAAAAGAGAAGCTTTTTAGGCAGTATCGCTAGGAAAGAAAAGTCATGCAGGTGTTTCAAAGAGCGTTCCGTCTTGAATCGCTTCCAAGCGAAAAGCAACCTTTTGCGACCCTGCAGCGAAGCGAAGCGGCGCGGAAGGTTGCCGCCTGGAAGACGAGTCAAAACGGAGAAGCGCGATAAGATGATACGCGTAAAAAAATCTTCGTGTGCGTTTATCTATAGTCTAGGATCCACAAATGTGGGTCTCTTTTTGTATATTTCGTACAAAATAGTCGGGAAACACATCAAAATGTATAAAAACTCGAAACAATACTGAAAGAAACGATGAATTAAGACGATACTAATAGGAATGTCAGTCAAAAAGAGAGGCACTTACACAATGAATGAATGGATCATACTACCGAAACACTATGAAGAGGCACTGGTCATCCTATCGATTATTGTCGCCATTGTCGGATCCTACGCCTCGCTTGAACTCAATCGACGCTTAGCTAAAGCGACATCTTTAAGAAAACGAACACTACTTCTTTCATCATTGACGATGGGGTTATCGATTTGGGGCATGCACTTTATTGGAATGGGTGCATTCGAATTATCGGTCGCGGTCAATTATGACTGGGTCCTGATGTTGCTCTCGGTCGTACCCGCAATCACGGCTGCATGGATTGCCTTTTATTTATTATATTATTCTACAATCACGCGTAAAAAGGTCGTGCTTGCAGGTACACTCATCGGGATTGGAATCACGATGATGCATTATCTGGGGATGGCCGCGATGCAGTTTGGGGGAGATATCCGTTATGACACCGGCATCTTCATTCTTTCAGTGTTGATTGCTGTGACGGTTGCCTATGTGGCACTGTTATTACTTTATAAAACACGCCATGTCGATAGAAAACGTATTTTAATCCCGGTCGCGACATTGATGGGATTAGCTGTATCAGCGATGCATTACGTAGGCATGCTCGGAACGACATTTTGTATCCCGGCTGACGCTACTACCGTTTTATCAAACGATCCAATCACGTCGAACATCTTGAGTGAAGTGGCGATTCCAATCTTTATTTTAATCATCTTGATTACGGGACTCTATATCCACTTGGAGCGACGCGCACTTCAAATGATGGCCTATACGGACCATCTGACGGGGTTGCACAATCGACGCTGGCTTGACCATCATATGATGAAGGTGGATGGACAATACAACCGCTCAAAACAAACGATGGCGATGGCGTTGATTGATTTAGACGGCTATAAGTGGATCAACGACACATTCGGTTTTGATCAAGGGGATACAATCATTCGTCAGTTCGCAGATCGGATTAAAGAAATCCTCGGTGAAGAGGAAGCCTGTATCCGCTACAACGGAACACAATTTTTCTTGATTAAACAAGTCGATACGGAACACCTCGAAACGGCATTTAACCAAGTGCTCGAGCAAATCCGTCAACCGATGCTCCTTGAAAATCAAGAGATTCATTTAACTGCGACGATTGGTGTCATCTTGCCGAATCCGGAAGAAACGTTAGAGATGCGGATTGGTCAGATGGAGAGTGCCTTACGGGCTGGAAAAAATGAAGGGCGCGATCGGTTTGTTTTATATGATGAATTGATTCACTCGGATCGACGGGAACAGTTGATTGTCGGTTCACTCCGAAAGGCGATGACCGATTACAAAGAATTTAATCTCGTCTATCAACCGAAGATTGCACTAGCGACAGGGAAGGTCGAACAAGCAGAGGTCCTGATTCGGTGGAACCATCCGAAACTCGGCTTCATCTCACCGGCCGAGTTCATACCGATTGCTGAAAAGTACAGTCTGATTCATCGACTGACGGAATGGGTCTTGAAAGAGACGGTCCACCAGATGGAGTTGTGGAAAAAGGAGGATCATTTCATTCGTCAAGTGTCGGTCAACTTATCAGCGATGCACTTCCGGTCCGAGTCTCATAATTCAATGATTAAAGAGATTGTTCATCACTCACTCGAACGCGGGGGAGAGCTTCATCTTCAACTTGAAATTACGGAAACTTCCGTCATGGAGAACTTGGAACGGGCGTTGATGATGCTTGGTGAACTGAAACAATTGAGTCTGACGATTGCTTTGGATGACTTCGGGACAGGGTTGTCTTCATTGACTCACTTGAAGCACTTGCCAATCGATATCCTAAAAATCGATAAATCGTTTATCGATGAGGTTCCGCATGACGAGCGGGGCACGGCCATCACAGAAATGATCATTCAATTAGCGAAAAGTCTCGGGATAGCGGTCGTCGCGGAAGGTGTTGAAACACTCGAACAGCACGAATTTTTAAAACGCCTCGGCTGTGATTATGGACAAGGGTATTATTATAGCCGTCCGATGAACGTCAAGGACTTGGATCAGCAGACGATTGAGCGAACAGTACGTGATGTCGGCTAAAAAAATGCTGTTTTTTAAATCCAATCGCGAATTGGTTACGTAAGCTAGATAAGCACGCCAGAACGATGCGTGCGAAGATATGGGGGACGCAAAACGTATTGGTAGTAGGTTGATCGGGCGGAAAAACCTACTCGACTCGTGTACGATGCAGACAGAACTCTAGTACATTTTATAGATGACCGTGACTCTGTAATCAACGCAGCCTCTGTCTGTCCAACTATTACAAAAGGCAGCTTCCACAAGGGAGGCTGCCTTTTTTGTACTTACCGATTCGGTGTCAACTGACAGCCGGTATGATCGGTCACAAGAACATTCGTATTGAAGTATTGTCCGTCGCTTTTTAAAATCAGTGATTTTGATTCTTCTTTGTAATCAAGTGTCATCTCTTGATCGAGAAAATGACTCGACCACCGTTTGACGAGGACGGGACCGACGTTTGAATCGATCGTCATATCTCCGTCAGTCGCCGATTCGACGAAACGGATACTGAAGATACCGGAGTTTCCACAACCGCATCCTTCTGTGTCGTAATAAAGATGAAGCTGTCCTTTGATGTCACCACGCAATTGTTCAATTCGATCAAGTGCGGGACGTGTAAATGTGATGTTCATGACAATCACTCCTTTGTCTTCAGTATACGCGTGTTTCAAACAGAAATAACGTTACTTGCTCACATGGATTTGCCGACGCATCCGGACGAGCAAGAAGACGTATCCTGCAAGGAGGACGACGACGCTACCGAGGACGACCGTATCAACAAGCCCGTCATCTGATTTAAAGTTGATTGCGATATAGGCCCAAACGAAGACGAGCGGATAAATCGGATCGCGGTTCGCAAACATAAAGACGAGTGCGACAAGGACACCTACCGGAAGCATGATCATCGTCCAACCGGCGTCACCGATGCCGAGCAACTTCGTGATGCCTTGCGTCTGCATGACGATGAAGACGTTCACGATGGTCGCAACCGAGACCCAGCCGATGTAAAGGGAGAACGGGACTTTAAAGCGAAGGGCTTTTGTTTCGCGATCGACCTTCGAGTAGATGACCATCAAAGAAGCGAGTAGACCAATCATGACGACGAGCGTCAATGGGAAAAGTTCATAAGAGAACGTGATGATCCAAGCTGCATTAAAAATACAACTAATCAAAAACCAAGGACCGATTTTTTTTGCGATTTCATGTTCTTTGAATTTCGGGATGGTTTGTAAAATCAACCAAACAAGTAAAATACCATAAATGAGTCCCCAAATCGAGAACGCATACCCGGCAGGTTTGAACAGCGTCGGAATCGAGTCTGAAATGCGGCCCGTTTTCCCACCGTCGAGAGCGTTAATCGTTACAGCAAAGATGAAGCCAAGCCAGTTCAACCAAATCCATTTATTTTTCAATAGAAAAACCTCCTTTAATCTCTAAAGAAGGTTTACCCTGAATCTTTCAGTTTTAGACATTAGTGTCGGCTCGTCGGATTCAAGAATGACATGCCAATCGCCGGATTACCCGTGTGTGAACCGAGGACAGGCGTCAGGTCATCGATTCGAATCGAGACATCGAAGCGCGCCTCGAGTTTTACTTTCCATTCCTGTGCTAAGTCGTACGCCGTGGCATGAAATAGTGAAATATCCGTTACATCACCACGTTCAAGGATTTCGACGAGATGATCGTAAATTTTGGAGTGGGCTTTCTTGAAAGTCCGAACTGTCTGGTAAGGAACGATTTTGCCCTCCTCGAAGTGGAAGAGCGGGCGTAATTGAAGTAAATTACCGACGAAAGCTTTCGTCGATGAAATGCGACCGCCAGCTTGCAACTGCTTTAAGTTTTCGACGGTAAATTCGATGTGATGGTCGAACCGTCGCTTTAGAATCGTCTGTTCGATTTGTTCAATCGCAACCCCTTGTTCTGCTAACTGGATTGCTTCCGCAAGTAATTGTCCTGCTGGATAGATGCCGCAACGGGAATCAATCGCAATCAGACGAAAACCGGCAATTTCTGCTCCTTGGATGGAAGCATTATACGTACCGCTCAGTTCGCTCGATAAATGAACGGCAAATCCGAAGTCATAGTCTGCTTTTAGTTTTTCGTAGTGTTCCGTAAACGTCCCGATTGAGGGTTGACTCGTCGTGACCTTATGACCGGCATCGATCCAGCTATAGACAGTCTCGGCATTGACATCGACACCGTCGATAAAACTTTCACCATCCTTCATGACAAGTAACGGGACGATTGTTAAGTCTTGATGGTCGACGATTGAGTTCGGGACAATCGTCGTACTGTCTGTAATCCAAGCAATGCGCATCGTGAATTCCTCCTTGTTTTAGTACCTGATATTAATTGTAGGTGTAAGCGTTATCGGTGTCAAACCTTCCTGAAAAAAGTGAGTAATTTCCCTTGCTAAAAAAAGTCAGTACGCTATAATCGGTACGTGATTAGTAAACTTTCAGTCGTCTTATACTAAACTCAAGGGCAGTATGGGAGAGGAGGGCGTAAAGTGCGTACGATTGGCAATAAAATTAAAAACTTGCGTCTTCAAAAAGGATTGACACAAGAAGAGCTCGGGGAAAGAACCGATTTAAGCAAAGGGTACATCTCGCAAATCGAGCGAGAGATCAGTTCCCCCTCGATTGAGACACTATTTAGCCTCCTTGAAGTGTTAGGCATCTCAGCAAGAGACTTTTTCGATGAGGAGGCGCTGAATCAGAAAGTCGTTTATACACGAGACGATGTCACGAGTTATGCCGATGAGGAACGAGGGTATCACGTCACTTGGTTGATTCCGGAATCAAATGAAAAAGAGATGGAGCCGGTCCTGTTGACGCTTGCTGCGAACAGTTCATTTAAAGCTTATGAACCGTCCGGATCGGAAACCTTCGTTTATGTCCTCCAAGGTAACGTCACACTCGCACTCGGTCGACAACTATTCCGGGCGAAACAAGGTGAGACGTTCTACTATAAAGCGTCAGAAATCCATCAACTACGAAACGAGTCAGCGACGGAGGCGAAACTTCTCGTCACAGCAACCGACTCGTATCTTTAAGGAGGAACTAAAGTGACAACGAATACGATCATTCAATTCAAAGAAGTATCAAAACAGTTTGACGACCAAACCGTCCTCGACGGTGTCAGCTTCGAAATCGAGCGGGGGAAGTTCTACACATTGCTCGGCCCATCCGGTTGCGGTAAAACGACAGTCCTGCGCTTAATTGCCGGTTTTACGGAAGCGACAGCGGGTGAAATCATCTTCAACGGAAAACGGATTAACGATGTTCCGGCGAACAAACGTCAAGTCAATACGGTTTTCCAGGATTATGCCTTGTTCCCGCACTTAAACGTCTTCGAGAACATCGCCTTTGGTCTGCGGATCAAGAAAGTCAAAGAGGCAGACATTAAGCAACGTGTCCTGGATGCGTTGAAGTTCGTTAACTTATCAGGCTACGAAAAACGTGAAATCACTGAGATGTCGGGGGGACAACGGCAGCGGGTCGCGATTGCCCGGGCAATCGTTAATGAACCGGAAGTAATTTTGCTCGATGAACCCTTGTCAGCGCTCGACTTGAAGTTACGGACAGAGATGCAATACGAGTTACGCGACTTACAGCGTCGTCTTGGTATTACCTTCATCTTCGTCACGCATGATCAAGAAGAAGCACTGGCGATGTCGGATGAAATCTTTGTCTTAAATCATGGTTCAATCCAACAATCGGGGACACCGACTGACATTTATGATGAACCGATCAACCGTTTCGTCGCCGACTTCATCGGTGAATCGAACATCATTCCGGGACGGATGTTAAACGACTACCTCGTCTCGTTCGCCGAAAAAGAATTCGAATGTGTCGACCGTGGACTTGAAGTGAATGAACCGGTCGAAATCGTCATCCGTCCGGAAGACTTAGAAATCACGAATGTCGTCCAAGGGAAGCTACGGGTAACGGTCGATTCACAACTCTTCCGCGGTGTTCATTATGAAATCGCCTGTATCGATGAAGTCGGAAATGAGTGGCTCGTCCACAGTACGAAAAAAGCAACGGTCGGTGAGCATATCGGTCTGACATTTGATCCGGAAGCGATTCACGTCATGCGTCTGAATGAGACGGAAGAAGACTTTGATAAACGGCTTGAATCGTACGATGGGGTGTTATGATGCAAAAAACACGTAACTGGTATCTCATTCCCTATACATTTTGGATTGCCTTATTCGTCATCGCCCCAATCGTACTTGTCGTCTACTATTCGTTCCTTGATTTGGATGGGAATTTCTCATTCGTCAACTATCAGAATTTCTTTACCTCGACGTATTTGACGATGACGCTCAGTTCATTTTGGTATGCTTTTTTAATCACGTTGTTTTCGCTTGCAATTGGTTATCCGACAGCCTATTTATTGACGAAAACAAAACATAAACAACTTTGGTTGCTCTTGATCATCTTGCCGACCTGGATCAATTTATTGCTGAAAGCCTATGCCTTCATCGGACTGTTCAGCACGTATGGGCTTGCGAACCAAACACTCGAAGCAATCGGCATCGGACGGAAGCAAATCCTGTTCACGGATTTCAGCTTCGTCTTCGTGTCGGTCTATATCTTCATCCCGTTCATGATTTTACCGATTTTTAATGCCATCGAAAAGTTAAGTCCGTCGCTCGTCTTTGCGGCACGTGACTTAGGGGCATCGAATGTTACGACGTTTCGCCGTGTCGTATTCCCATTGACGATTGATGGTGTGAAGTCAGGCTGTCAGCTCGTCTTCATTCCGGCGTTATCGCTCTTCATGATCACGCGACTGATCGCCGGAAACCGGGTCATCACGCTCGGTACAGCGATTGAACAACAATTTCTTGTCACCCAAAACTGGGGGATGGGGGCGACGATCGCCGTCTTCTTGATCATCGCGATGGCCATCATTCTCGCCTTGACGAGTACAAAACGGAAGAAAGGAGCGACGACATGATGAAACGGAAACGGTTTAAACTAGCAAATATCTATTTGATTGGTGTCTTCATCGTCTTGTATGCTCCAATCTTCTATCTCGCATTCTATTCGTTCAACAGTGCAGATAACATGACGAACTTTGATTCCTTCACGTGGGATTGGTATAAGGAAGTTTTCCAAGATTCACGCCTTTTGATCATCGTCTTGAATACACTCGTCATCGCCTTGCTGTCAGCCGCAATCTCGACGATTGTCGGCGTGTTCGGTGCAATCGGGATTCAAGCAGTCCGCAAAAAGCGGATTGAAACGTCGCTCCTGACACTTAACAGTATTTTGATCGTCAGTCCGGACGTCATCATCGGGGCATCGTTCTTAATTTTCTTTACGATGCTTGGGACTCAACTTGGCTTTACGTCCGTCTTACTGTCGCACATCGCCTTTTCTGTCCCGATCGTCGTCATCCTTGTCTTGCCGAAACTGCAAGAGATGAGTCCGACGCTCGTCGATGCGGCACGTGATTTAGGGGCGAGTCGCTTGGACGTCCTGACGAAAGTCATCTTGCCGTACATCACACCGGGAATCTTTGCCGGATTCTTTACGGCACTGACGTACTCACTCGATGATTTTGCCGTGACATTTTTCGTGACGGGGAATGGGTTTACGACCTTATCCGTCGAAATCTATTCATTGGCACGCCAAGGGATTTCGATGAAAATCAATGCCTTGTCGACCGTCATCTTCTTGTTTACGTTCTTACTTGTCATCGGCTACTATTTCTTGAACCAACGTTCTGTAGCGAAGTTGTCACGACCGGAGGTGAAATGACCGTTGAAAAAATTAATCCAATTGTTCGTAACGATTTTTCTAATCTCGGGTGTCATCCTGTTTGCTTTGAACCGCCTAAATGCGACACAAGGCTATTCCGGCGAAAATGTTTTGAACATTTATAACTGGGGGGATTACATCGATCCTGATTTGATTGATCAATTTGAACAAGAGACCGGTATCAAAGTCGTCTATCAGACATTCGACTCGAACGAAGCGATGTTGACGAAAGTTGAGCAGGGAGGGACGACATATGATATTGCCGTTCCTTCAGATTATGCGATTGCGAAGATGATTGAAGAAGATCTCGTCATCCCAATCGACAAGTCGAAAATTCCGAATCTCAAGCATATCGATGATCGTTTCCTTGATTTGCCGTTCGACCCGGGCAATCAGTATTCGATTCCGTATTTTTGGGGAACGGTCGGCATTGTCTACAATCAAAAACTGCTTAACGGAAAAGAACCGACGAGTTGGGAAGATTTATGGGACCCAGCCTTTAAAAATCAAATCTTATTAGCGGACGGAGCCCGTGAAGTGATGGGGATGAGTCTAAACAGTCTCGGCTATTCCTTGAACGAAACGGACGAAGATAAGCTGCAGGAAGCGAAAGCGAACTTGATGGACTTGACGCCGAACGTCAAAGCGATTGTCGGAGATGAAATCAAGCTACTGCTCGCAAACGAAGAAGCCGGGATTGGCGTCGTCTGGTCCGGTGATGCGAATGAAATCATGAGTGAAAATGAAGACTTGAACTACGTCATTCCGTCAGAAGGGTCGAACGTTTGGTTTGATAATGTCGTCATTCCAAAAACGGCGGAAAACGTCGAAGGGGCACATGCGTTCATCAACTTCATGTTGCGCCCGGACATCGCTGCGAAGAATACGGATTATGTCGGCTACTCGACACCGAACAAAGATGCTTTAAAGCTCCTCGACGCAGAGGTACGGGAAGACGAACGGTTCTATCCGGATAAAGCTGTGACGGATACACTTGAAGTCTACAAAAACTTGGGGAAAAAGATGCTTGCCCATTACAATGAATTATTCCTAGAGTTTAAAATGCATAAAAAATAACAAAGGACTGGTATCCCACGGATACCAGCCTTTTTTAAAATATTTTTCTAAAAAATGTATGGAAGATGAGTATTTTTTGAGAAATGGGGGAATGAGTTATTTAACAAAGGATTTTTAGGAGGTAACACCATGAAACGAATCTTAGGACTTATCTTAACAGCAGCTCTTGCCGTCAGCGTCGTGTCAGGCACTTCATATAATCAATCAGCAGAAGCAACGAAACCAACGGATGTCAATTGGCTTCAACATATTAAGAAAAATGCTGGTTATGCTAAGTCACTCGACAAAAACGTTAAACTTAACCGAACGACACTCGCACAGGTACATAGTGCATATAAAGGTGAAAAAAATTCGAACTGGTGCCAAAGTGGTAACGGGCTTATGACACCCGATCGTTCCGTTCATTATTGTTCGACGTACGGCGTAAAAGATAGTAAAGCAAAAGTTTCAGCCATCGTTTATGATCCGAAAATGGTCAAACGTACGATTTCTGTCAAGGAAGTAAAAAAAGCGTATCCAACCGCTAAACTTGATCCAATGTTCAACACGATGACCGTTTCAGCGAAAAAGGTCAACATTTATCTAAATTTAAATTCTGACCGTACACAAGTCATGTCAATTCTAGTAAAATATAACTAATGAGAAAAAGGATGACCTTATAGGCCATCCTTTTTATTTAACCTTTTTATAGACCGGCACGAGATGGTCATAGGTATTTCGAATCAATTCAAGTAATGCATCATGGGACATTGTGCTGACTTTTTGGGCGGAAACATGCCGTCCGATTAAAAATTCAGCTTTTTTTACATCACGAAAACGAACTAATCCTTGTTCAAGGTTTGCATCAGTCACACGAACGGCTTCTTTTTTCATATGATCGTAGGAAATGACGAAGTCCTCCGGTAAGTCCTGTAACAAATTTTGTTGCTCAAGAAGTTGCGTCGCGTATTGTTGTTTATTTGGGAGCTCGTAAATATAAGCGAGCCAAATGAACAAATGATCATCGAAGAGTCCGACTTGGAAATGCGGATGTTTTTTATAACCACGTTTGTTTGGAGAAAACGCCATCCACGTATCATTAGGCGGGTTTACCTTGCGTCTTGCATGTTGTGCAATGTGCACATACATATCCTCTGCGAGATTGACTGTCAAATCGGGTGAGACTTCAGCGCCGATTTGCCGGAAAACAGGTTGTATCCGTTCCCGGATCGCTTCCATCCGGTTTTCTAACCCTTCGATTTCAAACGCTTCGAAGGCTTCCTTTGTAAATTGAGTACTCATGTATTCATCACCTCTGTTTACATTGTAACAAACCCGTCTAGGAAAAAGAGCGTTTGAAGATTTTCTTAGGTGCAATGCAGTAAACTTAAAAAATAAAAATTTTTTAGGAAGGGGAACTCAACGTGCGTCGTTTTCAACAATATCTCCTTCGAAGTTGGGTCGTATTCTTTATCGTCGTGATTGTTCTTGATGTTATCGCGAGAGCAGACGGATACAGCCTCAGCATCGATTACTTTACATTCTTTTTGGTAGTAGCGTTATCGACGATTTTTGTCGTCGACCCAGTTCGTCGAAGACATATGAGTTTTACGTTCCACTTTGGTTTTGTCCTGTATACCTTTTTAACTTACGGATTGTTATCAGCGATTTGTGTCGGACAATTGACGATGCTGATTTACCAACTCCGATCTTTTCATACAGCAATCGGACGGCGGCGTATGTTGCACAACTATCCGTTCAACGTCACGCTTGAACTTTTATTGATTTTGCCGGCAGGTTTAGCCTACAATGCGCTCGGTGGAACACACGGTCCAGAATTTTCACTCATCGGGAATATCGTACCGCTCGTGACGATGGTCGGCATCATGTGGGTCGTCCTCTTGTTCCAATACACATTGTCGAATTTCTTACTCGGAGAGAATATCCCGAGCAGCGTCATGATACCGTTGTTACGTTTTGAAGCAGTCGTCATTACGGCAGAACTGTTATTTGGAGTCTTTAGTACCTTGATGGCCCAAAACAATGGAATCAGTGCGTTGGTCATGACGGCATTTGCATTATTCATCATCAAACGTGCGCTCGGCAGTTCCGTTCATGCGAGTGACCGGATTGAACACTGGGAACAGATTGAGCGTCTAAAAGAAGCAGCATGGCAAGACGGGGATGCCCAGTTCATCATCGAACGCTACTTAAAACAACTCAATCAATTCGTTAAACCGGATATCGCCTGGATAAAGTTTGATTTTGGAGAAGGAAAGACGGTCTATTATTCATTGAAAGATGGTCGGAAATTAAAAGCGGATGACGTCGAAGGCATTATCATCGAAGAATTGATTGAAAAAGAGGAAGTCCTTCTTTATGGCATGCAACAGGAATGGGACATTCGTCTTTATGATTGCCTTCCTGAAGATACACAATCAATCCTGTTCATCAAGCCGGAGGCAACAGAAACCATCAATTGTTCATTATTCCTAGCATCTGAAGCAAGTGGCGAATTCACAAAAGACCTTGGTTATGAGCTGTATCGTGCATTACGTGTGTTGTCCTGGGCCGTTGAACGGGCTCAAGAACGGCAACATCTCTTAACCGATAGTCGAACGGATGCCATGACAAAATTACCGAACTACCGTGCCTTGCAAGAGTGGGGCGATCGACGAATCAAGCAAAAGGATTTATATCCATTCTCAGCATTGATGATCGACTTGGATCACTTTAAGCAAATCAATGATACCCATGGTCACGAAATCGGAGATGTTGTATTGTTCGAGGTCGCTAAACTCTTGATGCAGGCGACACGCATCACAGACCTTGTCGCGCGGTACGGTGGGGAAGAGTTCGTCGTGTTATTACCGAATACGGACATCGAATCGGCACGAATCGTTGCGGAGCGCATCCGGGAGACGCTACACACCAATCCAATCGAAGTATCCGGCCATTCGTTAGAGATCACGGCTAGTATCGGAGTCGATACGTTGAAAGAGTTAGGCGATCTGGCGAGCCTGATTCGAAATGCGGACCGTGCGATGTACGTAGGGGCTAAATTCCAGGGGCGTGATCGTGTTGCGTCTTATCAAGAATGGAAAGAAAAAGTCATTTGAAGTAAAACCGCTACCTGTTCAGGTGGCGGTTTTTTAGTGGGCAGACAACCGAGTGTTCGGCAAGAGAAGTGTCTTTCTGTTCCTCGTTTTCAAAGCAGCAATCTTCCGCGCCGCTACAGCAAGGCTACAGGGGTGCGATCGATTGCTTTTCGCGGTTGTAAGGCGATTCGAGACGACTTGCGCTCTAAACCGTCTGCATGCCCGACTTTTTAGTCACGGTATTCCCTAAAAAGCGTCACGTTTCGTTGACTCCTACGGGGAAAAGTGCGCTTTTAACACACTTTCAGAGGCGGGCAAGACCCTGTTCGTTGTCCGTGAGGATCAAGGAGCAATGGCTTGCGCCTCGCCCGAGGAAAGCAACGAAAAAAGACGCTTGATCTCCCGATAGGATGTTGTCTACAGTCTGACATTCACTTCTTAGAAAAAGTATTTTTTTGAGATGATTTTCGATGAACGAAACAAAAAAACACACAAGTCGAAGACCGACCGGCGTGCCTGATTGTAAAAGAAATAGAAGTGAATGAATGCATAATCTTAATTACTGGGCTTGTTGTTTGCTCGAACGAATTTCACTTTCAATGGCATGGATGGCTGCCGACCATGAGCCGTAACGATGAAGTAAAGCTTTTGTAGACGGTTTGTTGTTTCGCTTCGCCCACTCACGATAAGCTTCGAAAGACAATGAGAAGCCGACTTCTTCAATTGCTTGTCGAAGTGATGCAGCAAGCTCTGCTTTTGAATACGTGACGCTTGCTTCGAGTCCTGCTGCTGTGCAGGCATCATGCCAAGAACCAAACATCTTCACGATATGATAGTGGCTCGGTGCATGGTGGACCGATTTCCGCCAAATTTGGTACTTCTTCAAGGTAATCGTCGAACCGACATCTTTTGCATAGCGGTGGAAAGATTTTAGAATTTCATCTTTCGTATATTTCGGTGCCCGCTCCAGCTCTTCCGGTTGCTGATCGATGTGCCATTCAAAACCTGCGGCAGATAAAGCTTCCGGCCACGAACCAAATTGACGGATGATGTTTTCAGGCAATGGCCAACCATGGACAACGGCGTAGCGGCGGTAGATCGTCCGGCGTGGCCGGTCTTGAATCAGTTCGCCGACTGCACGGATGGCTTCAATCATCTCGATTTGTTCTTCTGTGAATGTTTGTTGACTCGTCAGTACACGTTGTTTCAAAGATGAGTCCTCCTTCCTAAATGACTGTAGTGTTGAGGCAAAAGTCCTCTATATAGAATGTATCGGCACTTTTTCATTAAATCTGAAGAATTACCGCGAATTATTGTAAAAAAAAGTGAATTTAGTTTCTTCTGGATAAGTATAAATGGAAGTAATACAAATGAAAACAGAATGTTACCACTTTTTAATCAATATCTAAAAAACAGTACATTCGCCCCATATGGAAAAAAAGACCAGACCCGCGTAAAGCGAGGCTGGCCTTTAAAGATCGTGTATCCTTATCTTCCTTCGATGTATGTCCATTTGAACGAAGTATCCGCTCCGACTTTGTGGTTGACGATTCCTTTAACGTAAGGTTTACGTAAGAGGGAAGCTCCACGTTGGTACATAACAGAGATGGCTTGATCGTCTTCGAGTAAGACTTTTTCAGCATCTTTCAATGACTGCCAACGTGTTTCGGCATTGGCGTCTTTCATTGCAGATTTGATAAGTGAATCGTACTTGTCGCTTGAGTACTTACCACGGTTATACGGTCCACCAGTCATCCACATGTCGAGGAACGTCATTGGATCCTGGTAGTCAGGTCCCCAACCAGCGAATGAAAGTTCGAATTCACCTTTCGATTCAAGATCTAATTTGTTTTTGAACGGCTGCTGCTTGATTGTTACTTCAAGACCAGGAAGGTTTTTCTCCCATTCCCCTTTGAGGTATTCAGAGATTTTTTTCGAGTTATCATCATCATATGAGAGAAGCTCGAGTTTAACTTTGTCTTTGCCTTCTGCTTTTAGACCTTTTTCGAATGATGCTTTTGCAGATGAAGCATCGAATGAACCGAAGCCTTCGTTGCCGTCGCGGAAGTCTTTTCCGTCCGGTCCTTTTGCGAATTCTTGCGGGACATAGTAGTATGCCGGGATTGAGCCGTTGTTTAAGAGGACTTTCGCCATCTGTTCTTTGTCATATCCTGAGTCGATCGCTTTACGGATATCTTTATTTTTGAGCAATTCGTTTTTGAAGTTCATTTGGATATAGTACATCGATGCATCGAGACGTGTTTGGAAATCTTCATCATCTTTATATTGATCGACGAATTCGCTTGTCAAACCAACTGTATCGATGTCACCTTTTTCATACAAATTGACAGCCGTTGAAACTTCTTTAACGACTTTGTAGTTAACTTCTTCAAGTTTAACTGAGTCAGCATCCCAATACTGGTCGTTCTTTTTGTACGACCAACCGACTTCTGTTTTCCAGTCTGTTAGTTGGAATGGACCGTTGTAAAGGAAGTTCTCAGGATCTTTCGCGAAATCTTTACCTTTTTCTTCAACGAATTCCTGCTTAAGCGGCATGAATGAACCGAATCCAGTCAAGGCTTTGAAGTAGTCTGCAGGTTGTGTCAACTTAACTTCGAGTGTCTTGTCATCGACTGCTTTGACACCGACATCTTCCGCTTTCCCTTTACCAGTGTTGTAGCCTTCCGCTCCATCGATGACATACATGATATAAGCATATTGCGAACCGCTATCAGGGTCGAGGACACGTTTCCAAGCATATTCGAAGTCTTTTGCTGTGACATCGCTGCCGTCAGACCATTTTGAATCGCGTAATTTGAATGTGTATGTAAGTCCATCTTCCGAGACGTCAACACTTTCTGCAACACCTGGTGTCGGCTCTTGGTTTTCATCAAGACGGAAAAGACCTTCTTGAACGTTGTTTAAAACTGTGAAAGAAACAGAGTCTGTCGCGACTGTCGGGCTAAGTGCCGGGATGTCTGATCCGCTTGTTAAATTCAGGACTTGCTTGTCATCTGATTTTGCAGTGTCTTTCGAGCCTGATGTGTCTTTCGAGTCATCTGTTGATGAACAAGCTGCCAAACTCGATCCTGCGATTGTTAGCGCACCAACGAGTGCAAGTGTTTTTTTCTTTTTCATAATAATAAGTTCCCTCCCAAGAATAAATATATATGATGATAAAATGAGTACCCGATAGTTAGAGCGATCCGGTGTCCTATGAAAAAAATAAGAGGGGTCATCGCCTTTTACTTTTGTTGAAGGAAAGCACCGGATCAACTTGTTTCTAATAATAAATACAATATTCAGAAAAATCAATAGAATATTTTCAGATTATTTCAAAATTATTAAAAATATGAGCAATACCAAGGTTTTTTGTGTGAAAAAAATTTATGAAAGGATAAAATTGGTAGCGATAAAATGATTGTAAAATTAAAAAACACGCTACATCCGTAACGTGGTCAGCGTGTAGACAAAGTGATATCGGAAGATGAAAGCGTCTTTTTTCGTTGCTTTCCTCGGGCGAGGCGCAAGCCGTTGCTCCTTGATCCTAACGGACAAGGAGCAGGGTCTTGCCTGCCTCTGAATGAACTGCTCCCCGTCAAGTAGACAGGTCAAATAATATAAATTTTTTAAACGGCTTGAGCCCTGAATTCCAGCGGACTTAAGCCGTTTAATCGTTTTTGATACCGCAGCTCATTATAAAATCGAATGTAGCGTCGGATTGCATCGTGGAGTTCATCGAACTCCTCGAATGTATGAAGATAGTAGCTTTCACACTTTAGCGCTCCCCAAAAAGATTCGATTGGACCATTATCGATGCATTTACCGGCACGGGACATGCTTTGTGTGATCCCAGCTTGTTGAGTCATATGATGAAAGGCATTTGACGTATATTGAAACCCACGGTCACTATGAAGAAGAGGGAAGCTACCAGGATCATCATCCAAGGCGAGTTTTAGCGTATCGAAGACGAGCTGACTGTTATTCGAACGACTTAGCACAAATGAACGAATTGATCCATCATACAAATCGAGAATTGCACTTAAATAAGCCTTTTTTGAGGTGCCGTATTTGAATTCCGTGATATCTGTTAACCATTTCTGATTCGGTTTTTCCGCATGGAATTCACGATTCAGAAGATTTTCTGCCGTTTGTCCGGGTATGGTTCTCATATATTTCGGTCGTGTTCGACGAATGACGCAACGAATGCCGGCGATTCGCATCAAGCGACGAACCCGTTTATGATTAACCGTTCTGTTAAATTGGCGATCTAGATTCAAGACCATTCGTTCACATCCATAGACTCCATCTACCGACTCATGAATAGATGTCAGCTCTTCAATGATCATGATGTTCTCTTCTTCGCGTACCGTCGGTACACGATTTAACCATTTATAATAGGCAGCACGGGATACGTCCGCAAAACGACAGAGGGCGACAATCGAATAGCCGAACTGGTCCGCCAACGATTGTATAGCCTTGTACTTATCCAAATTTCGGACTTGGTCTAACCTCTCCCCCTTTCGAACTCCTCTAGCTTTTTTAAGAACTCATTTTCCATTCGAAGAAGCTCGTTCTCTTGCTCAATCTTTTTCATCTCGATGGAGAGGCGTTCCACGTCCGTCAGTTCCTCAAACGGTTTCGTACGTCCACGGCTATCCATCAGTCCGTCAATCCCATTCTTTTCATACTTTTGAACCCACTTGTAGATTTGTTGGTAGGAGACCCGGTGGGTCTTCGCAGTTTCTTTATACTTCTTTCCATTTTTAAGACAGTCGCTGACTATACTAACGCGTTCTTCGAATGTCGTGATTCTTCCTCTGGTCATAGCGAATCGCTCCTTTAGTAGTGTGTCTTCACTACGACCATTATAGTTTGAAATCCAACGTCTGAGTACGCTTGCACTGGAGATGTTTAATTTTATGATGACGTCCATGACGGGCTCACCTTTTTCTAGCACGTCGCGTACGGCTCGCTCTTTAAACTCATTGGAATACTTCGTGCATACCGACCGTTTCTCCAAAGCTGAGATACCGCCTTGACGATACATCTGTCTCCATCTGAGTAGGGTCGATTGTGTGACCCCGAAGAGTCTTGCGACTTCCCACAACGTGGACACTCCTTCTTCATAAGTTTGGATGGCATATAGTTTTTCACTAGCGGAACGCTTGAATTTGGACATAGAAAAAAGCTCCTTTCAAAAGTAAACAGTTTTTCTTATTTCAACTGTCTACTTTTTGGGGAGCATATCAGAACGTGCGTTAAAAACGCAATTTTTCCCGTAGGAGTCAACGAAACATGACGCTTTTTAGCTAATACCGTGACGGAAAGCCGGGCATGGAGACGTTTTAGAGCGCAATCCGTCTCGAATCGTTTAGAACCGCGACCGATTGCCGCTTTGAAGACGAGGCGAGACAGGGAAGCGCGAACTTTGCCTCTCGTTATAGCATATTCACTCTTCATAAGAGTTTGTCTACATTGAAACAGGCTACATCAGTAACGTGTTTTTCTTTTTAATCAAGTGATTTTACGTAGTTTAAGGCTTCAGAAACATGATCTTTAACTTTAACGCTCCGCCATTCTTGGATTAATTCACCCGCCTCATCAACTAAAAACGTTGAACGGACGATCCCATAATATTCCTTGCCGTAGTTCTTTTTGAGTTGCCAGACCCCATATTGTTCGCAGACCGTATGATCGACATCGGAGAGAAGTTGAAACGGAAGTTCATATTTTGAGATAAAGTTTTGATGCCGTTTTTGACTGTCAGCGGAGATGCCGAGGATGACGGTATTTTCAGCCGCGAAGGCGTCCGTCGCGTCACGGAAGTCACAGGCTTCCGTCGTACAACCCGGTGTCGAGTCTTTCGGATAGAAGTAGAGAATGACTTTCTTACCACGATAATCGGCGAGTGAAATGTTTTCGCCATGGGCGTTCGGTAACGTAAATGTCGGTGCGTTCATTAAGAGTCCCCCTTTAACCTAATTCCATATTCAGTTGATCAGCGTATTTTCCGAGTTTCTTTTGTAAGCTTTCCTTTAATGGGTCAAGTGCGATCAAATATTTTTCGTAGTCTGTTCCGGCCTTCGCCGTTTTGCGTAACAAATCCTGTTCATCGGTGTACCAGTCCGCATAATCGGAGTAGTAATCGACCAACACTTCGGGATTGCCTTCGTTGCCGAGTGCCATACCGTAAATCATTAAGATGTTACTGTTCATTTCGAGTGCCATATAGTCCGTCTGGGCGTTGACGCGTGTGAAGACTTTATCCTGTTCATCTTCCGGTGTGTTCCCGACGGCTTCTGCTGCTTTGGCATTGACGCCATATTCGTCTGCATTAAATGAATCAAACATCTCAGCGAGCGTCGTGAAGACTGTTGGTTCAAAGGTCGTTGGTGCGATGACAGCTTTCCATTCCCCATCTTTTTTCAGGAATAACTTCGACGCACGGTTTGGGAGCGGGGACCCGTCCGCATCATTGAACTCATGGATGATGTAGGCGACGTCGCCTTGTTGGAAGCTTTTAACGACCTTACCAGGCGTAACGTTCAGGTTTTTAGCACCAATCGCTGCTGCGCGTAACGGTTCATCTTCACCCGTGTACTCAATCTTAGCGAGTGCTTTCGCATCAGCTGATCCCGTTTTCCCTAACGTATCTTGATAGGTTTGATAGACATCAAGAACGGCTTGGTCGGCTTGCGCGACTTGTTTCGTTTCTGTCGTCTTCGGGGATTCAGTATCTGTAGAGGAAGTGGAGTCGTTCCCACATCCGACTAACAGCATGCTCGTTGATAGTAGAACTGTGATTAATCGTTTCATATAGGACCTCCTAAATCAGAATCAATAGAAATGATGGAGTGAAGTGTTTACTGTCTTCACCATACAGGATATTCGCTTTTTTGAGTAGGGAATAGGTACACTAGTCTAAAGGAGAGTGGATAAAACATGAAAATTCACGTAACGGATGAAGCATTACAATATTTTAAAGATGAGATGGAAGCGAAGGAAGGCGACACGATTCGCTTTTTCGCGAAATACGGCGGATCGACGGATTTGACACAAGGCTTTTCGGTCGGCGTCCACATGGAAGAAGTCGAACGGGTAGCTGTCGAAGAAGTCGTTGACGGGATTCATTTCGTCGTCTCCGATCAAGATGATTGGTTGTTCCAAGGGCAAGACGTCAAGGTCTCAATCCAAAACGAAGAGATCGTCTTTTCCCAAGCAACTGAATAATTCGAGCAAAACGTGAGCGGGAGAACGTAGCCTGCTCATTTTTTTTGACTAGAATAATTGTAAGCGGCGTCATGCTTCTGTACAATGGAGAATGTAAGCGATTAAAAGTATGTATAAAGGGGGAATAGAGATGATTCCGTACAAACACGAACCATTCACGGACTTCTCACAAGAAGCGAACAAGAAAGCGTTCGAGGAGGCACTTGCACTCGTATCGCAAGAGCTAGGAAAAGATTATCCGCTCGTCATCGGGGGCAAACATGTGACGACGGAAGACAAAATCGTTTCGGTCAATCCGGCAAACAAAGAAGAGATCGTCGGACGTGTCTCAAAAGCGACACAAGCACACGCAGAGGATGCGATGCAGGCAGCTGTCACAGCATTCGAAACGTGGAAATTCGTCAATCCGAGTGTTCGTGCGGACGTCCTGTTCAAAGCAGCGAACATCATCCGGAAACGCAAACATGAATTCTCGGCGTACCTCGTCAAAGAAGCTGGGAAACCATGGAACGAAGCAGATGCGGATACAGCAGAAGCAATCGATTTCCTTGAATATTATGCACGTCAGATGCTCGTCTTAAAAGACGGCAAAAAAGTCGAGAGTCGTCCGGGTGAATACAACCGTTACGATTACATCCCACTCGGTGTCGGCGTCATCATCTCACCATGGAACTTCCCACTCGCCATCATGGCAGGGACTGCGGTTGCGGCAATCGTCGCCGGAAACCCGATTCTCTTGAAACCAGCATCGACGACACCTGTCGTCGCTGCTAAATTTGTTGAAGTCATGGAGCAGGCAGGTCTTCCGGCTGGCGTCTTGAACTTCATCCCGGGACCAGGGGCAGAAGTCGGGGATTACCTCGTCGACCACCCGAAAACACGTTTCATCAGCTTCACAGGATCACGTGATGTCGGTCTTCGGATCAACGAACGTGCTTCGAAATTAAATGACGGTCAAATCTGGCTTAAACGTGTCATCGCCGAGATGGGCGGAAAAGACACGATGGTCATCGATGAGTCAGCCGATCTTGATTACGCGGCAGACATGATCACAAAAGCAGCATTTGGCTTCTCAGGTCAAAAATGTTCAGCGTGTTCGCGTGTCGTCGCACTCGACTCCGTCTACGACGAGTTACTCGAAAAAGTTGTTGCGAACACAGCGAAACTGAGTATCGGGAACCCAGTCGACGTGACGAACAACGTCGGTCCGGTCATCGATGCAGCGGCATTCAAAAAAATTACGTCGTACTTCGATATCGCAAAACAAGAAGGACGGATTGCAGCAGGCGGAACGGCTGACGATTCAACAGGCTTCTTCGTCTCACCAACGGTCGTCGCGGACGTTCAACCGACGGATCGTTTGATGCAAGAAGAAATCTTCGGACCAGTCGTTGCATTCACGAAAGCGAAAGACTTCAAAGAAGCAATCGCGATCGCGAACAACACGGAGTACGGTTTGACAGGGGCGGTCATCACACAAGACCGGACAAACCAAGAGTACGCACGGGCGAACTTCCATGTCGGGAACCTCTATTTCAACCGTGGTTGCACAGGCGCAATCGTTGGATATCAACCATTCGGCGGCTTCAACATGTCGGGAACGGATTCAAAAGCCGGTGGACCGGATTATTTAACACTCCACTTGCAAGCAAAAACGACTTCAGAAATGTTTTGAATTAGTGTTTAATAGATGAAACGGGTATGCGACCTGCATATCCGTTTTTTTTTTTTTATTCACCATAGAAAAGGGGGAGCAAGGATGAACGGAATGTGGTTGGCGATTTTACTGTATCTCGGTCTGATGGTGACGCTTGGCGTGATGGCGTATTACCGGACGAAAAACATGAATGATTATATGCTTGGAGGACGTACGATCGGGCCCGTCGTCACTGCACTCTCAGCCGGAGCAAGCGATATGAGTGGGTGGCTGTTGATGGGATTGCCGGGTGCGATGTTTGCAACTGGTCTGTCCAGTGGCTGGATTGTAGTCGGTTTATTGCTCGGAGCTTATGCAAACTGGCTACTCGTTGCACCACGTCTGCGGGCGTATACGGCGCACGCCGGCGACGCCATCACGATTCCCGACTATTTCGAAAAACGATTCCATGACAAAAGTGGTGTGTTGCGTACAGTTTCAGCTGGAGTTATCTTAATATTCTTTATAATGTACGCTTCCAGTGGTTTTGTCGCCGGTGGTCGGCTGTTTGAAGCCGTCTTCGGTTTAGAGTATACGACCGGCCTTTGGATTTTAGCAGGCGTCGTCATCGCCTACGTGTTCCTGGGTGGATTCCTCGCCGTCAGTTGGACGGATGTCGTCCAAGGGATGATCATGGTTATCGCGCTCTTGATTGTTCCGGGTGTCGCCCTGTCGCTGAGCGGCGGGATCAATGAGACGCTCGAGACGATTCGGACGACGGACGGTTCAAAACTTGAACTGTTTAAAGGGACGACGCTCATCGGGATCATCTCCTTGCTCGCCTGGGGACTCGGTTACTTTGGTCAGCCACACATCATCGTCCGTTTCATGGCGATACGTAACTTGAGTGAAATGAAGTCAGCCCGCCGGATCGGGATGGTCTGGATGACCTTTTCGATCATCGGTGCGATGGTGACAGGATTATTCGGTTATGCGTACTTTACGCAACAGGCGATTGAGCTGAACAACCCGGAGAACGTATTCATTCAGCTTTCGCGTGATTTATTCCCAGGCTTCATTACCGGCCTCTTGCTCGCTGCGTTACTTGCTGCCATCATGTCGACGATTTCGACACAGCTACTCGTCTCTTCGAGTGCTGCGACGAATGACTTTTATCAACGCTTTATGAAGCGGACGCCTTCAGACAAAGAGTTGATGCTCGTCGGTCGTATCATGGTGCTAGCGGTTGCCTTACTTGCGATTGCGTTATCGTTCGGCGCACAAAAATCGATTTTGACACTCGTCGGTTACGCGTGGGCAGGATTCGGTTCTGCTTTTGGTCCGGTCGTCTTGTTCAGCTTACTATGGCGCCGGATGAACAAAGCGGGAGCACTCGCTTCGATGCTGACGGGATCCATCGTCGTCATCGCCTGGATTTTAGTCAAACTGTACGTGAAGGATTTACCGTTCTATATTTCGGAGATGTATGAAATGATTCCCGCCTTCCTTGCATCGACGATTGCACTCGTTGTTGTCAGTTTGGCGACTGCTGAACCAAGCGAAGCGGTCTACCATGAGTTTGATGAAGTAAAGGCGCAGCTGAAAGGTGTCGAACCAGAGCGGAAGATTGTCTGATTGAATTAACATGAAACGAGCGAGTGGTTGTTCTCTTTTGAGAGTAACCACTCTCAGGCTGTAGACAACGTGCCATCGGGAAATCAAGCGTCTTTTTTCGTTGCTTTCCTCGGGCGAGGCGCAAGCCGTTGCTCCTTCATCCTAACGGACAACGAGCAGGGTCTTGCCTGCCTCTGAAAGTGCGTTAAAAACGCACCTTTCCCCGCAGGAGTCAACGAAACGTGACGCTTTTTAGGTAAGGAAAGCCAGGCATGCAGACGATTTAGGCCGCAATCCGTCTCGAATCGCTTTGAAGACGAGGCGAGACAGGGAAGCGCGACCGGATTGTCTCTCGTTATCGCATATTCACGCTTCATAAACGTTTGTCTACACGCTAGTCGAAGTTCACTTGAATGTGAACTTCGACTTTTTTTGTAGTTAGAATGCGCGGTCAAAAAGAATGGGAGATGGCTTGATTTCAGGATTGAATGATTCAGTTTACTTTATTAATAAGTATTTCCATGAAGCATGTATGTTGCCTGAAGGAAAGAAAAGCGTATACTTGCAACTAAAGAGAGGTGTTCAATATGGTCAGTCAACCGGTAGCACCGGTCGAACGATTGAAAAAAAGACAATTTATCGGTCCAGCCTTTGTTGCCGCCGTCGCGTACCTCGACCCGGGGAACTTTGCGACGAACATGACGGCCGGCGCCCAGTACGGATTTCTATTACTGTGGATCATCGTTGCAGCGAACTTGATGGCGGTCGTCATCCAGACGTTGTCAGCGAAACTTGGACTCGTCAGTAATATGAGCTTGGCGGAGGTCATCCGGGACGAGTTATCACCCGTCGCCCGACTGTTTTACTGGGCCCAGGCAGAACTCGTCGCCATGGCGACGGATCTCGCAGAATTCGTTGGTGCCGCACTCGGATTTCATCTGTTATTTAACATCGATATGAAAATCGCTGCGATTTTAACAGCGATTGCCTCGTTCGTCATCCTCGGATTCGAACGGAAAGGCTTACGGCATTTCGAAGCCGTCATCGCGGGACTCGTCCTTGTGATTGCTGTCGCCTTTGCAATCCAAGTCATTCAAGTCGAGCCGAACGTGCGAGACATGGCAGGCGGCTTGATCCCGGGATTCGAGGGAACACCGAGTATCGTCCTCGCTGCCGGGATGTTAGGAGCGACAGTCATGCCGCACGCGATTTATTTGCACTCGGATTTGACGAAACGCCGGATGGGAAAGATCGCGGATAAACGAGGATTGATGAAGATTCAGACACTCGACATTTGGGCAGCAATGTTGATCGCGGGGGCAGTCAATGGGGCGATGCTCGTCATCGCGGCGACCGTCTTCTTCGGAACGGATCAAAAAGCAGCAACACTTGAAAGTATTTTTTCAGGACTCGGGACGTCGCTCGGCGGTGTAACACCGTACTTGTTCGGAGTCGCCTTACTCGTGTCTGGTCTCGCATCATCAAGTGTCGGGACGATGTCTGGCGATGCCATCATGCGTGGATTCCTGAAAATTGAGATCCCGATTTTCCTTCGTCGGAGTATCACGATGGCACCAGCCATTTTATTGTTGTTATCGGGATTTGATCCGACGCGTGCCTTGATTTTGAGTCAGGTCGCCTTATCGTTCGGGATTCCGTTCGCGTTGATTCCATTGATTCGGGCAACGTCAAGTGGACGAATCATGGGTGACTTCAAGAACGGGGTGAAGATGAAACTCCTTGCCTGGAGTATCGTGACAATTGTCATCATTTTCAATGTCTATTTATTAGTCGATCTTTTAGTTTGAATATTCTGTTATTTTGTTTTGTAAGACAGTCGCATGGGTAATGAATTACTAGAAGCTTTCCGCCCGAAAGCTTTGCTACCCCTATAAGGACGATGGTGCGGACCTCCCCCCGATGCACCATCGTCTTTTTTGTCTGACTAAAAAGTGCTATGATTAGAAATAGTGTAAAATATACTGCAAAAGTTCCGGAGGTGGAATGACATGGCAAATATTAATGAAGAGCAAGTCCGCCACGTGGCGCATTTGGCACGCCTTGCCGTGACAGATGAAGAAGTACAACAATTTACGGTTCAGCTCGAAAAAATTCTCGGTTTTGCTGAGCAATTAAATGAACTTGATACGACAGGTGTCGAACCTACGACGCATGTCCTTGATTTAAAGAACGTCTTACGAAAAGACGAAGTACGCCCATCGCTTCCGCGCACGGAAGTAGAACGACTCGCACCTGATTGGGAAGACGGACAAGTCCGCGTCCCAGCAGTGTTCGAATAAGGAGGAGACCACAGAAATGTCACTTTTTGAGCATGGTGTCAAAAAACTGCATACACTCGTCAAGGATGGCGAAGTGAAAGTATCGGATCTCGTTCAAGAATCGTTTGATCAAATCGACCGTGTTGACGGGAAGGTTGGCGCCTTTTTGTCCTTGAACGAAGACGCATTCGAACAAGCAAAACGGATGGATGAGCTCGCAAAACATGAAGCAAACCCACTGTTCGGCTTACCAATCGGTGTGAAAGATAATATCGTCACAAAAGGGATGACGACGACATGTGGCTCGAAATTCCTCGAGAACTTCGTCCCTGCACACGACGCGACTGTCGTCGAACGCTTACATGAAGCAGGTGCCGTCACGATTGGTAAACTGAACATGGATGAATTCGCGATGGGGTCTTCCAATGAGAACTCAGCGTACAAACCAGTCCGTAACCCATGGAACACAAAACACGTTCCAGGTGGATCTTCAGGTGGCTCGGCCGCTGCTGTTGCGGCAGGAGAAGTCTTGTTCAGTCTCGGTTCTGATACAGGGGGTTCGATTCGTCAACCGGCTGCCTATTGTGGTGTCGTCGGTTTAAAACCGACGTACGGTCTCGTTTCACGTTTCGGTCTCGTCGCATTCGCGTCATCGCTCGACCAAATCGGTCCATTGACACGCACGGTCGAAGACAACGCCTATTTGCTTAGCGCGATCGCAGGACATTGTGACATGGATTCGACGTCAGCGAACGTCGACCGGATCGATTATACGAAAGCGTTGACAGGTGATATCAAAGGTTTGAAGATCGCCGTTCCAAAAGAATACTTCGGTGAAGGTGTCAGTGAATCTGTGAAAGACAACATTCGTGCAGCCATCAAAAAGCTCGAGTCCCTCGGAGCGACGGTCGACGAAGTATCCCTTCCGAACTCGAAGTACGCGCTTGCGACGTATTACTTGCTTGCTTCATCGGAAGCATCATCAAACTTAGCCCGTTTCGACGGCATCCGATATGGCTTCCGTGCTGAAGCAGATGCACTCGAAGATGTCTTCAAGTATTCACGGGCCCAAGGATTCGGCGATGAAGTCAAACGCCGCATCATGCTTGGAACGTATGCGTTAAGTTCAGGTTATTACGACGCGTATTATAAAAAAGCGCAACAAGCGCGGACATTGATTAAAAAGGACTTTGATGACGTCCTCGCGAACTATGATGTCATCATCGGACCGACGGCACCTACACCAGCATTCGAACTCGGTGCGCAAAACGATGATCCTGTGACGATGTATGCGAATGATATCTTGACGATTCCAATCAACTTAGCGGGTGTGCCTGCGATTTCGGTCCCGGCAGGTCTCGTCGACGGATTACCAGTCGGTCTACAAATCATCGGAAAACACTTTGACGAGGCGACGATCTATCGTGCGGCGCATGCTTTCGAGCTTGCGACGGGCGGATTCGCGCTTCCGAAGTTATAAGGAGAGTGCGTTATGAACTTTGAAACGGTTATCGGCATCGAGGTCCACGCTGAACTAAATACAAATACAAAAATGTTTTGTGGCTGTGCCCGTGAGTACGGTGCGGAAACAAATACGAAGACCTGTCCGATTTGTCTCGGACACCCAGGCGTCCTTCCGATGGTCAACGAAAAAGCAGTCGAACTCGCAGTCCGTGCGGCAATGGCGCTCAACTGCCACGTCGCCGATCAAACAAAATTCGACCGGAAGAACTACTTCTATCCGGATACGCCGAAAGCCTACCAAATCTCACAATTCGATCAGCCGATCGGGTTTGATGGATTCATCGATGCGGAAGTCGATGGCGAAACAAAACGCTTCCGGATTGAACGGGTCCATTTAGAAGAAGATGCCGGGAAGATGAACCATACCGGTGCCAATCATTCGGTCGTCGACTTTAACCGGACGGGAGCACCTTTGATTGAAATCGTCAGTGAAGCCGACATGCGTTCACCAAAAGAAGCGGTCGCCTACCTCGAACGACTCAAAGAAGTCCTGCAATATGCAGGCGTCTCGGACGTCAAGATGGAAGAGGGATCACTTCGCTGCGACTGTAACATCTCAGTCCGTCCATACGGGCAAGAGAAGTTCGGAACGAAAACAGAATTGAAGAACCTCAACTCGTTCGGGAACGTCTTAAAAGGACTCGAATTCGAGGAAGACCGTCACCGTAAACTCTTACTGGCGGGTGGCGTCATGCGTCAAGAAACACTTCGGTTCGACGAAGCGAAAAAACAGACCGTCTTGATGCGTGTGAAAGAAGGGGCGTCCGATTACCGGTACTTCCCGGAACCGGATCTCGTCAAGCTCGTCCTCGACGAAGACTGGAAAGAGGCGATTCGTGCCGCAATTCCAGAACTTCCGGACGCGCGTCGTGTCCGCTATCAAGAAACACTCGGTTTATCTGCATATGACGCGAAACAATTAACTGTCACACGCGAGATGGCAGAGTACTTCGAAGCAACGATTGCTGCCGGTGCAGAACCGAAAGCAGCAGCGAACTGGACGGTCGGTGAAGTCCAAGGGCACTTGAACAAGTCGAGTGAAACGTTCGACACAATCAAACTGACACCGGCACGTCTCGCCGAGATGATCGAATTGATTGCTGGCGGAACGATTTCTTCGAAAATCGCGAAACAAGTTTTCGCGGCGACGATTGAACAGGGGGTCGAACCCCGTCAGTATGTCGAAGAACAAGGACTTGCTCAAATTTCTGACGAGGGTCTCTTACGCGGACTGATCGTCGAGATGTTCGAAGCGAATCCAGCTGTCGTCGAAGAACTCGTGGGTGGACGAGACCGGAAAAAAGGTTTCGTCATCGGTCAAATCATGAAGAAAACGAAAGGGATGGCGAATCCGGCCCTCCTCGATCAACTCTTCCATGAAGAACTCGAAAAATTAAAATAATCCTTTAAATCAGAGTAGATGTCCCCATTTTTCGTCTCGTAATCAGGCGGAAAACGGGAACATCTTTTTTTTCGGCTTTGTAATGTAGCAAAACTTCATGTAAAATAAAACAGTTATGTATCAAATGGACCGGTTGATTAAAAAGGAGAAAAACTTATGAGACCTAGAGCGCGAGTGATTTATAACCCGACTTCCGGGAAAGAGATGGTAAAGCGAAATCTGCCGTATATCTTAGACCGGCTTGAAGCAGCGGGTTATGAGACTTCCGTCTATTCGACGAAAGCGGTCGGTGACGCAACACATGAAGCAGCACGGGCCTGTGAAGCTGAATTTGACCTCGTCGTGGCTGCGGGTGGAGATGGAACGTTAAACGAAGTCATCAGTGGGATGGCTGCCTACAAGGTGCGCCCCAAACTCGGTGTATTGCCTGTCGGGACGACGAATGATTTTGGACGGGCGATGCGGATTCCGTTGACGATTGAAGGCGCGATGGATGTCATTTGTACCGGCTATACGATGCCTGTCGACATTGGCAAGATTGAAGGGACGACGGGTGTTCATTATTTCATCAACATCGCAGGTGGTGGCATCATGACGGAGTTGTCTTACGAGGTTCCGTCAAAGCTCAAAACAGCACTTGGACAACTCGCTTATTACGTCAAAGGGATGGAAAAGTTACCACAAATTCGTCCGACGTATGTCGAGCTCGAGCATGAAAAAGGGACGTTCAAAGGCGAAGTCATGTTGTTTTTGACTTCGAATACGAACTCCGTTGGTGGCTTTGAGAAGCTATCTCCGAATGCGTCACTCAATGATGGACGGTTTGATTTATTCATCTTAAAAAAATGTAATCTTGTCGAACTGATTCGCGTCATGCGTCTCGCCTTAAAAGGGGATCACTTCTCGGATCCTTGTGTCGAGCATGTCACGACTTCATTCGTCCGGATGAAAAACACTTCTGAGATGAGCTTGAACATCGATGGTGAGTTCGGTGGCACCTGTGAAGGGGAGATGACGAATTTACAGTCGCATTTCGATGTCATGACACCGAAGTTCCGGATCGATGAGATGGAACTGATTAATACACAACTACAAGAAACAGAAACGAACCTCGCGTAAGGCGCGGAGTTTTCTAGGAGGAACCCAATTATGATCCCAGTACAAAAAAATGACGAGCACGTCGTCGATATCGTCGATTTGACGCACGACGGTTCAGGTGTCGCCCGAATCGATGGTTATACGGTCTTCATTCCAGGAGCGTTGCCGACGGAACAAGTCAAAATCAGAATTACGAAAACAACGAAATCATACGGTTTCGGACGAATCATCCGTCAAAAGACGAAGAGTGTTGATCGTGTCGAGCCGCCGTGTCCGGTCTACAACCAATGTGGGGGCTGCCAACTGCAACACTTATCATATGATGCGGAACTCGTATTCAAGCACAACCGTGTCCGTGATGCCTTTGCCCGCCTCGCAGGACTCGAAATCCCGGTCCACGAAACGATTGGTATGGAAGATCCATGGGGCTACCGTAACAAAGCACAAGTCCCGGTCGCTTTCCAGTCGAACAAGTTGATGGCCGGTTTCTACCAAAAACGGAGCCACCGTATCATTGATATGGATTACTGCTTGATTCAAAATAAAGAAAATGATGAAGCAATCCAAGCGGTCCGTAAAGTCCTCGCCGACTTAAAAGTCCCAGCTTACGATGAAAAGAAACAAACGGGTGTCATCCGTCACATCATGGCACGTCACGGGTACCATACGAATGAATTGATGATCGTCCTCGTGACGAAGGTCAAACAATTGCGTGGCATCGATAAAATCGTCGCCGGCATCTTAAAAGCCGTCCCGAACGTGACATCGATTCAACACAACATCAACCCGGAGGATACGAACGTCATCTTAGGGAAAAAGAATATCGTCCTGCACGGACCAGCTGTCATCCGCGATCAAATCGCCGGATTGACGTATGAAATCTCGCCCCATTCATTCTTCCAAGTCAATCCGTTGCAAACGGAGAAACTATACGGTAAAGCACTGGAGTATGCGCAATTGACAGGTGAAGAAATCGTCGTCGACGCGTATTGCGGCATCGGCTCGATTTCATTATCACTTGCGCAACAAGCGAAACATGTCTACGGGATTGAAATGGTTCCTCAAGCAATCGACGACGCACGTCGTAACGCCGCTGCGAACGGCATCGACAACGTATCATTCGAGTACGGAACGGCTGAATCCGTCATGCCGGCACTCGTCAAAGCTGGAATCAAACCAGACGTCATCGTCGTTGACCCACCACGTAAAGGCTGTGACGAAGAATTCCTGCGTGCTGCGGCTGAAGTGGCACCAAAACGCATCGTCTACGTCTCATGTAACGCGTCAACACAAGCACGTGACGCGAAGTTGCTTGCTGAGCTCGGTTACAAACTGATGGAAGTCACGCCAGTCGATATGTTCCCGCATACGACACACGTTGAGAGTGTAGCGCTTTTCGTAAAAATGTAAGGTCAACTTCCTGATTAAAGGAAAAGTGGGGTTGGAGCATGCTGATCGAATGTACAAAAAAGCTAGCGGATGCGATGAAAATCAATGTAACGCCGTATGATGCAACTAACGCAGATTCTTTTTATGAATGGCATGCGAATGTGTTCACGTTTGATCGAAGAAAATGTGTTGTCTTGATGAACAACAAAACAAGATATAGTATCGTCTTCTACGGCATGAAAATGAAAGAATTCAAACAATTTGATGTCATTGCATTGAAGGCAATCAAGGACACATTTTTAGCAGAAGGATTTTCTGAGGCAGTCGTGGATCGTTATCTGGAACGGTGCGGTGACGTCAAGTACTCGAAGACACATGATCGAAGTATCATCGGACAATTGAATGACGCGATCATTAGTATTTCGTGGAAGCTTGAGGACTTTTTACCGACAGAACAAGTGCATATGATGGATTTAAGTATGTGGGCTGGAGAAAGTTTATTGTGTGGTCCGATCGGCTATGCAGCGCCAATCGATCTTCTAAAAAGAGAGTTCGACTCGTCCTTTTAACTAAATCAGGCGATTCAAAAAACAGGACCCCTTCGTGTAAACGGAGGGGTCCTGTTCAAACTGTAGACAACGTGCTATCGGGAGATTAAGCGTCTGTTTTCGTTGCTTTCCTCGGGCGAGGGGCAAGCCGTTGCTCCTTGGTCCTACCGGACAACGAGCAGGGTCTTGCCTGCCTCTGAAAGTGCGTTCAAAACGCACTTTTTTCCGAAAGAGTCAACGAAACATGACGTTTTTTAGAGAATACCGTGACGCAAATCCGGTTATGCAGACACTTTAGAGCGCAAAACGTCTCGACTCGCTTTAAAGACGAGGCGAGACAGGAAAGCGCGAACGGGTTGACTCTCGTTATCGTATGTTCACGCTTCATAAGCGTTTGTCTACACGCTGAACAGCCCCCTGTGTAAACGGAGGGGGGCCTGTTGTCGGTTAAAAAACTAAATCGTCAGCTGCGTTTTACAGGTAGTGCCGTTGTCGATAATGGGTGGGTGTCTCACCAGTCGTCTGTTTAAACGCTTGACTGAAGTGACTTTGGCTCGAAAAATGTAGTTTGTTTGATATCGTCAGCAACGAATCGTTAGATGAGCGGAGCAAACGTTTCGCCTCCCGGATTCGCTCCCGGATGACATAGCGGGCAAGCGGTAAACCAGTTTCGTCCTTGAACAGGACGGATAGGTAATTGGAGGAGACGTGAATCGCATGGCTGATTGAAGAGACGGATAACGGATCGTAAAGATGCTGTTGAATGTAACGGATGGCAGCTAAGACGTGTGGCGAGTGTCGTAACTCTTGGATTTGCTTGACAGCTTCTGCAAAACTGACAGTAATCCGGACGTGGCGATTACGAAGCTCGGAGATGCTGTTTGCTGCTTCAATCGAATCAATCATCCGGTCACTGAGTGAGAAGGCTTCGTCCGGTTCGAGTCCACCGATAATGGCAGCGCGTGCGCTGAGCAGGACCGTTCCGAGTAGGAGGTTCTTTTCTGCCCGAAGTGGTTGATGGCGTGCGAGTGAACCGAATTCACCATAGGCAGGTAAGGAGTAAGTCGTCGCCAAGCGTTCGCTTTGACCGGAGGAAATCCAGTCGATGATTTGCTGTTCGCGTTGCCAAGCTTTGCGGTAGGCTGTCGTTCCTGTATGGGCAGGTACGTCTGCGACGAGCGGGATTTCTTCTTCGATGATTTCAGACTCCGTCCGGATTGCGCGGGACGGGAGCTGTCGTCCGTTCAATAGCCGATAGACGAGGTGAGCGCAGTCGATTAATCGATTTTCAGTCGTCCGAGGTAACGATTTATAAAATTGGTGATAGGACTCATCCTGAATATGCGCGCGAAACAAGGCGGACTGTAACAGGACGGGACCAATTCGGTATTGCCCTTGATCTGCGACGGCAATGAATAAATACGCCGTTCCATCTTTTAGCGTGTAGAGGAGTGGGACCGCTTCAGCAGTCGGCCACTCGGCTTCGAGCGTCAGTTGGTCGGGATGGACAGGCGCGGTTGGTCGTACATGAAGTGAATCGTTTTTATGTGATTGGTACGATACAAAAAAGCCGGTCGTCCCATAAATACTTTCAGCAATCTGGATTAAATCGTCTGTTTGTAGCGGCTTCATGGCTCTACTCCTCTCGGTAGAAATCGTTAAGTCTAGTCTAAGGGGTGTACAAGAAATTGTATAGGGAGGAACGAAAAGAAGGAACCTGCGCGTGGCAGGTTCCTTTTTTAATAGGGCTTATCAACGATTGTCTGATTCCTGCTGATTAGTCGAATCATCGAGCACTTCTTCAGCATCGAGTTCAAACAAGTCGTTGTCGCTTGTCTGTTCCAATTCGGTCACGGCTGCTTCGTCCGCAACTTCATCAGACGCATCGACATGAGGCAGTTCGTCAGCTTCGGTGCTTTCTTCAAGTGGCAGTGTATCGTCCAATTGGAAGTCGAACGTCAATTGATGGAGTTCACTTGCGATATGAGCCAAGTGTGTCGCTGCCGTCGTGACGGCTTCGATTGTCGCATTCGTTTCCTGGATACTTGCGGCACTCGTTTCGATACCGGCTGCGTTCTCTTCTGTCAACGCGAGAATCGTTCCCATCGCGTCAGACACTTCTTCTGTCGCAGTCGTCAGAGCGCTGATATCACCGGTTAGCGATTCAGTCCGTTGTGAGACATGATGGACGGAACCGGCGATCTGTTCGAAGTCGACGCCTGTCGTTTTGACGGATTCAAGGGAAATTTTCAAATCATCCATAACATGGTTCATCGCACTCATCGCAGTGTGCGTCTCTTTTTGAATATTATCGAGAAGTTGTTTAATTTGTTTTGCAGAATGATCGCTTTCCTCTGCAAGCTTCCGGACTTCACTTGCGACGACGGCAAAACCTCGACCTTGTTCACCGACACGCGCCGCTTCGATGGCGGCATTCAGAGCCAGGAGATTCGTCTGGCTTGAAATTGCTTGAAGTGTCCCGAGAATCTTTCCGATTTCGCCTGAACGTTTACCGAGGAATTCGGACGTGTTCTGAATTTCCTGTTCGAGTGAATCGGAGTGTTGTAGTAAGTCGGTAATCGTTTGTTTCGTCAGTGAGCTACCGCGTGTTGCGGCATCGGCGACGGATGCGACTTCAGACAACGTCGTAGCGGCCGCTTGTTGCATCGCGACGGAGCGTTCCTTGACACCGTAAACGGCATGCGAAGAGCGTTCCGCCTGTTTCGTTTGCGTTTCACCGGCGGCTGCAATTTCTTCCATCGTTTGACCGATTTGTTGTGATGCGTTTTGGACGTGGGTCGCATTTGCTGATAAGTCCTGTGACGCATCACGAACGGTTCCGGCTGATTGTGTCATGGCCGTAATCGTTTGACGCAACTTTTGGCGCATCGTATCGAAATTCTCATTGAGGTCAGAAAGTTCATCGCGAATAAAGCGTTTTGGACGTTGTGTCGTCCGTAAATCACCGCTTGCGATCGCGAGGGCTTCCGTCCGAAGTGTCGAGAGGGGACGGTTGATCGAGCGTCCGATTAACCAGGCAATCAATGTCGCTAGCGCAATCGCGACGACAAAGTTGATGAGCGACTGTTCGAGCATGGCATCTTTAGGAGCATACAGAGACGCATAATCCAGTACGACCGCTAGCTTGAAGCCTGTTTTAGAAGAGAGTTGCCAGATGACGACTGATTTTTTCCCCGCAACATCCATGATGGCGGAACCGGATTCTTGATCAATCATCTGTTTCGGTGCACTGAAATAAGACTTTCCTTCTTCACGGAGTTGGTCGAGACTTTTAAAGAAGTAATTTTTATTCGGGTGCGTGACGACTTTTCCGTCTTTTGTATAGCTGAATACGAAACCTTCCTGTCCGATCTCGATTCGCTTCATGTCTTCTGAGAGGCGGTTGATGCTTTTATAGACGGACAGGACACCCTTGATGTTTGCTTGATCATCAAGTGTCGCTTTTGAGAAACTGATGATGGATAGTTTCGTCGCTTCGTCATAGTACGGTTCGCTCATGGCGACCGTACTTGAATTTTCAAGCGCTTGTTTATACCAAAGGTCGCTTCGTGGATCATAGCCGGCAGGGACGTCTTGCTTCGGCCAGTTCAAGTAGCCGCCTGACGTATCAGCGTATTGGAGAAAAGAATTTTCGATCTTCGATGAACCGTATTTTTCGAGGACGCTGTAAATATCTTTTGCTTTTTGAGACGGTTCGTCCGTCAAATCAGGAAGGTCTTTTGGATCAGTATAGTTCGGCAGTGAGCCACTCGCTCGCGTGAACGGGAGTCCGGCGAGTAAAGACGTATCTTTTTTTGTATCGTCGATGATACGCGAGAAGGATTGCTCGAGTTGCTTTAATGCCGTTTGCGAAGTTGAATCGACAAGATTTTCAACAGTTTGACTTGTCTGGTTGTATGAGAACCAGGTTGAGACACCTAACGTAAGCGCAGGTAATAGAATGAGACCGATGAAAAGACGGCGTGTGATGGAAAGGCGCATATGTAATCTCCTATCTAAATAATCTATAAAATCTGTCTATTCTGATTATCGGACGGGTAAACTTAAATATGAAGGAATTATGGTGAGATTTTCATGATTTGAGAAATGAATCGAACGGAAGTTCATGATAAAATAGGGTAGATGTCACAGAGTGACTAGGGAGGAACTTAGAAATGAATATTGCTTTTTTCTTATTGCCAAAAGATGAAGTGAAATACTTAGATCCTGAGTCGACGGTCAGGCAAGCACTTGAAAAGATGAAGCATCATCGGTTCACGTCAGTCCCGCTCGTTGACGATAAAGGAAAATATGCAGGAACACTCACGGAAGGTGATGTGCTTTGGGCACTTGAAAAAAATCTGGAGCATGCGGATTATGATCATGTACTTCAAACACGTCTGACAGACATTAAACAACGTGTTCGTTATAAACCCGTTTCGATCACAGCACAAATGGAAGAAATGATTGAGGTCATCACTGATCAAAACTTCGTGCCCGTCATTGATGACGGAAAACACTTCATTGGAATCATTCGTCGACGCGACATCATCGACTATTTCGCTAAAAAGGTAGAGCGAGAGAATGTCCAATATTGAAGAATGGATCAAAAACGCTTTTGTCCCGAAAATAAACGGGCGAAAGCGTTTTTATTGACCTCTTTTCGCTTCACGAATCGTTTCTTTTAGACGATATATAGACATAATGACAATTTAGGGAGGACGATGTGTTGCGACTTTTACCACCAGTCTTCATCGTAGAAGCATTTCGGAAACGCTCCTACTATAAAACGTTCTCATGGATGATTTCGATTATCGGGTTATTAGCCGTGTTGATTGCGACGCAGCAACTCTTAAAAAATGTAGAAGAAGGGTACAGTTACAAACGTGCGAGCGGCGTGATGGATGTATTTGAACAAGTCAATCAGGCGGAACGCGATCTTACATACTATTATTATTTATCATTGAGTTCACGGGTCGACGACTCGTTGACAGAACGAATCGAGTGGTCGAAAAAGGTCGATGACGAGCTCGTGGCGCTGAGCAAACGTTTAGAAACAATGCAAACGACAAGTTCTTCAAAAACAGACGTGTTGACTGAAATCGACGAGGTTCGGAAAAACGGTTATGTCGCGAGCAATCGATTTTTTACGGCAGTAGCAAATTATAAAAGTGAAATCTTATTTAATCAGTTATCGCTCAGTCAAGATACCGGGAAATATTATTCCTTGTTTTCTAACCTGTTCTTAATGGAAAGGGATTTCGGGAAAGCAGGACAGACCCTGCTCAGCGCAGATCAAGACAAACAATTGGATGCATACGAATTATCAAGAATCCGGCAAATGCGTCAAGACTTGGCAGTGAGAAATGATACGGTGACGAAGACGCTTTCGGCAACGATTGATGCTGAAGACGGAGCGTCGAGACTTGAGATTAATACGATGAAAAGTGAGATGGCGTCATATCTTGGTGTAATCGATACGACGTTGAGTGAACCCGGACTTCGCGAATACGAAACGTTAGAACGTATTTCAGATCGCTATCAAGACAGCATGTACCGTTTGTTTGATCGAGCAATTTCAGACGTGCAGATGGAAATGACGGATCGGGGAAATGATGTCATTCGAAATGCGTGGTTGATGTTCGTTGCGACGTGCTTCATCATTTTCGCTCTACTCTTACTGACGCTCTCGCTGTTACGTGCTTTCCGAAAAGACTTGGTCATGTTACAGGAAGAAGCAAACGTATTTGCGGAAGGACAACAACAATCGTTTTATCAAGTACCGGAACGCAACGATTTTCAACCTGTCGTCCACGCTTTTCGGACGATGACGGCAATCATCTCAGGTCTACTGGATTACAATGATCAAAAAACACTCGAAATCAAACAGAAAAAAGCAGAAATCGAATCCCTGTTTTCCCAAAACACAGATCCAATCATTGCCTTATCAGCAGACTTCAAGTTATTGCACGGGAATGACCAGTTCCAGCAGCTCGTCGAGAAGACAGAGTTCGTGACGATTGAAGAACTGATTCACCCAGCAGACTTGAACCGTGTGCGTCGTGCCTTAAATCGGGCCATCGAAGGACATAGTCAAACGATTCGTTGTAAGATGATTTTCGAAGCGGACATCCGGAATATGTTCGTCAACATCATTTATGTGCCGACGAAAAGCGAGAACGGGATTGCACTTTATTTAACCTGTCACGATGAAACGGATCAATACAGACGAGAAGAGCGGATTACGCAACTGGCGCTGTATGACGTCTTGACAACGCTATTGAATCGTAACGGTTTCGAACAAAAGATGACAGAAGCATTGACAGGGGTACAGTCCGGAGAACTCGTTACAGTCAGTGTACGCCAGTTTAGACGGATCAATGATGCGTATGGGCATAGCGCGGGTGATTTGATTCTAAAAGAAGTAGCGAACCGCTTACGCCGTCACTTCATCGGGACAGGTTCACCGGCACGAATCGGTGGAGATGAATTTGCTGTCTTGATTTCGCAGCAAGGCATCGTCGATTACTACGAATTAAAACGAGTCATGGAACTTCCATATTATGTCGAGGGTGAAGAAATCCACGTCAACATCAGTATGAGTATGGTCCGTTATCCAAACGATGCAGTCGCCGTGACTTCGCTCTTGTCATCCGTTGATATCGCGATGCAACATGCGAAACGGGATCAAGCGGGGGAGCCGGTTTGGTTCGAATCATGGATGAGTGAAGAGTACCGTGAATCAGTCGTTCTCGAAGCAGAGTTGCGCGAAGCGATCGTCAAAAATGAGCTTCAGTTATATTATCAGCCACAAATTAATTTAAAGACAGGACAGGTCGAAGGCTGTGAAGCGTTACTCCGTTGGTTCCATCCTGAACGAGGCATGATTAGTCCGGCTGTCTTCATTCCGATTGCCGAACGCTCGATGTTGATTGAAGAGGTCGGCATGTGGGTCGTTCAGGAAACGGTCAATCAAATTAAGCGCTGGGAGCAGACGCCACTTGCGATGCTTGGTGTTTCAGCTAACTTATCAGTGAAAGAACTTGCTTCCGGTCGCATCGTCGACTACTTGGCCGATATTAGAAACGAACATCCGGGAATTGAACGGCGGATGGAGTTAGAAATCACGGAATCGTTTGGTGTCTTTTCCGATAAACGCGTCTTTGATGCCCTCGAGTCGCTACATGCCATGGGTTATCAATTGGCAATCGATGATTTTGGAACCGGTTATTCTTCTTTGTCTTATTTAAGTCGCCTTCCGATCCAACGTCTGAAAATCGACCGCTCGTTCATTAGCGGGGAAGATGCATGCTCGAATGCCCCATTGATTGAGACAATCATCAAGCTCGCGCATACGTTGAAGTACGACGTAGTCGCGGAAGGTATCGAGCAACTCGAACAAAGCGAAAGTTTACGAAAGCTCGACTGTGAATATGGACAAGGGTTCTACTATTCCCGTCCGATTCCGGCAGATGAATTTGAAGTTTGGTTCATGGAGCATCAGGAAACATTGAAATCTTCATGAGACAACCGAAGCGGAGAGCAGGTATTTTGTTCGTTTCGATTGGGCTTAACGTAAAATATGCGGATACAAAAAGCCCCGTTTTCCTGTCCATCAACAGACAGGAAAACGGGGCATGTTTTTTGCTTGAGGACAGCAGGCTTGCGAACGAGTGATTCCTGTTGCTGTCAGGCATGTTTTAGTTAGACACGATCGAGTGCTAGGTCGTCTGCTTGTTCGAGGTAGGCTTTGATTGGTGCGACCGCTTCGTCGACTGTTCCGTCAGCGAAAGGTGATTTCAAGCCGGCGCGTTCAACAAGTGCGAGGAAGCTTTCTGATCCACCTGCTTTACAGAGCGCGAGGTACGATTTCCAAGCGGCTTCGCGGTCCTGCTCCATCCACGCATAGAACTGGAAGGCACAGACTTGAGCGAGCGTGTAATCGATGTAATAGAACGGGCTACCGAAGACGTGTCCTTGCTGATGCCACCAAGCACCTGAATCGAGGTAGTCATTTTCCTCGTAGTTGCGGTGCGGGAGGTATTTCTTCTCAATCGTCCGCCACGCTTGACGACGTTCAGCCGGCGTGAGCTCCGGTTTGCTGTAGATGACGTGTTGGAACTCATCGACTGCGACTCCATATGGTAAGAAAGTAACACCGCCAGCCAAGTGACTGAATTTATACTTCGATGTTTCTTCACCGAAGAATTCTTCCATCCATGGGTACGCGAAATATTCCATCGACATCGAATGAATTTCGCATGCTTCATATGTCGGGAATCCGTACTCCGGTGTCGTGAAGTGACGGCTCTCGTAGACTTGGAAAGCATGACCGACTTCGTGCGTCAAGACGTCGATATCGCCAGACGTCCCGTTGAAGTTCGAGAAGATGAATGGCAGTTTTTCATCAGCGATGTACGTACAATACCCACCGCCCGCTTTTCCTGGTTTCGCCGTCAAATCAAGGGCGCCACGCTCGAGCATATAATCGAAGAACTCGTTCGTCTCCGGTGACATCTCGCGGTACATTTTCTTTCCACCTTCAATGATGAAAGCTTCCTCGCCTTGCGGTGTCGCGTTTCCTGATTTGAAAGCGAATCCTTCATCATAGTAGTAGAGTGAATCGACACCAATCCGGCGTTGTTGACGTTCTTTTAGTGACGTCGCGATTGGGACGATTGTCTCAAGGATTTGCTGGCGGTAGTCTTCGACCATCGATTGGTTATAGTCGACGCGAAGCATCCGGGCATAACCGAGTTCGACAAATGATGGGAAGCCGAGCGTCGTGGCGATTTCAGTCCGGACATGGACGAGTTTGTCGTAAATCGTATCGATTGCTTCGCCGTGTTCTTTTAAATAACCGTAACGTGCTTCTGAAGCCGCTTTACGAACCGCGCGGTCAGGTGACTGCAAGTAAGGACCGAACTGAGACAAGTTCAACGTTTTGCCATCAAATTCGATTTCTGCTGAAGACATCAACTTCGTGTATTCGCTTGAGAGACGATTTTCTTCTTGAAGCTTTGGAATGATTGCTTCTGAAAAAGTTTTTAAGCTTGCTTCTGCTAAGAGGAAGAGTTGTTTTCCCCAAGTCGTTTCGAGCTGTTCACGGAGCGCATGTGCTGTCAACACATGATAGTAACTCGAGACGTAGCCTTGATAGACGGGGCCTGCTTCATCAAAAAACCCTTGTTCCGTTTCGTAAAATGTGTCGCGCGTATCAATCGTATGACGAATCTCGACGATTTGGCTCGCTGTTTCGAATTGGTTTCTAAGGGTATTAATCTCAGTGATGGCTGCGTTTGCCTGTTCGACTTGTGTGGCTTCTTTCAAACGAGAAATTGCGTTTTGCATGGTGGTTTCTAAAACATTCAGATCAGGACGAACATATGTAAGTTCTGAAAATGGTAACATGTAAGCGCCTCCTTTTGATTTCTAACTATTATCACACAAAAATACTTGCAAAACTAGAGGGACAAACGTATGCTTTTTGTGAGAACGTGAGCGAGTCGTTCATAAACACGCTCCTATAAAAAAATCGAATCTTCTTCAATGAAGAAAAACGATCAAGAAAGTAGAGGGATAGTATCATGGGATTCTTTAAAAAATTGTTTGGTGGCAACGAAGCAGGAAACGCAAAAATCAATTCTGCACTTACAGGTAAAATCGTCAGCATCGAGAACGTACCCGATCAAGTCTTCTCACAAAAAATGATGGGAGACGGAGTCGCAATCGAACCGACTGAAGGTAAAGTGGT
The DNA here is from genome assembly GCF_000702625.1 of Exiguobacterium oxidotolerans JCM 12280. NCBI lineage: Bacteria > Bacillati > Bacillota > Bacilli > Caryophanales > Exiguobacterium > Exiguobacterium oxidotolerans. Next base: position 1,013,448 of record NZ_JNIS01000001.1, on the reverse strand, counting down.
CGCGCCGATTAACGCAACAGTCGAAACGATTTTCCCGACAAAACACGCAATCGGTCTTAAAGGTGAAGATGGCCTCGAACTATTGATTCACATCGGTTTAGATACAGTTAACCTTAAAGGTGAAGGTTTCACAGCACATGTTCAATCGGGTGATAAAGTCAAAGCAGGCGATGTTCTCGTTGAGTTCGATCTAGATTACATCCGTGCGAACGCACCATCGACGGTTACACCAATCATCGTCACGAACCACGACCAATTCACACTTTCTGCTGTTCCTGCTGAAGGTACTTCAGTAGTGGCAGGCGAAACAGAATTGTTCAAAGCAACACATAAATAATCTGATTACGCGCGAATTTGTGCGCTTCTCCTGAAACTCCCTCATCTTACGAGATGAGGGAGTTTCAGACTGTAGACAACGTGCTATCGGGAGAGCAAGCGTCTTTTTTCGTTGCTTTCCTCGGGCGAGGCGCAAGCCGTTGCTCCTTGGTCCTCACGGACAACGAGCAGGGTCTTGCCTGCCTCTAAAAGTGCGTTAAAGACGCACTTTTCCCCGTAGGAGTCAACGAAACGTGACGCTTTTTAGATAATACCGTGACGGAAAACCAGTCATGCAGACGGTTTAGAACCCAATCCGTCTCGATATAGCATATTCACGCTTCATAAGAGTTTGTCTACACGACTCCCTCATCTTACGAGATGAGGGAGTTTTTTGTTCTCCGACCAAACCTTACTGTTTTGTAAGTGAGTTGAAAGTCAACTCCATCCCTTGAAGTACGATTACTCGGTAGACTGAAGGTAACGAATCGACTTCAGGAGGAACAGAATATGAAAACAATCTTAAATGCAGAGAACATAACGAAGGTATACGAAACGAAGATGGCGCGGCATGAAGCGCTAAAACCGACATCATTGGTGGTACATGAAGCGGAGTTCGTCAGCATCATGGGCCCTTCAGGAGCTGGTAAATCAACATTGTTGAATCTTTTATCGACGATTGATCGGCCGAGTGAAGGTATGATTTCGATTAATGGTGAAGATGTCACGAGCATGACTGAAAAACAATTGGCACGGTTTCGTCGGGAACAACTCGGTTTCATCTTCCAAGACTTTAACTTACTCGACACGATGACGGTCGAAGAAAACATTGCCCTTCCGCTTGCGCTGGCACGTGTCGAGAAAGCGATGATTGTGTTGCGTGTTGAACAAGTCGCGCGGCAACTTGGAGTCGAAGATTTGTTGAAGAAACGTCCGGTCGAACTTTCAGGTGGTCAAAAACAACGCGTCGCAGCAGCACGTGCAATCATCCACCACCCATCACTCCTCTTAGCCGATGAACCAACGGGAGCACTCGATTCAAAGGCAGCGACAGGTTTACTCGAGGCCCTCGAGACGCTGAATGAACAGGGGGCAACGATTTTGATGGTGACCCATGATCCGGTCACGGCGTCATACGCGGAACGAATTGTCTTCGTCAAGGATGGAGAGCTGTTCCGAGAAATCCATCGGTTTGGGACGCAAAAGGAATTTTTCGAACAAATCATGGAAGTCCAACGCGAACTCGGGGGTGCAGCACGTGAGTTTGTCTAAATTAGCTTTTCGTAATTTAAAGAACATCCGACACAATATGATGTATCTAGGTGCCGTCACATTCGCAATTTTGATTTATTACACGTTTTTAGCGATTCGTTCGAACGAAGCGATGCTGAACGCAAATGAGATGTACGGTAAGCTCGGGACGGTCTTTACGGGATCGAGTATCATCTTGGCCGTGTTCTCAACGATTTTCATTTGGTATTCGAGTGACTTTTTCTTACGACGTCGTAAACAAGAACTTGGTTTATATGCGTTACTTGGACTCGAGCGAAAACAAATCGCTCAACTGATTTTTATTGAAACGATGGGCTATGGAATGGTCGGATTAATCATCGGGACCGCTCTAGGGACAGTTGCTTCAAAATACTTTGTTCAACTGCTTGCGCATGTCATGGCGATCGATATCGAAGCGACGTTTACAATCAGCCTCGCTGCAATGGGTCAGACGATTGCCGTGTTCTTAGTCATTTTTTTATTGATTGCGCTGCGATCGGCACGAACAATTTATCGTTTCACCTTGATTGAACTATTCAAAGCAAACCAACAAGTCGAAGTGGTTCCAAAAGTCCATCCGATTCTCGCAGTCCTCTCGCTTCTATTGATTGGATTCGGTTATTACCTGACTGGGCAGCCGCTGCTCGATCACTTTACTGTAGTCGCGCCACTCTTGATGGTTTGTATCATCATCGGAACATTCGGGACGATGAGTTACTTTACGATTTTCCTGTTGCGTGTTCTCAGTAAACAGGCACGTCACTTCGAAGGAACGAATTTGATTTTACATGGTCAATTGCTGTCACGCGTCAAGTCGAATGCCGTCATGTTATCAACGATTACTGTCATCACGGCAGTCACACTGACGACGGTCGGAACAGCGACATCGATTTACTATTTCATCGATCGAACGGTCGAGCAACAAATGCCATATAGTTTATCGGTTGCGAGTAAACGACCGGAGGCAGAGCAATTGATTAAGGAATCGAATCAAACCATCGAACAGCGGACGATGGTCAACGTCAAAAATGTCGACCATCAGATGGAAGAGTTACCAAATCCGTTATATTTGACGAAGTACTACCGGACGTATGCGATGGAAGATTCAGAAGGACAATTCAGCTACATCAATTATTCGGACTACCGTAGACTAGCGAAGGCGAACGGAAAACGTGTCTTACCTGAGCCGCAACAAGGTGAGGCGATTGTTCTCGAAACCTTTAAAGGAAATGACTTGTTGCAGGAACGAGTCAAATCACCCGTTGGAATCAAAGTGAACGACATCCATTCGTCCTTTCGCATTATGGGTGAAACGGATTTACCAATCGCTCAACTCTATGAGAAACAACGATTGGCATTCGTCGTTTCGGACGATGCTTTTGCGATGATGCCGGAACGGGCATGGATGCTGACGAATTATCAATTTTCAGATGAACGGACGGATGACGGGTTGATGAAAAAACTTGAGGCGCTATACGGAAAGCAGGCGGAAACGGACATGGCGGCCTACTACCCGGTCTACGCGATAACGACGGCGACGACAGGGTTGCTCGCATTTGCCGCCGGGTTCCTCGGACTCGTCTTCCTGCTTGCGACAGGTTCAATCATCTACTTCAAGATGCTTGCGGAAGCAGAAGAATCAAAGCACCGCTTTGCGATTATTCAAAAGATTGGGGTGGCGCAAGGCGAACAGGCGAGTATCATTCGTCGCCTCGTCGGATTTGTCTTCTCCTTACCGTATTTCCTTGGACTCATTCACAGCATCTTTGCGATGCAAGTCCTCCAAAAACTACTCAACTACAACATCGTCATGCCGACAGTCCTTGCGATTGGCTGTTATACGGTCGTCTACCTCGTTTATTACATCATGACGGTCCGAGCGTACCGGCGGATTGTGATGTGACGACGGTGGCTGGAAACGAATAATCGTTTCCAGTCCTTTTTTTGTTCGGTATGATAGATAACGAAGGAGATGAATCATTCGATGGAAACAATTTTATTAGTGGAAGATGATCAAAAAATCGCGGAGTTACTTCAAGAGTTGCTCGAACGTTATGATTTCCGTGTCATTCACGAAGATGGATTTGGGGATGTCGCGGCACGTTTTGAAGAGACGAAGCCGGATGTCATCTTGCTTGATGTGAATCTTCCGAAGTTCGACGGCTTTTATTGGTGCCGGCAGCTTCGCTTAAAAACACGTGCTCCGATTTTGTTCATTTCGGCGCGAGTCGGAGAAATGGATCAAGTCATGGCACTTGAATATGGGGCGGATGACTACATCGTCAAACCGTTCCAAGGAGCCGTTGTCATCGCGAAAATCAAAAGTCAGATTCGGCGGGCGTACGGGACGTTATCAAGTGAGAATGATGAACGGACCGTCGTGAAGGCGGGCATCACGTTGTATTTAGATCGGTATATCGTCGAACATGGTGATCAATCGATTGAACTATCGAAAAAAGAGGGTTTGATTTTGGAAATGTTACTGACGGCTAGCCCACGGATTGTCAGCCGGGGAGACCTGCTCGAACGAATTTGGGATGATGAAGCCTTCGTCGATGAAAATACATTGAACGTCAATATCACGCGTGTTCGTAAACGTTTGACAGAAATCGGCGTGTCAGGGCTTGAGACAGTCCGGGGAGTCGGGTATCGCCTGGTGCTTGAAAAATGAAACTGTTTTTTCGTTATACGATTCCAGGACTGCTGTTTTTCATCGTTCAACTGGTCGGCTTATTTCTCGTCTTATGGTTATACGACCTTTATCAACCTGCGGCGTTTTTCTATATCATCTTACTTGATACAATCGCGCTCATCATTTATTTAAGCTATCGCTTTTTTAGTATGTTGCCATTGCTTAAACGATTACAAAATCCGATTACCTCGGTTGCAGAACCGATTCGCCCTGGCAGTGAGGAACCAATCGCTGCAGCAGTCGAACAATTTTTAGAACGGCAACAAACGATTTTTCGAAACAGTTTGTTTGCCGAACGGCGCAAAGAAAAAGAACGGCACCGGTACGTCGATCAATGGATTCATCAAATGAAGACGCCGCTCTCGGTCATCGAACTGATTCTTGAACATCCGGGTGAAGATTACCGGACAGATTTGCGGCACGAAGTCGAACGACTACGGACAGGTCTGGATCAAATGTTGTATTCGTCACGCCTCGAAGCAATCGAGACGGATTTGAAGGCGGCGCAACTTAATCTCCGTGTCCTCGTCACGGACATCATCAATCAAGAAAAACGACTGTTTGTCAAAAATAAAGTCTATCCGAAGCTTGAAATCGAACCCTCCTTATATGTGTATACAGATGCTAAATGGTTCCGCTTTTTGTTGCTTCAACTGTTGACGAATGCTGTCAAATACACGACGGGACATGGTAAAGAAGTCCTGATTCGGGCGAAGGAACGCGACGGACAAGTCGTGCTGACATTGATTGATGACGGAGTCGGCATTCCGAAGCGCGACTTGCCGCGTGTCTTCAACGCCTTCTTCACGGGTGAAAATGGACGGCGTTACGGAGAGTCGACCGGTATGGGACTTTATTTCGTCTGGCAAGTCTGTACGAAGCTTGGGCATGAAATTGAACTGGATAGTTTGGAAGGGCAAGGGACGACGTGTCGCATGAAACTGGTAGGAGGACGAACAGATGATTGAAGTCAAACAGCTTGGGAAAGTGTATGCCGGAAAAGTGACGGAACAGCCATTGACGGATCTCAATTTTCGGGTCGAGGAAGGCGAGATGGTTGCCGTGATGGGTCCGTCCGGAAGTGGCAAGTCGACACTGATCAACTTACTGGCGACGCTCGATCAACCGAGCTGGGGTTCGATTTTGATGGAGGGCATTGATACATCGACCTTCAAACGAAAAGAGACGACGCGCTTTCGGCGTGAGACACTCGGAATCATTTTTCAAGAGTTCAATCTACTCGATTCGTTGACGCTTGGTGAAAACATGCTCGTTCCGTTGATGCTGTCTGGGAAAAAGACGAAGCTCGCGCGAGAGGAGATGCTGCATCTCGCAAAACGGCTCCAAATCGATGAGCTACTCGATAAACAGGTGGATGAAGTATCCGGTGGACAACGCCAACGCGCTGCGATTGGGCGTGCTTTAATCCATGCTCCGCGTTTGATGTTGGCTGACGAGCCGACCGGTGCACTCGATTTCCAAGCGACGAAACACGTGATGGGGTTACTTGCCGAACTGAATGAAGCCGGGATGACGATGGTCATCGTCACCCATGACCCAACGGTCGCCTCGTATTGTAACCACGTCCTGTTTTTAAAGGATGGTAACATTCAAACCGAGTTATTTCGGGATGAACCCCGTCGTGTCTTCTTTCAACGCGTCATCGAGTCGCTGTCGTTATTAGGAGGGGACGAACATCAATTATCTACAATACGCCCTACGTAACATTAAGCGTTATCAACGCTTGTATTACGGATACGCATTGACGATTATCATTGCGATGACGATTTCGACGAGCTACTGGAACCTGGTGACGAGTGTATCGTTCCAAAATATCGCAAAAGTCTTAAGTCAATTGAATCAAGTCATTGAATTAACGATGTTTTTCGTCTTCATCGCGGAACTGATTATTTTGTTTTTCAGTGTCCTGTTCATCTATGCGACGACGTATACGATGCTTGAACACCGTAAAAATGATTTACGCGTCATGCGGACGCTCGGGAGCGGATTTTCGCACTTTTTAAAGTACTTCCTCATTGAGGTTCTCCTTGTCGGCGGACTAGCGATTTCGGCGGGGTTGTTGCTTGGAGTCGTCTTGACAAAACTAATGTTGCTAGCAATCGAAAAAGTGATGTTTTTACCACGACTCGATATTGAGATCTCTGCACTGTCGTTCTTAGTACTCATCGCCGGGGCGCTCCTTGTTCTCTTAACGGCGACAGTACTCGCCATCTATCGATTCCGTCCGGATCGCCCCATTCGGACACGTTCAACATGGAAACGCCGCTTTCGCATGTCGCTGCGCGTCCTGGCGATTCTTCTGTTGTTGTACGGCTATATATTAGCGTTCGTCCAACAAACCGGATTTGTTTTGTTGTTTCCACTCGTCATTTTTATCGGTTCCTTTTTCATCTGCCGTAATGTGTTACCGACGTTGATGAAATTGTATCGTCCTCGGACGTTATCGTTACGTAAACTCATCCTTTCTGAAATTGCGACACAGCTCCGGACGAATAGCACCCTCGTTGCCCTTGGGACGATTTTGACGTCATGTGCACTAACGGCAGTCGGGCTCGTCTTCATCTTTCAAGTTGTCGGGTTAGACTTATCTTCACAAAATCATTTTGGACTCGTCTATTATGAAGAGTCGAAAGAGCAGTCTGAACGATTGGAAAAGATTGAAGAGACGATGGAAGAGACGTTCCCGGACAAATATCAGCAGGAAGTCCGTTTGAAAAAGAAGGGGACACGTTACGTGTTGCCTCTATCCGATTACAATCGATTACTAAACGAGCTGGGACGGAAACGACGCGAGCTGAACGATCGCGAGGCGCTTCAAATTCCAGCCCGTCCCGTTCAGTTAAAAGAAGAGACACCGACGCTGAGAAAAGCGCAACAGGCGATGGAACAAGCTGGATTCAGATTAGTAGCCCCGGCTAAACACCGCCTCTTGTTTGGTTATAACTATCGTATCGAAACGCTATTTGTCATCAGTGATCAGCGCTTCAACGAACTGGCACAGCCGTTCGCTCGGATTCGTGTCTTTGAAACGCCAGCGTATCGGGATTACGGGACAGGGGCTTGGGATGACTGGATGTCAATCGTCCGAGAAATTCAGTCGAAATCGAAGATGACAAACAAAGCAGCGGCACCGTATCAATTAATCAATGAAACAGAAGATGAACTCGATGGGATTCGGATCGTCCGTCTCGTCTCATTCGTCGTCATTTTACTGACAGTCTGGCTCTTCGTCATCAACGCGAGTTTCCTCCATGTCTGGATGCAGATGACGGCTGAACAAGAACAAAAACGATTGAAGACGCTGTTTGCCCTCGGTTTTGATCGTCGGAGTGTAAGAACGTTTTTACTTGTGAAATATGGAGCGGTCTTGATGATTCCATACTTGATTTCCGTATTTCATGCCTGGTTATTGTTCCAAGCCATCATTTCTGAAGTTGGTCTTAAGATGGGTCCCCTGTTCGGAGTCTCCTTGATGTGGATTGGAATCGTCACGTTTTGTTATATCGGAAGCATCTTCCCGCTCTGGGTTCGGTACCCACGCCACCTGCTTCAAAAATCAGGCGAAAGTTCGATGTATCCGATACCCGATTCAAGGGTATGATAAGAGCATAGCGAGGAGGGAGCATATGCTGGATCATTCACCATATCGAGGGTACGGGGACCGGATTCGGATTTTGCGGGAACGCGCCGGAATCTCGATTGATCAGTTAGCAGATAATCTAGGTGTCGCACCTTACTTCATTCGACGAACAGAATTAAGTGAGGTCTACCCGACGAAAGCCTACATCGAGTCATTAGCAGAAGTTTTACAAATTGATTCGAGTTATTTGGCTCGGCATATTTGGACAGGGGAATCGTTGAAGTTCGTCATGCAGGACAGCACACCGCTCGAGGAAATGCGTTTAGCGTACGAGCAGACACTGGGTCAGGATGAATCCGTCATCGAAGAACAACTTGAAGAACGGATGCGGATGTTTGACTTGATGTATGATGATGACGTGAAGCGAATTGAACAGACGATGAGTACGACGGAACAGCGAATCTTTCACGAGCTGGTCGAGTCGGTCATGGAGGCCGGAGAGCTTCGTCGAGAAGAAGCACGGGGGACGTTTGAGATGTTCGAGGATAAACTACCCTCGATGATTCAACTCGACGAGTATTTAGATCGTTTGACTGAGGGAGAGACGACGGAGCGAACGACGTGTTACACCCAGTATAGTAATCAGATTGAACGAATACGCTATCATCGAAAGTGATGCGAAGTCGTTTCATTAAAAATGCCGCCCCTTCCTGAAGAAGTGGCGGCATTTGTTTTACGATCGTCGTGGAACTTGGTGATGAGAGACTCGACTTTTTTGACGTGTCCGCCCGATGATGAAGCCGATGATTGCGTTCGCGATGACGAGAACCCATCCGACGTATCCAAAGTTGAGCGTCAAGCTACCGAGCATAGCTTGCCATTTGAAGATCATCATGAAATCTCCACGGATTGCTAAGCGCGCGACACAGACGAGAAGCACGGTCGTACCGGCGATGAAGATTCCCATCCAACTCCCGAACAAACGCGACGATTGCATGCGTACAGCGACGAACGACCAGTAAAAGAGACTGACGACGAACGTCGTACCACCATAGGCAAGGACGAGCTTCCACGTCTCGCTTGCTTGTGGAAATTTCGTGAACATGACAAGGGACGAGACGATGGCGGCAGCAGTGAATAAAATAGCTGCCCAAAAACGAGACCGCATAACGTAGTTCCTCCTAAAGTTTTTCTCACTTAACGATAGCGGAAACGATTCATCTTGTAAACCACTACTGTCTTCCACCTAAAATTCGGCGCAGTTGCTTGAGCGGGTTCGATCCATAGAACAGCACGCCGCCTCGGTAAAACTTCGTTCCGACGAACAGGGCAAGGGCGATGCTCAGTCCCATCAGGATGAGGGATACCGCTACTTGCCAGACGGGTACTTCCGTTAACATGACCCGAAGGAACATCAGCATCGGGGTGAAAAACGGAACGAATGATAAAACGACAACGGCTTGGTTCGTCGGAGCATTTAAACTGAAGATGGAGACGGTGAACGCTGCGACGATCAACATGATGACGGGGAGCGTCACTTGTTGCGCATCTTCGACACGACTGACGAGCGAACCGAGTGCTGCGAGTAACGTCGCATAAAGCAGATAACCCAGTAAGAAAAAGACGAACAGGTAAATGATTGTTTTGGCACTCAGTGAATCGAGCGATAATTGATCAAATAAACTGCTACTTTGTGCGCTATAGTAACCGACACCAACGAGTAACGACAGCTGAATCAGACTGACGGTTGCAATCGAGGTAATCTTAGCGAGCATATGTTGAATCGGACTAGCTGCTGAAATCAAGAGTTCCATGACACGGGATGATTTTTCATTTGCGATTTCCGTCACGATCATTCCGCCATAAATTGCAATCGTGAAGTACATCAAAAAGAGTAAAACGTAGACGAGAGCAGAGGCGGCAAACAGTTCATCCTCACTTTTGCCACCGGTTGATGTCAGTTCTTGTTTTACCTCGATGGGCGCGGCGAGAGAAGCGAGTAAGGCAGGGTCGACATCAGCCTCGGTGATGATATTCTGATCCCGCAATTGTTTGAGCGCCGTCGACAGTTGTGTCTGCAACTCCTGCTCCGGACTGGCACTGATCAGAGTGACCCGGTATGGATCATCAGACAATAAGGCGACGGCGTCATATGTACCTTTGTCGACGACCTGTCGTGCCTGTTTGAGCGTGTAGTCTTTTTCAGTCATATCGCTTTTAATGCCGATTTCCTTTAAGACAGGGAGGATATCGGTATCGAGTTTACTGACGACAGCGATTTTCGGATCATCCCCTGAGAACCAATCGATGATTCGCTCGATATTACTGAAACCGACGAGAAAGACAATCATCAGTACGGTCGAGATGAGAAAACTTTTTGCTCGTAATTTTTGGAGAAGACTGAAACGGTAAAGGGTGAAAAATTTACGGTTCATAACGTTTTCCGACCTCCTCGATGAATATATCTTGTAGGGAGAGTTGATCCCAGACGAATCGTTCGACATGGAACCCTTCTGTGACTAAATGACGCAGCAACCGTTCAGCCGCTTCTTTTGACTCGACTTGGATGATGTGTCCCGACCCTTCCGTCTCGACTTGTAAAATACCGGGAAGGGCGTCCCATAACAAGGGAGGGGCATCGGTTGTCAACAAAACCCGTGTTTTGCCGTACCCCGCCTTGATATCCGGTAAGTACCCAGCGACGACCGGTTTTCCATGGTCCAAGATCGCAAGGTATTCACAGAGTTCTTCGACGTGGTCCATCCGGTGACTTGAAAAGACAATCGTCGTCCCGTCAGCCGTCAGTTTCCGGACCGCTTTTTTGAGCTGTTCGACATTGACGGGATCAAGTCCGCTAAACGGTTCATCGAGAATCAACAGATCTGGCTTATGGAGAACGGCAGAAATCAATTGGATTTTTTGCTGATTCCCTTTAGACAGCTGCTCGACCCGCATTTTTTCATACTGAGGGATTTGGAAATAGTCCAACCAATCGACCAACGATTTTTTTGCGTCTTTACGCCGCATCCCACGAAGTTCGGCTAAAAAGATTAACTGTTCATCGACCCGAATCTTTGGGTACAATCCCCGTTCTTCTGGTAAGTAGCCGATTTTCGACAGGGGAATGGCTTTTCCTTTCCACGTGATCGATCCTGTCGTCGGCTGTAAGATACCGAGTAACATCCGGAACGTCGTCGTCTTCCCAGCACCGTTTGCGCCAAGTAAACCAAAGATTTGACCTTCCGGGACTTGAAATGAAAGCTCGTCGACAGCCGTGAACTCGCCGAATTGTTTAGTGATGTTCTTTAGTTCTAGCATATGAACCTCCTTTGAAAACGTGATGAATTAAGTAAGTATGTTGCCGTTCATTGTATCCCTACGAAAAAAATGGTTAAAGGTTCCATTTCGGACGAAAATCACATGAGCATCTTTATTTACTTTTAGTAAATAAGTTACTATTATTATGTTAAGGGTAAAAGAAATTAAATAGGGAGTCGTCATGAAAGCGCAATGGACAATCCATGATTTTTCGTCGGCGAAGCGTTCGAAACGCTTGGTGAAGAATTGAAGTTGCTTGAGCAATTCGAGGAACACCGGACGCAAATCGCACAACGCGTTACACCAATCACTATCAATAAGGGGAGACTTATATGATTCATCTTTATGAACAACCTAAAAAACAAGGGGCACCGATTTTCCTGCTCCTTCACGGAACAGGTGGCACAGAACAAGATTTGATTGGGCTCGTCCAATTGCTTCATCCAGATGCCGGCTATCTCTCCGTTCGTGGGGCGGTCACGGAAAATGGGATGCCGCGTTTCTTTAAACGCTTGGCAGAAGGCGTCTTTGACGAAGCCGACTTAGCCTTACGGACAAAAGAATTGATGGCATTCATCAAGGAAAAAAGTGAGACGTATCAATTTTCCGTTCAGGAATTAATTCCCGTCGGTTACTCGAACGGCGCGAATATCGCAGCGAACATGATGTTCGAAGAAGCCTTGTTTGCACAAGCGATTTTGCTCCATCCGATGGTACCGCGTCGTGGCATCCCGTTGCCAAATAGTGAAGGCGTCAACGTCTTCATCGGAGCGGGGGCAAATGATCCGATTTGTGCCGCAAGTGAGACGGAAGAACTAAAAGCACTATTCGAAGGTGCCGGAGCGCATGTCGACGTGACATGGTCGAACCACGGCCATCAGCTCGTCATGCCGACGATTGAAAGTGCGGCATCCTGGTTAAACAATCAATTGACACAATGAAAAAGCATCGAGAACTCAAGGGGCAGAATCTTGAGTTCTCAATGCTTTTTTCTTAAGCAGGATGGTCACTTTTTGGACGAGAATAAACAATCAAGATTCCTCGCTCAACGAGTTGCATTGCAAGTGTCTCTTTTGCCTCTTCAGAGATTTTCGTCTGCGTGATGTGTTTGTACAGGTGCCGGAGTTCTCGACGCATCGGTTTGCGGACGAGCCACATACTGTCGATGATCGAACACCACGTCAGGACGGTTTCTTGACCGATATAGAATTGCTTTTGCCGATTGAGATAACGAATCCACCATTCATCGCGAAGCATTTTTAAAGTAACGCCAGTAACAAAAACGATCAGAAGTGTCAGTGGAATTGTTTCATACAAAGGAAGACTTGTCAGGACATCACGAAGTCCTGTGACTAAGCTGAGCATCATCCAACCAATGAGCCCGATGACGAGCCAATAACCAAAGTTGAGTGTACTTCGTCGTTGCATCATGAGTTTCGGTTTCAAGAGTGGAGTGGCCATCAGAATCACCTCCTTGTGAAATAATCGAATTTTCTGACAATTTATAGTTGTCCCTCTACTATAGTTACTTTTTCCCTAAACGTCCAGTCATTAGACATCGAAAATGTGTTTCTTTCTTGACGATTTTCGTGTACGCTAAAAAAAGAAAGTGAGCGGTTACATTAAAGGAGGAAAACAGATGGTGGATCAAGTCGTTTGGATCGCAGTTGGTATCGTCGCAATCGCTGTGTTCACAGCTTCAAGCGTTGCTGCGTACATGGGCGTTAAAAATCAAGAAGACTAAGAATTGGTCAGGCATCAGCCTCACCGAATCTTGACAAGCTCAAAGGACGATTCCGCTGTCGGAATCGTCCTTTTTAGATTTCGGAATACAATAAAGGCCGATTCGAATGACAAACGCATCATTCGGATCGGCCGGATTTAACTTATTTATTTTCTGTGACGTCTATCTTTTCTGCATACGGTTTTAAGGCATCGCTCCACCGCAAGTAACCGCCACCGACGAGGTGCAACCCATCATACGTCAGGCGATTTTGGAGGTATCCTTGATCGTTCGTCAAGACCGGACGTAAATCGACGAAGTCGGCATCGACCGATTCTGCGAGCTGCTTTAAATTACGGTTCAACGCTTCGACTTCACGGTTGACCCGGACGGAGTCGGAGTATTTTGGTGCGACGGGGACCGTTGACTGGATGACGACGTCGATGTTATTTTTTCGGAGTGTCGTCACGATTGTCGTCATGTTCTCTGTAATCTTAGAGACGGGTGTGAAGTGCCGGATGTCATTGATACCACCCATCACGAAAACTTGTTTTGGTTCTAACTCAAGAATTAAGTCAAGTCGTGTCAAAAATCCTTCCGTCGTATCACCGGGGATCCCGAAATTAACGATCGATGAATCATTCATCAAAATCCGCCAGTCGCCAAAATGTGTCATCGAATCACCTAACATGACAGCATTCGGAGATTTTGGGTATTGATAAGTATGGAAGAGACTATTCAATCGGACATAGTTGGAATTTTTCGTGTATTGGAATGTCGTAACAGGTTTCGAACTCATTGCAGGAAAGACGTCTTCGATTAAATCAAGGGGTTTACGTCCGAACAGTAGTGCAAGGAGAACGATGTTTATGACAACCGAGAGAATCAATAGTGCTTTTTTCATAAAACAATCGTTCCTTTCAGAGGAGTATAAGGGGTAGTGTAACATGAATCGAAATCCATGGTTCGACAATATTAAAGGATTTCTTGTCATTTTCGTTGTCATTGGTCATATGCTGACTGATATTCGGTTCGACTATGATGGCAAAGTGCTCGAGACGGTCTATTTAATTATTTATTCGTTCCACATGCCATTATTCATCATTTTGAGTGGCTACTTCTTTCGCGAAAACAAGTACTTACGGGTGATTCAATTATTTGCCGTCTATTGTGTCTGGCAAATTTTAATCGGGTCGTGGGCAACCTTCGGGGAAGGGTTACCCTTATTTTCCGGTCAAAATATCGGAACGCACTTGTTGCGTCCGTACTGGGCGCTTTGGTATTTGTTCGTCATGGTCGTCTGGTACATCGTCACACCATACGTCGTGCACTTGAGAGGGTATGTCTGGTTCGGTTTAGCGTTCGCCCTGTTATACGGCTTCGAACTTGAGAATACAGGATTCCTGGCATTACGGAAGTTGATCATGTTCTATCCGTATTTCTTGTTAGGGAACTATCTCTCGGAACACCAATTCATCCGGATTTTCGAGATGCCGAAAAATTTCAAACGTCGGATGAACGTCCGGTTGCTGGGCGGACTCGCGTTCACTTCCGTCGTCGGTTTTTTATTGTTTCAAGCCTGGCGGGATACACCGCAAGAAGTCGTCGATTTTGCAAATGCCTTCAAACATCGTTTTCCTTACGTCGAACAATATGATAGTGATGCCTGGGTCGGGGTACTGAAGCATAGCGTCATCTATTTCTTATCGATCACGGCGTCACTCGGGTTCATGATGCTTGTGCCGATGCGCAGGCTGCCACTCGTGACCCGGGCAGGGGAGCTGAGTCTCTATGTTTATCTCCTGCATGTCTTCTTCGTCATGGCATGGCGACAATATGTAACCGGTGCATTTGTAACAGAACCTTGGGTCGCCCTATTAATCATTTTTGGCGTTGCAATTTTAATCGTCGGAATCATCGTTCACCCGGCGGTTGTTCGGATGTTACGTCCATTGATTGAAATCGACATCCGTCCGATTGTCGAGAAGCGGGAAGACCTTTCAAAAAAAGGTTAAATGCTATACACTTTAAAGTAGATGGATTAATAGATGAAGGGCGTGGAAGGTATGTCATATAACTTAAACAACGCGGATGGTGTCGTAAACGTTTCTCAGCAAGTAATCGAGGTCATCGCCGGAGTTGCCGTTAAGGAAACAGAAGGTATCGCATTTACGCAAGATGATTCGAAGCTGCAAGAAAAACAAATGGTCAAGCTCGTTAAGGTCGAAGATGTCGGAGGCGAGATTACGGTCAGCCTGGCTGTTCATATCAAGTATGGTATGTCGATCATCAAGACAGCAGGTAAAGTGCAGGAACGGATTGTGCAAGACATGGAAAACATGTTGGCATTCCCACCGAAAGCAGTCGACGTACGCGTCATCGGATTGTTAAAAGGATAACTCAGTTTATATGGAAAATTGTTGATGGGAATTTTTCATCAACAATTTTTTTATATGACGAATTGTAATATTAAGTGCAACACCTAACTGAAAAC
Source organism: Exiguobacterium oxidotolerans JCM 12280 (assembly GCF_000702625.1). Lineage (NCBI taxonomy): Bacteria > Bacillati > Bacillota > Bacilli > Caryophanales > Exiguobacterium > Exiguobacterium oxidotolerans. The sequence continues at coordinate 998,033 of NZ_JNIS01000001.1, read as the reverse complement.
ACAAAAAACCCATAACGACCTCGTGTAGGATAAAGCTACCACACCACATTCAACGGAGGATTCGTTATGAGCTATGTTCATCTTACCACATCAGAAAGAGTCAAAATAGAGACGTATCTCGAATTAGGTTTCTCTGTCCGAAAGATTGCGGGACGCCTTGGGCGTCAACCTTCTACGGTTTCACGAGAATTGAGACGGAACCCACACTACAGCGCTATCGATGCTGACCAACGTTATGTGGAACGAAAAAAGAAGTGCGGTGCACGGACGAAGTTCACGCTAGAAAAAGGAGTCCTCATCCTCGAAAAGTTACGGAAGACGTGGTCCCCCGAACAGATTGCCGAAAGTGCATTCCAGGAAGAAGGACTATCGTTCAAGACAATTTATCGCTGGATCTATATGGGCCTCGTCGAGGCCGACTCTGGACTCCTTCGTCAAAAGGGAAAGCGTCAGAAACCACGTGAGACGCGTGGACGCTTCAACATCGGGCTGTCGATCAGTAAACGTCCATCCGACGTCAAAGGGCGCCAAACGTTCGGGCACTGGGAGCTGGATACCGTCGTCTCAGGCAGAGGGAAGTCCAAGGCCTGTGTCGCGACGTTTGTCGAGCGGAAAAGTCGTTTCTATCTCGCTGTACCAATGGAAGACCGGTCTGCTGCATCGATGGAGTCTGCGATTCGAGCATTGCATCTCTATTTTCCACTGGGAACATTCAAGACCGCGACGACAGAACGTGGAAAAGAGTTTAGCTGTCATGAACGAATTCGTGAAGCGTTAGGCTTACCGATGTACTTCGCTGATCCGTATTCTTCTTGGCAACGTGGGAGTAACGAGAACGCCAATGGTCTTCTCCGTGAATTTTTCCCGAAGGGGACGGATTTTGGCAAGGTTAGTCGCTCTGAACTCGCTCAAGCGCTCGCCTGGATAAATGGTAGACCAAGAAAATGTCTTAACTGGAGAACTGCATATGAGGTCTTCTCAGAAGAAGTGTTGCACTTAATTTGACAATCTATCATATAATTAGGCGAGCTTTTCATAAAAGCTAAAAAAAACATTATAATAGTAAGTTGTGGAATGTTTTTACCATGATTATTGATTAGTTTCCCAAGAAAAAACCTCTAATGATTTCAGGTTGTAAAGAACTTCATCATTTCATTTTTTTGATAACGCTTGCAAAGAGGTGTATGAAGAGGTAAAATATTTCTTGAGGCAAGTGCAATCGTTTGCGCAAATCATTCGATTTCTTGTCTTTCATGTACGATGGATGAAAGGATGGATGTCGGATGGCACCAACGATTGAAGCGGTTATTTTTGACTTAGACGGCGTGATTACCGATACAGCCGAGTATCATTACTTAGCGTGGAAACAACTCGGAGAGGAGCTTGAGATTCCGTTCGACCGGGATTTCAACGAGACGCTCAAAGGCGTAAGTCGGACCGATTCGTTAGAGCGGATTTTGGCGCTCGGTGGAAAGCAGCATGCTTTTACGGAAGCCGAGAAAAATAAGCTTGCGACGAAAAAGAACGAGCACTACGTCGAGTTGATTCGACATATCTCAGAACAGGATCTTCTTCCGGGAATTATTTCATTTTTGGATGAGATTCGGGCTGCTGGGCTGAAAATCGGTATGGCGTCGGCTTCGAAAAATGCGTTGACGGTCGTTGAGGCACTAAAGGTCCGACACTATTTCGATGATATCGTCGATGCGGCAACAGTTGCTCAGTCTAAACCACACCCTGAAGTGTTTTTACGGGCAGCTGAAGCGCTTGACGTCGACCCGAGTCGCTGTATCGGTGTAGAAGATGCAGCAGCCGGTATTACGGCCATCCACGCGGCAGGCATGTATGCTGTCGGCGTTGGACCGGAAACGACGTTACATGAGGCAGACTATCGTGTCGATTCGACAGATTTGCTTTCCCTTGAGCAAATCTTAGCTAGTCGCTAACGACAACGTTCCATTCCCTGATGGTTCGTTGTTTCATCTGATTGATCTCTTTTCATGTGAGTTAAACAGGACCGCTTCCCTGAGCGGTCCTGTTTGTTTATCAGGAGCAGGAAGTAAAAAAGTGAATTGCGTCCATCTAATGGAAATTTTATAAAAGAGGTACCTTGCAGCTAAGCTGCAATCAGATGACTTGGATATTGTACAAAACCTCATATAATTTTAAACAGAGGAGCATCGTCCCGAAGGGGCTGATGCTCCTCTGTTTTTATCTTTCGATCGATCACCCTTTTGACACGCCGCTGGGCACCGGGATGGCACTGTAATATGCTATTCCGGACTATACTGGCTGTAACTAATCTATATTTGAAGGCGATCTGGATGATACCGACCTTCCAAATATGCCACCAAGCCCTTACACGGTTCTCGATGAACTGTTGATTCCGGCCGACGATGGGTTGAGACTCATCATTGACCTCTTCTCTTTCGATTTCATTACGGAGTTACTCGGGAAAACTTATTGCTATGACAACGGCGGATGGCCTGATGTTCAAATACTTTTTCTTGAAGGCCTATTTGAACCTGTCCGATGTTGACTTGGTCAGACGGGCGACCGGTACTTCCTTTGCCTGCTAAATTCTCTTTCGCGGCATGAATTTTGAATTCCGATGTACATTAAATTGCCCGGTCGGATACAAAAACGACATTTGAATTCGACTTTAAGACGTGGTGGTGTTCATTGAATATAATTTTACTTACGTGATCTCCTCTCCTCCCGTCCAAGTTAGCTAAATTTAATATACCGAGGTCTGAAAACAGAAAAAATCCCAAAGTGAGTCACTTTTTTTAGTGTCTACCATTTAGGGAGCAGTTCATTTTAGATGAGGTACTTACTTTTTTGACTGTGTGTAAATCTAATCAGATAGGTTAAAGTCTTCGCGAAAGAAGTCCCCGTGGCGACTTTCTTTAAGTATGTTCCTAGCACGTAACCCGTCTTTCCTTGATAAGAGAGTTTGTACCAATTCCCTTTACGGTAAGAGGAGCTGATCTGTGTATTTTTCGGGATTGTCGTCAACTTTTTCGACGTGGTTGTATTGGATGATCGAAGATTTAAGGAATCTGTTGTTTTATAGGTCGTTTTCGTAAAAGAAGTACCGCTAGCTGCCGATACTAAAGAAGACGGAAACGCAACCGTGAGTAGAAGCAAAAGTACTAGTGCAAACGACAATATTTTAGTTAATTTGTCCATTAATTTTCCAGTCTCCTTTTGTGTAAAATCAATAGTTAGAACACCTTTACGAATAAAATAAGTGCTTTTGAGATAGTTTAATTTATAATTTATATGTTCCGTTCTAGCTCCTTTCTGTTAATATGAGGTGTAACCATTGTATCGGGTGTTTAGTGAAAATATTACAGGATAATTAAATATTTAAAAAAATTATATATTATAGAGACAATTTATAGTCTGTAATATTTCAATAAACATACAATTGAAACATATTTGAAATATTTATGTTTAATTTTGGAAGGTAGGGTAAACATGGGAACGAGTGAACACATTTATCGTGAGTTGATGGAGATTGAAGAAGAATACCGCCGTCTTCAACGGCGTGCAGAATACTTGATTGCAGAGTTGAGTCGTGGTGCTGGAGAGTATTCAAAAGAAATCGCCGTAGCACAAGAACGCCCTCTAAAACAACGGCGTGTCAATCAGCGTTATCCGCTTGAAGTGTACGTCCACCAAATCAGTGATTTGATGCGTGAACGTGAATCGATGTCGGCACGTGACATTCAAATGGAACTTGAATTACGTTACCGTCACCAAATCAGTAACATCTATCAATTGATGGCGAAAGTCGAGCAAGCGAACCCGGCAATCAAAAAGGTTGGCCGTGGGATTTATACATATGATCCGTCTGCTGAAGTCCCAATCTTCATGTGAGCCGCTCGTCGGCTCTTTTTTTTTATGATATAATTCGCGCAGGAGCGTGATGTTATTATGTTATGGACTGCGTCCATCGTCTGTTTTATCGCGGCCTTACTGATCACACCCGTCGTAAAACGCTTTGCGATTGCAGTCGGTGCCGTTGACAGTCCGGACGCGCGAAAAGTACACGTGCGAATCATGCCACGTTTAGGTGGGTTAGCGATTTATATCGCCTTCATGATTGGCTATTTTATTTTGCAACCTTCGAGTCCGTATGCGACTCATATTTTAGTCGGAGGATTCGTCATCATTTTGACGGGGGCCTTCGACGATCGATTCCAATTGAATGCCCGTTTGAAACTGATGGGGCAAATTGTTGCTGCCGTCATCGTCTTAAATGGAGGTATTCGAATCGAATTCATCAACTTGCCGTTTGATCAACAACTGTTTCTCGGTTGGTGGAGTGTACCGTTGACGTTTCTTTGGGTCATCGGAATCACGAATGCCGTTAACTTGATTGATGGACTGGATGGGCTTGCGGCCGGTGTCTCGAGCATCGTGTTGTTGACGTTGATCAGCCTCGCCGTCATCCAAGGAAATGTTTACGTGACGATCGTTGCGATTTTACTCTTGATGAGCACGCTCGGCTTTTTGTTCCATAATTTTTATCCGGCGAAGATTTTCATGGGGGATACGGGGGCCTTGTTCCTTGGATACATGCTCGGTGTCTTATCGTTACTTGGTTTTAAAAACGTGACCTTGTTCTCGCTTGCCGTTCCGGTCATCTTGCTCGGGATTCCGATCTCCGACACGTTGTTTGCGATCGTCCGGCGTGTTCTTCAAGGGAAACCACCGTTCGCACCAGACAAAGCCCATCTCCATCATCGTCTGCTCGATCTTGGATTTACGATGCGCCAAGCTGTGCTCGTGATTTATGGGTTGTGTGCGATTTTCGGCATGACAGCGATTTTATTTTCACAAACCAATTCCATCGGGGCACTCGTTTCGTTAATCATGTTATTGATTGTGCTCGATATCTTAGTCGAATCCCTCGGACTACTTGGCGAACGCTATCGTCCGTTATTGAATTTACTCGAACGACTTACATCAAAATGACCAATCAGCCGCTCAAAATTTGATTTTTGGGCGGCTGATTGACGATTAAGGAGACTATTATGAATCCGATAGCGGAAAAAGAACGGATTATTTATTTGGATGTCCTCCGTGGTTTTGCACTGTGTGGGATTTTGCTCGTCAACATGCCGAGTTTTCTCGGGGAACGGTTCGTGACCGATATGGGACAAGTCGACCGATTGCTCCGGCTTTTCTTTGATTTGTTCATTCAAACGAAGTTTTATACGTTGTTCAGCGCGTTGTTTGGTGCTGGCTTTATCCTCTTCATCGACCGGCTTCGTCAAAAAAAACGTTCGTTGTGGATTTTTGTTCGCCGTTTGACGATTTTATTTGCGATTGGTCTCATTCATTTATTGTTTTGGGAAGGTGACATTCTCCAAACGTATGCGTTTTGCGGATTCCTTTTGTTGCTCTTCGTCAAAACACGACCGCTGACCAAACTCTTCATCGGTCTGGCCCTCCAACTGTATACGGTCTCTCTCTATCTTTCAATTTATCTTTTCGCTCAATCAGAGGGCGATCGTTCCATCATTGAACCGGACGGTCGATTGGCCGATCTTGTTGCCGGACGTGATCTCGGAGGTTATTTCGCTTATCATGCGACCGTCCAATTGCCGGATGCACTCGGAAATACGTTGATGCTTTGGCCGGAAATTTTATCTCTCTTTTTAATCGGCGCCTATTTAATGGAACGCTTTTCAGTGCGGCCACCGACAACACGACTACTCATCGTAGGGTTCCTCGTAAGCTTGATTTTGTCACTCCCTGCACTAACGCAAATTATTCGCGTCCACCAAGGACAGGTCGCAGATGGACTAATCAATTACTTTTTCGTCTGGTTATCCGGACGGACGCTCGCCATTACTTATGCGACAGGCATCGCCTTGGTCGTTCGAGCCGGGCTGCGAATGGAAGGGTTCCGCTTGCTCGGACGGATGGCGCTAACGAATTATTTGACGCACACACTCGTTTTTACAGTGCTTGTTTTCTTATCCGGGACATACGGCACAATTCCGCTGTGGCAAGGGACATTAGGGGCTCTCATCTTACTAGGTTGCCAAACGTTCTTCTCGCGTTGGTATTTGCGACGACATCGTCAAGGGCCGATTGAAGCTTTGTGGAGAAAAGGGACATATGGAAAACAAAAGTCGACCGAACTGTAAGCTGTCACAAAAAATTTACAAACGTTGCGTATACTAAACGCTGGAGGTGGAGAAATGAGTAGATGGATAGAAATCTTCATCGTCTCTTTGAAGCTCGGCTTGACATCGTTCGGAGGTCCTGTCGCGCATCTCGGATACTTTTATGAAGAATACGTCAAACGAAGGAAGTGGATTGACGAGAAAGGCTACGCCGATCTTGTGGCACTTTGCCAGTTTCTTCCCGGTCCGGCATCGAGTCAAGTCGGGATGGGAATCGGGTTGATTCGTGGTGGCGTCGTCGGTGCAATCATTTCCTTTATCGGGTTTACATTACCATCGAGTCTGTTATTGATCATGTTCGCACTGCTTGCGACAACTTACGATTTGACCGATGCGGGATTCATTCACGGTCTGAAACTCGTCGCAGTGGCGATTGTTGCCGACGCTGTACTCGGAATGGGGATGAAGCTTGCTGTTGGACCCAAACGGTTAGCATTGATGTTACTTGCGCTTGCCGGTGTGTTAATCTTCGATCATCCGCTTGCACAAGTCGGTGTCTTACTACTGGCGGCATTGTTCGGATTATTCTTATTTAAAGTTGAACCACAATCTGGTCAACCGTTAGCCATTCACGTATCACGCGTATGGAGCATCAGTGCGCTCATACTCTTTTTCGGTTTGTTGGTCGCGACACCGATTTTAGCAACGGTAGCGACGGGAAACGTGCAGCTCGCGAGCATCATGTACAATGCCGGTGCACTCGTGTTTGGGGGCGGTCACGTCGTCTTACCGTTTCTCAACCAGGCACTCGTACCAGGATTTATGGACGGAACGAACTTTCTAGCGGGGTATGCCGCGGCCCAGGCTGTTCCCGGTCCACTCTTTACATTTGCGACCTACCTCGGGACGGTCATTTCAGGTGTGTCGGGTGGTCTGCTCGCGACATTGGCGATTTTTTTACCCGGTTTTCTGCTCGTGATTGGCGTCGTCCCGTTTTGGGATCGCGTCCGAATGAATAAACAGGTCGGACGGATGTTGATCGGCGTCAATGCAGCGGTCGTTGGTTTGTTGTTAGCCGCCTTATATGACCCGATCTTTACATCGAGCGTCGAGACGAGTCTCGATTTCTTCGTCGCCTTCGGGCTCTTTTGTTTACTTCGTTTTTATAACCAGTCGCCGTTACGCATCGTGTTACTTGGAGCAGTGATTGGAATGGTGTTAAGCGGAATCGGTCTCGCTTAACACAGAGGAGTGTCTAACTGGCCGTTACTTCATCTAGGTATGATACAAACTAAAAACGCCCTGTCTTTCTAATAGACAGCGCGTACAGCGTGTAGACAAACTCTTATGAAGCGTTAACATGCGATAACGGGAGACAATCCGGTCGCGCTTCCCTGTCTCGCCTCGTCTTCAAAGCGGCAATCTTCCGCGCCGCTACAGCAAAGCTGCAGGGTCGCGACCGATTGCTTTTCGCGGTTCTAAGCGATTCGAGACAGATTGCGCCCTAAACCGTCTGCATGACTGGATTTCCGTCATAGTGTTACCTAAAAAGCGTCACGTTTCGTTGACTCCTGCGGGGAGAAGTGCGTTTTTAACGCACTTTTAGAGGCAGGCAAGACCCTGCTTCTTGTCCGTTAGGATCAAGGAGCAACGGCTTGCGCCTCGCCCGAGGAAAGCAACGAAAAAAGACGCTTGATCTCCCGATGGCACTTTGTCTACAGCCTGAACGCGCTGTCTTTCTAATAGACAGCGCGTAATCGTTTTGAACAAGGAATGCGAACTTTTCCATATGTGACTTGGATAGGTTTCAAGACGGCATGAGCGAAAAGAATAGTCATAGAAATGGCCGATGATTCCATGAAAAGACAGAATCATCGGCCGTTTGATTGTTGTCGGAGACGTACGACACAAATATTGATTTTGATTTGACTTATGAGTCAGCTCCATTGTTTTCAGTCTTACGCTTGAGGTGGGCGAGGACGATGTCTTGCCGGACGGTCGTTGCGTCTTCGATGAAATTGAATTGATGATAAAGCGCAATCGCCGGCGCGTTCATTTTTGCAGTTGAGACGAATTGCAAATCCTCTGCTTCAAGCGCATGGCGCAGTAAACGAGAGGCGACACCTTGCCGGAAAAAATCGGGTGCGACGATCAGACGTGTAATCGTCCGATCGGAAAACGTCAGGCAACCGATGAGTCTAGATTCGGACGTCAAGACGTAACCGAGCGGAGCTTCTCGCATCAATTCAGCCAGCGTTTGGCGCAAAGGTGGAAAATCGGTCGTACCGATTAAATCCGCCTCTATTTGATAAGCACGTTTTTGTAATGCGAACAACGCCTGAAAGTCAGTTTGCTTCAGTCGACGTATCATCTGTTGTCTCCGAATCGTCAGCCGGTGCCTCACTTGCTTGGTTCGTCGGCAGAGCGAGTTGTTCTTTTAAGATGGCTTTGGCTTCTTTTAGCGAAGCTTTGTCCAGTTTGTAATAATAGCCGCCATTGATTCGGGCATCCGATCCTTCTAAGTCAATCCGGTTGACGGTCGCGAGTGACTTGACGAACGGCTGCAACTGGAAAGCTTCCGTTAACGACATGTTCGTTTGGAAATTATCGCCGGTCGCTTGCATCAATTGATTCAACTTTGTGATTGAACCAAGCGAAGTCGATTCATCGATGATGGCTTGTAAGATTTGTTGTTGGCGTTTTGTACGACCGATGTCACCTTCGGGATCTTCGTAGCGCATCCGGGCATAGGCGAGTGCTTCTTCACCGGTTAATGTCTGAACACCGGGATCGAGCTTGACGCCGCTCTGTTGATCAGATGAATCGAGTGTGTCGATCGGCAACTTGACGTCGACGTCGACTCCGCCAATTGCATCGACAATCGCTACGACACCATTAAAGTTGATTGAGCCATAATAGTCGATCGGGATATCGAGCAAGTTCTCGACCGTCTCGATCGTTGAATCGATTCCTCCGAACGCATACGAGTGGTTAATTTTATCTTCGTAGCCGACAGATGGGATCATGACGAGGGAGTCCCGGGGGATACTCAACATGCTGACTTTCTTTTCCGCTTTGTTGAAGGTGGCGACAATCATCGTGTCTGATCGTGAAGCAGTGTCACCAGGGCGTTCGTCCGTCCCGACGAGCAGGACGGAGAAATGATCTTTCGTCAAATCGACGGCCGCTGGACGTTTTTCTGATTTTTCACCACGGGATAATTTCACTTCTGTTTTGTTGGCTGTTTGAAAGGTTTTATGTGCGACGTAGGCGAACGTAGCGCCACCTGTGACTAAGACGATGAGAAATACGGTGACGAAAATCTTAAACCAAGAGCGTTTTGATTTTCGTTTATTAGAACGAGATCGTGTAGAATCCTTCACTGTTCATTGCCCCTAACTTTACTGAATAATTAAAAAACTTTTAAATTCTTTACAAACAGTATAGCAGGTCGAGACAGAATGTCACGTCAGGTCACATCGTGCTCGATGTAGCGAGAACCATTTTCGCGTATCTTCGCTTGCCCATTCGTCAAGTTCGTCATCCACTCGATGAATGGGGCGACATCGTTTGAATTGACGAGGACGTCGATTTGAACATGATCGAGGTAATGAATCTGGTCGATGATGTGACGCGTCGCCCGGAGTTCGTTTTCTAATTTTCCGAGCCACGTGTAATCGACCGTCACTTCAAGGAGGTCATGAGAGACACGTTCAACGACGCCAATTGTATTCAATCCTTCTGAGACACTTGAGCCGTAAGCACGGATTAAACCACCGCCGCCGAGCTTGATTCCTCCGAAGTAGCGGGTGACGACGACAACCGTATTCCGGAGATTACGTTTTTTCAACACTTCGAGCATCGGAACACCGGCCGTTCCACTCGGTTCACCATCATCATTCGCTTTTTGGATGTCATTTCGTTCACCGATGACGTACGCTGAACAATTGTGATTGGCGTCATGGTGTTGCTTTTTAATCGCCGCGATGAAGCGCTGTGCTTCTTGCTCAGAGGTGGCGCGTGCTAAATATGTAATAAATCGTGACTTTTGGATAATGATTTCATGGAAACCATTTTCTTTTACTGTATAATAATTAAATAATGACATAATCAAAAATGTCCTCCTCGTTAACTAGTTCTTTCTAGCATAACGACGAATCGGGAGAGAGACAACCACGGGGACTGGAGGGAGTAGCATGACGAATGAGATGAGGGAGCGGCTGTCCTTGAATGATATCGTACAGAACATCATTGGTGTCGTAGAAGAAAGTCGGGAAGAAATCGTTCGAATTACAGAAGATTCAAGAGAACAATACGCAGAAATCCAACAGGAGTTACGGGATTTGAAGACGCGTGTTCATGACTATATTAAAGAAGCCGAACGACTGGAACGACTGATCAAGGATTCAAAAGCACGACTCGTCGTCGTCAGTAAGAACTTCGATCATTACTCCGAACAAGACGTCAGAAGTGCCTACGAAACGGCGAATGCCCTTCAACTTGAGTCGTTCATCAACCAACGGGATGAAATGAACTGCCGAAAGCGGCGGGATGAACTCGAGCGCCGCTTAGTCCATCTCGATGAGACGATTGAGCGAGCCGACATGCTGATCAGTCGCGTTTCGGTTGTCTTGAACTTTTTAACGGACGATATGCAGGTAATGAACGAAAAGTATGAAAAGGCGATGCAAAAACAAGAAATGGGCTTAAAGGTCTTTCAGTCGGCTGAAAATGAGCGAAGGCGCCTATCTCGAGACATGCATGATGGACCCGCACAAACGCTTGCTCACGTTTTGATTCGTGCAGATTTGATTGAAAAGATTCACCAGCATAATGGAGCAGAAGCAGCCTTTGAAGAAATACATCGTCTCCGGATCTTGATTCGTGACGGGCTCGCGGATATTCGCCGGATCATTTATGATTTACGTCCGATGACACTCGACGATCTTGGATTTGTTCCGACACTCGAGCGTTATCTTCGTCATATGCAGGAAATTTCGAACATTCCGATTCATTTTAATTATCTTGGCGGTGGGGAGCGGATTGAGTCGACGTATGAAGTCGCTGTCTTCCGAATTGTTCAAGAAGCCGTCCAAAATGCAGTTAAGCATTCCAAAGCGAGTGACATTCGTATTATCATAGAACAGTATCAACATTCTGTCCGTATTCATGTGAAGGACAATGGGATCGGGTTTAACTTTGATGAAATTTTCGCTTCGTGCGATGAGTCGTTCGGACTTGTTGGCATGCGTGAGCGAATTGAGTTGATTGATGGTGAGTTTGAAATCGAAACGAAACCAGGCAAAGGAACGGTCATCAAGGTAAGGATTCCGATCGAAGAATCCGAAGCGAGAGGGGAAACACAGTGAATAACGAGCAAGTAAAAGTAGTCATCATCGACGATCATCAGTTATTCCGGGAAGGCGTCAAACGGATTCTTGATTTTGAAGAAGAATTCATCGTTGTCGCGGAAGGGGCGAGCGGAGCGGAAGTGATTCCGCTCGTCGAAGCCCATCAACCGGATATCGTCTTAATGGATATTAATATGCCGAAAGTCAATGGTGTTGAAGCGACAAAACGTCTCATGGAGGTCCATCCGGATGTCCGCGTCATCATTTTGTCGATTCATGACGATGAGACATACGTCATGCACGCGTTAGGCGCGGGAGCGGTTGGTTATCTTTTGAAAGAAATGGCGACGGATGAACTCGTGAATGCGATTCGTTCCGTCTACCGTGAGGGGGGATACGTCCACCCGAAAGTCACACCGAACCTTTTACAAGAGTACCGTCGTTTGATGAAGATGAAACAAACGATGTCTTCCCAACCGATTGAAAAACGCGTTGCGGAAGCACCGTTACACGTTTTGACGCGTCGTGAGTGCGAAGTACTGCAGTTGCTTGCTGACGGTTTCTCGAACCGGGCGATTAGTGATACGCTCTATATCAGTGAGAAAACAGTCAAAAATCATGTTTCCTCAATCTTGCGTAAAATGAATGTACCCGACCGGACAGGTGCTGTCGTTGAAGCAATCCGACGCGGTTGGGTTGTCGTCGTATAATAAAAAGACGGTTGCCAAAGCGGCGCCGTCTTTGTTTTTGTATCGAAATGAACTATGATACACTTAATAACGATTGTGACGTGTCAGAAAATTACAAGTCACGACGGAACTCTTAAAAGCGAGGAAATTCACGGATGAGCCAGATTGTGATTTTAACGGATAGTACAGCCTATCTGCCAACTACCTATTGTGAAGAAAATAATGTTCATGTCGCACCGCTCAGCGTCATTTTTGATGGTGACGCATATCGGGAAGGGTTCGATATCTCAGTCCCCGAGTTTTATGCAAAAATTCAAACGGGAAGTCTGCCAACGACTTCGCAGCCGAACATCGGTGACCTCACGGATGCCTTTGAACGACTACCGGCGGGAACAGATATCATTGGAATTACATTGTCGAGCGGGATTAGTGGAACGTATCAAGCTTTACATACCATTAATATGATGGTGGATCACGTTCAAGTTCACCCGGTCGACTCACGTATTTCATGTATGCCGCAAGCGTTCTTAGTGAAGGAAGCAGTCCGGATGCGTGATGCCGGGGCGACGGCAACAGAAATCGTCGCACGTCTTGAAGATCTTAAAGGGATGATTCGCGCCTATTTCGTCGTTGATGATTTAGAGCATCTACAACGGGGCGGACGCCTCAGTATGACGCAAGCCGTCGTTGGTTCTTTCTTAAAGATTAAACCGGTTCTTCATTTCGTCGATGGGAAAATTGTTCCGTTCGAAAAGATTCGGACGTTCAAACGGGCGGTTAAACGGATTGAAGAGATGATGGAAGATACGATTCATAATGAGGGTGCAGGATATGTCATCGGTGTCATTCATGCCGAAGACGATGCCAAAGCACGTGCTGAAATCGAAGTGCTCGAGCAACGATTCCCGAAAGCGCAAATTGAAATGAGCGTGTTCGGTCCGGTTATCGGCACACACCTTGGTCCTGGTGCAATCGGAATCACGTGGTACAAAGCAGATTAATTAAAATAAGTGTTGCACCGAGAAAGAACATCACTTCAATGGGATGTTCTTTCTTTTTTGACTCGTCTTTACACTGCCAGCAGGAAGCGCACGCAAGACTGACGAAAGGAAGGGGAGTCTCATCAAGAAAGGGAGTGAGTCATGGATATTCGAGGACGCCTGATTCCGAGCGATCAAGTAAAGGTTTCGCTTGGTTCGAATGAACGTCGGTATCCTGCTGTGACGTGGCGGTGTCAACGATGCGGGGGACTGCCGACACGCGGACCATGTACATGCGGGAAACGCTGTTACTATTGTCGGCACTGCCTCATCTTCGGTAAATTAAGGACGTGTGATACGCTCGTCACGGATGCCCGTCCGCTTGACTCCGTCCTGCCGAGTCGGCACGAGGCGCTCGCATTAACACCCGACCAACAACGGATTGCGACGGCGATTGAACGAACGATTGAGCAACAAGGACGTTTGCTCGTCCACGCTGTCTGCGGTGCCGGAAAAACACCGATGCTGTTTCCCGGCATCGAGACGGCACTGCGTCTGAAGAAACGTGTCCTCATCACGACGCCACGGGCGGATGTCGTCCGAGAATTAACGTTACACGTCAAACGTGCGTTTTTGGACGCGCGGATCGTCTCGTTGTTCGGCGGCTCGGAGGAACGTCTTCAGCTCGGAGATATCACGATCAGTACGACCCATCAATTGATTCATTACCGTGCTTGCTTTGACGTCGTCTTCATCGATGAGGTCGATGCCTTTCCCTATAGTACGGACCGGACGCTACATCGCTACGTCAAACGGGTGATGTACCGCTCGGCATCACTCATCCTTCTCAGTGCAACCCCCTCCTTTAGGAACAAACGCCTGCCGACCGTTCGCCTGATGCGGCGGTATCACGGCTTCCCGTTACCTGTTCCACAACTCCACTTTTCCTATACACCAGTCCATTTGATTGAGTGGCTTCACAGTCACGCAGACAAACCACGACTCGTCTTTGTGCCGACCGTTGCCGTACTCGCGTTATGGCAGGAGCGACTCGAACAAGCGGGATTAACGGCTGAAACGGTCCACGCGGCAGATCCTGACCGAATCGTTAAGGTCGAACGTTTTCGGACGACGGCAACGATTTTATTGACGACGACGATTTTAGAACGGGGCGTCACCTTTTCGAACGTCCAAGTCGCGGTCGTCGATGCAGACGTGTCGTTTACGGCAGCAGCATTGATTCAAATCAGTGGACGTGTCGGGCGAGATGCCGCTTTCCCGAGTGGAGAAGTCATCTTTTTCGCAAATGATCGATCGAATGCCCTATACGAAGCAATCGCTGATATTCAGCGTGCGAACCGGGAGGGTTTCCGATGAACTGTCTGCTTTGCCACCAATTTTTTGTACCGAGCTGGTCATTGTCGAACGTATGGACTAGGCAAACGGTATGTCGAACCTGTAAAATAAAGTTTGTAAAAAGAGGGGAATGCACGGACTGTGGAAAACCGGGTCTCACCCTTTGCAGTGATTGTCAGCAGTGGCGGCGACTCGGTCATGATTTGAAGACGGACCCATTGTTTTTATATGAGGCAACCGCAAAGGATTTTTTGAAGCGCTATAAGTTTTTAGGGGATACGGCACTGTTGGACGTGTTTAAAGAAGAGCTGAAGAAGGTAAAAGTGAAACAGGATTTCATTGTGCCGATTCCGCTCAGTCGAGAGCGTCTGAGTGAACGGCGTTTCAATCAGGCGGAAGGCATCGCCCGGATGATGCGTGGAAAGGTCGCATTGTGTTTGGCACGTTCAGATGGTCCGGCGCAAAGTCGCAAGGCAAGGCGAGAGCGCCTGTCTCGAGCCAATCCGTATGAAGTGATCACTTCCGTCGAGGGGAAAACGATTTTACTCGTCGATGATGTGTATACGACGGGAACGACCTTGCATCAAGCGGCTTTGCGACTACGTGAAGCCGGTGCAAAAGAAATTTCTGCCGTAACTTTATTTCGAAGTGTTTAAGAATTCTTCATTTCTGCCGATATTCATAATGAGGTGAAGGAAATGGATGTATTAAACTGCAAATCTTGCGGGAAATTATTTGTTCGTCAATCTTCTGACCTGTGCATCGATTGCATTAGGAAAGATCATACTGATTTTGAGAAGGTGCGTGAGTTCCTGCGAGAACGGCGGAAAATCCGAACCTCACCTATTGATGTTGAGCAAGCGGTCGGGGTCAAACGAGAAACAGTCCTCCGGTACATTAGGGATGGGCGTTTACTGATGTCAGAAATCACACAGATGGAAATCACGTGTGAGAGTTGCGGGAAACCTTCCCGTGACGGTACAATCTGTGCCGATTGTCGTGAGAAATTACGACGCGACCTCGCCCAAGCGATGCTAGATTCTTCTGCCCCTTCGAAACCGAGAACGTATCGAACATGAATTAAGAATCTTGTAATCTAGAAAGCAGGTGTTCACATGCGAATTGATTCTACGAAATGGGTGAATATGCCTAAAGCGTACGAAAGAAATCAAGCAGTAGAAGGAACAGAAGCAAAACGTACGAATCGGCCGGATGAAGTGACAATCTCGAGTGAAGCGCGTGCGCGTTTCAATGAGACACCCACAGCACGGACCGAAAAAATCGAATCCCTTCGTCAAGCCATTCAGGATGGAACCTATAAACCAGACGCGAAAAAAATCGCGGAGCGTTTTTTGAACTTGTAACAGGGACAACTAGGACAGTAGAGGCGACTCGGGGCACGGATGCGCGGGTCGCTTTTTATATGAAGAGCAAACTGTGAGGAGGCAATCGGATGGAAATCCTTGAACAACTCGTAAGTGAGCACGATGCTTTATTGAATCTCGCAAAAGAAAAAAAGACAGTCTTGATTCAAAATGATATGAAGCGACTCTCACAAATCGTCAAAGAAGAACCGGTACATCTGAAACGGATCGAACAGCTCGAACAACAACGGCTTGAACGGATGGGACAGGTGACGATGACGGAGTGGTTACAAGATCACCCGGAGGATGTCGCTTCATTACGCCGCTTGTTACAGACGATCGGTCAGCTCAAACGACTGAACGACCTGAACGCTGAATTACTCGAACAATCGCTTCATTATCTCGATTGGCACTTACAATTGCTGATCCCGGAAGCTGATGATTTTACATATGGTCAGTCCGCACTCGACCGCACACACTTCAACCGGAATGCTTAAGGAGGTAGACGAATGGCATCAACTTTTATGGGGCTTGAGACTGGACGTCGGGCACTGACGACGAACCAATGGGCGCTCCAATCGACAGGAAACAACATTGCGAACGCCGGAACGGCTGGTTTTTCACGTCAACGCTTAATCATGGCGACGACAGAGCAACTCTCGATGTCGATCGGAACAGGCAAGATGGGGCAAATCGGCACAGGCGTCAAAGGGGAATTGCTTGAACGGGTGCGTGACGTGATGCTCGATAAACAGTATCGCGACGAAGCGACGAAGACATCATACTATGGTACGAAAGAAGCGGCATTCGGCCGAATGGAAGACATCATCAATGAACCGTCGGATACCGGTCTATCAAAAGCTTTTGATGGATTTTGGGAGTCGCTCCAAACACTGTCGACGAATCCGCAAGATTCCGGGGCGCGCAGTGTCGTCCGTCAAAAAGCAGAAACCTTGACGCAAACGTTCAACTACATGGCGAAGGCGCTTAATCAAGTGCAAGGTGACCTGAAAAGCGAAATCGACGTCTCGACGAAAAAAGTCAACGATTTGTTCAAAAAAATTCACAATATCAATGCGGAAATCCATACGGTTGAGCCGCTCGGTGTCTTACCGAATGCGCTCTATGATGAGCGGGACCGTTACTTTGATGAGCTCGCTGAATATGTCGACTTTGAAAAAGTCTCCGTCGACAGCGATGCGATCCAGCAAGGGCAGCTCGGAAATACCGTCAAAACGGCAGAAGGACGGATCGATGTCCGGATTAAACTACCGAACGGCGATAAGTTGCTTGCAGTCGACTCGGATTTACCGAAGGCCGGTACACTCACGTTTACGACCGATGCGAACGGACTTTATACAGGGTTTAAGACAGATTCACAAACGATTTCATTTGATGCAGCAGGCGGCTTCTCATCAGGTCGATTAATCGGTCTGATCGAGATGTATGGTCATGTCGAGAATGGTCAAGCAACAGGCGAATACGTCAACATGCAAGGGCACCTCGATGAGATGGCAGCAACCTTTGCCGAAGCCTTCAACACAGCCCACGCAGGGAATCTTAAAAAAGACGGGACGAACGGGACAAACGAATTTTTCGGTTCATCCAACGGTCCGATCACGGCGAAGACGATCGCACTCGGAAGCGAAATCAAGAAAAGTCTCGATAACATCGCGACGTCGACGGATGGAAACATCGGGGACAGCGCCGGTGCCTTGAAGCTCGCCAACATGAAGACGGCAAGCATTCGTTTCGACCAGTCGGATACGACAACGACAATCGGTTCCTTTTATCAAAACGTCATCGGTGACATGGCGGTCGCGACCGACCAAGTCGCGCGACTCGGGCAAAGCTCGGCCGTCTTGATGGAAAGCGCGGAACAGCGCCGTATGTCAGTCTCGGCTGTCTCAATCGATGAAGAGATGACGATGATGATTCAGTACCAACATGCTTACAACGCGGCAGCGCGTAATATCACGACGGTTGATGAGATGCTCGATAAGATCATCAACGGTATGGGAATCGTAGGACGGTGATGACTAAATGAGAGTAACGCAAACGATGCTGACGAAAACGAATATCGGACATTTATCGTCAAGCTACCAAAAATTAAGCACGTTACAAGAGCAATTGATCAGCGGTAAAAAAATCCAACGTCCCTCAGAAGACCCGGTCGTCGCGATGCAAGGGATTCGTTACCGGACAGAAGTCCGTGAAGTCGAACAGTTCAAAAAGAACGTCAACGAAGCGACAGGTTGGATGGACTTGACGGATTCGGCACTGAACGAAGTGACGTCGGCGATGAGTCGCGTTCGTGAATTGACGACGCAAGCAGCAACGGATACGTATGACGCGACACAACGAAAAGCAATTCAAAGTGAGGTCGGGCAACTGATTGAACACATCGGGACACTCGCCAACACGAAGTACAATGAAAAAGTCATCTTCAACGGAACGAAAACGGATCAACCGTTCGTTTCGATGGAAGGTCTAAAAGAGTATTTAGCGACGCCCGGTAAGTCTGTCGATACGGTCTTTACGGACGGGAACCCGGCCGGTAAAGACAGCGAAGTAATCCGCTATGAAGTGTCGTCAGGGATTGAAGTCCAGGTCAACGTCTCACCGACGAGCGTGTTTAGCGCAGAGACGTTTACAACACTTAAAAAATTATATGATGCGCTCGGTGGTGTCTCAGACACGGGAGCCGTCGATAGCTCAAACAATGGAGCCGAGTTGTCAGGGATGCTAAAGGATTTAGACACGATGCTGAATCAAACGGTCGAGACACGAGCGGACCTCGGAGCACGCGTCAATCGTCTTGAACTGAATGCGTCACGCCTTGAAGATCAAGAAATCATCGCGAAGTCCGTCATGTCGGATAACGAGGACATCGAAGCGGAAAAAGTCATCATGGAACTCAAATCGTACGAGACGCTTCACCGGGCCGCACTCAGTGCCGGGGCGCGAATCATTCAACCGACACTACTCGATTTCCTACGTTAAGGAGGTGACGGGAGATGAACCTTCCGCATCTTGAAATGCGTCAAACGTCTGCTAAAATCGGTATCAATACGACACGGGCGACACTTGAACAACACCAACAACAAGCCTCTTTGTCAATCGAGCAACCGAAAGGCGAGCTGTCGCTCGAAACGGTCGCGGCACGACTCGAAATTGATTCGTCCCAGGCGTGGACTGAAATCGGACGAATCCCGGCATTTGAATCCGTTCAGCGTTATGCTGATTACGGACGACAAATGGGACAACAAGCAGTCGGGCGGGCAGCCGCTGAAGGGGATCAGTTGATGCGGATCGAGCAACGGGGAGATGCCGTCGCTCGTATCGCGACGTCCCGGCAAGCACCACCGGCAGAGGTGACGACACTCGGCTTTACGCCACGCAGTCTCGACCGGGTCAAAATCAATTACACACCGGCAGAGGTCCGCGTCAACTATACGGCGCAAAAACCGCAAATCGATGTTGAGATGCATCGACCGGAATTAAACGTCACGCCAGGCACGACAGAAATTTACCTACGGGAACAAAATCAACTGGATATGTGGCCAGTCGGCGGCATATTCGATGGGGAAGGATAATCACATGCAGATCGAAACAGATTTTTTTGGAACGGTTCAAATCGAGGAAAGTGAAATCATCACGTTCGCTTCCGAAGTACCCGGTTTTCCAGAGGCACGTCGTTTTATCTTATTACCGTTCGGAGAAGGCATTCCGTTCTGGTCCTTCCAATCGATTGATCAAGCAGAATGCGCATTCGTCGTGACGAATCCGTTTTGGATTGATCCGGAGTATGTCTTTGAATTACCAGAATCAGCGAAAGAACAACTCGGTATCCAAGATACGGCACAAGTCGCTGTCTATACGACGGTCACGTTACGTGAGCGGTTCGAGGAATCGACGACGAACTTACGCGCACCGTTCGTCATGGAGACGAAACGTCGGCAAGCGAAGCAAGTCATCCTTGATGAAACGTATTCGAACCGGCATGTGATTGGTAGTCTAACGGAAGTAGGTGGTCGCTGATGCTCGTCTTAAAACGAAAAACGGGCGAAGCGATTCAGATCGGGGACGATATCGAGTTGACGGTTCTTGCAATCGAAGGGGACCAAATTAAACTCGGAATCGATGCGCCACGCCATATTGACATCCATCGGAAAGAAATTTATCTCGCTATCCAAGATGAGAATGCGGAAGCGTCTCGCAGTACAGGATTAATGAGTCAGTTGTTAAAACAGCGTTCTGAATAATGGGGTGAACTTCTTTTGTGCGTAAGCGTTCAAAAGAAGTTTTTTTCATTTCCACGAAAAAAATGCTCATTTCTTTCGAATCGTGTATAGTAATGTAGAGAAAAGAAACCTTTTTAGACAAAGAGGGAGTGTAAGCAATGAATGAGACGAAGCAGCTGAAAAAAGATGCGAATCGTGTACTAAAAGCGACGAGCCGAACCTTTTATATACCAATCAGTCGCCTATCACAAGAACTGCAAGAGGCAGTCGGGTCTGCCTATCTGTGCATGCGTGCGATTGATGAGATTGAGGACCATGAAGACTTGCCGACAGACGTCAAGACGACGCTCCTTCGGGAGACGGCACTCCAGATGCGTGGAACGTTTTCGGGAGCTGCTTATCAAGCATTGATTGCACCGTATGCGAATCAGTTGCCGGAAGTGACTCTTCGTCTTGCGGAATGGATTGCTTACTGTCCGACGGGGATTCGGGCGAAAGTCCTTGAATCAACGGCAGAAATGGCAGAGGGAATGGCTGTCTGGGCAGAGCGTGACTGGACGGTCGAGACGGAAGCTGACCTTGATGAGTACACGTATTATGTTGCCGGACTCGTCGGTGTCATGTTGTCAGATATTTGGTACTGGAAAGCGGGTATCGTCACGGATAAACAACAGGCGATTGGTTTTGGTCGGGGACTCCAAGCAGTTAACATCTTACGGAACCAACAAGAAGACGCAGAACGTGGTGTCGGATACTTCCCACCCGGTTGGACGACGGAGACGATGTTTACGTACGCGCAAGATAATTTAGCGGAAGCGGATTTGTATCTCGCGTCGATTCCGAAAGAGACGACGATCTATGAGTTTTGTAAGATTCCACTTGCCCTCGCACATGGGACGCTGGATGCGCTCGCTCGGGGAAAAGAGAAGCTCAGTCGACCGGAAGTCTTGAAAATCGTCGGAAGTGCGGTTTTAAAACGATAATGAAATAATTAAAAGAGAATGAACACTTACACACGACGCTTGGCAGGATGAGGCATGTGGGTAAGTGTTTTTTGTCGTTAGCAAGAGTCTGAAACTTTAATGTTCTGCCGCGGTTTCTGGACAGTGTAGTAGCTGGGTTTAAACGTGTGGACAACGTGTAATCGGGAGAGAAAGTGTCTCTTTTTTCGTTGCTTTCCTCGGACGAGGCGCAAGCCGTTGCTCCTTGGTCCTAACGGACAACGAGCAGGGTCTTGCCTGATTTTGAAAGTGCGTTAAAAACGTACTCAGACTGTAGACAACGAACTATCAGGAGAGAAAGCGTCTCTTTTTTCGTTGCTTTCCTCGGACGAGGCGCAAGCCGTTGCTCCTTGATCCTTACGGACAACGAGCAGGGTCTTGCCTGCCTCTGAAAGTGCGTTGAAAACGCACTTTTTCCCGTAGGAGTCAACGAAACGTGACGCTTTTTAGGTAATACCGTGACAGAAATCCAGACATGCAGGCGGTTTAGAGCACAATCCGTCGCGACCCTGCAGCTTTGCTGTAGCGGCGCGGAAGATTGTCGCTTTGAAGACGAGGCGAGACAGGGAAGCGCGAACGGGTCGTATCTAGATATAGCATGTTCACGCTTCATAAGCATTTGTCTAAGGTCTGAGCGTAGTCGCCGTGTTTTTCTCTACTTCGAATCATTTTAGTGAAGTCGTCCCAAACAAAAAAGAGTCTACCCTACTGATACAAAATCAGCTTGGATTGACTCTTTTTTCTGGATTAAGAGATTGAAGATACAGCGACTGTTCCTTAATTAAAGAGTTGCTACAACGTATACGATACAACCGATGGCTCCGGCGCCGACTAAAATCAATCCGGAGACGCGTGTCGATGGATTGGGAGTAGCGGAAAACTTTAAAAAGAATATACCTAGACTGACAATCACGAATGTAAGAATAAGCATTAAAAGAATTAAAAGTGTGTTCATATTTACCGTACTCCAATCTGAATCGGCGTATGAATCCTCTTTTTTAGGCAAGGTTAATACAATCATTTGATGTCTTCTAAATAAGATAGGACCTTGTCTTCATAGGCTTTGCGGTCATGGGCATAAGACTGGACATGTCCGCCGTTTTCCGTCACATAAAGCTCAGAATGTGGCGCCGCTTTTTGAAGGCGCATGCTTTCCGTGACCGGAATCGCATCATCGTCCTTGCCATGAATCATCAAGATGGGAAGATCAATCCGTCGAATCGCTTCAATCGGTTGGACGCGTTCCGGGTTCAGTCCTGTCAGTGGAGGCGTCACTTGCAGGATGACGGGTGTGAACGGGAAGTTCGGTAACCCGCTCCAGACGGGGAGGTTCGTTTCTAAATAATTTTCTAAATCACTGAACGGACTATCTGCGATGACACCAGCGACATCTGCTTTTGGAGCCGTGACGAGGGCAGTCGAAGCGCCCATTGAGATCCCATAGAGGACAACCGGCTCTGACGCACGTGATTTGGCATAGCTGACAGCTGTCAGCAAGTCATCTTGTTCTTTCGCCCCGACTGTGACACGTTTTCCTTCCGAGATCCCGGACCCGCGGAAATCAAATGTTAAGACGTTGTAGCCGGCATCATGAAATTTTTTGAAGAGCGGGAAGATGGGGACATCCGTCTGTTCCCGGTTTTTCCCATAGCCGTGAGCAAAGACGATTGTCAGTTTCGCGTCCTCACTCGGAATCCACCAGCCGGATAAGCGCGTGCGATCTTTTAGCGAGCGGAAGGAGACGTCTTCATAAGCCAGTTTTTCCGCTTTTTTAGGGTTCGTCGTCAATGCTTCCCGTTCCGGTTTCGTTAAGGACGACCCGACATAAGCAGAAATTCCGACGAGAGCAATCAACAAAAGAACGATGACGAGGATCAATCCCCCGATGATTTTCTTGCGATGTTTCTTCAACAACGGCGCGACTCCCTTTCTCGAACAACTGTGAATTAATGAATATCTTTTTTCTTGAAGCGACCACCGTGGACATCATGAATGTTGCCGATGGCGATGAAAGCCTGTTCGTCGAAGTCGCGGACGATTTCTTTTAATTTCGTTTCTTCGAGCCGGCTGATAACACAAAAAATGACTTTCTTATCATCTCCGGAAAAGGATCCTTCCCCGTTTAAGTACGTCATGCTCCGACCGAGCCGGTCCATGATGGCAAGGCCGATTTCTTCGTAGTTCTCGGAAATGATCCACACACTCTTTGATTGATCGAGTCCGTCAATGACGACATCAATTGTCTTGAAGGCAATGAAATACGTAATCAGCGAGTACATCGCCCGGTCCCAACCGAAGACGAATCCGGCTGCTCCGAGGATGAAGACGTTAAAGAACATCACAATTTCACCGACGGAAAAAGGGGTCGAGCGACTGAAGGAAACAGCAAGAATCTCCGTCCCGTCGAGCGATCCACTAGCCCGGATGACGATACCGACGCCGATTCCGAGAATTAAACCACCGAAGACGGTCGCAAGGAGATCGACGTTCGTCATCGGTCCGATGCCTTCGAGTAATTTCGTCGCGACCGCCATGATAAAGATTGCATAAAGCGTAGACAGGGCAAAGGTCTTACCAATCTGTTTATAACCAAAAAAGATGAACGGGATATTTAAGAAGAAGAGCCATAATGCGAGTGTCGTATCCGTCAGTTTTGAACCGATGATAGAAATCCCGACAATCCCGCCATCGATGATATTATTCGGAACGAGGAATCCTTTCAGACCGATTGCGAAGACGATGGCCCCAATCGTCAATAACAAAAGGCGGCGTACAAGTTGCCATTTCGTCGTTCGTCGGTGAGCTTTCGTTTGAGTCGTACCACTCATCGAATTCCTCCTTTTTGAAAAGTGTTTCTGTGTTTACTATAACAAAAAAGCACTAAGGCATGCGAGAGCAACCTTAGTGCGAATGATTAGACGAGCGGGCGAATCGATTGGAAAAAACGTAAGACCAGTTCTGCTTCAGGACTCGAAGTATATTTTCCGATATATTGCCCTTGTTCGAAACCAATGACGGTCAGTGTAAAGCTGACAAGTTGTATCCCTTCGGACAAACGAACTTCGAAGGTTGCGGTATTAAGTGGAAGCGGGACCTCGGTTGAAAAATACAAGTGGCGCGTATCCGTCTGATGCGCATGAATATCCGAGTAGTTAAAATCGAGCTCCGTCTCATGGTGCGTCAGCATTTTAATTTTTCCTTCAACAGAAAAGCTCGGGGTACTATCGCCGGCGAGCGAACAGGCTTCGATCGGATACAAAATTTCGCGTAACAGGAAGCTTTGCATGACGTCGGTCGGAACAGGGCGACTGAACAAATATCCTTGGATATTCGGACAATTCAGTGCACGGAACGTCTCGAGCTGGCGAATCGTCTCGATACCTTCGGCGATGACAGATAAATTAAAGACGGATGCCATGTAGAGAATACTTTTAACGATGGCCTGTGCTTTCGCGTCATCCGCGATATGCGTCGCGAACTGCCGGTCGATTTTGACGACATTAATCGGATAACGCTGCAAGTAGACCATTGACGAATAACCTTTGCCGAAGTCGTCTAAAGCGATCCGGACACCAAGGTGACTTAAGTGTTCCAGCATTCGATTCGTACTTGGGTCATCCATGATTAAAGCGGCTTCCGTGATTTCAAGCTCGAGCAAGTGCGGAGAAAGGTTGTATTTTAACAACGCCTGCTCGATTTGATGTTCGAAGCCGGGAATCAAGAAACGTTTTGGTGAGACATTGACCGAAATCGGAATCAGATTCGCCCCGGCACGGGCCCACGTCTTCATCGCCTGACAAGCCGTCTCGACGACCCAATCACCAATCGCCAGATGCAGCGAACTTTCTTCCGCGAGCGGGATAAAGTCATTCGGTGGAATCCGTCCCCATTCCGGATGTTGCCAACGGATTAAGGCTTCAAGTCCAATGATCTTTCCTGTCCAACTATCGACTTTCGGTTGGTATTCAAGGAACAACTGTTTGCGCTCAATCGCGTAATGTAAATCTTGCTCGAGACGATAGCGGCGATAATAATCGATGTCGAGGTTTGAAGCATAGTGATGATAGGTACTATGATCTTCTCGTCGTGACCGGCGTAACGCAGTGTAAGAATGTTTCAACAGTTCAATCGCATCTTGACTGTCCCCCGGAAAGCGGCTGACACCAGCTGAAATACGAGCGAATAGTGCATACGGTTCGATCAGGATGGGATCTGTCGATAGTGCAAGTAACTTTTCGACGCAAGAAGTAATGTCATCACTATAGCTGGCCGGTACGAGCATGGCGTACTCGTCTCCCCCAAGGTGACCAAGGAATACTTCTTTTGGTTTAGTGATTGATAAGAGTCGACTCGTCGCTTGTAACCATTGATCACCGGAAGTATGTCCGAACGCATTATTGATTTCCGTGATGCGATTAAACGAGGCTGACAAAATCGAAAAAGGGCGGTCTGCTTTTATCCAGGCATTGATCGTATCGGTCAACGCGACACGGTTCGGTAGACCGGTTACGGTGTCACGAAGTGCCAGTTGTTGCAGGCGTTCCTCATAGTCTTTTTGAAGTGTGATATCGTGCATGATGCTGTTCGAATAAGCAATCGTCCCATCGAAGTGAAAGACAGGTAATTGCTGATCTTCAATCCATTTTCGGCGACCATCGGGAAAGCAAAGGCGATACTGGAGCGTTCCAGCTTTTCCGGAGGCCAGTTGCTCAATAAATTGTTGCATCGCAAGGTGATCGCGTTCATCAATACGCTCGAATAACCAATCTTGACTCAAACACAAATCCTCTGGCAGTTCCTCAAAAATTTGTAAGAATCCTCGTGAGTGAAATATGAGACGTCCAGTCGAGAGGTCAATTTGAGAAATCGCAGCATCGAGTGCTTCATAGATTTCACGTGTTTGATCGCGCTCGAACGTTAATTGATGGCGTGCCTCACTGACTTCTGATAAATCATATAGGACAACAGCAATCACTGTGTCGCTTTCCGATCGTCGAAATGCTTTTAATCGCAATAACTGATAGTCGTTCGCGGCATTTAAAACAGATACCTCTTGTTCGAACATCTCGACCTCACGCTCGATGAGTCGTTCCATTTGAAAGCGAAGTGGATCGAAATCACGTGGGTGAATCCGGTTGTGTAACTGTTTGCGCGATACTTGCCCTAATGCGTCGGAAGACACCCCTAAGTAATTCATTAAGGAGCCAGACTGTTCAATCGTCTTTGAAGACGGATCATAATGAAAGACGACGAGTTCCGGCACTTGTTCCGTCAATTCGAGTTGTGAACGGATTTGGACGACGTCCTCTTCAAGCTGTTTCTCCCGTGTGATATCGCGTGCCATCCCGTATACCCCGATGACTTGATTGTCTTGAAGAATCGGCATGTTCGTAATCTTTAACGTCAGTCGATGTTGATCATGGTGCAATCCTTGCGCCGTATAATGAACGGTTTCCCCAGCAAGGGCACGCTCGAAAAATGAAGTGACCGCATCCACTTGTTCTGGTGGATTAAACACGGCGAAGTGCTCATACAACGTTTCACTCGAATAACCGAGCAGCGTAGGTAATTGTTCATTGAAATAGATGATTTCACCGAGGTGATTAAAGAAGAATATCGCATCCGCATTTTGTTGGAAAAAAAATTCCGCGCTATCCGGATGTAAGAGTTCTAATCCACCAATGAACAGAGGGGATGTCGATGAACGACTTAGTCGTTGCATAGCGTCGAAAAAAGTCATGGTCAAATCTCCTCGCTAGAATGTAATTCATGATAGAACGCGTCTCCTTTCTAGTATAGGGTTAAAGTGAGAACAATTGCAATTAAAGTTCGAAGAATAGACCTATTTTTTCAAAAAAAAAAGAAAGGGAATCTAAAAAAAACGGATCGACACATGCAAGCACATGTCGATCCGTTGGCGTAGGGGAACTAAAGTTAGATTGCAAGATCGACAGATGTCTCGCTTGCATTCGGGTCCGTTGATTGATCCGTATTCTTTTCGTTCATTCCGTGGTGACGTCCACCTTGTCCACCATCGCGTGATCCTTGCTTAAGGTCGTCATAACTTGAGACCTGATCCGCACGTTCTTGCATCCGTTCCTTCATCGACGTCGCTTGTTTTTCTGTGATGGAACCGTCTGCTAGTTTCGCATCAATTGCAGCCGTTTGAGCGGTGAGGACCGCTTGTTCGAAGTCGTCGAAGGCGATATCGTTCGCTTCCGCAAATTCAGGAAGTGCTTGATTGGCGGCTTCGAATTTCGCTTCATCGAGTTTGAGACTCGCTAAGACCGTTGCAGTCGTGTCACCAAAGACATCGCGTGGTCCGCCGTCACGTTTGCCTTGTCCTTGTTTTTCCCGATCCGGCAACTCGTCATAACTCGTCATGTCTGAGAACTCTTCCGTCATCCGTTCTTTAATCGACGTCGCCTGTTTTTCCGTCATCTTACCGTCTTTGACGAATTGGTCAAGTTGTTCTGATTGTGAAGCGATGACCGCTTTTTTGTAGTCGGCGAACTGGATTGATTGGGCTTTTGCGAACGCGGCGAGGGATTGGTTCGCAGCATCGAAGTCCTCTTGATTTAAGTTAAGTGCGGCAAGGACATCTGCGACGAGTTCTTTATTAAAGACCCCACCCTTGTCACCGTGACGTTGACCTTTAGGTTGTTGTTCTTTCAATTCGTCATAGCTCGAGACTTTGCTGAAGCGCTCCGTTTGACGTTCTAACATATTAGCGGATTGTGTTTTCGTAAGATCCCCTGACGCGACAAGACTAGCAAGTTGTTCTTTTGTTGCTGCAAGTTCAGCCGCTTTGTAGTCGGCGAACGAGATACCTTTTTCTTCTGCGAGCTCAGCGATCGATGTCTTCGCTTCCCGTACTGTTTGTGCCTCGTCTTCTGTGATGCCGAGTTTATCTAAGAGGATTGTAACGTCCATTTTTTTCATACCTTCGAAGTGATGACGCTCGGATTTTGTTTTCGATGCATCGCTATCATTTGTTGCAGCGAGAGCAGAAGCTCCTCCTACTGTTAATGCGCTGATTGTAAGTGCGGTGATCCATTGTTTTTTGAATTTCATGGTTGATCACTCCTTTCACCTTGTATGTTAGCGTGGATTGAAAACGAAGTTGTGAGGAAGTTGCAAAGAAATTGCCAAGA
Organism: Exiguobacterium oxidotolerans JCM 12280; assembly: GCF_000702625.1. NCBI lineage: Bacteria > Bacillati > Bacillota > Bacilli > Caryophanales > Exiguobacterium > Exiguobacterium oxidotolerans. Next base: position 969,748 of record NZ_JNIS01000001.1, on the reverse strand, counting down.
AAAGCAAATCGGTTGGAAAAGGCGGTACACTAAGCATGTGGAGGGATAACGATGAATATTTTATTAATTGAAGATGAAGTAAAGTTAGCGCATGTGACAGAACGCTTTTTACGGCACCACGGATATGAAGTGACACTCGCGATGTCGCTCGGACAAGCGAAGGACGCCTTACGCGAAACGACGTTTGACGCGGTCCTCGTCGATGTTCGACTCCCGGACGGGGACGGCTGGTCGCTCGTCCCGTCGATTAAAGCGGTCGCTACGCCACCCGTCGTCTTCATGATGACGTCGCGTGGTGAAGCGGATGACCGTGTATTCGGACTTGAGCTCGGAGCAGACGATTACCTCGTCAAACCCGTCGTCTTGAAAGAACTGACGATCCGGCTCGAGCGGGCGCTGAACCAGCGTCCGAAAGATACCGCCTTCCGGTTGGGTGACTTAACGTTGGATCCGAAAGCGCGTCTCGTCAAAAACGGCGAGCAGTCGCTCAGTCTAGCGAAGATGGAGTTTGAGCTGTTGACGTACTTCGTCGAACATATCGGTGAAGCACTCAGTCGCGATCAAATCCTGGATGATGTCTGGGGATATACGTTCGGTGGCGATACCCGGACCGTCGATACGCACGTCAAACAATTGCGTGATAAGTTACCGACGATCAAACAACAGTTAAAGACGGTCCACCGGGTCGGATATCGACTGGAGGCGATGGAATGAGTAGATTGATGCGGAAGTTTTTACTGGCGGTCGTCGCACCGCTCCTCGTCATGGGTAGCTTGAGTTTTATTTTGACGGCGGTGCTCGTCAATCGGTTTGCGGAAGACGAACGCTACAGTCAACTCGCACGTGAAGCAAATATCATTCAAGAAGCGATCGACGGCAATCAACCGCTTCCCCGTGACATTCAAGGTTTCATCACGATCGACGGACAAACGCAACGCCTCGGTGGACGAGGACCGCAACCGGTCAACTTACCGGCGCTTGAGAAGTTGCAGCAACAAGACGTGATTGATGTTCAGAATCAACGTTTGTTGACCTATCAGTTGAAAGAAGGGGACACGGTCATCACGACGATTCGGAATGCACCGCTCGCGAGTAGTGCGTTGAACGGTGTCTACTTGGCGATTGGTGTCGCGCTCCTCGTGACCTTGTTGCTTGCGACAGGGCTTGCTTATTATATGGGACGACAGTTCACGCGGCCGATCGTCAACTTACGGTCCGTCGCCCAGCAAATCGGAGCGGGGAAAAAAAGCGTCCCGCTACCCGAACGACCGAATGATGAAGTCGGTGAGTTGATTGCTGCCGTCGATGAGATGCAGGAACAACTCCTCCAAAAAGAAACGCTGCAAAAGTCATTTATCGCCGGTATCACCCATGATTTACGGACGCCGCTCGCAATCATCCGCAACGAAACGGAGGCGCTCGCAGCAGGAGTGATTCCGCTAGACGAACTACCGGATGTCACTTACAGCATCATCGAGGAGACGGATCGCCTCGGCCTATTGATTGATGAGACGCTCGTCTACTCGAAGCTTGCCGGAGGGATGATGCCGCTAAAGCGGATTGAGACGCGACTAGACGATCTGGTGTTCGATACAGTCGGACGGTTGCAGGCGACGTTTGCGAAGGATGGAGTGGAACTCGTCGCTGAAGCTGTGTCCGTCACGCGTCGTGTTGACAGGCAGATGTTCGAACGGGTCCTCGTCAACTTCCTGATGAATGCCCACGCTGCTGCTCCGCCTGATAGCCGGGTCATCATACGGCTGACGGAGACTGAATTGACGGTCGAGGACGCGGGGCGTGGTGTCCCGGAGTCCGACCGGTCGACGATTTGGGATTTGTACGTCAAACAAGACGGCAGTTCCGGGCACGGGCTCGGGCTTGCGATTAGCCGCTTGATTCTCGACAGCCATGAACTGGTCTATGGCGTTCGAACGAATCCGCAAGGCGGAGCGTGTTTCTTTATTCGTTTATAATGAGAAAAAGCCCCGTTCCTCGTCGAGAGGAGCGGGGCTGTCGGTGCTTATTTTGATTCGTTTTCGTGGACGAGACTTGGTTTGACGAGTGTATAGAATTCATCACTCATGCCGACGCGGCTGCCCATTTGGCAAGCGAGTTCGAGTGTCTCTTGGTAAAATTTCGCGACGAGGCTGTGGTTTTTGATGTGCATGTCTTTCATCGCTTTTTCGACGCCGAGGACGACTTTCGCGATTTGGTCATCTGCATCATTACGGACCGGGACGACGTTTTCCGGGAGGTCGACTTCTTTATCGTGTCCGTTGAAGCGGAACGAAGCGCCGAATCCAAGATGCTCGAGGAAGAAGTGCGGTAACAATTTGCCAGCGAAAAATTGGTGCCATTCCGATTCTTTCATCGCGTCCATATCCCGTTTGAAAGAAGTCGTTGCAAGTGCGTAGCGGTCATGTGTATCTTTCATGAACTTCTCGAGGATTGGTACCTGCATCGCAAATGAGTTCTTGAGCAGATTATCGAGCTGTTCTTGTGTTAATTGTTCTTGTTCAGCCATCCTTTTAACCCCATTTCGTTTCGTTACTCTTATCGTAAGAAATTTAGACAATTCCGTCAAATCTTTTTCGAGAATAAGGTTTACCTATTGTACGAAAGGGAATTTTATTATTATCGCATACATAAAGGAGGAATCAGCGTGAAACGAATCGCAATGACAGGACTATTAATCGGGGCATGTCTGATTCCGGTGACAGCCTTTGGGGCGACGAACGTCTCTTATCAAAAAGGGATGGTTCAAAACAAACAGCTTGGTTATTCGGTCAAGGCGACAGAGACGCTGAAGAAAGCGATCGCGCAAGATAAAGTCGCGCTCATTAAAAATAAAACAGTCAAATCAAAGTACGGTACCGTCACGCGGAGTGGAACATTTTCGCTCTACTATAAGGTGAAGGGAAAAGATCAGTTGCTCGTCAACTTGAACTATGAACCGAAGAAACTGTCGAAAAAACAGTTCGACCGTCAAGTCGGGTATGGCACGTATCTTGGGACGAAGGGCAATAAAACGTACTACTATGTTCAACCGACGGAAGCCGTTAAAGGTGCGGTCGGGAACAAAACAATCGAACGCTTGATCACATATCACGTTCCGCGGATGATGAAAACATTTAAACTGCAGTAAGCATTAGCTTTTGCTAGTGCTTCTTTTAGTGGTTCGCTATAGTAAAGGTTGAGGTGAAGAGAGATGGAATTTACAGTAACGAAAGTCTTACAAACGACAGATGTCTTGCAACTTGAGAAATGTGTCAACGATCATGATGGAATTGAATTGAAGGTGGCGGCAGATTATGTCGGCGAGAATGATTTTGCTGTCTACGACGGCTCAAAATTGATAGGCTACCTGCAAGCCTTCGCGTATCTACCGACAGAATGGGAAGTCAACGTCTTTGTTGATCCTGATTACCGGCAGCAAGGGATTTTTAAATCGCTCGTCGAAACGGCGGCTGGCGTAGCGCGCGAAACGGGCGCGGAAGCCTTTACGTTCGTCATTGATGATGCAAGTCAATCCGGTAAAGCGGTCTTGGGCAAGCTTGGGGCAGAATACCGGATGACGGAATACAATATGGTGCTGAAAAAAGCGCAATTGTTCTTAAAAGCAGACCCTGATTTCGAATTACGCGAAGCGACGGCATCGGACCGTCCGTTCATCGTCGAGACGCTCGGACAGTCGTTCGGAAATACAGCGGACGAGGCAGAAGCGATTTATCAAGCGATTGAGACAGAGGATCGCGTCACGTATGTCGGTGTCGCGAACGGTCAGCCGGTCGGTGTCGTCCGTGCATATTTAGCATCCGAGACACAAGCGAGCATCCATGCGTTCGCCGTTCGTCCGGAAGCGCAGGGCAATGGATACGGGAAGAAAATGTTGAAACTGATGGTCCAAGCGATGTTCCGGACAGGTCGGACGCAGCTTGAACTCGATGTCGAGACGGATAACGCACGGGCACTGGATCTCTATAAAGATGCCGGGTTCGTTGTCGGACGCGGTTATCAGTTCCATGTGCTTGAATTATAAGAAGTTTGAACGAAAGTCCACGAGAGTGGGCTTTTTTTGTGAAATCGTATAGCAAGCATAGACCTTAGGTCTTACTACTCTCTAAGAAGATAGAATATCGTTTCCGATCGTCCGCTGGCGCGCTTTCCTCGGGCGGAACGCAAGCCGCGATCGGCTTTTAGCCGATCGGGTCTCGCCTGTTCCTGACGGAAGGGACGAGCCCTTCCTTTTCCCGCAGGAGTCGCGCCCGGACGACGGAAACGTAAGCAGCTTAACGGAAAGTCTAATGACTGGGCTTTTTATGAACTCGTATAGTAAGCATAGACCTTAGGTCTTACTACTCTTAAAAAAATAGGATGTCGTTTCCGATTGTCCGTTGGCGCGCTTTCCTCGGGCGGAACGCAAGCCGCGATCGGCTTTTAGCCGACCGGGTCTTGCCTGTTCCTGACGGAAGGGACGAGCCCTTCCTTTTCCCACAGGAGTCGCGCCCGGACGACGGAAACTTTTTTGTTAGGAATCCAGTGATAAGGAGAGAAGTAAACCACTGAAAAAAATAAGTTCATAATCTAAAGGAAGTCTGAAACCTCTCCCGTGTTTTGTCGTATACTAGACATATGGAAAAACAAAGGAGGCGGCGATAGTGAATGGTCGACAGGAATCATTACGGACGTTGAAGTGGGTGTCAGGTAGTTTAGAGGCTATCCTCGGGATTCCGATTCTCGGTGGATTGCTTGTTATCGGGTCGGGTTATAACGCTTTATGGTTGATGCTTGCGTTCCACATCGTAGTTGTGGTGTTGACGGCGCGGGCTGGCAATGTCTCAAAAGGAAACATCGTCGGAATCGTCGCATCGACAGTCGGTGTCATTCCGGTCGTCGGGATGTTGTTGCACATCGCAGCAGCCATCACGATTTTACTGGATGCGGCATTTGGTAACCGGATCATCACGCGGACACACGTCGAGCGGGTCGAACCGATTCGTCCTCGTCCGGTCCGGAAAGAACAGGAGAAACAGGAAGATCATCCGTTTTGAGCACTTTTGATTGACAGTGAAATCCGAGCCGTGTAAAGTAAAGACCAAGTTAAGCCATATCAAACAAATCAACGACGCGGAGTAAGTACCGTCAACACTGCCGACAAAGCGAGTCAGGAAAGGTGAGAGCCTGACGCGGTAAGCTGATTAGGGAATGGACCGCTGAGAGCCTGTTGAACGATTGCAGTAGACAGGACGGTTGCCCCCGTTACAAGGCTAGCTGGTTGTTGGACCAGCGACAAGAGGAGACATTTGTCTCAACTAGAGGTGGCACCGCGCGGATACAGGCGTCCTCTATGCAGCAGCTTTTGCTATGCATAGAGGGCGTCTTTTGTTTTACGTCAAGGAACGCCGAATCATCCAACGCACATTATCTTTAGGAGGAATTTTTTATGAAGAAGACATTGATCGCGGCGGCAAGCACGGCGTTCCTACTCGCAGGATGCTCGACGACAGACACAGAACAAGCGGCACCAAACGAAAACGAAAAGAAAGTCCTGCACACGATGGAAAGTTATGATCTCTTGTCGGTCGACCCGGCAGATGCCATCACGTCGAACATCTTCAACCAGATTTATGAAGGACTGTACCGCTTCGATGAAAACAATGAACTCGTCCCGGCAGCTGCTGCGTCGCACAGCGTATCGGAAGACGGTAAAGTCTATACGTTCAAGCTCGACCCGACGGCGAAATGGTCGGACGGAAAACCCGTCACGGCAGAAAACTTCCGCTATGCCTATGAGCGCGTCATCGAGACGAACTCACCGTTTGCGTACTTGCTTGAGCCCGTCAAAGAAACGAAAGTCATCGACGATGAAACATTACAAATCGAACTGAAACGACCGACACCGTACTTCCTCAGCATGACGACGTTTGGGACGTACATGCCGGTCCGTGAAGATATCGTTCAAGCACAAGGCGATAAATTCGGGACGGATCCTGAGACGAATGTCTACAATGGACCGTTCACATTCAAGACATATCAAGCGGAGCAAGGCTACACGCTCGCGAAAAATGCTGACTACGCCGACCAAAAACAAGTCAAGATTGACGAAGTCGACGTCAAAATCATCAAGGACCCGATGCTCGCGATCAACTTGTTTGAAACAGGCGAACTCGATGTCGCACCGCTCAACTCGGAAAACGTCATCAACTATAAAGATAAAAAAGAGTACAACACGTTCAGTGACTCACGGATGTTTTTCATCCGGATGAATCAAAAAACGGACGCTTTAAAAGATAAGCAGACCCGCCAGGCAATTGACGCTGCTTATAATAAAGAAGCGTTGACGAAAACGTTACTCGGAAACGGTTCGTTACCGGCCGACTATATCGTCCCGCAAGAGCTTGATCCGCAGTACGATAAAACACGTCAAATCACGTCATCATTCGACGAAGCGCAAGCGAAGAAAGTCCTCGAACCGCAAAATCTAGAATTGACGATGATCATCGAGGACGATGACGTCTCGAAAAAAATTGGTGAGTACATTCAAGGAACGCTCAAACGTCAAAACGTCGACGTTAAACTCTTGCCATTGCCGAAGAAGGAACGTCTTGCCCGTGAAGGACGAGGGGACTATGATTTATCACTCGCGAGCTGGGCACCGGATTATCAAGACGCGACGACGTACTTGAACTTGTTCATGACCGGAAATCCGTTCAACATGATGGATTACTCGAACAAACAGTATGACCGTCTCTTGAAGCGGGCAGAAAAAGAACTCGATCAAGATAAACGGTTGGAACTGTTGAGCCAAGCTGAATCGCTGTTGCTCGACGATCAAGCGATTTCGCCGGTCTACCAACGCAAAAATGCCTTCTTGCAAAACACAGAAGTCACACACCTCGCCCGCCACAACGTCGGGACAGACATCTCGTATAAGTACGTTGAGATTGATCGTAAGTAAAACATCAGCCGTTCGCCTTGTCATGTTTAGATGACAAAGCGGACGGTTTTTTCATGAAGTAAGAAGCAGAATGAAAGGAATTGTTATTTTGTGACAAATTAATCATTGAATCGACTTTGAAATCAGGTCAATTCTATTAAAGCGTTCTCATATCTTGCCGATAAGGAGAATGTTGAGAAAAGAATCAGGAAAGGAAGTTACGGATATGAGTAAGTTACGTAGCAATTTAAAGATTCGGTTATTTGTATGGGTTCTCGTGATTTCAATCATTACAGGCGGAATTTCTGCCCAGCTGACATTATTCCTCTCGCGTGGAGTCGACGTCGCAGAAAACCAGGCGATTTTATTTGGAGCTGGCATTGGGTTAGTCTTGTCGATTCTCGGATCACTGTTGATTCAATTGATTCTCCGTCAGCCGATCAAAGCCATCGAAAAAGCGACACAAACAGCACGTGAAGTCGCGAACGGTAACTTTGATGTGGATTTCGAAGAAGCGAAGCGTGGTGACGAAGTCGATCAATTGATGCATGAACTTGAAGTGATGGTAGTACATATCCGCAAGCAAGCGACACAGATGGGCAGCTCAAGCGATAAGCTGACGGCATCTGCCCAAGAAATCGCGGCAGCCGTCCAGGAAGGCAATGCGTCAGGTGAAAGCATCCGGACTGCGATGGCGGAGCTCTCGACGAAGATGAACGAAAACGTCGATCAAGCCTACCTCTCGATGGATGCGCTCGGTGCCGTCAAACGGACGATGGATGAAGTCGCAAAAGAAATGAACGAAGCTTTGAAATCCGCGACCGTCATGCAGACGGAAGCCGAGAACGGCAAGACACTTGCAACGGATTCCGTTGAAGCGATGCATATGATTTCAAGTAAGATGGAGCAATCGGCGACACTCAATGGTCGTTTAACAGACATGACGGGTGAAATTTCACGGATTACCGATGTCATCAGTGACATTTCAGCACAGACGAATTTACTCAGTTTGAATGCCTCGATTGAAGCAGCACGTGCCGGAGAAGCCGGTCGTGGGTTCGCCGTCGTTGCAGCGGAAGTCAAGAAACTGGCGGAACAAACAGCGACGTCAGCAAAAGAAATCACTGATTTGATTTCCGGTGTGAAACGTCTCGTCAACGATACAGCGAATGCGATGACGGACGTCCAAAAAGAAGTCGCGACCGGTGTCGGACTTGTCGAACAAGCAGGATCATCATTTGAAGAGATTCACCATTCGACAGAACATGTTTATTCACGCGTTAAATCGGTCGATCAACTTGTCGTAAAATCAGACAAGGAGATTGACCAAGTCGGTTTGACGACGGCGAACATCCTGGCGATGGTCGAAGAAGCATCAAAACATGCCGAACAAGTCTTACAAGCTTCAAGTCATCAGGCAGCATCACTCAGTGAAGTCAACGGTGCGATGGAAGAGTTGGTCGCAGTCGCAGAACAATTGCAGGAAGAAACAGGAGCAACGCGTCTCTAATTTAAGAATCGCAGGCGGAAGTCCCGTCTGCGATTTTTCTTTTGAATTTTTTTATTTTTTTTGAGAGAAACTGTTAAACATTTCTGCAGGGCGACGATATATAGAGTGGAAGCAGTCATCGACTACAACCACCGCGCTACTCTTGGGCCGGCCAGGGGGCGCATCTCGGAGAAGAAGGATCTTCAAAGAGACAAAAAAAATATTCCTATGGAGGGAAACTTAAAATGATTATCAATCACAACATTACAGCACTAAACACACACAACAAACTTTCGAGCGCTTCTGCAGCTCAAAGTAAATCAATGGAGAAACTCGCTTCAGGTCTTCGCATTAACAAAGCGGGCGATGATGCAGCTGGTCTTGCAATTTCTGAGAAAATGCGCGGACAAGTTCGTGGACTTGATCAAGCATCAAAAAACTCACAAGATGGTATTTCAATGATCCAAACAGCTGAAGGTGCATTAAACGAAACACACGATATTCTTCAACGGATGCGTGAATTAGCAGTTCAATCAGGAAACGATACAAACACTGACTCAGATCGTGGTGAACTACAAAAAGAAGTTGACCAATTGGCTTCTGAAATTACACGTATCTCTAACAATACAGAATTCAATACAAAAAAACTACTTGATGGCGGGATTAAATCTGGAAACATTAGTGATGTAAAGTTCCATATTGGAGCTAATAAAGATCAAAATTTATCTGTTGAAATCAATGCAATGGATGCAAAAACGCTTGGCGTAACAAGAGATGTAGCAGTAGGAACTGTATCTTCTGCGACAAACGTTACTGGCGCTAAGTTTTCTGGTAATTTAGGGACTGGAGTTGTTGACGGAGCATCAATTGCAGTTACTGCAGCTGTTCAAGCTCAAGGATCAATTGCTACTACAACCGCAGCTGGCTTTACATTTAACACTGCTGATAACTCAGATTCATTGAATGGTTATACGATAACAGTTAGCAATACAGCTTCAGCTTCAGCGGCAACTGCAACAGTTGATAAAACTAATAAAACTATTGCACTACAAGTAAATGATACTTCTACTACTGAAACAACAGCTGCTACTGTAAATACTGCATTAAATGCTGCTCTAACGACAGCGGGAATTACTGATGTACGATTTGCAGCAACAGGAAGTGCAACAACTGGGTCAGGAACTGGTACAGGTACGTTAACTGGAGGAACTCAAGATACTGTACGATTAACAGCAACAAGTGGTGCGACAGTTGAAACTGTAGATGTTAAAGGAAATGCTAAATCAGCTAAGTTTACTGACGTAAGTAAATTTAACGGTGTTGAGCTTCAACTTAACGGAAACTTAAGCTCAGGTACAGGTACGGCAACTACCTCTACTGCTGCTACGATTGCTATTAATAAAAATTCTTCTACTAGTGCAGCTTTTGCAAATAGTGCTTTGAGTAATAAAGCTGAAGTAGCTGGTGGAATTGATATTTCTTCTCAATCTGCAGCTAACGCTGCTGTTGAAAAGATTAATAGTGCAATTGAAACAGTTTCAGCAGAACGCTCAAAATTAGGTGCTTCACAAAACCGTCTCGAGCACACAATCAATAACCTTAAAACATCTTCTGAAAACTTGACAGCTGCGGAATCACGTATCCGTGACGTTGACATGGCTAAAGAAATGATGAACCAAACGAAGAACTCGATTCTTGCACAGGCTGCACAAGCAATGTTGGCTCAATCGAATCAAACACCCCAAGGCGTGCTACAACTCCTTCGGTAATTTGATTCCACCGGGCGTCTGATTAGGTAACTGATCAGAGCATGACTGGGTGAATTGCTGGAACTCCTGAGAGCCTTGATGTACGACAACGTGGCTGGAAACGGCGAGCGTGACCGTTTTGAAAAACGTCAAGGATTGGACAATCAGCAGCCAAGCACCTGTAGGGAAACCTTGGTGAAGGTTCAACGACTAGGATAGACGACCTAATGGACATGTCCGATGGTTATGAAATCCGTACTCCGTAAGCGGCGGGGGAAGCGCCCAGCTCCTAGTGTATCTAGGATGAAGATATAGTCTTATCATTAGCGAAAGCTAATGCGCGTAGCAAGCGAACCAACAGCCGCAAGGCGTTCTCCAATTACTCCGTTAATCGTAATTGGTCGTATAGCTTACTTAAAGGTCATGGACTCGTTCCGTGGCCTTTTTTAGTTGTCCGAATTTATAAGTGACGGACCAGTATGTTCGATTTAGTTCATCGGCAATCGCTTGTGTCGTCCGGCCTTGTTCTTTTAACTGAAGGATGGTTAAACATTCATCGACTGTATAAGGTCGACTCGGACTTGATGCTACGACTTCATGATCGGGATAGTCTCGGTTAAGTTGTTCAAGACGAATTGACCAATTCAATTTGTAAGAAAAATTCGGTAAAGCTGTTGTATACGGAGCAAGCAGATGTAAGAAATCGAGAGCATCCGTTACACGAGTTGTTTTTAGGAAATAACCGCTTCCGTTCGGTGTTTTGGATAATCGAAAATTCAGCGAAAATGTCTCATTTAACCATCGACAGAAAAGCGTCAACTGATATAAAGGGAAGGACTGTAAATAAAGTGCAATCGAAGGGGTGACGAAGAGTTGACCTTTTCGATTTAATCGTTTTGAAATCATTAATGAACCGTCATCTAAATAAAGCGTCAACAAGAATAACGGATGCTGAAAACGTGGAAGTAAGGACATCGGTATCACTTTCAAGTGCTTCGGATAAAATAATGGGTATAGCTCAGTCAAGAGTGGAAGAGATTTTGAAACTAAATAATTTTGACGAATGTAAAGTAAGTCAGGTAATTGTTGCATTTTCCACTCCCGATAGAAGCGTTGTGACTCTCCAAAATGCTCACGGTAACTATTGTTTTTCCGACGTGACTGCGGATAACATTTCGTGATTTCGCCATCGGCTAAGATACTCCCCAGTAAGATAGCTTGTTGTGACTTAGTTAGTGCGTTAAGTAACATTAAAACTCCTCCTTCTAAATAAAAGAACGTATGTTCCTTTATTCCCGATTTTAAGAACTTTAAAGAAAAACTAATAAAAAGAATCGTCTGGACCGATATACTAAATAGAGAATAAATAAGGAGTGTTTGTCTATGAATTCCATCAATACGGAAATTCGGCTTCACCTGCCTGCAAATGTCTTGCCTTACGAAGCAACGCGGAACGTCTTCGTTGAAGCGAATCAAGAGGAACTGGCGCAAGACGGAATCGTCATCTTACCGACGCCGCAACATGTAACGAAACTTGAGACGGCGATTGATAAAGCAAATTTACAATTAGAAACGCAGCGCACCGGTCTAAAGTTTGTCAAACATGAAAAACTGAATGAATTTTACATTCAAGTCGTTGATACGAACAACAATGTCGTGCAAGAAATCCCAAGTAAAAAAGAGTTGGATTTTTTTGCGGCATTCATGGAATTTAATCAACTGATCGATAAACGGATTTAACGGGAAAGGACTGATTGGATGGCAGGACTTCGGATAAGTGGTCTCGCAAGTGGGATTGATACAGAAACGATGATTAAACAATTGATGCAGGCGGAACGGGCACCCGTCGATCGCTTAGCGCAAAAGAAACAAACCTTGACGTGGCAACGCGATGCCTACCGTGAGATGAATCGGGGATTACTTGAGTTACGGACAGCTGCGAGCGACATGTTGTTATCAAAAAACTATATGTCAAAGACCGTCACGAGTTCTGATACGTCAAAGGTTTCGGTAACGGCAAGTCCAGCTGCAACTACTGGGAGTGTCACAATTGATAAAGTAGGTCAATTGGCATCATCAGCTTCTGTTACGATGAAGACTGTGCCTGGACAAGCAGGTAGTACGACGCTTGCTGATAGTGGCTTATTTACTGCCGACGGCAACGGTAAAATAAACGTTCAAATCAACACTTTTTCTGCCGACGGAACCGCAGTCAGTGAAACACTTTCGCTTGATTCGACGCAAACACTCACTGACTTGACGGCAGCAATCAATAGTAAAACAAGCCTTGGTATGAGTGCAGTTTACAATGACCTTACCGGGAAACTCGTCATGACAAAAACAAGTACTGGAAAACTTAATCCGAGTGGAGCTGATATCTCAATTACAGATGCTAATACAGCAATTGAAAAGGTGAATTCAGCAGATCCTGTTTTAGGGAAAGACGGAAAGAATGCTAAGTATACGATTGGTGGACAGGAACTGGAACAACGAACAAATACATTTTCACAAAATGGTCTGACAATTACTTTGAATGGTACGTCGGATTCACCAATCACACTCAACACAAAAGTTGATACGCAGGCTAACTTCGATTCCATCAAAAAATTTGTCGATAAATATAACGACATGATTGATAAGATGAACAAAAAAGTCAACGAAGAGAAGTATCGTGACTTCCAACCTTTGACAGATGATCAGCGGAAAGAATTGAGTGAAGACGAAGTCAAGAAGTGGGAAGAAAAAGCGATGAGTGGCGTCTTAAAGAATGATAGTTTCTTGCGCGATGGAATGAATTCATTCCGCAGTGCAATCTCATCGAAAATTGACACCGGATATACGTACCAGTCAGGAACGGACACGATTGCTCTAAACTACATGTCGCAAATCGGAATTACGACGACAAGTGATTTCCGCGACGGTGGCAAACTTAAAATTGACGAAACGAAACTCAAGAAAATGCTGGAGGAACAACCAGAAGGTGTCTATAAGCTATTTACGGCGGATGCTCCCGATGGAACTTCTACAAGCGGAAGTGGGTTAGATGGGTTTGCGCGGCAAATTCAAGGGTTTGCGACATCGATGCGCGATAAAGTTTCGAAGGTCGCTGGGCTTGATGGTGCTGTTGCAACGACATACCGACTCGGGAAATCACTTGCTGACGTCGATAAGAGTATCCTTTCTTGGGAAGATAAACTAACAAAAAAAGAAAATGCCTATTATCGTCGTTTTGCGGCAATGGAACAGGCGATGAACCAAGCGAATAGTCAATCAGCGACACTTGCGAATTACTTAGGACAATAAGGAGGACTTCAGACGATGAACCCATATGCAACGTACCAATCAAATTCGGTTACAACAGCATTGCCACAAGATTTAACGTTGATGCTCTATGAAGGGCTGATTAAGTTCGCGATGCTTTCGAAACGGTCGATCGAGCAGGGACTGATCGAACAAAAAAATACGAACATCCAAAAGGCGCAGGCCATCATTATGGAATTACAACTGACATTAAATAAATCAATTTCCCTATCGACAGACTTGAACAATCTGTACGACTATATGCAAAACCGTCTTGTCGATGCAAATGTCAAAAACGATGTCGTTGCAATCGATGAAGTGATTGGGTTCGCGGAAGAATTCCGTGAGACGTGGAAAGAAGCGATGAAGCTCGCGCGTCAGCGATGAGTCCACTCAATCCGCTGCGCCTGAAGACGAAACACTTGATGGAATTGCTTGAGCAGACACCGGAAGAGGAAGTCTATGACGAATGGCTCAGCAAGATTCAAAATTTGCTGAATGAACGGGAAGCGTTCATTGCCGCTCATTCGAACTTACTTGCCGGTGCCAACCAGGCGGTCATTCAAGAACTCGTCGCGGAAAGTCGGAAACTGGACTTGAAATTATCCGAAGAAACCGCTAAATTAGGGGTACAAATCAATCAACTCCGACAGACGAAAATCAGTCGGAAATCGTATATCGACCCGTACGAAGAAGTAGAAGGTAGTTTTTCACCATATTTTGATTCTCGTCAGTAACTTTCTTATTTTAGGGAGGGATCTTGCGTGACTAAACGTGAAGAGAAAAAACGTACTGTGCCAAAACCGTTTTACCGATCGGATGGTTCGTATGATCAATTCATCGAACCGGACGTCGAGTCAGAATCTTGGGAAGAAGCAGAACGCCCGATTTCTGACGAACCGGACGTCTATGAAGAAGAAAAATATCGACGTGAGTCGTAACAAAAGGGCATCCGTGATGGATATCCTTTTCTAATTAAATAAGCCACCTGATTCGCAGTTGTAAAAGCGAGTCAGGTGGCTTATTTTTGTTGGCGAATAGTCGATTTAGACAGAGTGCCGTTCACGATAGAGTTCCCAATGTTCTCGGGCGTCTTTTTTGATCCGGTCAGATATTTTTTGACTTTGGAAGATGAGGCTGTACCATTGCTTCGCATCATCCGTCCGCTCGAGACTTGCATAAAGATCTGCAATCCGCAGTAGCAAAACATCATGGGGAATACCAGTCCGGACGGCGTCTGTATAATCCAGATAAAGCGCTTCGTACTTCTCGACCGCCCGCTCCATCCAAAGCACTTCCTGCTCTTTATTTTCTAGCAATCGGTTTAACCAGGCGAGTCGGACGCCAAGCATCGCTTGGATGCTGTCTTTTTGTTTTGTCACTTGCGCCGTGTAGAGGCAGAGCTTATAGAGCTGCAAGGCCTGCTCTGCTGTCCGCTCCGTCGCTGCGAAGGGTAAGACGGGCAGTGAAGGCAAAATGTTCGTCTCGAGTGTCTCACGCGTGTCCGGACGTAGTTTCTCGAAGGCTTCATGAAAGATGAACCGGCAATGTATGCACTGGACTGGTTCATAATAATAGACGTTCGGGCCCTCATAGTGAATAAATCCATCTAAGTCTGTTCTTTTAATTCGGATGTGTCGACTCAAAACACGTTTCGTCTCCGTCTCCTTCAGACAATACGTACATTTACACTTTTTTGAATAGATTTCGGCCATGGTACTGGCTCCTTTAACTGATTGAGTTTAGACGAAGACGTTGACGAGCATCCCTTTGATTTCCCCGACTTGATCGAGGATATCAAGGCGGCGTGATTCGCCGGAGATGACGGTGTTCGTCAGTTCGAGTAACTTCGCGTCGACCTGTTCGACGACTTTATAGATTTTCGTCCGTCCGCGCCGATTGAAGCCGCGTTTTTCCTCAAGCTGTTGCGATTGATCAAGGGCGTCTTTTAGGAAGTCCTTGATTTTCTCTTTGTAGCTCTCGAGGTTCTCGATCGTCTGGCTCTCGGCGAGCAATTGTCCATGCTCTTCGACGAGCGTCAATTTTTGCTGAAGCCGCTCGTACCCTTTATGTTCACGTTTATCTTGCATCAACGCAGAAAACGTCGTCGACGCCTCGACCTCGCGTGGTCCGGTCTTCGGTGTCTGCAGGCGGCTCGTTTCTTGGATGCGCCGGATATCCATGGCTGTCGTCCTCCTTGATTAGTTGAGTAGTTGTAAGACGCCTTGCGGTAAGGAGTTCGCTTGGGCGATCATCGCCATTCCGGATTGGTTCAAGATGTTGTATTTTGCATATTCCATCATCTCGCGCGCCATATCCGTATCGCGAATCCGTGACTCCGATGCCGTCAAATTTTCTTTACTGACGCTGAGAACGGACGACATCGCTTCGAAGCGGTTTTGGATGGCGCCGAGTTTCGACCGTTGCGCTGAAATCGTATCAATCGCTTGGGTATAACGGCTGATCGCATCATTCGCATCCTGCTCTGTCATCACGCTGAGCGCATATTCGGGTGTACCAGCGACGCTCGGGACATCAAGCTTGCGGACGTCGGCGTTCGGCTGGGTAGTCGAGCTGATGCCGATACTTTGCGCCCGCACGTCGTCGATCGTCAAGGAAATGCCTTCGTTTGCTCCGGCATTCGTCTGGATGAAGATGGCATTGTCTTCCGTGCTGAAGTTTCCTGTCAACAAATCTTTGCCGTTGAACTGGGTCGTTGTTGCAATCCGTGAGACTTCATTTGTCAGCTGGTTGATCTCTTCTTGGATTGCTGTCCGGTCCTCGGACGCCAGTGTCCCGTTGCCGGCCTGGACGGCGAGCTCGCGCATCCGTTGTAATAAGTTATGGGTTTCGCTCATTCCGCCTTCAAGCGTTTGGACCATCGAGATGCCGTCGAGGACGTTTTGTTCGGCTTTATCGAGCGCTTTGAGACGGTTTCGCATTTTCTCAGAGATGGCGAGACCGGCTGCATCGTCCGCTCCGCGGTTGATTTTTTGACCGCTTGATAGTTTATCCATCGTCGTTTTGACGTTTGTCTGGTTAGCGCTTAAGTTTCGGTACGCTTTGAGTGCTTGTACGTTATTGGTGATCCGCATTAATAATCCATCCCTTCATACCGTTCATGGTGTGCCGCCCGGACGAGCGGTCGTTCTTTTTTCAGACTGGCGGCTTGCCACGTGACGAGTAATTCTTCTGCGAGTTGGAGCAGTTTGTCTAACACAAGTGGTGTCCGGTAGGCCTGTAATGTCTGGTCTGCTAAGTAGTGATAAAGGGCGTCGAGTTGCGCGGTGATGATGCCACCGTCGTCATTTAGACCTGCCTGAAGTTTCATTAAGAGTTGATAGACTTTTTGTAATCGTTCGTTGACTTCATCGAACCGGTGTTCATCGCGGGCGAGTAACGACCGGTCGTATTGTAGGACGAGTCCTTGCAGCATCGTTTCCGTTAATTGTTGCGGTGTCATTTGAAACAGTTCTTGTTCTGTCATCAGTCCCGTCCTTTCGCGTGATCGAGTTCTTCAATCAACAATAATAATTCTGCCATCACATCATAAAGTTGCGGCGGGATGGCTGTTCCGAGATCAAGGTCAAGTAAGTGTCCGAGCAGCGACGTATCGTGTTCAATCGCGACACCACTGGCGCGCGCTTCCTGTAGAATCCTGTCGGCGGCTTGTCCGGTCGCCCGGGCAACGACGATTGGCGCACTGCCTGCTTGTTCATCATACCGCAGGACGGCAGCGGATTTCCGATGTTTTAAATCGATTTTTTGATACATGGCTCCTCCTTAAATCCGGTAATCATAGCCGGCAGGTGTGTCGGCTGGTTTAACAGGTTCTTCCGTTACGTGTTCTTTCGTGAACGGACTGAAGCGAATCCGGACGTCTTGAAAGCCGGTCGCGGCTAAAGCGTCGGTCGTCCGCTCGAGGAACGGCGTCGCCAGCCGTTCGAGAATCGGTAAATCATTTTCGATCGTGATCTGCATCTTGCGGTTGACCGTTTCGACGCGGACGCTGATGTCGCCGAGCCGCGGTGTCTCAAGCTGGACATAAAGTGTATTGTTTTCCCAGTCGATCACTTCGTCCGGGCGTTTGTTTTGCAGGTGGACGTGTAAGCCGGCCGTCCCTTCGACGAGTTGGACGGGCAGGGCGAGCAACAATTGTTGCAGCTGTTGACTGGCATCCGGTTTATTGACTTGCTGTTGTGTCGTCAGGAACGTTTGCAGCTTTGCTGCTTCCGGGTTCGCGGCTGGTGTCGCGAGCTTCAACTCGGCCGTCTGCAGTTGGAGTGTCTTTTGAACCGTCTCCTGTAAGACGCGCGGGCTGTTTTGGCTTGGTTCATATGGCAGCGGGCGGCTCGATGTTTGTGAGGACTGTGTTTGTCCGCTGACAGGACGAACCGGTTGATTGAGCTCCGGTAAGTACGCCGTCCGGACGTTCGCCGGTGTGAAGCGGAACGCTTCGAACCCGACCCTTACTTCCTGGAGAAGTACTTTTGCTTCCGTCCCGCGACCAGTCGTGGCAAGATCGGCACCGCGCTCCAGTTTCGAGAGCCACTGAATCAATTGTTTTTCGTCACGCATCGATGTATGGAGCATCGCATCCGTCTGTTGGAACGTTTGACGAAGCCGGTTCGCCGTACTCTCGATGACTTGTGCCATCTGAGCCGGACGCCCTTCAACGAGCGGTTCAATCTGTTTAAGTTGCGAGACAATCGTTCGCTGATTGCTCCGGAAGTCGTTCGTCATCTCGGCCAGTCGTGGCGTGACTTCGCGGACGACGGTCAACGCCGACCGGGCGGGTTCCGTCGTCTGGCGCGCAGCGGTCAATGCCGTTAACTGCTCGAGCTTCGTCGGTTCCGGCGCTTCGAGCGTGACGGGGAAATGCGGGCGCAGTTGCTCCCGTGCCTGTGTCAACGCACCGCGTTCGATCGTTTCGACAATCGCGCCTTGCTCGTTCAGGGGCAGGTGGTTCACGATTTGTCGAAGTCTTGGCGCATTCGCTTGCTCGATGTCTGCTTGTGTCGGCAAGGTCGTTCGAGCAACGTCGAGCGCGATGGCCGTGCCGAGTGTCGGTTTATCGACGACGGCCTGACGTTCCGGTAACAGGTCGACGAGTGAATCCGTTTCAGTCAGCAGGCTGCTGATCAACGCATCGACGTCTGTCGGCAAGGCACTGTCGGAAGGGCGTGAGACGAGAGCGACGACAAGATCTTTGTATGTGCCTTGGAGAGCGGCGACGAGCCGGGCGACGGTTTCCTTCGTTTGCGGCAATTGTCCTGTCGCAAGCAGTCGGGCGACAGCCTGTTTTAAGTCTTGTGGCAATTCGTCGAGCAAGGTCGGATCGATGCCAGTTGCATCGGTCTTGACGGAGCCTGCCGGCGCTGTGTCCGGGGTATCCGTCAACTGTTCAATCAAATAGCCTTCTGCTGTCGCTCCCTTTACCTTAAACTGGAAGTCTCCTGTTGGGACGTCACCTGTGAACGTCATCTCGATTTGGTCGCGTCCGACTTGGACGAGCGCTGTATGTGGACCCGTTTTTTCAAGGACGGTCCCACTATACGTCTTTTTGTCGGACAATGTCGTCGGTGGCGACGGAACGGCCGGACTATTTGGTTGCAACTGGATGTTCATCGAGGCACCTCCTGTTTCATAATTTCTTCATCTTATTATATATCGGCATAAACAAAAAAGGATTGAGCGAAATTATCGCCCAACCCGTTTTTTTTAATGTTTGATTGAATTAAAGCGTTCCTCTAGTGTCATCGCGTTCAATTGTTGGTAACGAGCCATCAGCTCGCCAGTTGCTTTCATTTGGTTACGGACGATGTAAGGAGAGGCGTTTACAGGAAGGATCATGCCATTACGAGTTTGGAGTTTCGTTTGTCCGTCTTCCTCGATGACGTCGGACATGTGGCTCCAGGCGTACCACTCGCAATCATCACGTTTTGGTGATTTCGTAGGGAAAAAGACAAGACCGAGCGTCGGTTCGATGACGACTGGAACTTTTCCTTTGACGGAAGCGACACGTTTTGCTGTGACGATCCGTTCCTCGATGGAACTGTTGTACTGCCTGCAAGATAGCTGCAGGAGTTGATACGGACGAAGCGGGGTCATGATCGTTGAGCCGTCTTCTAGGACGATGATGGACTGTTTCATCATGTCGTAGCAGGGCAAAATAGCAATGGTTTTTCTGGTGATTTTGTACTTTTCGTCATTTTGGAATGGTCGCATTCGACTACATCCTCCTCAATAGGACAATGGATAAAACAGGTAAATACTAAATATATAATACAATATTACAAATGTAATGACAATGTAATTTTTTGAAATTTAGAACAATGAAATAGACATCAAATTCTTTCGGAGAATTACTAATAGAATAATCAGAATTTTCAATTGTCAATAATTCCTTCTTTTGATAGACTAAGCGGTAGAGAGCTTGCTCTCGAACTCTGGTTTGCGAAGGGAACGTGAATTCGAATGGAACAAGGTAAAGTAAAATGGTTTAATGCTGAAAAGGGTTACGGCTTCATCGAGACATCGGACGCAAAAGACATTTTCGTCCAC
Organism: Exiguobacterium oxidotolerans JCM 12280; assembly: GCF_000702625.1. Classification (NCBI taxonomy): domain Bacteria; kingdom Bacillati; phylum Bacillota; class Bacilli; order Caryophanales; genus Exiguobacterium; species Exiguobacterium oxidotolerans. Next base: position 949,710 of record NZ_JNIS01000001.1, on the reverse strand, counting down.
TTCTCAGCAATTCAAGCAGACGGCTATAAGTCACTTGAAGAAGGCGAAGAAGTTGAGTTTGAAGTCGTTGACGGCGATCGTGGCCCACAAGCTGCGAACGTATCAAAACTTTAATCCGAATAGCAGCCGCCACCGTCTTTAGGCATTGTCTAAAGGCGGTTTTTTTGTTTCGATTTAGTTTCGTAAGGGTATATACGCTAATATCAACACGTAAAACAATTATAGTACGCTAAAGATTAAGGAGGATGTTCAACAGAATGTCATCGTTTTCATTTCCTTGTATCATTTATCGTGGTATAATAAATACGAATCAAAAGAATTTTGAATCTTCAGAAGGAAACGACTGAAGTTTATCGAATTCATAGGTTCAACCGGTTACTTAAGGAGGAGTTTACATGATCTACAACATTCGCGGTGAAAACTTGGACGTCACAGATGCTCTCAAGGATTACGTCGAGAAAAAGCTTGAAAAGTTAACTCGTTATTTTACAACTCCTACGGAAGCGCAGACGGCTTATGTCAATCTCAAAGTCAACAATGAGAAACAAAAAGTCGAAGTGACGATTCCAATGCCAAATCTCTTGCTTCGTGCAGAGGATGTAAATGGCGACATGTACGCAGCAATCGACCTCGTCGTCGACAAGCTCGAACGTCAAATCCGGAAACATAAAACGAAAATCAACCGGAGAGGACGCGCCAAAGAAGGCGGCATTGGCGAATACTTCAAAACGCTCGAAGGACCGGAGGCAGAAGCACCTGTCTACGAAGAGGATGAAGCGGAACTCGAACTCGTTCGAACAAAACGTTTCACACTCAAGCCGATGGATACGGAAGAAGCGATTCTTCAAATGGATATGCTCGGTCACACGTTCTTCGTCTTCTCAGACGCTGAAACGGGTAACACGAACGTCGTTTACCGTCGAAAAGATGGTCGTTACGGCTTGATTGAACCAGAATAATGAATGTACAAGGGACTCGCTCTTAGGAGTGGGTCCCTTTTTGATATGTTAGAAAACTATATCTTTAGTCGATGCGTATGCTACATAGATCGAACAGGACGAGACGTCACGTCGTCCGCTTGTTGAAATTTGACGCTGTATTCGGTACACTGAATAAAGGAAAAATCTCGGAATTCTGTTCATATAAAGAATCGTTCGAAGTAAGGGGACTGTATGGCATGGCTAATTTTCTAAAAGAGTTATTCGCACCGACGAAACGTGTCCTGAAAAAAGCAGAAAAAGTGGCAGACGCCGTCGAAGCATTCGAGGAACAAATGGGTGCTTTATCAGATCAAGAATTAGAAGGTAAGGTGGTAGAGTTCCGGACGCGTCTTGCGGGCGGAGAAGATTTAGATGATATCTTACCGGAAGCATTCGCCGTCTGTCGTGAAGTATCGACGCGTGTCTTAGGCATGCGCCATTATCGTGTCCAGTTAATTGGGGGCTATGTCCTTCACAACGGTGATATTGCTGAAATGAAGACAGGGGAAGGGAAAACGCTTGTCGCGACGCTTCCTGTCTATTTGAATGCACTCGCCGGCAATGGCGTTCACGTCATCACCGTCAACGAATACTTGGCGAAACGTGACCGTGACATCATGGAGCCGCTCTATGCGGCGCTCGGTCTATCGGTCGGGTTGAACCTGTCAAGCATGTCGCGTCAAGAAAAACAAGCAGCCTATAGCTGTGATATCACGTACGGAACGAACAATGAGTTCGGTTTCGACTACTTGCGTGACAACATGGTCCTGTATAAAGAAGACCGCGTTCAACGTCCGCTTTCTTATGCTGTCGTCGATGAAGTCGACTCGATCCTCGTCGATGAAGCACGGACACCGTTGATTATTTCAGGTTCTGCTGAGAAATCGACGGCCCTCTACTCACAAGCAGATACGTTCGCGAAGATGATGAAGGCAGATGAAGACTATACGGTCGACATCAAAACGAAAAGTGTGCTCTTGACGGAGCAAGGCATCGACCGCGCTGAAAAGTACTTCGGCATCGACAACTTGTTTGGACTTGAACACGTCGCACTGAACCATCACTTGAGTCTTGCGCTCCGTGCAAATTCCGTCATGCACCGCGACGTCGACTACATGATTCGGGAAGATGAGGTCATGATCATCGACCAATTCACGGGTCGTGTCATGGAAGGACGTCGTTACTCAGAAGGACTGCACCAAGCGATTGAAGCAAAAGAAGGCGTCGAGATTCAACGTGAGTCGATGACACTAGCGACGATCACGTATCAAAACTTCTTCCGGATGTATACGAAGCTTGCCGGGATGACTGGTACGGCGAAGACCGAGGAAGAAGAGTTCCGGAATATCTACAACATGCATGTCGTTCCCGTTCCGACGAATAAGCCCGTCATCCGTAACGATCAGCCTGATTTGATTTTCAAGACGATGAACGGGAAATTCGCTGCTGTTGCAGACGAAATCGAACGTGCCAACCGCGAAGGACAACCGGTCCTCGTCGGTACGGTCGCCGTCGAAACGTCTGAGCTCCTCAGCGGGATTCTCAAAAAGCGCGGCATCCGCCACGAAGTCTTGAACGCGAAAAACCATGCCCGGGAAGCAGAAATCATCGAGAACGCGGGACAAGCGAACTCGGTCACGATTGCGACGAACATGGCAGGACGCGGTACCGACATCAAGCTCGGTGCAGGCGTCATCGAAAAAGGCGGTCTTTACATTCTCGGGACAGAGCGTCACGAATCACGCCGGATCGATAACCAGTTACGTGGTCGGGCCGGTCGTCAAGGTGACCCGGGGGCATCCCAGTTCTACCTTTCACTTGAAGATGAATTGATGCGCCGTTTCGGCTCCGATTCCCTGCAATCGATGATGGATCGTCTTGGAATGGACGACTCGCAACCAATCGAAAGCCGGATGGTCTCACGTGCCGTCGAGTCCGCTCAAAAACGGGTCGAAGGAAATAACTTCGACGCACGGAAACAAGTTCTCGGTTACGATAACGTCATGGCTGATCAACGGAAAGTCATGTACGCGGACCGGGCAGCGATCCTTGACGCCCAGTCTGTCTCAGACATCGTTCGTCCAATGATGGAACAAACGATTGAATCCGGTGTGCATCAGTACACGCCAATCGAGTTCGTACCGGAAGAGTGGAGCATCGGTGCACTCGCGGACTGGGCGAACCAGACACTTGCCGTCGAAGAAAAAGTGACGGAACAAGAGTTGTTCGGCAAAGAACGCGAAGAAATCATCGAACTGCTCAAAGAGCGGACGTTCGCACACTACGAAAACAAACGGTCGGAAGTACCGGCTGAAGCATTTGACGAGTTTGAAAAAGTCATCGTCTTACGTGCCGTCGACCAACACTGGATGAACCACATCGATCAGATGGATCAGTTGCGTGAAGGGATTCATCTCCGCGCTTACGGTCAAAACGATCCGCTGCGAGAATACCAGTCAGAAGGTTCAATGATGTTCGATACGATGAACGCGGCGATCGCGGAAGAAGTGACACAATTCGTCCTTCGTGCCGATCTTGACCCGAACTTGAAACGCGAAAAAGTCGTCAAGGACGAAGTTGCCGTCTCAGGCAAAGAGGACAAGGTCATCAAAAAAGCGCCTGTCCGCAAAAATCCGAACGACCAAATCGGACGCAACGACCCATGTTGGTGCGGATCCGGTAAAAAATATAAGAACTGTCACGGCCGTCAGGCATAAGTGATGAATCGACTGAAAGAGGCGGGAGATTCCTGCCTCTTTTGACGGAAAGAGAAGGTGGAACACAATGGAATTAGCAGAAATACGCAACACCGCCGAGTGGATGGAGAAGAAACTCGGAGAATATAAGGCATCGCTTGATTTAGAAACGAAGATTTCCCGGATTGAAGAGCTCGAAAACGAGATGACGTTCCCGGACTTCTGGAACAATCAAGAAGAAGCACAAAAAGTCATTGACGAGTCGAACGGTTTAAAAGCGATGGTCGATAAGTACCAACACCTCGCCGATGGACACGAAAACATCGTCTTGACGTATGAATTGATTAAAGAAGAGCCAGACGTCGAGTTACAAGAAGAACTCGAGTCGGAACTCGGTGACATCAAACAGAAGTTCGACGAGTTTGAATTACAAATCTTGTTGAACGGCGAATATGACGCAAATAACGCAATCCTTGAGTTGCACCCGGGTGCGGGTGGGACCGAGTCGCAAGACTGGGCTTCGATGTTACTCCGGATGTACCAACGTTTCTGCGACAAACAGGGCTGGAAAGTCGAGACAATGGACTACCAACCAGGTGATGAAGCCGGTGTTAAATCGGTCACGCTCCGTATTCAAGGGCACAATGCCTATGGATATTTGAAAGCGGAAAAAGGGATTCACCGTCTTGTCCGGATCTCGCCATTTGATTCGTCAGGCCGCCGTCATACGTCGTTCGTTTCATGTGACGTCATGCCAGAGTTCAACGATGACATCGATATCGACATTCGGACGGAAGACCTCCGTGTCGATACGTACCGCGCGTCAGGTGCCGGTGGACAGCACATCAATACGACCGACTCAGCCGTCCGGATCACGCACGTGCCGACGGGCGTCGTCGTCTCGTGTCAACAAGAGCGTTCGCAGATCAAGAACCGTGAAGCGGCGATGAAGATGTTGAAAGCGAAACTCTACCAACGTGAAATCGAAGAGAAACAAAAGAAACTCGACGAAATCCGTGGTGAAAAATCGGATATCGCCTGGGGTAGCCAAATTCGTTCATACGTCTTCCACCCATACAGCATGGTCAAAGATCACCGGACGAACTACGAAGTCGGGAATACGCAAGGGGCAATGGATGGAGACATCATGGGCTTCATCGATGCCTACCTTCGTTTACTCAATATGTAAGAAGCACCTACCGTCGACGGTCAAGTCGGCGGTTTTTTTCAAAAAGGAGGACATGAGATGATCATTCGTCAGGAAAAATTTAAGGATGCAGCCGCGATTCGCCGCGTGCATGAAGCGGCGTTCGAACAAGCGGCTGAAGCGGATTTAGTCGACGCCTTACGGGAAGACGACGAGGCGGCACCACGTTTCAGCCGGGTCGCCGTCGCCGACCGGGGTGAAATCGTCGGGCACGTCTTGTTGAGCCGGATTTACATCGAGGACGTCCCGTCGCTCGCATTGGCGCCGGTCGGCGTCATGCCGGTCTGGCAACGTAAAGGCATTGGATCAGAATTAATCCGCCAAGTCATCGAGGACGCTCGGGAAGCAGGGGAACAGCATATCGTCGTGCTCGGTCACGACAGTTATTATCCGCAGTTCGGATTCGAACGGTCGATCGATTACGGGATTGAAGCACCATTCCCGGTCCCGGCTGAAGTATTTCTCGTCATGCCGCTCGTCCGAAATGGCTTAACGGGCGTCAAAGGGACGGTCCGTTATCCGAAACCCTTTAGTGCGGTATAAGAGAACCACTGCGAGTTGGTCGGACGGGCTAGTCGTCACTTCCCTTTTTGCGCTAAAATAAAAAACGGGTTCTAGATTTTAAGGTAAGGGGAAATGCAACGCCATGACATCAACGCGTCAGGAAGTCGTTCGCGACTATGTTTATTTATTATTAGGTTCATTATTCGTCGCCAGTGCGTTCAGTCTGTTTCTCGCACCGAATCAACTCGCCTCAGGAGGCGTCAGTGGGTTATCAATTGTCTTGAATGATTTATTCGGGATTTCACCCGGACTGTTCCAGCTCGTTGCGAACGTCCTATTGCTCGCAATCGGCTGGATGATTCTCGGGATGGGGTTCGGCGTCAAGTCACTCGTCGGATCGATTTTTTTGCCCGTCGTCATCTTGATTTATGAACGGTTCGAGGTCCCGGCAGCGACGATGAATCCGATGCTCGCTGCGATTTTTGGCGGGGCCGGCGTCGGAATCGGACTCGGTCTGATTTTTAAAGGTCGGGCGTCGACCGGCGGGATGGATTTAATCGCCCAGATTTTACACCGGTTTACGAAGTTACCGATTCATTTGTGCATTGCCTTGCTTGACGGGACAATCGTCATCAGTGCCGCGATTATCTTCTCGCTCGAAATTGGTCTGTATGCGCTCGTCGCTTTGTTCATCACGATTAAGATGATTGATATCGTCCAGCTCGGAATCACGAACGATAAGCTGGCCTACATCATTTCTGATCAACGGGAAGCCCTTGTTAAAGAGATTTTCCAGACACTCGATCGCGGGGCAACGGAAATCGAGGCAGCGGGTGCCTATACACGGAAACGGAAACCGATGCTGATGGTCGTCGTCCGTCAAGGTGAAATCACGACGTTGAAAGAAATCGTCAAACACATTGATCCGGAAGCGTTCCTTGTCGTCAGTGAGGCCCATGAAGTACTCGGGCTTGGCTTCACGGATGACAAACGGTATCACAATGTTCCGTAAACACATCGAAAACGTGAAGTTTTTGTGAAATCACGCTTAGAAAACATCAAGAACGGTTATACTCTAATAGGTAAGAACGTTGATTGGTATTTTTTAAGGGGGGTATACGGATGAAGTTAAAAAATCTTTTACTCGCGGCAGGACTTGGCGCGACACTCGTACTCGGCGCTTGCGGCAGTGATGATTCTAGTTCTTCGGATACAACGAAAGAAGACACATCGATGAATGATGATTCTTCAAAAACAGAAACAGCGGTCGACGCGGAAAAAATCTTCGCGAATAACTGTGCCTCATGTCACGGTAACAATTTAGAAGGAAATGTTGGACCAAACTTAACAAAAGTCGGTTCAAAGTATTCGTCTGAAGAGATCCAGGACATCATCAAGAACGGTAAAGGGCAAATGCCTGCCGGAATCCTGAAAGAGGACGAAGAAATCGTTGCTGTTGCTGATTGGTTAGCAGAAAAGAAATAATCATAACTATGTGAAAGTATGGGATAAGAGATGACAGACACGACATGTGTTCGTCATTTCTTATCCCTTTTTTTATGAAAATCAGCCGGAATTGACATTTGATTGTAATGTGGTTTTTTTTTATGACTGTTATAATGGAAATCGGTAGGTTTTAAGACCTAGCTGATCACCCCCAGTAATCAAATAAGGATGTGAAGTAAGTGATCAAGATGCAACAAGTTAGTAAAATATACCCGAACGGAGTCACTGCACTTCGTGAGGTCAATTTGACGATCAATCAAGGTGAGTTCGTCTATATCGTTGGACCTTCTGGAGCCGGCAAATCAACATTCATGAAGATGATGTACCGCGAAGAGAAACCGACGAGCGGTTCATTTTTGTTTAAAGGAATCGAAGTCGGTAAATTAAAAAACCGTCAAATTCCAGAACTCCGTCGCCAAATCGGCGTCATCTTCCAAGACTTTAAACTCCTCCCGTCACTGACGGTGTATGAAAATGTCGCATTCGCACTCGAAGTTGTCGGAGACGATAAAGCGCAAATCCGTAAAAAAGTAAACGAGGTCCTCGATCTCGTCAAACTCAAACATAAAGCACGGAACTATCCGGATGAGTTATCGGGTGGGGAACAACAACGGATTTCGATTGCCCGAGCAATCGTCAATCGTCCGTCACTCGTCATCGCTGATGAGCCGACGGGAAACTTAGACCCCGATACGGCATTGGATATCATGGAGGTCTTCGAAGAGATTTATCGCCGTGGGACAACGGTCGTAATGGCGACACACAATCGAGACATCGTTAACAAAATGCGTCATCGCGTACTGGCGATTGACGGTGGAAAAATCGTCCGTGACGAAGAGAAAGGAATGTACGGCTATGAAGTTTAATGGATTCCGTCATTTACGGGAAGGGTCGAAAGGTCTTGTCCGAAACGGCTGGATGACATTCGCCTCTGTCAGTGCCGTAACCGTGACATTATTACTCGTCGGAATTTTCGCGATGGTCATGTTCAACGTCAACAAGATTTCAGACAACGTCGAAAAAGACGTCGAAATTCAAGTGTTCGTCGAACGCGAGGCCGATCAAGCAAAAATCGACGCCGTTGGTTCAAAATTAGAACAGATGCCGGGTGTCGCGTCTGTCCGGTATAGTTCAAAAGAAGATGAACTGAATCGTTTTAAAGAACAGTTAGGAGAAGGATCGCAGGCATACCAGTCGGTCGAGAAGGATAACCCGCTTCACGATCGCTACATCGTCAAAGCAACTTCCCCAAATGAGACAGAAACTATTGCAAATACAGTCAAAAAAATGGAAAATATAGATAGTGTCGAGTATGGCGAAGATTACGTCGAGAAGATGTTCAACTTCCTTGAAGGGGTACGCGTCGGTGGAATCATCTTAATTGTCGGTCTGACCTTCATGGCGATGTTCCTCATCTCGAATACGATCAAAGTAACGATTTTCTCGCGTCGTCGGGAAATCGAAATCATGCGTCTCGTTGGAGCGAAAAACGGCTTCATCCGTGCACCGTTCTTCGTCGAGGGACTCTTGATGGGTGTACTCGGAGCATTGATTCCAATCGCTGTCGTCTATTTTGGTTATGAAGTGACATACAATGCCCTTCAACCACAACTCGTATCTTTAAATGCATCAATCTTTAACTTGATTCCACCAGGTGAACTATCCGTTCAAGTCGCATTGATTTTACTTGCGCTCGGTGCCTTCATCGGAGTATGGGGATCAACGACGTCACTCGGACGTTTCTTAAAAGTATAAGTTACGCAAAAACAAAATATAGAGGAGAGATGCTTCTCATGAAGGTTCGATTCTGTTCAGCTGTGCTCAGCTTGGCCCTGGTTGGTTCAAGTGTATCCGTTCACGCCGTGTCTAAAGAAGAATTGTTGAAGGAACAACAGGAGGTCGAGTCCCGTCTGCAAGAGACGGAACGATCACAGAATCAGACATCTGAGAAGTTAATCTTGACGAAAAAAGAACGCCGCCTCGCAGAGGAGCGTTTGGATGAAGTCAACAGCCGTTTGGATGATTTAGCGAGTGAAATTGCAGATCAACAAGCGGCTGTTTCTGCATCAAAAGAAGAGTTGCAAGCGATCGAAGAAGCGATTAAACAAACATTGTCCGAGTTACGGGCGCAGGAAGATTTACTTGGGAACCGGCTTCGTGCCGTTCAGCGGGATGGCGACATCAAATACATCGAAGTGTTGCTCGACTCAAAAGATTTTGGCGATTTAATCTCACGTTTTAGTACTGTCAGTGAAATCATTAAACAAGATGATGGTGTTTTGAATGCCTATAAAGCAAATGTCATGGAATTGACGGAGCAACGCGCAAGTCAAGAACTCATCCTCGGTCAGCTTAAAAAAGACCAACGGAAACTGTTGATTCTGCAGACGCGGATCATCGCGGAATCTGAGTTGAAACGAAAATTGGTCGTCCAATTGAACGATCAGGTCAAACAATTGAAGCAGGAGCAGTTCACGAAGGCGGAAGAAGCCCAAATCTTAGCGGATCAGCAACAATTGATTAGCACGCAACTGACGGAACTCGAAGAAGCAGCACGTGCCGCTGAACAAGCAAAGATAAAGGCGGAAGCAGAACGTCGCGCCCGTATCGAGGCGAAACGTGAGCAAGCGGAAGCGGACGACACGCAGGCGGCGGACCGGACGACATCGCCAACGACGAAAAAACAGCCGGTACCATCTGCGACGGATCATGCAAAGCCATTTCAATTACCTGTCTCCGGTTACGTGTCCAGCCCGTTCGGTCCACGGAACAATCCGTTGACCGGCAAGTCAGAGATTCATACGGGCATCGATCTCGTCAATGCTAAAGGAACACCGATTCAGGCAGCGGCAGGTGGTATCGTCCTGCGCGCCGGAAGTGCGACAGGATACGGGAATGTCGTGATGATCACCCATCTCATCGACGGGAAAGTCTGGACGACGGTTTACGGACATCTTGATTCCGTCGCCGTGAAGGCAGGGCAAACGGTCATGCCGGGGACGGTCATCGGAAAGTTAGGTTCGACAGGTTGGTCGACTGGTCCTCATCTTCACTTTGAGATTCATCAAGGGGAGTGGGCGGTCGGACAACCGAATGCGGTCGATCCAGCCCCGTACATCTTTTGATTGACCTATAGCGCTTTAGCGAAAAGATAGGGTAACCTATCTTTTTTTGCTATACTGAAAAAAATAGCAGGTTTACACCGGAAACGAGGAATCAAGCGTGAAAAAATCTACAACGGCAGTCATAGCAGTCAGTACATTCGGACTTGGCCTAGGGGCAGGCGCAGTCGGTATGTTAGCAACAGGTGGTACCGACACGGTGACGACCAGTTCATCGGGTGAATCGGGGGACTGGAAAAAGGTTGATCAAGTCCGCCAAATGATTTCACAGTATTACCTAGAAGATGTCACGGATCAAGAATTGCTTGAAGGAGCACTCAGTGGGATGACGGAAGTGCTTGACGATCCTTACTCGGTCTACATGGATGAATCGGAAACGGCGTCGTTCAACACGAATCTGTCTTCATCGTTTGAAGGAATTGGCGCGACGCTGGAGCAAAAGGGTGAGGCGATTGTCATCGTCGCTCCGATTAAAGGGGCACCCGCTGAAAAAGCAGGAATCAAGCCGGGTGACGTCATTGTAGAAATCGATGGCAAGTCGACGAAAGGTCAAAAGACGGATCAAGCTGTCAAAAAGATTCGTGGTGAAAAAGGGACGGAAGTCGTCTTGACGATTCAACGCGGGGGACAAGACCCGATGAAAATCACGATCGAACGCGATACGATTCCGATTGAGACCGTCTACTCGGAAACCGAACAAGTGAACGGGAAAACGATTGGTGTACTCCAAGTGACCCAGTTCTCTGACCCGACTGCAGAAGAGTTCGAAAAGCAACTCGCTGCTCTTGAAGCGAAGAATATCGATGGACTCGTCATTGACGTCCGGGGAAACCCAGGCGGACTGTTGACGGCAGTTTCGAAAATGATTGCGCCATTCATTCCGAAAGATACACCGATTTTCCAGGTCGAAGACAATAAAGGCGACCGGACGCAGGAATTCGGGAAGGCGGACGCGAAGAAACCTTATAACATCGTTGTGTTGGAAGATAGCGGTTCCGCGTCAGCGTCAGAAATTTTAGCCGCTGGTCTGAAAGAAGGTGCTGGTGCAGAAGTTGTCGGTACAAAATCATTCGGTAAAGGGATCGTCCAAAGTGCGTATGACTTAAAAGATGGTAGTGACCTGAAGCTGACAACGAACAAATGGTTGACGCCAGACGGGAACTGGATTCACAAAAAAGGGGTTAGACCGACCGTTGAAGTCAAACAACCTGCGTATTTCAATGTCACGAAAATATTGACGAATGACAAAGCGCTCAATGTCGGGGACTATGGTAAATCTGTCGAAAATGCACATCTCGTGCTCGAAGCGATCGGTTACGATCCGAAAGGGCAGGATGGGTATTATGGCGACACGATGAAACAAGCAGTCGAACAACTTCAAAAAGACGCCAAGCTCGAAGTCACGGGTAAGATTGACCCGGTGACGGCTTCCGAGATGGAGACACGTCTCTTGAAAAAGTTAGAAGACTCGAAAAATGATGTACAACGCATCAAGGCACTTGAAGTTGCCGCTGAATAAATCACGGAAAGAGGTCTGAATGGGCGTGGAATTATTCGATGGAATCGGTTGGACAGTGATTAGTCTTATCGCTAGTCCAATCCTGTGGTTAGCTATTCTAGTCAGTGTTGTAATCGGTATTCGTCGCGTCAGGCGAGAACGGAACTTGTTCCGCTCGAAATCACGCAATCAACGGACCGACATTTTTGAGACGTTACTGCCCGGTCTGCTCGTCGGGATTGTCTTATCTGCAATCAGTTTGAGTTTACAGGTGACCGTCAGCCCGGTCTTCATTGTCGCCTTTACGGCGCTTGCCGCTGTGACATTGGTGATTGGCGTCGTCCGGTTTAACTTGCCGCTTTGGCCGCTCAGCGTTTTGGCACTTATCGGGTGGTTCGTGACGGATGACCGGGTGGGCGGGATTAAAGAGGTCGACGCGACGACGTTGCTATTGCTTGCGAGCTTGACGCTGCTGGCAGAATTGGTGCTCGTCGCCTGGCGCGGTCAAAAGCAGTTGTCCCCATCACTCGTCTTATCGAAGCGGGGGCGCTTCATCGGTGGGTTATCCGCGAACAAACTGTGGTTGATTCCGCTGCTTGTCATTGTTCCGGGCAGTAGTCTCGAGGAATGGTTTCCGCGGTTCGCTTTTCCGGAGTACGTCCCGCTCGTGCTCTTTTTCCCGCTCGGCTTCAGTTTTCTGTTCACAGGAAAATTGCCGGCTGAGTTGATGCGTCCATTGATTCGGGGTCGCGTCATCACATTGTTACTCGCGGTTTTGTTGACACTGGGTGCGTACGTGACGAACCGGGAAGAATGGTTATTCGGTCTACCGCTCCTGCTCGTCTTGCACATCATCTTGCACCAACGGGTCAAACGTTTGAATCGTTCAGAGACGCCGATTTTCCTCAATGGAAAACGGGGTGTCGTCATCTTGGGGACGTTCCCTGGATTACCGGCATCAGAAATGGGGCTCGTACCCGGAGAAGCCATCTATAAGGTCAACGGTGATTTTGTTGATTCCGAGACGAGCTTCTATGAAGCGATTCAAAAGCATAAACCGTACTTACGTCTCGAAGTGATGAATCATAATGGAGATGTTCGGTTTGCACAACGGGCTTTTTATGAACAAGATCATCATGAACTCGGCATCATGTTCGTCAGTGAGCCGGGGAATCGCCGGACTAAAATTCGAACGCTTCAATAATGAGCATCCTCTATCACGTGAGTGGTAGGGGATGTTGTTGTTTCTTGAGTGAACTTTATCTTTTTCAGAGATAATCCGTACTGGGACTTTTTCTTTTTTGGAAAAACGGGTAACTTCCTAGAAGGAGCACTTCATAATCGAATGTTTGTTCGTAAAGTGATACAATAAAGATAGATTTTTTACGGAATGAGGGGGAAGTTAGCGATGGATTTTGAGTTAATGTCACCATTTGAACCAGGCGGCGATCAGCCGGCTGCCATTAAACAATTGGTCACCGGCGTCAAGAACGGCGAGCGGCATCAAACGTTGCTCGGAGCGACCGGAACCGGTAAGACGTTCACCGTCTCGAACGTCATCAAAGAGATTAAAAAGCCGACGTTAGTCCTGGCGCATAATAAAACACTGGCCGGGCAACTGTACTCGGAGTTCAAAGAATTTTTCCCGAACAACGCGGTCGAATACTTCGTCAGCTTTTATGATTACTATCAACCGGAAGCGTACGTCCCGTCGACGGACACGTTCATCGAAAAAGATTCGTCCATCAATGATGAGATTGATAAACTCCGTCACTCGGCGACATCTTCCTTGTTTGAGCGAGATGACGTCTTGATCGTTGCATCCGTCTCGTGTATTTACGGTCTCGGTAACCCGGAAGAGTACAACAATCATGTGTTGTCGCTTCGTGTTGGCAATGAGATGGGGCGTAACGAGATGCTCCGTCGCTTGATTGATATTCAATATGAACGAAATGACATCGACTTCCAGCGCGGACGCTTTCGTGTCCGTGGCGACGTCGTCGAGATTTTCCCGGCGTCACGAGACGAACAATGTGTCCGTGTCGAATTTTTTGGTGACGAAATCGAACGGATTCGCGATATGGATCCGCTGACAGGTGAAATCATCGCCGACCGTGAACATATCTCAATCTTCCCGGCGTCCCACTTCGTGACGGGGGACACACGTCTTCAAAAAGCAATCGCGAACATCGAAGTCGAACTCGAGACGCAACTTGCGAAGATGCGTGAAGACGGGATGTTACTCGAAGCGCAACGTCTTGAGCAACGGACGAACTACGATCTCGAGATGATGCGTGAAATGGGCTACTGTTCAGGAATTGAAAACTATTCCCGTCATTTAAACTTGATGCCGGAAGGATCGACGCCGTATACGCTCATCGATTACTTCCCGAAAGATTTCTTGCTCGTCGCCGATGAGTCGCACGTCACGTTACCGCAAATCCGCGGGATGTATAATGGCGACCAAGCACGGAAGCAAGTCCTTGTCGAGCATGGGTTCCGTTTGCCGTCAGCGAAAGATAACCGACCGCTTCGTTTTGAAGAGTTTGAAGAGAAGGTCAGTCAAGCAATCTATATTTCAGCGACACCGGGGCCTTATGAGCTCGAGCACTCAAAAGAGATGGTCGAACAAATCATTCGTCCGACGGGACTCGTCGATCCGACAATCGAGATTCATCCGATCACGGGGCAAATCGATTACTTGATGGACAACATCCGGGACCGCGTCGCGAAAAATGAACGTGTACTCGTCACGACATTGACGAAAAAAATGTCGGAAGACTTAACCGATTATTTAAAAGAGCACGGTGTTAAGGTCAACTACATGCACTCGGAAATCAAGACACTCGAACGGATTGAGATCATTCGCGACCTGCGACTCGGAAAATACGACGTCCTCGTCGGGATCAACTTGCTTCGTGAAGGACTCGATATTCCGGAAGTGTCACTCGTGACGATCCTCGATGCAGATAAAGAAGGGTTCTTACGGTCCGAGCGATCGTTGATTCAGACGATCGGACGGGCGGCCCGGAACTCGGAAGGACACGTCGTCCTGTTTGCGGACAAGATTACGGATTCGATGCAACGGGCAATGGATGAGACGGAACGTCGGCGCAACATTCAGCTCGCGTTCAATAAAGAACATGGCATCACGCCAAAAACGATTCAAAAAGACGTTCGCGGTGTCATTAGTACGACGATTGAAAGTGATGATACGGTCGAAAAACTAGAGAAATTCAATAAACTGAAAAAACCGGAGCGGGAAACGCTACTCGAACAGTTGGATCAAGAGATGCGACAGGCAGCGAAAGACATGCAATTCGAGCGCGCAGCAGAGCTTCGAGACCTTATATTAGAATTGAAAGCAGGTGCCTAAGTTGGGAGACAAGAAAAACAAGATTATCATCAAAGGCGCTCGCGTCAATAACCTTCAAAACATCGATGTCGAAATCCCACGCGATCAGCTCGTCGTCTTGACGGGCTTGTCGGGATCCGGGAAGTCGTCACTCGCGTTCGATACGATTTATGCGGAAGGGCAACGACGTTATGTCGAAAGCCTCTCCGCTTATGCACGTCAATTTTTAGGGCAGATGGATAAACCGGACGTCGATGCGATTGAGGGACTTAGTCCGGCAATTTCAATCGATCAAAAAACGACGAGTAAAAACCCCCGCTCGACTGTCGGGACGGTGACGGAGATTTATGATTACCTCCGCCTGCTGTATGCGCGAATCGGCAAACCAATCTGTCCGAACCACGGGATTGAGATCTCGAGTCAAACGATCAGTCAGATGGTCGACCAAGTGATGGAGTTACCTGAGCGGTCGCGTTTGCAGATTTTGGCACCAATCGTTTCCGGACGAAAAGGAGCGCATGTCAAAGTCTTTGAAGATTTGAAAAAAGAGGGCTTCGTCCGTGTCCGTGTCAATGGCGATACGATTGATTTAACGGATGACATCGCACTCGAAAAAAATAAGAAACACTCGATTGAAGTCGTCGTCGACCGTGTCGTCGTCCGACCGGACGTCGAATCACGGCTCGCCGACTCACTCGAAACAGCACTTCGCCTCGCGGATGGACGTGTCATCGTCGATACGATGGATGGCAATGAGCTCCTTTTCAGTGAGCATCATGCGTGTCCCATTTGTGGTTTCTCAATCGGAGAACTCGAACCACGGATGTTCTCGTTCAATTCGCCATTCGGGGCCTGTGCCTCATGTGACGGACTCGGGACGAAACTTGAAGTCGATGTCGATCTTGTCGTACCGCATGCAGACAAGTCACTCAACGAAGGGGCGATCGTCGCGTGGGAACCAACGAGCTCACAATATTATCCGCAACTGCTCAAAGCAGTCTGTGAGCACTTTAAAATCGACATGGATACGCCGTTCGAACAGTTGTCAGACGAACAACGCGACATCATCTTAAACGGTAGCTCGAAAGAAGAAATTCACTTCCGTTATGAAAATGACTTTGGCATGGTCCGCAACACGGATCTGTTCTTTGAAGGTGTCTTGAATAACTTACAACGTCGCTACAAGGAGACGTCGTCGGATTACATCCGCGAGCAGATGGAAGGATATATGGCGAAAAAAGCATGTCCGACTTGTAAAGGGCATCGTCTGAAACGCGAATCACTCGCTGTCAAAGTATCCGGTATCCACATCGGAGAAGTGACGAAGATGTCAGTCAAGCAAGCCGTCGTCTGGTTCGAAGAGTTGCCGGCGAAACTATCGGAAAAAGATCAAACGATTTCACGGATGATCGTCCGCGAGATTCATGAACGGTCGTCGTTCTTAGAAAACGTCGGTCTCGATTATTTGACGATTTCCCGCGCTGCCGGCACATTGTCCGGTGGCGAAGCGCAACGGATTCGTCTCGCGACACAAATCGGCTCCCGTCTGACAGGTGTCCTCTATGTCCTTGATGAACCGTCAATCGGCTTACACCAACGGGATAACGACCGATTGATCAGTACGTTGAAAACGATGCGCGATCTCGGAAATACGTTGATCGTCGTCGAACATGATGAAGACACGATGATGGCAGCGGATTACCTGATTGATATCGGACCCGGTGCCGGTGATCACGGTGGTTTCGTCACAGCGGCTGGTCGACCGGAAGAATTGATGAACGACGCGAATTCACTGACCGGACAATATTTGTCGGGGAAGAAGTTCATTCCTGTGCCGACTGAACGGAAACAACCGGACGGACGGGCGTTACGGATTAAAAAAGCGTCAGAAAATAACTTAAAAAATGTCGACGTCGATATCCCGCTCGGCTTGTTCGTTGCCGTGACCGGAGTATCAGGTTCTGGGAAGTCGACATTGATTAATGAGATTCTCTACAAGACGATTGCGCATGAGATGAACCGGGCAAAAGAAAAGCCGGGAGCGCATAAAGGCATCACAGGCCTCGACCAAATCGATAAAGTCATCGACATCGACCAATCTCCGATCGGTCGGACACCACGTTCGAACCCGGCGACGTATACCGGTGTCTTTGACGACATTCGTGATGTTTTCGCTTCGACGAACGAAGCGAAGTTACGCGGTTATAAAAAAGGACGCTTCAGTTTCAACATCAAAGGTGGCCGGTGTGAAGCGTGTCGCGGAGACGGGATCATTAAAATCGAGATGCATTTCTTGCCGGACGTCTACGTTCCGTGTGAAGTCTGTCACGGGAAACGGTATAACCGCGAGACGCTCGAAGTAAAATATAAAGGTAAAACGATTTCGGACGTGCTTGAGATGACAGTCGAAGAGGGACTCGAGTTCTTCGAAAAAATTCCGAAAATCAGCCGCAAGCTGCAAACGATTGCTGACGTCGGCTTGACGTACATGCGTCTCGGACAGCCGGCGACGGAACTGTCGGGCGGTGAAGCACAACGCGTCAAACTCGCGTCGGAACTGCATAAGCGGTCGACCGGGAAAACGATTTATATTCTCGATGAACCGACGACAGGACTGCATGTCCACGATATCGCCCGCCTGTTGAAAGTCTTGCAACGCCTTGTCGACAACGGCGATACAGTCCTCGTCATCGAGCATAACCTCGACGTCATTAAGACGGCGGATTACTTGATTGATCTTGGTCCGGAAGGTGGCGATGGTGGAGGTATGATCGTTGCGACCGGAACACCGGAAGACATCGTGCAAGTCAAGGAGTCGTATACAGGACATTACTTGGCACCTGTTTTGGAACGGGACGCAGCCCGAATCGAATCATGAAACTTTTTTGACGGAGGATTCGTAAAAGGGAAGTAAGGGAAGTAGAACGAAAGAGTGAATAAGTTTTCCTGCGTCATAGCGTGTTCAGAAAATAGGAGGGGAATGTTCATGAAACAAGATATGCGTCAGTTGATACTTGAACAAGTAAAAGAAGGAAAGTTGACGATCGATGAGGCACTCGATAAGCTCGAACGCCTTGAAGCACTCGATCAGCAACAATCGACGACAGCAAGTAATCATAAGTATGTCGATGAACCGGAACAGTACGACCGCGTCGATCATTACACGGTTGATTCACTGACGTCGAAAGTGATGTCTGCTTTTGATGGTCTCGTCAACCGGATTAAAGAGAGTGATCTCTCATTAAATCAGACGTCTGGTCCGAACGTCACGTACGTCAAACAATTCCCATTCAGTGGAGAGACGATTCACTTGGATTTATTTAATGCCAATGCCGTCGTCGAACCAAGTGATTTAGAGGAGTGTGAGTTGACGGTGACGGGGCGTCCGCTTCGCCAAGTCAATGAGGAGCAAGCGCTCGAGCAACTTCAAGCGTCGCTTCAACATTCCGTCTCCGCTAACACGCTATCGATTCGTTTGAAAGATAAACGCGTCCGGGCGACGATCCACTTAAAAGTTCCGCGTCGTCACTACGAGGCGTTCGTGTTACAGACGTTGAATGGCGAGATTACGTTGTCGTCGCTTGACGCGACGAGCGTTCAACTGATGACAGCGAACGGACGGATCCATGTCCGCGATCTTTATAGTGAGGATTTGAAAGCTTCAACGGCGAACGGTTCGATTGAAGTCGAAGAGTCAGAAGTCAAAATGTTGAAAGCGAAGACGGCGAATGGTCAAATCATCGCGAACGGAGTTTTTGAACGTTCTGAGCTAAAAACCGCGAACGGCAATGTCCGGTGTGAACTAAAAACAGCCCATGACGCGAAGATTCAAGCGTCGTCACTCGCGGGAAGCATCGCTTTGATGTTGCCGCATGGCGCTGAAGTATATGGTGAGCTGGAAACAAACTTTGGTGGGTTGAATTGTAACCTCGATGAGATGGAAGTGATTCGCGACCAAAAAGATGTCGTGAACCGTAAACTGCATTTCGTCTCCGGTCGTGACCGGACGCCGAAGATTGAAGTCGAAGCCGATACGAAAACGGGAACGATTTCCGTGACGCACGGTGTTCACTTAAGTCCACAAGCGTTTTAATCAAAAATCCCGCCTGCTTCCTGAAACCGGAGCCGGCGGGATTTTTTTGTCGCTTCCTGATGGAAATGGATGATCAAGCATCGCAATCAAAAAATAAAGTGTGTCTACAGTCAAAAAGAAGGGGATGCGCATCATGTAGATGGCATCCCTTTCTTTTTGATTAGTAGTTATAGTCTTCATCCATCATCGGTTCGTCCCAGTTCATATTGTCGAAGTTGTTCATGTCGTACCCGAATGAAATGAACGTGATGACGCCGATAATCGCTAGGACGATGGAAGCAATGATTAAGCCGATTCCCATCCAACTTTTGCTACGCGCCCGGTTCCAATAAAAGACGATGGCGAGAATGAGTGAGATGAATGGACCGCTCAGCACGATTCCGACCAGTGAGATGATGAAAAATAAGAGCGATGTCTGATTTTGATCACGCGAATAAGCTTTCCACATATCGATTAACGAGATGATGATGTAGACGAGACCAAGGATGGCGACAATCGCAACTAAAATCATGATAATGATTAAGCCGATGCCGCTACCTGACATATTCATCATAAAAAAACCTCCTTTGTTGTATTCTTTCCCCCAGTTACTGCCCTTCTAATCGAATTCATTGATTTTAACAAAAATATGGTACAATACTTCAAGTGAAAGGGGCTGATTGAGCGTGCAAGCAAAAGTGCGAACAGCTGAAATCGTAAAGCAATTCAATTTAAAAATTGTCACCGGAGAAGAAGGACTACATCGTCCGATTTTGACGGCTGATCTCTGTCGACCAGGTCTTGTCCTCGCTGGTTATTATGCGTATTACCCAGCAGAACGTCTGCAAGTCCTCGGAAAAACAGAATTGACGTTTTTCAACAACCTGACGTATGAGGAACAGCTCGAACGGGCAAACGTCCTCTGTACGGATGAAACACCAGGGATTTTAGTGACGCGTGGGTTTGAAGTACCGGAAGCAATCATCAAGGCAGCTGACGAAACGAACGTACCGCTCTTGACGACGAAGGGACATACGACATCGGTCGAATCTCAAATCACGAACTTCCTCGAAGCGGAACTCGCTCCGACGACAGCGATGCATGGCGTCCTCGTCGATATTTACGGGGTCGGCGTCTTCATCAAAGGGGCAAGTGGTGTCGGTAAATCCGAAACGGCACTCGAACTCGTCAAACGGGGACACCGCCTTGTGGCAGACGACTCCGTTGAAATTCGTCAGACGGGTGACGGCATCTTAGTCGGGACAGCGCCAAAATTGATTCAGCATCTTCTTGAGATTCGCGGAATCGGCATCATCGACGTCATGACGTTGTTCGGTGCAGGTGCTGTACGGTCGCATAAAAAAATCAGCCTCGTCTGTAATCTGGAAATTTGGGATCAAACGAAGGTCTATGACCGCGTCGGGCTCGACCAAGAGACGTTACAAATCATCGATACGGAAATTCCGTTTTTGACGATTCCAGTGCGTCCCGGGCGTAACCTTGCCGTCATCATCGAAGTTGCGGCGATGAATTACCGTCTGAAAAATATGGGGATCAACACGGCAGAAGAATTCGCCGGACGTCTCGCGCAAGCGATTGAAGACGGGAATGGTGGTCTATGATGGGGACACTTGCAACGGTACAGCCGACATTCGATCGTGTCGCGATTGAACTCGGTCCGATTCCAATCTATTGGTATGGTGTCGTCATCGCCTTAGGGGCAATCGTCGGCTTGATGATCGCCATCTTCGAATCAAAGCGGATTGGCTTTAATGAAGAATATGCGGTCGATGTCGTCATCTGGTCGATTCCGATCAGCATCATCTGTGCCCGTATCTACTATGTGGCTTTCGAATGGCAATACTATGGGCAACATCTCGATCAAATCATCAACATCCGCCAAGGTGGAATCGCGATTCACGGTGCCATCATCGGCGCGATTTTGACGGTCATCCTCTATACGCGTAAGAAAAAGATTTCGTTTTGGCAAATTGCTGATATCTTGGCACCATCACTCCTGTTCGGTCAAGCGGTCGGACGTTGGGGGAACTTCTTCAACCAAGAAGCGCACGGGGGAGAGACGACATGGTCGTTCCTGCAAGATACGTTGCACTTGCCGAACTGGATCGTCAATCAGATGTATATCGACGGCGTCTATTATGTACCAACGTTCCTCTATGAAAGCATTTGGAACATCATCGGTGTCATCTTGTTGATCGTCTGGCGGATGAAGTTCAATCCGCGTCGCGGCTACGTCTTCCTCGGTTATCTCGTCTGGTACTCGATTGGACGTTACTATATTGAAGGACTCCGGACGGATAGTCTGTTGATGGGGGACGGACTGCGGACGGCACAAATCGTCTCGATCTGTTTAATCATCTTCGGACTCGTCATGATGGTCGTCCGGAAAAATGCTGTCCGCTACTTGGACGGAACAACACGGGAGGCGAAGTAATCCGATGATTAACACGATTCTATTTGATTTAGATGGGACGTTGATTGATACGAACCCGTTGATTCTGAAAAGTTTTGAACATACACTCAGTTACTACTACCCGGAGCGGACGTTTACGGAGGCAGAATTGCTTCCGTTCATCGGTCCGACGCTTGAAAAATCATTTTCTGAGCTCAACGCCGAGCAGTGGAAAGAGATGGTCGCCTTTTACCGCAGCTATAACATTGCGATGCATGACGCACTCGTCCTGGAATATCCGGGTGTCCTCGACGGTTTACGCCGCTTGAAGGAGCAGGGCTACAAGATGGCGATCGTGACGTCAAAAAGTCGTCGCGTCGCCTTAAAAGGGATTGAACTGTTCGGACTGACGTCACTGTTTGAGACAATCATCGCAGCAGACGACGTGATGGAAGAAAAACCAGCCGTCGAACCGTTTGAAAAAGCGATGGCACTCCTCGGTTCGACAACCGACGAGACAATCATGGTCGGGGACAACGACACGGATATCAACGGTGGGAAAAATGCCGGGTTGAAAACCGTTGCGGTCGGTTGGGCGATTAAAGGTCGTCCGTATTTGGAAGCACTGGAACCGGATGTCATCATCGACTCGATGGAACACCTAAGTGACTGGATCGAGGCGCAAAATGGCACGGCGGACTGATCGCTATCACGTCGGGTCGACGAATCCGTTATGGCACATGTACCGGACGGTCTCGTTCTTCAAAGTCATGTGGTGTTTTAGCATCATTACGATCGGACGCTTTTCACCATCGCTTCGGTTCAAAAATGCCATGTACCGGACATGCCTCCGGATGAAGATTGGCGACCGAACGGCACTAGCTTTGATGGTGATGCCGGACACGATGTTCCCGGAACGGATTTCAATCGGCTCGAATACAATCATCGGCTTCAACACGACGATTCTCTGTCATGAATATTTGACGACCGAGTACCGGATCGGCAACGTGACGATCGGTAGCGATGTGTTGATTGGCGCGAACGTGACGATTTTACCAGGCGTGACGATTGGAGATGGCGCCAGTATCGGTGCCGGTTCCGTCGTTCACCGGGACATCTTACCGAACGAACGTGTCTCGAGTCAGCCGCTTCGTCGCCATGAAATGTGACGAAACTGTGAGAAGGAGGTCAATCCGCAATGAATTATATTCGCTTCACTTATAAGACCGGAAAGTATTTCGGAAGATTATTTGCAGAACGTCCGCAAGGGCTCGTCGTCGAAGTCCTCGCCGTCGAGAAACATCCGACGCAAGGTGATTTGCATCAACCGAACCAAGTTGACGTACCGCTCTTCCATATCCGTACCGCCTTGCATCAACACGAAAAGATCACGGTTTCTCCAAGTGTCGTCTATGCATATGAGGGCGAGATTCCGTCGTATCCGGATAGCTTACGGCAGGCATTCGAAAAAGATGTTGAACGTCTGCAAAACAAGAATCCACAAGAAGATGCTTTTGTACGAAAATGCTTAGAGAACTACAAGGAACTCGAAACCATTTATGCGAAACGCTGGGCGTAAACCCCGGCGTTTTTTTCTGTTGCAACGCTATCCGAGATAGGTTATTCTTGTCTCTGCAACTACGAAACTAGATTTAT
Source organism: Exiguobacterium oxidotolerans JCM 12280 (assembly GCF_000702625.1). Taxonomy (NCBI): domain Bacteria; kingdom Bacillati; phylum Bacillota; class Bacilli; order Caryophanales; genus Exiguobacterium; species Exiguobacterium oxidotolerans. The sequence goes on along the minus strand of NZ_JNIS01000001.1, from coordinate 926,701 downwards.
ATTATGGGGGCTTGAATCACTATGGAATTAACGGAATACAAAGCAGACCCCTTTGCGATTACAACGCGCCAAGCGGAACTTTTTTATTTTCGCGGACGGAAGGCGCATCGGGAAGGGAGACTCGAAGAGGCGGTTTATCATCTTGACGAAGCGACGACGCTTCAACCAGAAGATGTCCGTTACCTACTACGTTACGCACGTGTCCTGTTCGAAACGGGAGAAATCAATCATGCGAACGACGTATTGAAACGTGTCCGTGCACTCGATGAGTCAAATACCGAATCACTCTTTTATTTAGCGAACAACTATGCGCACGTTTCTTTATATGAAGAAGCAAAAGAATATGCGCTCGAATATTTAAAACATGCACCGGCAGGCAAACACGCAGAGGCATCGGCCGCACTCGTGGAATTGATTGATCTTGAGCAAGAGCTTGAGGATGACGATGAAGATGAGTTGATTCGTCTCCATGCACAAGCCCAGCGCCAAATCGATAAAGGGATGTTGTTTGCAGCACAGGACACACTCGAGTCCTTGATCGCGACGTACCCGACATTTTGGCCAGCCTACAATAACTTGGCAATCGTCGAATTTTATCTTGGTGAAAACGACCGGGCTTTCCATTCGCTTGAACGCGTCTTAGAAGGAAATCCAGGAAATCTCCATGCGCTTTGTAATACGCTCGTTCTCTTACATGAGATGGGGCAGGATGAAGAAGCGCACCGTCTGTCACGGAAGCTCGAACACGTTCGTTCCGTCAATCTCGAAACACGTTATAAAGTCGCATCGACTCTTGCAATCATCGGTCGTCATGACTTAGCGTACGAAGAATTGAAATTGCTCGAACGCCGTGGCTACCGAGGCGACCCACTATTTGGTCACTGGTTATCGATTTCTGCATTCAAAACGGGACATGTCGAAGAAGCGGCAGCCTTCTTACAATCAAAAGAGGCCGCGAGCTTACGGGAAGAACAAGAGGCATACGACATTCGTCATAACCTTCAGTTTCGTTCAGCCTTGATTCAAGCGTTGAAAACGGAAGATGATGTCTCACGGATTTTCACGGCTTTGCTACTCGGGAAACTAAATGACGAGGAAGCACGGTTGGCCCTTTCGATGATGCCGGAAGTGACGGACCACGAAGATGTCCTGCAGCTGACAGAACAAATTTTGCATGAGATGAATGGACGGAGCGATATCGTCGATGAGCGGATTCATCGTGCCTTACAGACGATTCGTCTCGCAGAACATTACGTATCTGACGAAGAGCGGATGAGCCTTGAAGGCGACTTTTATGAACGGTTTGCCCGCCTCGTCCTCAGTGGTGAAACGTTTGACTCAGTCGAAGGTTCAGCTGCTGCATTAATCCATCTGTTTCATGAATTGCGTGAAGGAATGTTGATTGAAGAGTGTGCGGAACTAGTCGATGACTCCTTTGACGAGGTGGCAATGACGATTCGTGCCTTTAAGCAACACCTGACACCTGCTCGGGCAAAATGTTAGACGTTTGCCATATTCTCACCTATACTCAAATTACAATGAAACTTAAGATGGGGTGGAAACATGACAGAAACTGCTGAAAAAATTTATGATGTCATCATCATCGGTGCAGGGCCTGCCGGAATGACGGCAGCACTTTACGCATCACGCGCAAACCTTTCAACATTGATGATCGAACGCGGTATTCCAGGCGGTCAAATGGCCAACACGGAAGATATCGAGAACTATCCGGGATACGACAGCATCCTCGGACCGGACCTTTCACAAAAAATGTTCGATCACTCGAAAGCATTCGGCGCAGAATATGCGTACGGTGACGTGCGTAGCATCGAGGATGGACGTGCTTTTAAAACGGTCCATGCACACAACAAGGATTATCACGCGCGGGCGATCATCATCGCATCGGGCGCACAATATAAGAAAATCGGTGTACCGGGCGAAGAAGAGCTCGGCGGTCGTGGTGTCTCGTATTGTGCCGTTTGTGACGGAGCCTTCTTTAAAGAAAAAGAATTGTTCGTCATCGGTGGTGGGGATTCAGCGGTCGAGGAAGGTGTCTACTTGACACGTTTCGCGAAAAAAGTCACAATCGTCCACCGTCGTGAAGAATTACGTGCACAAAAAATTCTTCAAAAACGTGCGTTCGATAACCCGAAAATCGATTTCATTTGGAACCATACTGTTAAACAAATCAACGAACAAGACGGTAAAGTCGGTTCAATCGATTTAATCAATACGAAAACGGCAGATGTGACGACACATCCAATCGATGGTGTCTTCATCTACATCGGAATGAACCCGATCACAGGTTACGTCCAAGATCTCGGTATCTTGAATGATCAAGGATATGTTGTGACGAACGAAGGCATGGAGTCAAACATCAAAGGAATCTTCGCAGCTGGAGACGTCCGTGAGAAAACGCTCCGTCAAGTCGTTACGGCAACGAATGATGGTTCGATTGCTGCTCAAAATGCACAGCATTATATCGAAGCGTTACTCGAGGAATTACAAGAATCATCACAAGTGTAAGACAGGAACCAGCTTTGTTGGAGGGGACTTCAATGAGGCTGGCTCTTTTTTTATGCTATACTGAATTTGGAATAAAAAATACACGCGGAACTGTTGTCTGGAGGGCGAAAAGATGGAAGAGAATCAACCGCAATTGGTCATCATCACGGGAATGAGTGGGGCTGGAAAGAGTGTCGCCATGAATAGCTTTGAGGACTTAGGCTATTTCTGTGTCGACAATCTCCCACCGACGTTACTGCCGCAATTGATTGAAGTGATTGGGCAAGTCCGTCCAAAAATTGCCGTCGCCATCGATACACGTGCTCGTGATTTTATTGATAGTTTCTTTGTCGTTTACGAAGATTTGAAAAAAACGAACCTGCAGATTCGTATGTTGTACTTAGACGCACGCAATGACGTCCTCGTGCGCCGCTATAAAGAGTCGCGGCGTTCGCATCCACTGGCGCCGACTGCGTCACCACTGATCGGTATCGAGCGAGAGCGGACGCTGCTCGAAGGATTCCGTGACAAGGCACAGATGCTGATCGATACGAGTGACATTAAACCGCTTGCACTGAAAGAACGCTTGCTCAAAGAGTTTACGGAAGGGGAACGGATTCCCTTTACCGTCAATGTGATGTCGTTTGGTTTCAAGCACGGTCTGCCGCTTGACGCCGATCTCGTCTTTGACCTTCGTTTTCTGCCGAACCCGTTTTATATTCCGGAGTTACGTCCGAAAACGGGACTCGATCTCGAAGTGTCGTCATACGTCATGAAGTGGCCGGAAGCAAAATTGTTCTATAAAAAGCTCGTCGACTTGCTCGAGTTCCTGATTCCCCAGTACGAACGGGAGGGGAAATCGCAACTCGTCGTCGCCCTTGGCTGTACGGGCGGTAAACACCGCTCGATTACGTTTGCGGAAGCAATCAGTAAAGAATTCGAAAACCAGTATCATGTCGTCACGAATCATCGGGATTATGTTCACGCGAAGGAGGAAAAGTAATGAAATGGGAACGGAAAGTCGTCGCGATTGGCGGTGGAACGGGCTTGTCGACTCTTTTGCGTGGACTGAAGCATTATCCGCTCGACATCACGGCCATCGTCACGGTCGCGGATGACGGGGGGAGCTCGGGGCGCTTACGGACAGAGTTCAACATGTTGCCGCCGGGTGACATTCGAAACGTCATCGTCTCGCTATCGAAGTCCGAGACATTGATGGACCGGATCATGCAGTACCGTTTTGAAACGGGAGAAGGACTTCACGGTCATTCGCTCGGGAACTTGATGCTGACGGCTGCGACGCAGCTCTGTAATGGCTCGTTCGTCGAGGCGATTGGTGTCATGGGACAACTGTTGAATGCCGAAGGGAAAGTCTATCCGGCGACGGAGCGGACGATTACATTATGTGCGGAGTTCGAAGACGGGACGATCGTCAAAGGCGAATCGTTGATTCCGAAAGTCGGCAAGGTCATCGAGCGGATTTATTTAGAGGAAGAAGACGTCCGTCCGGTACCGGAAGCGATTCAAGCGATCTTAGAGGCCGATGTCATCGTCCTCGGACCAGGGAGTCTCTATACGAGTATCATCCCGAACGTCTTGATCGATGAAATCCGGGAAGCGATTAAACAATCGCTTGCACCTGTCGTTTATATTTGTAATGTCATGACGCAACCGGGTGAGACGACGGCCTTCACGGCGAATGATCACTTGACTGCGCTCGAACGTTTTCTCGGTCAAGGCGTCGTCGATACGATCATCGTCAATAATGAATCAATCGATGCAAGCTACTTGCGAAAATACCAAAAAGATCATGCTGATATCGTCACTTACGATGATGAACGTTTCGTCGAGGCTGGAATTGAAGTACTCGCGGACGATATCGTCGACTATAACCATCATTTCATCCGTCATGACGCGGACGCGGTCGCGAGCCTCGTCATGCGGAAAGTATTATCGATTCGACGGGTGCGTCAACTCGAAGGGAAGGAGGAATTGACGTGAGTTTTGCTTCAGAAGTAAAAAAAGAATTAACACAGATTGCCATCACGGATCACGAGATGAAGGCAGAATTAGCGGCGCTCGCACGGATGAACGGTGCGATTTCGTTCGGACTCGGGCGCGGATTGACGCTTGATATTTCGACTGAAAACGCGTCGATCGCGCGACGGATTTATTCATTATTAAAACGGGCATACGGGGTCCACCTGGATCTACTCGTCCGAAAGAAAATGCGTCTTAAAAAAAATAACGTCTACATCGTTCGTGTGAAGCAGCAAGCGGATAAGATTCTGCAGGATTTAGGCATCCTCGGCGAAGGGTTCACGATGATTCGTTCGATCAGCGATACGATTTTAAAAGATGAACGGCGGGCACGTGCCTATTTACGGGGAGCGTTCTTAGCCGGAGGGTCACTAAACAATCCGGCGACGTCGTCGTACCATTTAGAAATCTTCAGTCTCTATGAGGATCACAATGCGGCACTCCGGAGTCTGACGAATCAATTCGATTTGAATGCAAAAGCAATCGAGCGTAAGAAAGGGCACATCCTCTACATCAAGGAGAGCGAAAAAATCTCTGATTTCCTCAAGGTAGTCGGGGCGACCCATTCGATGCTTCGTTTTGAAGATGTTCGGATTTTAAAAGATATGCGAAATTCGGTCAATCGTCTCGTCAACTGTGAGACAGCGAACCTCAACAAAACGGTCGGGGCAGCGCTCCGTCAAGTGGAGAACATCAAATTTCTCGAACGGACGGTCGGGCTCGACGTCTTACCGAACAAGTTACGGGAAATCGCGATTTTACGCGTGACGCATCAAGACGTGACGCTGCAAGAGCTCGGTGAGATGGTCGAGAGCGGCTCGATCTCAAAATCAGGGATCAATCATCGATTGCGGAAGATTGATCAAATCGCGGATAAAATCCGCAATGGTGAGTCGATGACAGGTGCGCTCTAAAGGGGAAACTTGCGAGATGAACCATAGTCTACTATAATATATAGTCGATGCAACTAAATGTTCGAATTAAGGAGTTTTTGAAATGGCTAACGAAAAAAAACGTATTTCGCTGACAGTCGATGCGAAATTTGATGAAGTCTTGACGAAAAAAGCAAAATCAATCGGTGTACCAAAAAGTACACTCGTGACATTCGCAACATCACTCTTCCTTAAACAATTACAAGCAGAAGAAGAGCTTTCACCACATGCGAACGGGATCTACACATTGATTCGTGAAAACCACGACATCGTGTCTGATATTACAGATCTCATCGACTAACAGAAACAATCCTTTTCAGGTTCGGGACGAACTTTCATGATTCAGTGAAGTTCATGCCCGACGTGGAGAGGATTTTTTTTTTTTGAAGACAACAAAAAGACCGACCACTGATGTAACACATCAACGGTCGGTCGAGTTAACAGATTAAGCACGTTCCATGACGCGGTCGATGAGACCGTAGTCGGCTGCTGCTTGAGCAGACATGAAGTTGTCACGCTCTGTATCGCGTTCGATGACTTCAAGGGGTTGCCCTGTGTTTTCTGCCATGATTTTGTTTAAGTGTTCACGCATTTTGATGATACGTTCTGCGTGAATTTTAATGTCCGACGCTTGTCCTTGTGTGCCACCGAGTGGTTGGTGAATCATGATCTCAGCGTTTGGAAGGGCAAAACGTTTTCCTTGTGCACCTGCTTGTAAGAGGAACGCACCCATTGAAGCGGCCATTCCGATACAAATTGTTGAAACTTGTGGTTTGATGAAGTTCATCGTATCGTAAATCGCCATACCCGCCGTGATTGAACCACCTGGGCTGTTGATGTAGAGCGAAATTTCTTTATCTGGATCCTCTGCTGCTAAGAAGAGCAACTGGGCAACGACTGAGTTGGCGACGTTATCGTCAATCGCGCTCCCGAGAAGAATGATACGATCCTTGAGCAAACGTGAATAGATATCGTAAGCACGTTCCCCGCGGTTGGTTTGTTCGATGACTGTTGGAATTAACATAGTCTTTGCCTCCTTATGATGGTATGTAGCTCATATTCGACTTATTCCTATCATAATCCTTTGGTCAATATTGGTCAAAAGATACGATGCGACTTTTATGTATTTTTCCTGAATGGCAGTGAATTAAACATATCAATATAGAAAAAAGGCAATACCGCGAACGGCATTGCCTGTAGATTCAAATATGGTACACCCGGAGAGATTTGAACTCCCGACACCTGGTACCGGAAACCAGTGCTCTATCCCCTGAGCTACGGGTGCATGTTTTTTACTGAACAATTAATAGTATACCGACATTTTTTCAGGAAAGCAATACTCGATTGATAACTTTAACAGTTTTTTTCGGGCGAAAGATGTTTAAGAAGGACTTTCTAGACGATTGGAAGATTTTTTTCCTCTATACTATATAGAAGGGTTAAAGATGCGATGGAATGAAAGGAGAACCGACGATGGAACAGCGCCAGGAACAGACACAACGGATGATGTTATCGACGTCCCAATTGTTTCAGTTGACGATTCTTGAGGAATCATTTGCTGAACTCGAAGAACATGTATACCGAATCATACGCCGGACAAGCGCTTATCGGAACAATCTCAGTAAAACAATCGACGTTGATTTTGGCCGCGTCGCAGACCGTGTCGCTTCATTTGAAGCCACGCTTCTTCAGCAAATACGTTTAGAATCGGTCAGACAGGAAATAGGATATATGGCGGAACAACTCATGACGTACTTAGATACGGATGGATTATTGCGGACGACGGATGCGCAACTGGCAACCTTGTTAGAGGCGGACGTCAGTCTCGTAAAACAAGCACGACACGTTTTACAACGGTGTGAACCGACAGGAATTGCGGCACGTTCCGCGCACGAATGCCGGTTGTTGCACGCGCTCGAACTAGACGACGCGCTATTGATTGATGTCGTGACGGATTTGAATGAAGGGATTGCTGTCAAACAAGCACTTCAAGACATCGATGATGCAACAGACCGGATACGGATTAAGGCGGCGCTCGATCGGTTACCAAAAGCACCGGTCTTTCCGGAGACGACCGTTCTGACGATTCCAGAAGCAGACATCGAATACCGTGACGGCAAGTTGACGATCAACTGGTCTGATCTCGAAATCGACCGGAGCTGGGCCGACCTCGAGGAAGCAAAACCGTTCTTAAGTGCATATGAACGGAGACGGACGACGCTTCGGGCGATTCTCGACGTCATCGTCGAGCGACAGCTCAATTGGTTTAAAGGGAAGCTCGAGCTCGCGCCATTGACGAAAAAAGAAGTGGCGGAAGTGACGGGGCATCATCCGTCGACAGTTGGACGGGCGATTGCGAACAAAACGGTTAAGACGATTCAAGGAACGATATCACTCGAAGATTTTTTCGTCTCACGGACGACGACTGGGACGTCGAGTTTCTTAGTTAAGGTCCGGATTGCTCAACTTCTCGAAGCGTCGCCTGTACCGATGAGCGATCAACAATTGGTCGATTGTCTAGCGAAGGAGCAAATTACGGTCGCGAGACGAACGGTCGCAAAATATCGGGCAGCCCTTGGTTTGACCCAAGCGGACTTCGAGAGACGAGAGGCGAATTCATGATGCAATCAAAAGAAAACATGCACTTAACACTCTATTCACGTCCGGGTTGTACACTATGTGAGGAAGCCGCCATCTTGCTCGATTTTGTATTAGATGAATTTCCCGAATGGACATTCGAAGAAATCAACATTGACAACGATGCGGCGCTCAGTCTGAAGTACCTCTACGAAATACCGGTTCTCGCACATCAAAACGAAATCTTAAGTTATGGAAAATTTGAGACGGAGGCGGTCAGAAATCGTTTACTTGAAAAAAGATGACGGTCGAGACTTGAAACAAAACCAGGGTACTGTTATGATAGCAATGTACCAAGTGGGACAAGATATGACACGCGGGACGTAAAGTGTCCAGCAATTTGAGAGGAGCGGGAGTTACATGATTCGGCAGTTAGTACAGATCCAAAAGCGAATCGTGCCTGATCTGATTGAAGAAATGCAGACACGTTACGACATTCTTCATTATGTACGCCTGATGCAACCGATCGGACGACGAACACTTGCGACGAGCCTTGGCTTGACGGAACGCGTTCTACGCCGGGAAGTCGACTTCTTAAAAGAACAAGACTTACTAGAAGTTGCGACGCAAGGCATGTCCTTGACGGATGAAGGGCGGACAGTATTACGAAGCATGCACAGTGTGATGGCGGAACTCGCCGGGATCTCCGATATGGCGAAAGCCTTAAAAGAGAAGCTTGGTGTAAAAGACGTCGTCATCGTACCGGGTGATTCGGATCAAACCTTCTGGGTACAACGCGATATGGGACGGGCAACAGTTGCCCGCTTAAAACGTGAACTTTCAAAAGACCACAATACGATTGCAGTTACAGGTGGAACGACGATGGCTTCTGTCGCAGCGATGATGTCGCCCGATAAGGAAAATCGTCCGATGACGTTTGTACCCGCACGAGGTGGTCTTGGTGAAACGCTTGAACTTCAAGCGAATACGGTCTGCTCACGCATGGCTTCACGTGCCCAAAGCGACTATCATCTGCTCCACATTCCAGACATGGTCAGCACCGAGACATTTGTCAAGATGGTCGAGGAGCCGAGCATTAAAAATGTCTTGCAGATGATTAAAGATGCTTCAATCGTGGTACATGGAATTGGTGAGGCAAAAACGATGGCAAAACGTCGTCGTGCTTCGACAGCTCTTTTGGAACAGCTCGAAGACGAGCAAGCCGTCGCAGAAGCATTCGGATATTATTTTGATCGGGACGGGAACATCGTCCACCGTGTCAAAACGGTCGGACTACAACTCGACGACTTGAAAAAAGTCGAACACGTCGTGGTTGTCGCCGGTGGTCATTCGAAAGCAGAAGCGATCAATGCCTACGTCAAACAGTCTCCAAACATCATCCTCATTACGGATGAAGGAGCCGCAACAACGATTTTGAAAGGGTAGCCCCCTTTTGAATAATAGATAACTCGCTTTACACTAAAAGGAGGAAAATTATCATGGCAGTAGTAAAAGTTGGTATTAACGGATTTGGACGTATCGGGCGTTTGGCACTTCGTCAAATTCTTCAATTTGAAGGAATCGAAGTAGTCGCAATCAACGACCTCACAGACACTAAAATGCTTGCACACCTTTTAAAATATGATACGACTCAAGGTCGTTTCGACGGAGAAGTTGAAGTACACGACGGATACTTCCTCGTAAACGGTAAAGAAATCAAAACACTTGCTAACCGCAACCCAGAAGAACTTCCATGGGGCGAGCTCGGTGTTGACATCGTTCTCGAATGTACTGGTTTCTTCACAGACAAAGAAAAAGCTGAACTTCACTTGAAAGCTGGAGCTAAAAAAGTTGTTATCTCAGGACCTGCTACTGGCGACATGAAAACTGTCGTTTACAACACGAACCACGAAATTCTTGACGGAACTGAAACAGTTATCTCTGGTGCTTCATGTACTACAAACTGTCTCGCTCCAATGGCGAAAGTTCTTCAAGATCAGTACGGAATCGTTGAAGGTCTCATGACAACAATCCACGCTTACACTGGCGACCAAAACACACTCGACGCTCCACACCCTAAAGGTGACTTCCGTCGTGCACGTGCAGCAGCTGCTAACATCGTTCCTAACTCAACTGGTGCTGCTAAAGCAATCGGTCTCGTTCTTCCAGAACTTCAAGGTAAACTTGACGGATCTGCACAACGTGTACCAGTCGCTACAGGTTCACTCACTGAGCTCACAACAGTTCTTGAGAAAAAAGTTACAGTTGAAGAAGTTAACGCAGCTATGAAAGCAGCAGCGAACGAGTCTTACGGTTACACTGAAGACGAAATCGTTTCTTCTGACATCGTTGGTATCTCTTACGGATCACTCTTCGATGCAACACAAACTAAAGTTGTTACTGTCGGTGACAAACAACTCGTTAAAACAGTTGCTTGGTATGACAACGAAATGTCTTACACTAGCCAACTCGTTCGTACACTCAAACACTTCGCAGAAATCGCTAAGTAATTCGAGCAATTAAATAGCAATTGAATAAGAGCGGAAACTACCAGTCTCCGCTCTTATTGCGAAAAAAAGTCTGGAGGGGCGTCACAGCCCCTCACTATACGTATGAGACGGAGGACGAATGTATGAATAAGAAATCAATTCGCGACATCGATGTACAAGGTCAACGCGTGTTTACACGTGTCGACTTCAACGTACCACTAGAAGACGGTAAAATTACGGACGACACACGGATTCGTGCAGCACTTCCAACAATCAAACACTTGATGGAAGGCGGAGCGAAAGTCATTCTCGCTAGCCACATGGGACGTCCTAAAGGCGAAAAAAATCCTGAGTTCTCACTTGCACCAGTTGTAGAGCGCCTCAGCGAATTGCTTGGTAAAGACATCAAGCTCGTTGAAGAAGCATACGGCCCGGTCGCTGAAGAAGCGGTCAGCAAGCTCGAAGCAGGAGACGTTCTCGTTCTTGAAAACGTTCGTTTCTACCCTGGAGAAACAAAAAATGATGCTGAACTCGCTGAAGGATTTGCGAAACTCGCAGATATCTTCGTCAACGATGCATTCGGTGCAGCTCACCGTGCACATGCTTCTACAGAAGGAATCGCGCACCATGTCGATACTGCTGTAGCAGGATTGTTGATTGAAAAAGAACTTCAAGTTCTTGGGAAAGCGATCTCGAACCCGGATCGTCCGTTCACTGCAATCATCGGGGGATCGAAAGTAGCCGACAAAATCGGTGTCATCGATCACTTGCTTGATATCGTCGACACGTTGATCATCGGTGGGGGATTATCTTATACATTCCTCAAAGCTCAAGGTTATGAAGTCGGTACGTCACTTCTTGAAGTCGACAAAATCGACCAAGCGAAAGAATTCATGAAAAAAGCAGAAGACAAAGGCGTCAAGTTCTTAATGCCGGTCGACTGCATCATCACGAAGGAATTTGGCGAAGAAACATATGTAGGACCACGCGATATCGACAGTATCCCAGCGGATCACATGTCACTTGATATCGGACCAAAAACAGTCGAACTGTATGCGGAAGCAATCAAGAACTCGAAACTCGTCGTCTGGAATGGACCGATGGGCGTATTCGAACTTGATAAATACGCAAACGGAACGAAAGGTGTCGCTCAAGCACTTGCAGACAGCGACGCATACTCAATCATCGGTGGTGGGGATTCTGCTGCAGCAGCTGAGAAATTCGGTCTTGCAGACAAGATGAGCCATATCTCGACTGGTGGCGGAGCGAGCCTCGAGTTCATGGAAGGTAAAGCCCTTCCTGGTGTCGAAGCGCTTAACGACAAGTAATCCAATAGTTCACAAGGGAGTGTTTCTCAATGCGTAAACCAATCATCGCAGGTAACTGGAAGATGAATCTAACTCTGAAGGATGCAGTCGCATTCGCAGAAGAAGTAAAAGGCAAAGTACCAGCTTCATCGACTGTCGATGCTGCTGTCTGTGCACCAGCTGTATTCCTTGCTCATTTAACGGAAGCAGCAGCTGGAACTGATCTTAAAATCGGCGCTCAAAACATGTACGATCAAGAAAGTGGCGCATTCACAGGCGAAATCAGCCCTGTCATGCTAAAAGAGCTTGACGTGACATACGTCATCCTCGGTCACTCTGAACGTCGTGAGTACTTTGGTGAAACAGATGCATTCATCAACAGCAAAGCGAAAAAAGCGTTCGAGCACGGTCTCGTTCCAATCGTTTGTGTAGGTGAAACACTTGAAGAGCGCGAAGGCGGCAAGTTCGAAGACGTCATTCGTGAACAAACGACAAACAGCCTTAAAGGCTTGACTGTCGACCAAGTGAAAAATCTTGTTGTTGCATACGAGCCTGTCTGGGCAATCGGAACAGGTAAATCAGCGACAGAACAAGATGCACAAGATTCTTGTAAATTCGTTCGCGACGTCGTCGCTGCTGAATTCGGTACAGAAGCTGCAGAAGCAGTTCGTATCCAATACGGTGGTAGCGTCAAGCCAGAGAACGTCAAAGAATATATGGCTCAACCTGACATCGACGGAGCACTCGTTGGTGGAGCAAGTCTTGAGACAGGATCGTTCCTCAAACTGTTGGAGGCGATTTAAATGAAAAAACGTCCAGTCGCACTTATCATCCTTGATGGTTTCGGTATGCGTGATGAAGAATTCGGGAATGCTGTGACAGCAGCAAACAAACCGAACTTCGATCGCTTTTGGAACAAATATCCGCATACGTTGTTGAATGCGAAAGGGGAATACGTCGGTTTGCCTGAAGGTCAAATGGGGAACTCAGAAGTGGGTCACCTTAACATCGGGGCAGGTCGCGTCGTCTATCAATCGCTATCCCGAATCAACAATGCCGTCAAAGATCGCTCGTTCTTCTCGCGTCAAGCGATGAACGATGCGGCAGGTCACGTGAAGAAACATGATTCAGCACTCCATATCTTTGGTTTAGTATCTGACGGTGGAATCCACAGTCACATCAATCACTTGTATGCCGTTCTTGAATTCGCAAAACTTCACGAAATCGAAAAAGTTTACTTGCATGCCTTCACGGATGGCCGCGATTGTGATCCACAATCGGGTGCTGGTTTCCTCCGTGACGTACAAGCGAAAATGGACGAACTTCACGTTGGTCAATTCGCAAGTATCTCTGGGCGTTATTATGCAATGGACCGCGACAACCGTTGGGAGCGCGTCAAGAAAGTTTATGACGTCATCACATACGGTGAAGGCCCGACAACAAAAGACCCAATCGGCATGGTAGAAGAATCATATACGAAGGACGTTACGGACGAGTTCATCGAACCAACCGTCGTCGTGCAGGAAGACGGTACGCCAGTCGCACCGATCCACGACAACGATGCAATCATGTTCTTTAACTACCGCCCTGACCGTGCGATTCAACTGGCGAAGGTCTACAAAGAGAAAGCTGGATTCACAGGATTCGAACTTCCGGACAATGCACCGAAGAACCTGCTGCTCGTCTCCATGACGAAGTACTCGGATGCGATTGATACGGATATCGTCTTCCCACCAGAAGACATCAAAAACACGCTTGGAGAAACGCTCTCGAAGCAAGGTTTAAAACAATTACGGATCGCGGAAACTGAAAAGTATCCACACGTCACGTTCTTCTTCAACGGACAGCGTGAAGAACCGTATGAAGGCGAAGATCGTATCTTAATCCCGTCGCCGAAAGTCGCAACATACGACTTACAACCAGAGATGAGCATTTATGAAGTAACGGATGCGCTTGTTGAAGCGATCAATTCCGACAAACATGATGCCATCATCCTGAACTTCGCGAACCCGGACATGGTCGGTCACTCGGGCATGCTCGAACCGACAATCAAGGCAATCGAAGCAGTTGATGAATGTCTCGGTAAAGTCGTTGACTTGATCATCAGCAAAGGTGGCGCAGCAATCGTGACTGCTGACCACGGAAATGCCGATAAAGTGCTCAATAAAGATGGCAGCAAGATGACGGCCCATACGACAGAACCGGTACCATGTATCGTGACAGTCGAAGACGTCGAGCTTCTCGAGCCACTTACAGGCGCATTAGCGGATTTAGCACCAACATTACTTGATCTACTTGGCGCAGATCAGCCGTCAGAAATGACGGGTAAATCCATCGTACTAAAGAAATAATCCCGTCGATGGAATAAACGTCTAACAAAGCAACACACACTATTTTTTCAACTAAAAGGAGCGAATTTAAATGTCAATGATTACAGAGATTTATGCACGCGAGATTCTTGACTCACGCGGTAACCCAACAGTAGAAGTAGAAGTATATACAGAAGACGGCGGCTTTGGTCGCGCACTCGTCCCATCAGGCGCATCAACTGGTGAGCACGAAGCAGTAGAACTTCGTGACGGCGACAAAGCACGTTACCTCGGTAAAGGTGTCTTGAAAGCAGTTGACAACGTCAACGAAAAAATCGCACCTGAAATCATCGGTTACGATGTCTTCGACCAAGCGGGAATCGACAAAAAAATGATCGATCTCGACGGAACAAAAAACAAAGGTAACTTCGGTGCTAACGCAATTCTTGGTGTTTCGATGGCTGCTGCTCGTGCTGCTGCAGATGAGCTTGGACTTCCACTTTACACGTACCTCGGTGGATTCAACGCGAAAACACTTCCAACTCCAATGATGAACATCATCAACGGTGGATCACACGCTGACAACAACGTTGACTTCCAAGAGTTCATGATCATGCCTGTTGGAGCTCCAACATTCAAAGAAGCACTTCGTATGGGTGCTGAAATCTTCCACGCGTTGAAATCAGTTCTTAGTGGAATGGGTCTTAACACAGCAGTTGGTGACGAGGGTGGATTCGCTCCAAACTTGAAATCAAACGAAGAAGCAATCACAGTTATCCTTGAAGCAATCGAAAAAGCTGGCTACAAAGCAGGCGAGGATGTTTACCTTGCAATGGACGTCGCTTCTTCTGAGTTCTACGACAAAGCAGCTGGAACATACAACCTCGCTGGCGAAGGCAAAGTCCTTTCTACAGAAGAGCTTGTTGAATTCTACGCACAACTCGTCGACAAATACCCAATCATCTCAATCGAAGATGGCTGTGACGAAAACGACTGGGATGGCCACAAACTTCTCACAGATCGTATCGGACACAAAGTTCAACTCGTTGGGGATGACTTGTTCGTAACAAACACAGAAAAACTTGCTGAAGGTATCGAAAAAGGAATCGCAAACTCGATCCTCATCAAAGTTAACCAAATCGGTACGTTGACTGAAACATTCGACGCAATCGAAATGGCTAAAAAAGCTGGTTACACAGCAGTTGTTTCTCACCGTTCTGGTGAAACAGAAGATTCAACGATCGCTGACATCGCTGTTGCGACAAACGCTGGTCAAATCAAAACAGGTTCACTTTCACGTACAGACCGTATCGCGAAATACAACCAACTTCTCCGCATCGAAGACATGCTTTCAGACGTTGCTGTCTACGACGGAATCAAATCATTCTACAACCTCAAGAAGTAATTTACGGATTGAGTCGACAGTCTCTCGCTTAGCGAGGGGCTGTTTTTTTGTCCTGTAGTTTAAAAACAAAACCGATTCACTAGCTTTCCTAAGGGGGGGAGACGGGATCACACTTATTTCACGCACTTTCCTCAGGCGAGACACAAGCCAGTTTCCCTGCCTCTTGTAGGCAGGAAATCGGGTCTTGTTTGTCTCTGACAGCGCAAGCAGGCTTGCACTTTTTCCTGTAGGAGTCGCATGAAATAAGTGACCCCCGTTTATAGGAAATAAGGAAAGTCATTCATAGCTCGACTTCTAAGGGAGAAGGAAGCGACGCTTCCGTCAGGGACAGGCGAGACCCGGAGATCTGAAAAGAGCTCCGCGGCTTGCGTCCCGCCCTAGAAAAGCGAGCGAATGAATGATTTTTTTGGTAAATGTAAAAAAACGAGATCCGACTCAATGTCGAATCCCGTAATATTAAAGTGAAATTTTACACTTTGAAATCAATCCTCGATAAACGTAACGAGGTAATGATACGGTGAATACAGTGGTGCTTTCGTGACAAAAAAATCGGGTAAATCGGTGTCGATGTCAAGATTACGCAAGGTCTCCGGATCCAGACATTCTTGAACAAGTCGCTTGATGTCACTGAGCAATTCATCATGAAGATTGGTTTCGACAGGAAATGATCGTTTTGCTCCATCTTTTAGCAACAAGACGACGGGAGGAAGGCCCCGCAGTAAATCGACTTCGAGTGGTTCTTCGTTATTTTTAAAAAAGTCATTTAAACAACTGACGACTTTCATCGAATATTCTTCTTTCATCAAAACCCCCAACTTTCTCTTATATCCTTGATTTAACTCCTATCCTCTACTTTAATTCCCTAAATTAAGCTAGGATATGCAGTCAAGTTGCATTCAATGCATTAATCGAATCAATAACCGGGTACAGAAGAAAGAACGGGGAGGGGGAAGAACTATGCTGTTTCGTTATTTATTTCTAGGAATGGAAACATCGATTGACGATATTCCGTTACGTATCATCTATTTCACGGAATTGATTCTATTCATCGGACTTTACCAAATCACGAGTCGTTTCTCACGACAAAGTTTAATCATCGGAACCATCCTGGGTGTCGGGGGATTGATTGCCTTACTACCGGGTGCGATTTATATCTTACGTTACAATCCGCAAGATGCCATCATCGATGTTACATTTTTGCTGATCTACTTATTCGAACCGCTCGCAATCCTCGCGTTCGTCATTGCGATCCTTCGAAGAGCTTTCAAAAAACGACACCAACACTCTTGAAAAGTACGGAAAACGTTCGTATGAAGCGTTTTTTCGTACTTTTTTGCTATGTATGGAGTTTTAGAAAGTAAGCGGAATAAAATAAATAAAATATATTTTACGGAAAACGGTTGATGTGTAACCGGTTACACAATATGATACATATTGTAAGCGTTATCAAAAGAAAGAGGTGGCGAAATCATGTCGACCATCCGGGAAGTAGCGAAAGTGGCAAATGTATCAGTCGCAACGGTATCACGCGTCATGAATGAAAAAGGATATGTCAGCGAAAAAGCGCGTGAGGCGGTGCTTCAAGCGGTTAAACAGCTTGATTATCGACCGAATCGTGTCGCCCGTTCCTTGTTTCAAAAACGATCAGGATTGATTGGATTGATCGTACCGGACATCACAAACCCTTATTTTCCCCAACTGGCACGTGCCGTCGAGGATATGGCACATAAGCATGGATACCAAGTGATTTTGTGTAACACGGATGAACAGTTTCAGAAAGAACAAGAATATATCCAGTCTCTCGAAGCGATGCATGTCGATGGATTGATCATTACGACGAACTACTCGAACAACCCGAACTATGAAACCATCGAAGTGCCAATCGTCGCACTCGACCGGGTGTTACAAGGAGCGATCCCGACCGTCACATCAAACGGATACGACGGCGGGAAGAAGGCAGCCCAATTTTTACTCAATCACGGAGCGGATGAACTCGTCGTCATCAGTGGGCCGTCAAAGTTACCGACGATCAAAAAACGCCGGGATGGTTTTGAAGAAGTCGCAGGAAAACATCTCGTCGCAAGCATCGAGTCACCGTTTCATTTTCAAGGCGCACTCGACGCGGCGAACTATTTGTTCGACCACTATACCTGTAACGGAATTTTTGCAGCGAACGATGTCATCGCAGCGGCAACGATTCAAGTCGCGGCAGAACGTGGGATTGCGATTCCTGAGCAACTGCAAGTCATCGGGTATGACGGAATCGAGCTCGGGCAAATGATTTCACCGCCACTGACGACGATCGCCCAGCCGATTTATCAGATGGGGGAACTGGCGGCGAAGTTGCTGATTCAACGAATTGAAGGAAAAGAAATCGCGGCCGTCCATCATGAGTTGACGGTCGAAGTCATCGAACGGGAAACGACGAAGCGGAAGGATGAACAAATATGAAACAAATCAGTGTAGTAGGGAGTATCTCGATGGACCTGGTCGTCGAAAGCGACCGTCGTCCGTTAGCGGGTGAAACAGTCATCGGCTCAGCGTTCCATACCGTCCCGGGTGGTAAGGGGGCGAATCAAGCAGTCGCGGTCGCCCGGCTCGGCGGGAGCGTCGAGATGGTCGGGTGCATCGGTGACGATGCGAGCGGTACAGCGATTCGCCAAAACTTTGAAGCGGAACACGTCGGGACGACGCACCTGCAGACGATCACGAACGAACGGACGGGGACGGCCCATATCACGCTCGCGGAAGGCGACAACTCGATCGTCGTCGTCCAGTCGGCGAACCTCGCCGTCGTCTATGACGAGAGCCAGCTCGACAGCTTGCTCGGTCAGACGGACATGATTTTATTACAGCTCGAAATTCCGCTCCAAACCGTCAAACAGGTGGCGCGTTACGGAAAAGAGCACGGTATTCCCGTTATCTTGAATCCGGCGCCAGCCATCGTCCTGGACGACGAGTTGCTCGCAGACGTGACATACCTGACACCAAACGAACATGAATGCGGTTTGATTTTTGGACAACAGCAACCGCTTGAACATTGGTTAAGTCAGTATCCGAATAAATTGATTGTGACCGAAGGCAGCCGGGGCGCCCGTTTTTATGACGGCGACGCGATTGTGACGGTCCCGGCGATTAAGACGGACGTCGTTGATACGACAGGGGCCGGTGATACGTTCAACGGGGCACTCGCTGTCGCGTTGACGGAAGGAAAGTCATTGACGGAAGCGATTCGCTTTGCGAACAAAGCGGCCGGTATGTCCGTTCGGGCGCTCGGTGCTCAAGGCGGCATGCCATCGCGGGAACAGATGGAGGTCGAAGCATGAAACGACACGGTATTTTGAACAGTCATATCAGTAAAGTCTTAGCAGATCTCGGTCATACCGATATGGTCGTCATCGCTGATTGTGGTTTACCGATTCCGACGGGCGTTGAGCGGATTGATTTAGCGCTCGAGCTCGGGACACCGGCGTTTGCCGACGTCTTGCGCGTCGTCGCGGACGACATGGCAGTCGAACAGGTGACACTCGCAACCGAAATCAAAGATGCGAACGAAGCGGCGCTCACTACGGTCAGTCAATTAAACGTGACGACGGAATACGTCTCGCACGAAGCGTTTAAAGAGCTGACGAAGCAGGCAAAAGTCATCATCCGGACAGGAGAAGCGACGCCTTACGCCAATGTAATTTTACACGCCGGTGTCATTTTTTAAGGGGGAAGCACGATGCACATTGAGATGACAGGAATCACAAAAGCGTTTGGTCCCGTGCCCGTCTTAAAGGGTGTCGACTTCGAACTTGCTACAGGTGAAATTCACGCCTTGATGGGTGAGAACGGAGCCGGTAAGTCAACGCTGATGAAAATCTTGACTGGTGTCCACAAAGCGGACGAGGGAACGATTCAAGTCGACGGTGTCGAACAACACTATAAAAATCCGAAACTGGCGGAAGAAGCGGGGATTGCCTTCATTCACCAGGAGTTAAACATCCTGCCTGATTTGACGGTGACGGAAAATCTGTTTCTCGGTCGTGAGTTGAAATCGCGCTTCGGTGTGTTGAAACAGGCGGAAATGAAACGGCTCGCCGAACGGGAACTGGCGGAACTAAACGTCTTCATGGATGTCAATCAACTGGCGCGGACGTTATCGGTCGGACAACAACAGATGATTGAAATTGCAAAAGCACTGATGACGCACGCAAAGGTCATCATCATGGATGAACCGACGGCCGCCTTGACGGAACGTGAGATTCGCGCCCTGTTCAGTGTCGCGACGGCGTTACGCGAGCAAGGCGTCTCGATTGTCTACATCTCGCACCGGATGGAAGAAATCTTCGAACTTTGTGACCGGATCACTGTCTTGCGGGACGGTGTCTCCGTCTCGACCCACCGGATTGCTGAGACATCATTTGAACAGATCGTCCGTGAAATGGTCGGACGCGAGATGGGTGAACGCTACCCGGAACGCAAGGTCACACACGGTGACACGGTCTTAGAAGTGACGGGAGCGACCGGAAAACGGTTCGAAGATGTTTCGTTTTCCGTCCGGGCCGGTGAAATCGTCGGCTTCTCCGGTTTGATGGGAGCGGGACGGACGGAAGTCATGCGTGGTCTGTTCGGTGTCGATCGCTTGAAGGCGGGAACAATCCGCTTAAACGGCAACGTCATCAATATCAAATCACCGCACGATGCGATCAAACAAGGACTTGGGTTCTTGACGGAAGATCGAAAAGGCGAGGGCTTGTTCCTCGACTTCTCACTCCGAGAGAACATCTCCTTACCGACGATCCGGTCGTTAGCGAAGTCGGGTGTCATCTCCAATCAGTCGGAGCGCCAGTTCGCGGAAGGCTATCTCAAGTCGTTATCCGTCCGTCACAGTTCGATGGATCAACCGGCGAAGTCGCTCTCCGGTGGGAACCAACAAAAGGTCGTCCTCGCGAAGTGGCTCGGGACGAAACCGGATGTCTTGATCCTCGACGAACCGACACGTGGTGTCGACGTCGGGGCGAAAAAAGAAATTTACCTGATCATGAATGAGCTCGCCGCGTCTGGTGTCGCGATCATCATGATCAGTTCCGACCTCCCGGAGATTCTCGGGATGAGTGACCGTGTCTACGTGATGCGGGAGGGGCAAGTGAGCGGAATGCTCGAACAACAAGAGGCGACGCAAGAAAGTATCATGACACTTGCGACAGGAGGACAATGACATGGAATTGATGCAAGGGAAACTGACGGAAAAGAAACCACGTCGGCTCGGAATCGGGCAGAAGCTCGGTCCGCTCGCCGGACTGTTCGCGATCGTGCTCGTCGTATCGATTATGGAACCGGACTTTTTAACACTCAATAACTTATTCAACATTTTACGCCAAGTGTCGATCAACGCCTTGATTGCCTTCGGGATGACGTTCGTCATCTTGACGGGCGGAATTGATTTATCGGTCGGTTCGATTCTCGCCTTATCGTCGGCGTTCGTCGCCGGACTGATGACGGATGGAACGTCAGCCATTATTGCCGTGCTCGCCGGACTGATCGTCGGTGCTATCATGGGTGCGTTAAACGGCATGGTCATCTCACTCGGGAAAGTCGCACCGTTCATCGCGACACTGGCGACGATGACGATCTTCCGTGGCTTGACGCTCGTCTATACGGACGGACGACCCATCACGGGACTCGGGCAAGGGGGATGGTTTGAATTATTCGGTCGGGGTTACTTCTGGATCTTCCCTGTACCGGTCGTCACGATGTTAATCGCCTTCGCGGTCCTTTACTTCATCTTGAAGAAAACGACGTTCGGGCGTTACACATATGCCATTGGTGGGAATGAAGAAGCGGCAAAATTGATGGGGATTCAAGTCAACAAAGTCAAAATCATGATTTACTCGCTATCCGGCTTGATGGCAGCACTTGCCGGTATCATCCTGACGTCACGCCTCAACTCGGCACAACCGACAGCAGGAACATCGTATGAACTCGACGCGATCGCAGCCGTCGTCCTCGGTGGGACAAGTTTATCCGGGGGTCGCGGTTGGATCGTCGGAACATTGATTGGAGCCTTGATCATCGGAACACTCAACAACGGTTTGAACTTACTTGGTGTGTCATCGTTCTTCCAACTTGTCGTCAAAGGACTCGTCATCCTGTTCGCCGTCCTCGCAGACCGGAAACAAACGACGTAATCTCACACATTTTGAAGGAGGAAATTACAGATGAAAAAATTACTCGCACTCGTCATGATGGCATTGATGGTCTTCGCAGCCGCGTGTTCGACAGAGCAACCAGGCAGCGACACGGAAAAAGAGAAGAAGACAAAGGACTTTAAGATTGGTCTCTCAATCTCGACATTAAACAACCCGTTCTTCGTTTCACTCAAAGATGGTGCCGAAGAAGAAGCAAAAGCACAAGGGGCAACACTGCAAGTCGCCGATGCACAAGATGATGCGGCAAAACAAGCAAGCGACATCGAAGACATGATTCAGAAAAAAGTTGATCTCATCTTGATCAACCCAACCGATTCAGCAGCCGTTGGTGCGGCCGTCCAAACAGCAAACGATGCAAACATCCCGGTCATCACAGTCGACCGGAACGCAGAAGCCGGTGACGTCATCGCCCACATCGCGTCGGATAATGTCGCAGGTGGAAAACAAGCCGGTGAATACATGATCGAACTCGTCGGCGACAAAGCAAAAGTCGTTGAACTCGAAGGAATTCCAGGTGCGTCAGCAACTCGTGACCGTGGCGAAGGCTTCCACGCGGCAGTTGACGGGAAACTGGACGTCGTTGCGAAACAATCAGCAAACTTCGACCGGGCAAAAGGTCTGTCGGTCATGGAAAACATTCTTCAAAACAACAAAGACATCAAAGCAGTCTTCGCCCACAATGACGAAATGGCACTCGGTGCGGTCGAAGCATTGAAAGCAGCCGGGATGGAAGATGTCAAAGTCATCGGATTTGACGCGACAGACGATGCTGTCAAAGCCGTTAAAGATGGCAAGATGGCAGGAACAGTTGCGCAAAAACCGACAGAAATCGGGAAGATGGGCATCGAGACAGCAGTCAAACACTTGAAAGGCGAGACAGTCGACAAGAACATTCCAGTCGAACTCGATCTCATCAAACAATAAGTCTTCTATCATCAGTCGCGCTGGAGCAATCCTTGAGCGACTGATGTTTTTTTGCAGGAACTGGAATCCGTTAAATCTATTCCTTGTTCCCGTACCTGTTTTTCTCTATAATGAAAGAAGCGTATATTATTGAAGGAGGATCATCGATGATCATTCATAACGTGGCTCTTGTCGGCCTCATCGTCGTTTCCGTTCTTCTCATCATCGTCGTTCTCTTGATGTCAGGCCGTACGGCTGGACTCGGAGCATTAACTGGTGGGGCAGAACAATTATTTGGTCGCCAAAAAGCTCGTGGCTTGGATGCGGTCCTGAATCGTGTGGCATCTGTTTTAGGAGCATTATTCTTTATTTTGGCGTTACTCGTCGCTTTTTATAAGTGAGTATTGAAACGACAGCCGTACGTTTGCGCTGTCGTTTTTTCTTGTTTTCTCGATTTCTAAATTTTCATTTTGGGGTATAGAGTTAGAGGGGGAATCATTTTATGAAAATTACATTACCAAAACCATTCTTTTTTGAAGCCGGCAAACGGGCCGTCTTGCTGTTACACGGCTTCACGGGATCGAGTGCCGATGTCCGGATCCTCGGTCGTTACCTGCAAAAACAGGGCTATACATCACTCGCCCCACAATATAAAGGGCACGCTGCCCCACCCGAAGAGCTGACGAAGACTGGGCCAGCCGACTGGTGGCAGGACGTCCTCGACGGGTACGAAGAGCTCGTCGCGAAAGGGTACGACGAAATCGCCGTCTGCGGATTATCGCTTGGTGGCGTCATGTCACTGAAACTGTCGATGAACCGTCCCGTCAAAGCGGTCATTCCGATGTGCGCACCCGCCTATATTAAAAGTGAAGACGTCATGTATGCAGGCGTTACCGAGTACGCTATCGAATTTAAGAAACGAGAAGGAAAATCACCGGAACAAATCGAACAAGAAATGGCAGCGTTCGAACCGATGCCGACTTTAAAAGATTTACAAGCGTTGCTGAAAGACACACGCGATTCACTTGAAGATGTCTATGCACCGACACTCGTCGTCCAGGCCCGCAATGATCATATGATCAACACGGACTCGGCCAACATCATTCATGATGGTGTCAGTGCCTTCCAAAAAGAGCTGATCTGGTATGAGAACTCAGGTCATGTCATTACGCTCGACAAAGAAAAAGATAAGCTCCACCGAGACATTCATGACTTTTTAGAATCGTTGAACTGGAGTAATTAACTGGAGGTGTCACGTTGGAATTACGTGAACGAATACTCGAGGTCATCACGGCGGAAGAACGTCCGCTGTCGATCGATCAATTAACGAAAAAACTAGAACTAGCGGATACAACAGAATTCAAAGAATTGATCCGGACGTTGAACGCACTTGAAGAAGAGGCACTCGTCGCCCGGACCCGCTCGAACAAATACGGCACACTCGCCCAAATCGGGCAAGTCGCCGGGAAAATCTCCGTCCATCAACGCGGATTCGGATTCGTTTCACCAGAAGACGGTTCAGCAGGCTATATCTTCCTGCCGGCACCGGAACTCGGTAACGTCTATAACGGCGACCGTGTCCTCGTCAAAGTCTTTGCCGAATCAAACGGCGGCGACCGCCGCGAAGGCAAGCTGCTGAAGATTCTCTCACGCGGACCGGCTGATTTCGTCGGGACGTTCGTCAGTCCTAAAGGACGGATTGAATCGATCGCCTACATCGAGCCGGATGATTCGAAGCTGACGTTCCTGCCGGTCGTCGCGGACGAAGATACGCTCGGTGCCGTCGACGGCCATAAAGTCCTCGCCCGGATCACGAAGTACCCGGACGGCCGTTACGCGGGAACTGCTAAAGTCCTGCAAATCATCGGGCATAAAAATGACCCGGGTGTCGATATCCTATCGATCGTCCACAAGCACGGCATCAACGTCGACTTCTCGGACGCAGCGATTGCGGAAGCGAACAACATTCCCGATCAAATCGATGAGAAGGACCTCGTCGGTCGCGTCGACTTACGGAACGAAGTCACGGTCACGATTGACGGCGCGGACGCAAAAGACTTGGATGACGCCGTTCACGTCAAGAAACTTGCGAACGGCAACTATGAGCTTGGTGTCCACATCGCCGACGTCTCACACTACGTCAAGGAAGATTCACCGCTCGACGAAGAAGCACGCGAACGCGGAACGAGTGTCTATCTCGTCGACCGCGTCATTCCGATGATTCCGCACCGTCTGTCGAACGGGATTTGTTCACTGAACCCGCACGTCGATCGGTTGACGCTCAGCTGTATCATGGAAATCGATAAGAACGGTGCTGTTGTCAACCAAGAGATTTTACAGAGTGTCATCAAGACGACGGAACGGATGACGTATACCGATGTCCGGAAAATCATCGAACGCGAAGACGAAGAAGTGGTCGCGAAATATCACGATCTCGTCGACAACTTCGATCAGATGGCGGAACTGGCTGCGATCCTCCGCGAACGCCGCTCGCGCCGTGGGGCGATTAACTTCGACTTCCCGGAAGCGAAGGTCCTCGTCAATGAAGAAGGCAAGACGAGCGAAATCATCTTACGCGAACGGTCGGTTGCTGAGAAGTTGATTGAAGAGTTCATGCTCGCAGCGAACGAAACAGTCGCCGAGCACGTCCAGCATCAAAAATTGCCGTTCATGTACCGGATCCACGATGAGCCGAAAGCAGAACGTCTCGATACGTTCTTCAAGTTCATCGCGAACTTCGGCATCAACGTCGAACGTAAAGGTGAGTCGGTCGCACCGAAGACACTGCAATCGATCCTGAACGCCGTTGAAGGCGAACCGGAAGAAGCCGTCGTCAGTACGGTCATGTTACGGTCGCTCCAACAAGCGAAATATGACGTCGAACCGATTGGTCACTTTGGTTTGTCGACTGATTTCTACACGCACTTCACGTCACCGATCCGCCGCTATCCCGACTTGATTGTCCACCGTCTCCTGCGCGAGTACATCATCTTTAATGATAAATCGCAAAAGACACAGGACCGTTACTCTGCGATTCTGCCGGAAATCGCCGACCACGCTTCAAAACGGGAACGCCGTGCCGTTGACGCGGAGCGGGAAACGAATGCCCTGAAGAAAGCCGAGTATATGGAACAACACATCGGCGAAACGTTTGAAGGGGTCGTCAGTGGCGTAACCAACTTTGGGATGTTCGTCGAATTGCCGAACACGATTGAAGGACTTGTTCACATCCAGGCGATGACGGATGACTTCTACCGTTACGACGAAGCGAACTATCAATTGATGGGCGAACGGACGAAACAACAGTTCCGGATCGGCGACGTCGTCGAGATTAAAGTCACCGGTGTCAACATTGATGAAAAAACGATCGACTTCGCAGTCGTCGGCATGCCGGAACGCCAACAGAAAAAACGCTTTGAGTCGAAGACGATCCGTTCAAGCGGCGGCCGTCCGGGACAAAAACGCGACGACAAGAAAGACGACCGTCGCGGAAAATCAAAACGTCCGGGCAAGCCGAAGGACCAGTCGAAAGGCAAAGGCTTTGCCGGGAAAGACAAGAAGGATAAACCGCCGTTCCATAAAGCGGTCTCGAATAAAAAACGGAAGCGCAAATAAGCGCTTCTGTTTAGAAATGTGGTGGAAGAGAGATGCCAAAAGGTACAAGTTCAAAAGTATTAGCCAACAACAAACGGGCGTCGTTTGATTATGCGATTGAAGATACGATCGAAGCGGGTCTCGTCTTGACGGGAACCGAAATCAAATCGGTCCGTAAAGGAAAAATCAGTATCGGCGACGCGTTCGTCCGGTTTGACGGCGGGGAAGCGATTCTCTGGAACTCGAACATCGCCCACTTCGAACAAGGGAACCGGTACAACCACGAACAGCTCCGTCCGCGGAAACTGTTGCTGCACAAAAAACAGATCGCCAACTTGATGGGATCGGTCTCGCGCGACGGTTACACGATTGTGCCGCTGAAGGTTTACATCAAGAACGGCTACGCGAAATGTCTGATCGGACTCGGCCGCGGGAAGAAGAAATTCGACAAGCGCGATGATCTGAAGAAGAAGGATGCAAAACGCGATATCGACCGTGCATTACGCGACAAGCAAAAGTATTGAACCCGTAACACTTTTCTGCTATTATAATAGTATTCGGAAAGCCCCAATTTTATATCTTGGGGACGTTACGGATTCGACGGGGGTAGTTCGGTCTTCTGTGGCGTGTCGAGGGGTCGGCCTCGTTAAAACGCATCAGCCATAACTGGCAAAACTAACACACAACTCGCAGCAGCTTAATAGCAGCTACGGATCCTAGCAGCCGTCGCCTGGTCGGCTGATTTCTAGGGTCTCACTTTAAACAGGCTACGCTTGGACCCTTCCGTCTGGAGGGAAAGAGAAGAGATGGAATCAGACTGGTCGGACGGACGCCTGTCAATTGGCAGCCTGACGACGAGATTCTAATAAATTGACTACACACGTAGAAGCTTAAGTATACGATGCCTTCGGACGTGGGTTCGACTCCCACCGTCTCCATACCCTGAAATCGTTAAGATTTCAAGAAAAGTGTCAAAACCCTTAATATACAATAGGGTTTTGGCATTTTTCATTTAACTTAATGTAAATTATCTCATTTTTTATAATTATATTTATTACTTAGAAAAATAGTCAGGCTTTCAAACATCATTTTTTAAAAAGTATTATTATTTAGGAGGAGAAATGAGTATTAGTGAATTAATAATTAGTAGTGTAAACATAATATTAACGCTAATTGACACGAAGTGGTTTCAACCACTTCTTATTGCTTTTTTAGCGGCTATTTTCACGCAAAGGCTAAATAATAGTTTGACTAGAAAACGTGAAAAAGATAATAAAAGAGTAGAAACTTTAAAAAGTTTTTACTATAAAATAGTACCTGAAATTTATGATTACTTTACGATAGAAACAGATTTTAGAAAGGGACATGATCTTAAAAGTCATGTGAAAGCTCGAGATTTAAAGAAAAGAATTCTTAACCTAATTTCTGAAAACACACTTTATGTAAACTATGAAATTCATGAGAAATATAGAAAAGTAATGAAAAATAAATACTTTGATGATTTATCAGGATTTCAAGTTGAAGTTGCAGAAATTGAATTATTTCATACAATTGTAGAAGAATATATACGAGTTTTAAAAGATATTGAAAATATTGATACAAAATTAGATTACCAATATGCATGTCTTTTAATAATATGGAAAAATACTATAGCATATTGTGGGGATTACGGATTAGCATACCCAGCGATTTCGAAAAATTTTTATTTTAACTCAAACGAATTGAATAAAAAAACGTTAGAGAAACTTAGAAAATTAGAGATGGAAAGAATATATTCTAATGAACACAAAGTATTATTTAGACAGATTTTAAAAAAAATAGTATCTGAAAAATCCATAAATAAAAAAGAAAAAGATGATTTTATAAATGAGTTTTTTATACAAACACATGAAGTTAATAATAGTCATGCTATAGCTGTTTTAAGTAATATAGATATTAACTTTGGTAATTTAACAGTAGATTTACGCACAGAATATAGAAAAGTATTACTTACTGAGTTATATAATGATAAGTATTATAAGTTCGATGAATCAAAATACGATTTTAATTATGATAATAAAATCTTTAGTTCACTGCACAGTGAACTAATAAATGCTATAAATTACCTAAAAGAAAAAGGATTAGTTAGACTAGAAATAGATGAGCAAAGAACACGGTTAATAATTACTGCTGATGGAGAAGATCTGTATGAGAAAAGATTCTTTTCAGATGAATATATTTAATATTTTTGTTTTATTTTTTATTTAAAGAAAAGTCTTTGTCTAGCTGTATTTTAAGTATCTTTAAAGTATAAGGATACTGATCTTTAATACTATATCTTTAAAAAGGTTACATGTTACGTTTTAATCAAGTACACTAAAAGAACTAATTTTTTCATATTATGTTTTATGGAAACGGAGCTGACACCTATGATACGACGTGCCACCTTGATGGACGGAAAGGCCTTATCGGACTTGATGCGACGAATTGATCGGGAAACGAAATATATGTTGTATGAACCGGAAGAACGCAGCATGTCGACGGAGCAGGCGGAAGCGTTCATCGAACGATTTGGTCAGGCAGCAAACTCGGATATCTTCGTCGTCGATGTCGATGAGCAACTCGTCGGCTATGTGTTGGTCGTCGGTGGAAAACCAAGCCGGATCCGTCACCGGGCGAACCTTGTCATCGGTTTGCTCGATGCCTATACGGGTCGCGGGCTTGGTGCCGATTTACTCGAAGCAGTCGATACGTTTGCCGTTGAAGCGGGACTTGTCCGGCTGGAATTGACGGTTCGGAAAGATAACCTGCGGGCGATTGAGCTCTATCATAAGTTTGGCTTCAACATCGAAGGCACACGAATTGCCTCGCTGTTTATTGACGGCGAGTACGTCGACGAACTGGCGATGTCGAAGATTTTTACAGCGGAAGAAACCTAAAAAAAGATGCTCGGTTGTCTCCTCTCAGATTGAGACGGGACAGACGAGCATCTTTTTTATTGGGACAATTTTTGTTGTTCAAAGTCGACTTCAAGGACATTTTTGGCGTAATCCTTGCCCCAGTCGTACATCGCGTCTAAAATCGGCATCAGGCTGTGACCATGTGGCGTCAACGAATATTCGACCTTCGGCGGAACGACCGGATACACTTCCCGGTGAATGACATGGTGATCTTCCAGCTCCCGTAACTGATTGACGAGCATTCGTTGCGTAATGCCAGGCATCAGGTTTTTCAGCTCTCCGAAGCGTTTGGTGCCTTCTTTACCAAGGTGCCAAAGGATCAGCATCTTCCATTTCCCCCCGATGATTGATAGGGTCAATTCCTTTTCACAATTAAACTGCCGGTCTTCAAAATGTGGCATCGTTCCACCTCCTTTTTCAGTATAGCGCTCTTGTCAGCGACAGTATACTTTTCCGCACTATGTATGAAAAACCGCACTATGTAAATTAAAAGTGCGTACTTCCCAAGTTCGTCTATGAGGATTATATTTAGTCCTGTTCCTTCACGAACGTCAGAAGGAAGTGCCAGGATCCATAAATAGAGAGAAGAATGGGAGAGATCAATTATGAAATTACAACTCGCGATCGATTTAGTCGATACAGCAGGTGCCATCGCTTTAGTCAAAGAAATTGGCGAAGAAAACTTGGATATCGTTGAGATCGGGACACCGGTCGTCATCAACGAAGGGCTTCGTGCCGTTAAAGAAATGAAAGCAACGTTCCCGAACTTAACGGTTCTCGCCGACTTAAAAATCATGGATGCTGCCGGCTATGAAGTCAGCCAAGCTGTCGCACACGGTGCCGACATCGTGACGATTCTTGGAGCTGCGGAAGATATGTCGATCCAAGGTGCGGTTGAAGAAGCGAAAAAATCAGGCAAGAAGATTTTGGTTGATATGATTGCTGTCAAAGATATCGCGACACGTGCGAAAGAGCTTGATGAACTCGGTGTTGACTACATCTGTGTCCACACAGGTTACGATCTTCAAGCCGTCGGTCAAAACTCGTTCGAAGATCTCGCGACAATCAAATCGGTTGTTAAAAACGCAAAAACAGCAGTTGCTGGTGGCATCAAGATGGAAACATTACCGGAAGTCATCGCAGCGCGTCCAGACCTCATCATCGTCGGTGGCGGAATTACCGGACAAGACGACAAACAAGGAACAGCGTCAACGATGCGTCGGATGCTGCAAGAGGCGTAAATGACACATATTCAAACGATTGTACAAGAGCTGACGTCGACGGTCGAAGCGATTGATCAAGCCGAGACGACGCAACTCGCGGAAGCCGTTCTGAAGGCAGACCGGATCTTTCTCGCTGGAGCCGGTCGCTCCGGCTTGATGGGCAAAGCGTTTGTCATGCGCCTGATGCACATGAACTTCGATGCATATGTCGTCGGTGAGACGGTCACCGCGAACTTGCGTGAAGGAGACTTGTTGATCATCGGATCAGGATCCGGTGAGACGAAAACACTCGTCCCGATTGTCGAGAAAGCGAAACAAATCGGTGGAACCGTCGCGGTCGTCACGATTGCGCCGACGTCGACACTGGCGAAGTTAGCGGATCTTACAGTCAAGCTGCCCGGCGTTCCGAAAGAGCGGACAGCCACGGCCGACGAAACGGTTCAGCCGATGGGATCATTGTTTGAACAAACGATGTTGCTGTTCTATGATGCCTTGATTCTTCACATTATGGCGGCAAAACAACTTGATTCAAAAACGATGTACGGCAAACATGCTAATTTAGAGTGAAATAGATATGTGAAAAAGATTAGTCCTCTTCTTAAAGTGAAGAAACGGCTAATCTTTTTTTGTAGGGCTGATCCATTCATTACATACATCAAACGCTCAGAATTTCTGAGCAATTTTTTAGTGTAAGGAAACTTGGATTCCCTTATTTTTGTAAATTAAATGCCAAACGTTGTTGTGAACTGTGCGATACTAAATGCATGACGAATCTTACGAAGGAGAGACACATGCGATTTAAACGATTCGATTTGATCAGCACACTGCTTCTTGCGACTATCTTGACCGGTTGTGCAGAACCGGAACAACTTCGCTCCTTGAGTCATCAAGAAATGAAATGGATCGATGATACTACGGCGGATGGTGGAACGACATCAGACGCCATCGTGAAGAGGATCAAAGTGGATGCATTTCCGCAAGATGCGGCTTCTTTTGAAGAGGGAGTCCGTCGCCACCTGAAATTTCAATTCAAGGACGGGACGTCGGCGCATCCGACAGCGACCGACTTATGGAGCAGTGCCGTCGTCGGGGACTATGCCACGGCGACACTCCATTATCCGAAAGGGGCAAATCGCCTTGCCATCTTGACGTATCAACGACAAGCAGAGACTTGGATTTTAAAAGACATCCTGTTTGAAGACATCAAGCCGATAAAAGCTACCAGTGCGGCGAACGGTCTGAAGCTGCCGTTCTCGACATTTCAAGCAATTGAGAGTAGTACAATTTCTAATCAAGATTCCAGGATGATGCGGCTATTTCATACGAAAACGGATGCTGTAGTGATCACCGTCCTCCCGAAGCAGGACGTTACTGCGTCTGACTGGAAAACAAGTACACTTGCAGACGGCCGAACGGCTTATATGCAGGAGAACAACCAAGAGGCGAACCTGTATTATGCGGACGACAATCAACTCGTCCTCTTATCGGGCAATCTGTCGCTTTCGCAACTGCAACAGTTAGCGGTGACGATTGCGCCTGTCAGCTCAGACAGTTTCCCGTACTCGAAGTAATGAAAAAACCGGACGCCAGGCGGCATCCGGGTTTTTTGTTTACCATTTAAAATCAAAATCAGCCCCGACATCTTTCGCGAGATGCGCATCCGATCCGTAAACGAGCGGAATCGATAAAGACTGCGTGACTTGGAGGAGTTCCGGGTAAGGATAGGAAAGACCACATAACGGTTTACGGAGGCCTGCTGTGTTGACGTCGAGCGTGAAGTCCGCCTGACGGATTTTCCGTAACGTATCGTCGAGGTTCGCCGGGTTTGACTCAAGCGGATAGGCTTGGATGAACTTCGTCGGCAACGTCAAGTGACCGAGACGCTTCGGCTGGTGTTTCCCTAAGTCCGTCATGACGAGTGCCTGGATGCCTTCGTAGTAGCGCTCGTGGGCGGCTGTGACGCTGCCGAGTTTCGTGACGATCTCACCAAAACTTTCTTTACTGAAGTCGACCATGTAATACCGGTCCCCGATCCAAAGGTAATGCAGCGACAGAATGCCATCCGTCAGCTCGGGACCATAGCGGGCGATGATATCACGTGTCCCTTCGACATCGTTCTCCCAGTAGTCAAACTCCATCCCAATCCGAATCTCAATGTCGTTTTTATACTTCTCCCGTAACGTCTTCAGCTCCTCGATGTAGCGTTCGGCCGTCGCAAACGTCATTCCGGAATCGTTGTCGGGTGCCGGATCGATAAGACCTTCCGGAAGCGGGGCGTGCTCGGTGAAACTGATTCGTTCGAGCCCTTGTTGTAAGGCACGTTCGATATAAGCTTCAAGCGGATCCTTTGTTCCGTGTGGACAATACGGGCTGTGGACGTGACCGTCCCATTTCATTAAATGCATGACAAAACCTCCAATATGTTTTTTTAAGTAGTAAAACAGGCAAAACGATTGACAAGCGGACCGTAAAAAAGGTATCTTATCGTTAAATAATTTAGCGTGGTACAGTGATAATAAGATAAAGGAGTGGCGACATGCAATCATTTTCTACGATTCGACTCAAGGACGGGGCGACAGACTATGTCGGACCGTCAGCAGAACGTCTGCAACGCGTCATCCGTCAGCTTGAGGATGGACTGGAACAATCTAACTATACCCGATTAATCACACCTTTAATTGAAGAAATTGGTGGACGGGAACAAATTCGGATGGACTTTACGACAAGTGTCGCCCGCGCCCTCAGTGAGCGTGGCCGTGAACAATATAAGCGTGTCTTTTACAGTGGTTCGGTCTTTCAGCCGGAAGAGAAGTTCCAAGTCGGGTTTGAGGAACGGGGCGAGATCGCAGCGATTGAAGCGATTCAGCTGGCCGTCCGCCTGATTGAAGAATTGACGGGCAAAGCAGTCACGTTATCGATTGGCGACGCCGGACTGATTGAACATTTGATTGAGACTCGAGTCGGTGATCACCACTTGCGCGACCAGGTGACGCAAATGTTGCGCTTACGGAACGTGATTGAACTGAAACAAATCGCCCGCGAACTCGATGATGAATTGCTGGCAAAACTGCCACTATTATTCGGACGTGAAGGCGCAGAACAAATCTTACCGTTCGTCGATGAAACACGCTTGAACGCGGTCCTTGATTTAGCGGACGCCGTCAATGCCGATCTCGACTTCGGACAGATGGGCTTACAGACCTATTATGACGGCGTGACGATCCACGGTTTCATCGATGGTGTGACGGAGCCTGTCTTGGTCGGCGGTCGTTACGATCGGCTGTATGAACAATTTGGTCAACAACAACAAGCGTTCGGCATCGGATTTTCGGTCGAACGGCTTGCGGAGGTGCTGTAAATGCGAATCGGAATCACGAAAGGACGCCTGTCGAAAGCGACCGAGCGTTACTTAAAAGAAGCAGGCGTCGAGACATGGGGCGCAATCGAACGTGAATTGATCGTCAAACGGGGCGAGCATGAATTCGTCTTCATGAAAGGATCGGACTTAATCCCGTATGTTGCCCAGGGCGTCCTTGACGTCGCGATCACCGGCAGTGACATCTTACTCGAGTCGGATCAAGAGTTATCGGAACTGACGGAGTTACCGTTCGGCGTCTGCCGGATGTCAGTCTGTGCGAAAGAGCCGCTCCAGTTCGAAGGCGGACGCCGGGTCCGGATTGCAACGAAGTATCCGGTCATCGCAAAACGCTACTTCAGTGAACTCGGCGTCGACGTCGATATCGTGCCGCTGAACGGATCAGTCGAACTGGCACCGCTCCTCGGTCTCGCCGATGCGATCGTCGATATCGTCGAGACGGGCGAGACATTACGGGCGAACGGACTGAACGAATACGAAAAAATCATCGACATCAGTGCCCGGTTCTTTACGAGCGAATGGACACTGAAACGCAAACGGGTCGAAGTGATTCAACTACTGGAACAGCTGACAGAAGGAGTGACACGGTAATGGCAACGACAAAAAACTTCAGCGTCGACCGTGAGACGGAGCAAACCGTCCGGTCGATCCTTGAAACGGTCGCAAACGACGGTGACGCAGCAGTCCGTCGCTATACGGCACAGTTCGACAACATCGAACTGACGGATTTACGATTAGACGAAATACGGATTCAACAAGCATTCGAGCGGGCAGATGCGAATCTGGTCGACTCGCTTAAATTGATGGCGACACGCCTCGTCGAGTGGCACGAAGCGGAATTACCGTCTGATATCGAACTCGTCGAAACGGATATTACACGGCGGCAACGGTTCCTGCCTGTCGATTCGGTCGGGATTTACGTTCCGGGTGGTGCGGCAAGTTATCCGTCGACCGTCCTGATGAATGCAATTCCGGCAAAAGTTGCCGGTGTCGAACGGATCGTCATGGTGACACCCGTGACAGGACTGACGGATGAAGTCCTGGTCGCGGCTCAAATTGCCGGTGTGACGGAAATCTATACGATTGGTGGCGCGCAAGCCGTCGCTGCCTTGACGTTCGGTACAGAAACGATTGGTGCCGTCGATTTGATCGTCGGACCGGGAAACCGGTTTGTCGCGGAAGCAAAACGCCAAGTCTACGGCATCGTCGGGATTGATTCCGTTGCCGGACCGTCGGAAGTCGTCGTCATCGCGGATGAGACAGCGCACCCGGACCGGATTGCCGCTGATTTACTTGCCCAGGCAGAACACGACCGGGACGCCGTCGCGATCGCCTTCGTCCCGACGGAAGCGATGAAAGCAGACGTCGATGCCAACATCGAAACACGCCTGCAACAACTGCCGCGTCAGGAAATTGCACGCCGGGCAATGGAAAACGGCGGGGTCTTCGTTGCCTCACTCGAGCAAGCGATTGAGGAAGCAAACCGCTTGGCAGCGGAACACTTGGAACTCGCCGTCGCCAATCCGCAAGACGTCGTCAAATTGATCCGTCACGCCGGGATGATTTTCCTCGGTCACGAAACGCCGGAAACGCTCGGGGACTATGTCGCCGGAACGAACCACGTCTTACCGACATCAGGGACGGCACGCTTCGCGTCCGGCTTATCGGCCCGGACATTCCTGCGTCACCAGACGATGCTTGAAGCAACACGCGAAGGCGTCCAACGTCTTGCCAATGCCGCAAAAACCGTTGCCCGGGTTGAAGGACTCGAAGCACACGCACAAGCGATAGAAGTGAGGGAAAACTGATGCGACTCCACCAAAATGAACGCTTTACTGCCCATAGTACGATTGGAATCGAGACGATTAAGCAACTCGTCGAGACGTTTCCGTTAAATGAATATCCGGTCGAAATCATCGACCAAGTCAAAACGTCTTACAGCACCTATGCCGGTGTCCGTCCGACGCAACTCGTGGCCGGGAACGGCTCCGATGAACTGATCGGCTATCTCTGCGCCCGCTATGCTGGTCCAGAGTCACCGGTCATTGCCTCGCAACCGGACTTCGTCATGTATCAGTTTTATGCCGACCGGGCACGGGCCGACTTCAGTAAAGTCCCGCTTCTTGACGGGATGGCACTTGACGTCGACGGCTTGCTTGCTGCACCGGGGAATATCATCTTCATCAGTCACCCGCACAATCCGTCGGGGATCTTACGAAAAGAAGCCGACGTGCGCCGGTTACTCGACAGCGGCAAATACGTTGTTATCGATGAAGCCTACATCGATTTCGACCTCGAGCAGTCGATGGTCGGCTTACTCGAGGAGTATCCGAACGCCATCATTCTTCGGACGTTATCAAAAGCATTTGGTCTTGCGTCCCTGCGCCTTGGCTTCCTGATTGCCAGTGAAGCGATTGTCGCGGAAGTCGAACAAATCAAGTCGCCGTATAATGTATCCGGCCTTTCGGCAGCCGTCGGGATCGCCATTATGGCCGAACCGGAGCTTGATCTTGTCTTAGCGGAAACGTATACGAGCCGGGACACGATTACCCGTCTCGTCGAGCCGCTCGGAACAACCTATCCGAGTGCCGCGAATTTCGTTTATGTCGAATATGATGAAGCGGAACGTTTCACCGAACGGTGTGCGAGCGCCGGACTGCGGATCCGCTTGTTTGACGGAGCGTTCCGGATCAGCTGTGGTTCGGTTGAATCAATGAACGTACTAGAAAGATGTGTAGAGGAGGAAATGCAATGCGTCGTGGGACAAGCGAACGAGTAAGTTCAGAATCAGAAATCAAGGTCGCGGTCGATCTCGCGGGAGGCCCGGTCGAAATCAAAACTGGGGTCGGCTTCTTTGATCACATGTTGACGTTATTCGCCTTTCAAGCGCGGATCGGACTTGTCATCGAAGCGAAGGGAGATCTTTGGATCGATGCCCACCATACGGTCGAAGATACGGCGATCGTCCTCGGGGCTGCCTTGACGGAAGCACTCGGCGACAAGGCCGGGATTGAACGCTACGGTGAATCGCGTGTGCCGATGGACGAGACCTTCGCCTCCGTCGTCCTCGACTTCAGTGGACGTCCTTATACGGTCTTCCGTGCTGAATTCAAAAATCCGAAGCTCGGGGATTTCGATACGGAGCTCGCGGAAGAATTTTTCCAAGGTCTGTCGCGGAGTGCGCGGATGACGATTCATGCCGAGGTTTTGTATGGTTCAAACACGCACCACATGATTGAAGGTTTGTTCAAAGCACTCGGACGGGCCGTTCGCCAAGCGATTGCCGTGACGAGTGAAGGCGTGCCGTCGACGAAAGGACTGATTGATCAATGATCGCAATCGTAGATTATGGCGTCGGGAATATCGCGAACATCGAACGGGCGTTAAAAGAACTCGGGGAAGCCGTCATCGTCACGAGTGACATCGAACTGCTCGGACAGGCGGAAGCACTCGTCCTGCCCGGCGTCGGCGCCTATGCCCCGGCGATGGCCCGGTTAAAAGAGACCGGCTTGATTGACTTCTTGCAGGACCAAGCGACGAAAAAACCGTTCCTCGGGATTTGTCTCGGGATGCAGTTATTGTTTGAATCGAGTGACGAAAACGGTCAGACGCAAGGTCTGGGTATTTTACCGGGAACGATCGAGAAGTTACCGGAAACGGTCCGTTTACCCCATATGGGCTGGCACGAACTGACGAATCACGGCGAAGCCGTCTATTTCGTCCACTCGTACGGTGCCGTCTGCGAACCGGACTGGATTATCGATTCCGTCGAATACGGTCGACTCGTCCCGGCAATCGTCCAAAAGGACTTAGTGACGGGGATGCAATTCCACCCGGAAAAGAGTGGTGAAGTCGGACTGAAATTACTTAAAGAATGGAGAGAGACGACATGCAACTCTACCCAGCAATCGATTTAATGAGCGGACAAGCCGTCCGGCTCAAGCAAGGTGATTTTCAGCAACAAACGTTTTTCGGGGATGCGCTGACGATCGCGAAACGCTTTAAGGACGACGGCGCGACAGCGATTCACCTGATTGACTTAGATGGCGCGAAAGCCGGTGAACCCCTGCACTTGAGCTTGATCGCCGACATCAAAAAAGAGACCGGGTTGTTCGTTGAAGCAGGCGGCGGTGTCCGCAACATCGAGACGGTCGAAGCCTATGTCGGTGCCGGGATTGACCGGATCTTGATCGGGACGGTCGCCCTCGAGGACGAAGCCTTGCTCGAACAGATGATTGAAAAAGCCGGTGACAAATTAGCGGTTGCCCTGGATGCGAAAAACGGCATCGTCCAGACACGCGGCTGGCTCGAAGCAAGTGATTGGACGCTCGAACGGGCAATCGAACATTTGATTCAAAAAGGCATCAAGACGTTTTTATATACCGACATCTCGCGCGACGGGATGATGCAGGGACCGGATGTCGACGGACTCGACCGCTTGAAGCGGGACGGCGTTGAACTGATTGCGTCCGGTGGTGTGACGACGGTCGAAGACGTCGCCCGCCTGAAAGAAATCGGGATGGACGGTGCCGTCATCGGCCGTGCCTTACTCGACGGGTCGCTCTCGTTGAAAGAGGTGCTGACCGTATGTTGATGAAACGGATCATTCCCTGCCTCGACGTCAAGGAAGGGCGTGTCGTCAAAGGCGTCAAGTTCCAAAACTTACGTGACCTCGGCGACCCCGTCGCCGTCGCGAAGTACTACTATGAACAAGGGGCCGATGAACTCGTTTTGCTTGATATCTCGGCG
Source organism: Exiguobacterium oxidotolerans JCM 12280 (assembly GCF_000702625.1). Lineage (NCBI taxonomy): Bacteria > Bacillati > Bacillota > Bacilli > Caryophanales > Exiguobacterium > Exiguobacterium oxidotolerans. The sequence continues at coordinate 888,159 of NZ_JNIS01000001.1, read as the reverse complement.
ACGCAAGAAGGACGGGAAACGATGCTTGATATCGTCGAGCGGGTCGCTGAAGTCATCTACATGCCGTTTACGGTCGGCGGTGGGATCAAGACGCTCGAGGATGCGAAACGCCTGATCCGTGCCGGTGCCGATAAAGTCTCCCTCAATTCGTCGGCTCTGCAAAATCCGCAACTTGTCCATGACGTCAGTCAGTTGTTTGGAGTCCAGGCGACGGTCGTCGCGATCGACGCCAAACGGACGGGTGATTCGTGGGGCGTCTTCTCACACGGCGGGACACAGGCTGTCGGGCGCGACGTCATCGAGTGGGCGCAGGAAGTCGTTGCGCTCGGCGCCGGCGAGTTACTCGTCACGTCGATGGACGCCGACGGGACGAAGGACGGGTATGACCTGGAACTGATTCAACGGTTACGTGACGTCGTCAACGTGCCGATCATTGCATCCGGCGGTGTCGGGACACTTGAACATTTAGCCGAGGGTCTCGAAGCAGGTGCCGACGCTGCACTTGCCGCTTCGATTTTCCACGAAGCGACGTATTCGATGCCGGAGACGAAGGACTACTTGAAGGCGAGAGGAGTCGACGTCCGATGATCGAACTGAATTTTTCAAAAGGACTCGTTGCGGCGGTGATTTTAGACGAAACGACAAACGATGTCCTGATGGTCGGGTTCATGGATCAGGCCGCTTACGACAAAACGCTTGCGACCGGACTCGTCACGTTTTTCTCGCGGACGAAGAATCGGCTCTGGACGAAGGGGGAGACGAGCGGACATACGCTTGAGCTCCGTCGCATGTGGATTGATTGTGACCAGGACAGTTTGTTGATTACGGTCAAAGCGAATGGTCCGACGTGCCACACCGGCAACCGGACATGTTTTTATACGGAAGTGGAGGTGCCCCATGCTACATGAATTAGAGCAGACAGTAAAAGAAAAAATCGCAGCGAACGAGGACTCTTCGTACACGAACTACCTCGTCCAGTCCGGACGCGAAAAAATCGCGAAGAAGTTCGGGGAAGAAGCATTTGAGGTCGTCCTCGCAGGCGATGACACACTCGCGGAAGAAACGGCAGATTTGTTGTACCACTTGACGGTTTTGCTTGCTGACCGCGGTGTCTCGTATAAAGAAGTCGAAGCGGTGCTGAACGAACGGCACGGTACAAAATCGACGTTCAAAGACCGTCCCGATATCGAACGTTGGTAAATACGAAATCCACATTCCTTTTAAGGGAAGTGGATTTTTTTGATTAAAAAGCGGGAATAGGTTAAAGTGCCCAGAGCGTCATGAAATTGTCAGAATGTTTTAATAGGCAGTCCCACGGTTCGGGCGTATAATCAAGGGCATAGTCTGTCTTGTTTAGAAAGTAGGTGTTCGTTTGGTCACAAAAAAAGAAATCACGAAAACGATTAAGGAACAATCCAAAGAAACTCTCGAGGAGTTGCTCGCAAAAGGAGACTCCTTGAAAGAGGAGATTGCCAGTGCGGTTACGCACGGGCTTGGTGTCATCTTTAGTATCGTGGCACTCGTGTTGCTTGTGTTACAGGCGACGAAATCCGGTAGTGCATGGAACGTCACGGCGGTCAGTATCTTTGGCGCGACGATGATTTTACTGTATCTGTTCTCGACATTGATGCACTCGCTGATGCATACGAAAGCGAACAAAGTCCTGCAAATTCTCGATCACGCAGGCATCTATCTCTTGATTGCCGGGAGTTACACACCGTTCGCGTTGATTACGTTACGCGGACCACTCGGTTGGACGTTGCTCGGCATCGTCTGGGGCGTCGGGACACTCGGGATGATTTGGAAACTCTATTCGACGGGGAAACACGTCTGGATTTCGAACGTTTCTTATTTGGTGCTCGGATGGTGTTGTCTCTTCGCCATTAAACCAATCTATGAAGCACTTGGTTTACAAGGGTTCTTGTTATTACTCGGCGGTGGACTCGCGTACTCACTCGGCGTCATCTTTTATGTCTGGGCTCGCTTGCCATACAATCATGCGATTTGGCATTTGTTTGTCCTCGCAGGAAGTGTCTTGATTTTCCTGTCGATTTTCTATTACGTGGCACCGGCACCAATGTCATGAAGAAACTTCGTTTGCGAGATTGGCTTCCCTTTTCACTTTATTTATTGTTCGGACTTGGATTGCTCCTTTATTTCCGCTTGTCGGGGATGATGGAGCAATTTGATTTAGAGGTATTGTCGAACTGGATCCTTGCGCAAGGGTTTCCCGGCATGCTCCTTTATGTCCTCGCCTATACGATCCGTCCACTTGTCTTTTTCCCAGCGAGCTTACTGACGATGTTCGGTGGCTATACATACGGTCCATGGATTGGAACGATTTTAGATGTCGTCGGCGCCGGGACAGGCAGTTTACTGAGCTTTTGGATTGCCCGTCTGCTCGGACGGCGTGGTGTCGAAAAAATCATCGGGACCGGTAAGCTGACAGTGCTCGACGAACGGATTGCTTCGAACGGTTTTACAGTCGTCCTGCTTGTCCGGCTGATTCCGCTATTTCCGTTTGACGCAATCAGTTATGCGTCCGGTCTATCAAAAATTAAATTTAAGCAGTTTGCACTTGCAAGTTATCTCGGTATCATTCCTGGGGCGTTCGTTTACAACAACATCGGGGCGAGCCTGCGCGACCCGTTCTCCTGGCAATTCTTCTTCGCGATTTTTTTATATGTGTTGTTCTTTACGATTGGCTTTTTTGCACAACGAACCTTACGAAAAAAACAAAAGAGAGAGCATATGTAAGCGCTTTATGTCATAATATGAGTGCAGTGATGTGAACCGATACGGTAAAACAGCCTAGCATTTATTTAGGGGGAATAATGAGTGATGGAACGAGTACTACGGGATGGTTTTATCTTCTTATCGCAGAATAAGACATTGAACGGATTAGCGAAACGGTATGGTCTGAAATTTGGGGCCGGTCGCTTCGTGGCGGGGGATTCACTCGAAGCGTCGAAACGGGCGATTCAAGATTTGAATGCAAAAGGATTGTGTGTGACGATGGATCACCTCGGTGAGTTCATCTCGACTGGAGCCGAAGCGGAGATGATGACGCAAGAATGTATCCGTGCCGTCGAAATGATTGCGGAAGAGAAATTAGACTCGCAACTTTCACTAAAGTTAACGTCACTTGGCCTTGATATTTCAGATCAATTAATTCGATCGAACATGGAACGGATATTGACACGGGCGAAAGAGCTCGGCGTATTCGTGACCATCGACATGGAAGATGAACCACGTTGTGAAAAAACGATTCAGTTGTTCGAAGAGTTGCGTCAGTCGTTTGATAACATTGGTACCGTCATTCAGTCTTACCTCTATCGTTCAGAAGACGACATCAAACGGGTCGGACGGTTTGAAACGAACCTCCGCATCGTCAAAGGGGCATACAAGGAGCCGGCGACGGTCGCCTTCCCGGAAAAAGAAGATGTCGACCACAACTACATCAAACTCGTAAAACTTCAATTGTCACTCGGAAATTATGCTGCGGTCGCAACGCATGACGACGCGATGATTGAACAAATCATTCGCTATGCGAAAGAAAATGGGATTGGAAATGATAAGTTCGAATTCCAGATGCTTTACGGCATCCGCGTCGAACGTCAGCTTGAGCTCGTGAAGCTCGGTTATAAAGTCCGTGTCTACGTCCCATATGGTCGTGACTGGTACGGCTACTTCATGCGTCGTTTAGCAGAACGTCCGGCAAACGTCGCGTTCGTCCTTAAAGGAATGGTCAAAGGGTAATCGAAAAATAGGGATGGAGCTGTCATGGCTTCATCCCTGTTTTTATCGTTTGAAAGATTTTTTTATTCCCGAACTTTTCGTAGCTAATATGGGTGGGAGACTCAAAAGAAATCACTCGTTATTCATGCACTTTCCTCAGGCGAGACACAAGCCAGACTTTGCTATTCGCAAGTCGGGTCTTGTTTGTCTCTGTCAGTGCAAAAAAAATGCGCTTTTTCCTGTAGGAGTTGCATGAATCGAGTGATTTTTTCTACTTGATACGTGTCAGCAGATGAACGATTACGTTTTATCAACAAACAGACGTGTCCACTCGACTTCTACGGGAAAAGGAAGCGTAGCTTCCGTCAGGGACAGGCAAGACCCGATCATCGCTAGATGGGCGCGGCTTGCGTCCCGCCCGAGAAAAGCGAGTGGACATACGTCTGTTATAGAAACCTGATTTTCTTTAATTTCGTGTCCGAAAGGCAAACAAACACGAAAACGCATGCGCTTGATCGAGTAACCGATGACCGGTCAAAACAGCCCCTTCTTTTTGAATGACGGCTTCGTCAAGCAATGTCCAGCCGAGTTCTTCTGCCAGTTGGACGAGTTCCCACGGCATCATCGTATTGCCCATCGGTGCATCTTCCCCGTGCAGCCGACGATAGGCTAAAGCCCGTGGTGCCGCCGTCGGTCCGAGTAAACTGATGATGACAAGTGGTGCAACCCGCTCGATTTCCTGAAGGACTGTGAGCGGACGCGTCGACCACTCAAGTGAATTGACAGCGAGGACGGCGTCAAACGCATGATCTACAAACGGTAACGCTTCACCGGTGCCGACGACAAAGTCGAGGGTCGGTGATTTGTCACGGGCAATCCGAATCATTTCTTCTGATAAATCAAGTCCCGTCATGTCAAAAGAATCCTCCAGCAAGCGACAGGCTGCCCCGTCGCCACATCCTAAATCAAGCATCTTGCCAGCGGTGATGACCGACTTTAGGAAAGGAATGATCGTTTTACGACTCCCTTGTGTCCACATCATGTCCGAGCGTTCCGCCCAGTCCGTTGCCTTCTGATCCCACAGTTGTTCCGTCTGTTTCATGACATCTCCCCCTTATTTCTTTTAGTTTAACAGGAAAATTTGACCAAAACGTGTTTTTTTATTGCTACTGAACCATTATTCATTTATGATGGAGAGGTAGAAGGAGCAGGGGAAAGATTGATGGGCTTCTTTTTTTGTCAGAATAATGAATGGTTGTTCATTCAATTACTAGTCAGGGGGTATATCATGGCGAGTCAGATCGGTCAGCCGACCACACTTAAATTGACGAAACATATTCAATTCGCCGTCATCATCGGTTCAGGGGTCATGGGTGCAGGCATCGCGGCACACCTCGCGAATGCGGGAATTCGGACATTGATGCTTGATATCGTACCAAAAGAACTTACGGCACAAGAAGAAAAACAAGGACTTACGTTATCGGACCCAGCCGTCCGAAACCGGATCGCGCGCGAAAATCGCCAAAAGTTGCTGAAACAAAATCCGGCGCCGCTCGCTTCAAAAAAATTGATTGACTTAATCGAAGTCGGAAATCTTGAAGACGACCTCGAACGCTTGAAGGAAGCGGACTGGATCGTCGAAGTCATCGTTGAACGTTTGGATGTCAAACAACAACTGTTTGCGACGATTGAACCGTTCATCCGTGAAGATGCGATCGTCAGCTCGAATACGTCAGGGATCTCGATCGAAGCGATGCGTGAAGGACGCTCGGCATCATTTAATGCACGTTTCCTTGGCACACACTTCTTTAATCCACCACGTTACCTCAAGCTACTTGAATTGATTCCGACGACGGACACGAATCCGGAAGTCGTCCGCTTTATGAAACAATTCGCGGAAGAGCGTCTTGGAAAAGGTGTCGTCATCGCGAAGGACACACCGAACTTCATCGGCAACCGGATCGGGACATATGGTCTGCTCGTGACGATGGAAGAGATGAAAAAAGGCGGTTATACGATCGGAGAAGTCGACTCCGTGACGGGACCGCTACTCGGTCGTCCGAGCTCGGCGACATTCCGGACGCTTGACGTCGTCGGAATCGACACGTTCGTCCATGTAGCGAACAACGTCTATGACCTGTTACCGGAAGGTCCTGAAAAAGATACGTTTGAAGTACCAGCAGAAATGAAGCGACTCGTCGCAGAAGGATCGCTCGGTGCTAAATCAGGACAAGGTTTCTATAAGAAAGTCGGGAAACAAATCCTTGAGCTTGATGTGAACTCATTTGAATACGTCGAAAAGAAAGCGCTTACTGAACCGTCAATCGGTCAGGCGAAAGCTCTTCCTGGCGCCAAAAATAAATTAAAAGCCGTTGTTTTTGCGAACGACCGTGTCGGTGCACTCCTCTGGCCGATCCATGCGAAGACATTGCTCTACTCGGCACAACTGACACATGAAATCGCGGATGACATCAAAGCAATCGATGAAGCGATGAAATGGGGCTTCGGTTGGAAGATGGGACCATTCGAGACATGGGACGCACTCGGTGTCGAAAAGACCGTCGCGAAAATGAAGCAGGATGGTTACGACGTCCCGGCATGGGTCGACGAGATGCTTGCGTCAGGCAACACAAGTTTCTACAACGAAAATGGTCAGCATTATGATGCGACGAGCAAAACGTATGTCGGCAGCGAACAGAATCCGAAAGAAATCCGCTTACGTGACGTCCGCAAGTCGAACGGCGTCTTGCTTGAAAACAACGGAGCCCGTTTACTCGATGTCGGAGATGACGTGGCCGTGCTTGAGTTTACGTCGAAGAGTAATGCGATCGGCGTCGACATCATGCAGATGATTGAACAATCAATCGACCTCGTCGAAAAAAATCACCGCGGACTCGTCATCGCAAACGATGGTAAAAACTTCTGTGTCGGTGCGAACCTCGCAATGATGCTGATGGAAGCAGAAGATGAAAACTGGTTCGAGCTCGACTGGATCATCAATAAATTCCAGCAATCGATTCAAAAAATTCGTTATTCGTCAAGTCCGGTCGTCGCAGCACCACAAGGGATGACGCTCGGTGGTGGAACGGAGATTTCCCTTCCGGCAGCCCGCTTGCAAGCAGGACTCGAGACTTATATGGGGCTCGTCGAAGTCGGTGTCGGCTTGATTCCAGGTGGTGGCGGAAACGTCAACACGTACCGTCGTTTACTTGAAAACACGCCGGACGGTTTAGTCAATCTCGAAAAAGCAGCACAAAAGACATTTGAAAACGTCGCGATGGCGAAAGTCTCGAAATCAGCGTTCGAAGCACGCGAACTTGGTTATGTCCGCTCTGTCGACCAGATTTCGATGAATCGCGATCACTTGACGTATGATGCGAAACAACTTGTCCTCGAGCTCGACCGGACAGGCTATACACCACCTGCTAAATCCTTGATTCCAGTCGTCGGACGGACAGGGAAAGCGACGCTTGAGCTGGCAACACGGGAAATGTTCTATGGCGGTTATGTCTCGGAGCATGACTTGAAGATCGCGAACAAGTTAGCGCATGTCATCGCGGGCGGAAACGTCGCGTTCGGTACACACGTCGATGAGCAATACATGCTCGACCTTGAGCGGGAAGCGTTCTTGAGCTTGATCGGTGAGATGAAAACACAACAACGGATGCAGCATATGCTTGTCAAAGGCAAGCCGCTTCGTAACTGACTGGGGGGATTCGAATGAAAGAAGCAGTAATCGTCGCTGGTGCGCGGACACCAGTCGGTAAAGCAAAAAAAGGGTCATTTAAAGCGATGCGTTCTGATGAACTCGCAGGAATCGCGATTAAGGAAACGTTGAAGCGTTCGAAATATGAGGGAACAATCGATGATGTCATTCTCGGTTGTGCCCTTCCGGAAGCAGAGCAAGGGATGAACATCGCCCGTTACGCGTCCGTTCTTGGCGGCTTGTCACACGAAGTACCGGCCATCACAATCAACCGCTACTGCTCGTCCGGTCTCCAATCGATCGCTGATGCGTCGATGAAAATCATGACCGGTCAAGCGACGGCAGTCATCGCCGGCGGTCTCGAGTCGATGAGTCAAATCCCGATGCCGGGACACGTCGTTCGTCCAAACCCGTCAATCGTCGAATCGGAACCTGAATATTATATGAGCATGGGGCATACAGCGGAGCAAGTCGCAGCAACGTATCACGTCTCACGTGAAGATCAAGATGCCTTTGCGCTGAAAAGTCATCAAAAAGCGGCAGCCGCGATTGCAGCCGGTAAGTTCACGGATGAAATCGTCCCCGTCACAGTGACGGAATACGTCGTCAACGATGACATGAAGGTCGAAGAAAAATCCTGGGTCGTCCAGCATGACGAAGGCGTCCGGGCCGATTCTTCAAAAGAAGGCTTAGCAAAACTCCGTCCGGTCTTCCGTCTCGGTGGCAGTGTCACAGCCGGTAACTCGTCACAAACATCAGACGGGGCAGCAGCCGTACTCGTGATGGAGCGTGAGGAAGCAGAGCGTCAAGGACTGCCGATTCTCGGGAAGTTCAAGTCGTTTGCCGTCGGCGGTGTCCGTCCGGAAGTCATGGGGATCGGACCAGTCGTCGCGATTCCGAAGGCACTCGAACTCGCAGGCATCACACTCGAAGACGTCGGCTTGATCGAATTGAACGAAGCGTTCGCTTCACAATCGCTCGGAGTCATCCGTGAGCTCGGTCTCAACGAAGACATCGTCAACGTCAACGGGGGAGCGATCGCACTCGGTCATCCACTCGGCTGTACGGGAACAAAACTGACATTATCACTCTTACATGAAATGAAACGCCGCAATGCGAAGTATGGTGTCGTCTCGATGTGTATTGGTGGCGGCATGGGTGCTGCTGGTGTATTCGAATTAGTTGAAGGAGGAACAGGACAATGAGCCAAACGACAAACGAATTGATTAAAGGTGGAAGTTTTGTACTGGATGAATTAAAAGCAGAGCGTCTCTTTACACCGGAGGATTTTTCAGAAGAACATAAAATGGTTGGTGACATGACGGCGAAATTCGTCGAAGATCGTGTCGTTCCCGTGCTTGACCGGATCGAAAAACATGAGTTCGAACTTTCAGTCGGTCTCTTGCGTGAAGCAGGCGAGCTCGGTCTTCTCGGGGCAGACGTTCCGGAAGAATACGGCGGCTACCAAATGGATAAAATCTCGTCTTCAATCATCACAGAAAAATTCGCACGTGGTCGTTCATTCGCCCTCAGCTACGGCGCACACGTCGGAATCGGTTCACTCCCAATCGTCTTCTTCGGAAACGAAGAGCAAAAACAAAAGTACTTGCCGAAACTCTCGTCAGGTGAATGGATCGCGTCATATGCGTTGACAGAACCGGGCTCGGGGTCAGATGCACTCGGCGCGAAGACGACAGCTGTCTTGAACGAAGCCGGGACACACTATATCTTGAACGGTGAAAAACAATGGATCACGAACGCCGGTTTCGCCAGTCTGTTCGTCGTCTATGCGAAAATCGATGGCGATAAATTCACGGCCTTCCTCGTCGAGGGTGAGTACCCAGGCGTCTCGACAGGTCTTGAGGAACAAAAAATGGGCATCAAAGGATCATCGACACGGACCTTGATTTTAGAAGATGCGGAAGTACCGGTCGAAAACGTCCTCGGTGAAATCGGCCGCGGGCACGTCATCGCCTTCAACATCTTGAACGTCGGACGTTACAAACTCGCTGTCGGTGCTGTCGGTTCATCAAAACGCGCGATCGATCTCGCCGTTCAGTATGCGAACGAACGGAAACAATTCAAAACACCGATCAGCTCATTCCCATTGATCCAAGAGAAACTGGCGACGATGTCAGCCCAAACGTATGCGATGGAAAGCTCGGTTTACCGGACAGGCGGTCTCTTCCAAGATAGTCTCGATCAGCTGTCGGAAGAAGAAAGCAAAGACGGCAAACGCGTTGCTGATTCGATTGCCGAGTACGCGATTGAATGTTCGATGAACAAAGTTTTTGCGTCTGAGACATTCGATTATGTCATCGATGAAGCGGTGCAAATCCACGGCGGGTACGGTTTCATGGCGGAATATGAAGTCGAAAACATGTACCGTGATTCACGGATCAACCGGATCTTCGAAGGAACAAACGAAATCAACCGTCTGCTTGTACCAGGTACACTCTTGAAGAAAGCGATGAAAGGCGAGTTACCACTCTTAGCGGAAGCGCAACGCCTCCAACAAGAAGTCATGAGCTTCATGCCGACAGAAGTCGGAACAGAGCCACTTGACCGGGAACGTCACTTGCTCGCGATGATGAAAAAAATCTTCTTATTGACGGCTGGAACAGCTGTTCAGAAATATCAAGATAAGTTACAAGGCGAACAGGAAATTCTCGCGAACACGGCCGATATCATGAGTGCAATCTATGCGCTCGAGTCAGCCATCGTCCGGACGGAAAAAGCGATCGCTTCGAAAGGTGTCGAGAAGAGCGAACTCAAAATCCGTTATACAGAAGTCTTCGCCCAACAGGCATTCGAAGGCGTCGAACGTGACGCGAAAGAAACACTCTACGCAGCAGCAAGTGGAGACGAGTTACGGATGTTACTGTCGGCACTGAAGAAATTCAGCCGTTACCAACCAATCAACTCGATCGGCACGAAACGTGCGATTGCGAAACGTTTGATTGAAGCTAACAAATATCTCGTCTAAGTCAGGTTTACGAGTTCGCCTTTGCAGGGAAAATCTCTGTAAAGGCGAATTTTTTTGAGGAGGGAATAGCGATGCGTGAAGATGTAAAAGAACTTCAGTTTGCAGTCGACTACTACAAATCGCTCGAGCGTTTATCGGATGAAGAGTGGCAGTCGCCGCTCGCGATCGATAAATGGACGGTACAGGAGTGTGTCGGCCATTTGTTCTTATGGGACCGGTATTACCTCGATCATGCTGTCGCGAAGCTCCCTGACGATCGACTGACGTTAGTTGAGACGGACTTTGATGAGTTCAACCGGTTAGCGGTCGAGTATACGCATCATGTCGACGCATTGACGTTACTGAAAAAAGCAATCGCGGTTCGAAGCGAACTCGTGACGCAACTCGGACGGTTGACGGACGCGCAGTATGAACAGACGTATGAAGGGCGCTTTTGTCCCCGTGAGTTCGTCGCGTCGTTCATCGCCCACGATCACCATCATCAAGATCAAATTGATGCGGCACTCGCGCGCTTGAAGGAACACTGATCTATCTGCTAGTCTTAAAGGTGAGGTGATGAAACATGGTAACGATGTATGGCTATCCAAAATGCAGTACATGTGTCAAAGCGAAGAAGGCGCTTGAAAACAACGGCGTCGAAGTCGATAACAAACACATCGTCGACGAGACACCAAGTGCCGCGACGATTCGCGAACTCCATCAAAAAAGTGGCGAACCGTTGAAAAAATTCTTTAACACGAGTGGTCAATCCTATCGTGCGGCTGGTCTGAAAGATCGTTTACCCGACTTGTCGGAAGAAGAGCAGTATGCGCTGCTCGCGAGTGACGGGATGCTGTTGAAACGTCCAATCGTCACGGACGGGACAGATGTGACACTTGGATTTAAAGAAGAGATGTATCAAGGAAAATGGTATTAAGAAGTCGATTGAATTTGGTATACTAAAACCGTTAGTCCACTATAGAACACAGGGGGAATCGCAAATGAGTCAAGTCAAAGACAATCTACGGTATTCGGAAGAGCATGAATGGGTCGAAGTAACAGGCAACAAAGCACGAATCGGAATCACGGATTTCGCACAGCACGAACTCGGTGATATCGTGTTCGTTGAGCTTCCAGAAGTCGGAGATACGATCTCAATCAACGAGCCGTTCGGTTCGGTTGAATCGGTCAAGACGGTTTCAGAGTTGTACGCACCGATTTCAGGGAAAGTCGTTGCAATCAATGAATCACTCTCAGATTCCCCAGAACTCGTTAACGAATCACCATTTGAAGGTGCATGGATGGTTGATATCGAGCTAGAAGATGAGTCACAAGTTGAAGCATTGATGGATGCTGCGGCATACAAATCAATGATTAACGAGTAATTACTTACGGTAAGGCGGATAGGGGTGAAACGATTTCGTTTCATCGCTGTCCTTTTTTTGTATACTGGCTTCAGAAGCACTGGATAACAGGAGGGGTCAAGATGAAGGAAGTAACAGAAGTACCAGCAAACGGGTTGTTGTATGTCTATGCACCGATGTGCGGTACATGTGCCATCGCCAGTCGAATGCTCGACATCGTCGAAGCGACGAAAGACGAGGAATGGATCCAAAAAGCAAACGGAAATTTCATTCCTGAATTTTTAGAGCAGGCGCAGGTCATGAGTGTACCGGCATTACTGAAAGTAAAGGATCATCAAGTCGTAGAGCGATTATATGCGTTCCAAAACGTCCAAAACGTCTTTGCATTTTGTGCAGAATAACAAGAAAAATCATAGGATGATTTTTCTTTACGTTAAATTGTCGGAATATTTACAATAATTCATTGACAATGATAATTTATGAATGGTATATTCATATCAACTTCTAGAAATGCTTTTATAGGAAGTCTGGCAGAGGTATAGAACTTGATGTTTCTCGTATTTAGAACCATTCAATGACATCCTAAATCTTTTTTTCTGTTTCCCCTTAAGTCGTCCCCCAAAGACGAAGCGGTTCAAAAAAGAGATGGTGGATTCGAGTGGTCGATCTGACTACTGTGACATCCTGCTTTTATAGTTCGAAAGGGCGCCGTCCTCTGATGTGACGAACGAAGAAGTTCGCATCAGAGCTGGGTTTTCCTTCGTTGCATTTCTAACCACATTATTCGTGTTGTCGGTTCTCCGGCAACGCCTTTTTTTTGTTTCCGAAAGATTTTGAAGCTGTCGTCTTGCTAATCAGAATTGTCCCTGCTACAATGCGATTAAGGAAATTACTTTAATTCATATCCGATTAGTCGGAATTAAAAGTGGGATACGGAGGACGGAAGGGCATGACAGTACGTTTCATGGATGTATTTACAGAGTGGGCGTCATCTTACGACGACACAGTAACGGGGCAAGATCCGGAGTACAAAGAAGTCTTTCGCCGTTATGACGACATATTAGAGACGGTCGCCGAAAAAGCGATGTCACCCGTTGCCGAATTTGGCGCAGGGACAGGCAACTTGACGCAACGTTTGCTTGCGCGTCATGAGCACGTACTTGCGATTGAACCAAGTCCGGAAATGCGCGACATCTTAATCCATAAAATTCCGGCGCTGGCTGTTCAAGATGGTCATTTCTTATCGTTTGAAGCAGCAGAGGCAAAAAGTTTTGTCTCGACTTATGCGTTTCATCATTTGACGGATGAAGAAAAAGGACAGGCCGTCGATTTGATGGCAGCGATTTTACCGGAAGACGGAAAAATCGTCTATGCCGATACGATGTTTGTTTCTGAGACAGCACGTCTAGAAACGATTGCAGAAGCAAAAACTCAAGGGTTTGACAACCTTGCAGAAGATTTAGAACGCGAATTTTATCCACTGATTCCAGTGATGGAACAGATTTTTACGTCACGCGGATTTGACGTGACATTCACACAATACAATCACTTCGTCTGGCTCGTAGAAGCCGAGAAAATGGGGGAATAAATCATGACAATCAAAAAAATGAACGTAGAAAGCTTTAACTTGGACCATACGAAAGTCAAAGCGCCATATATTCGTGTAGCAGGCTATAAAGACGGTAAAGTCGACCAAGTCGTCAAATATGATATTCGTTTCACACAACCGAACGTCGAGCAAATGCCGATGCGTGCGATGCACACACTTGAACATTTACTCGCTGAAAACATCCGCAACTATTCGGACGACGTCATCGATGTTTCGCCAATGGGCTGCCAGACTGGTTTCTACATGGCGATGATGAACTTTGACTCAGTCGAAAAAATGAGTGAACTCGTCGAGAAGACACTGAACGACGTCTTAGCGGCTGAAGTGATTCCGGCACAAAACGAAACACAATGTGGATTTGCGAGCGCACACGACCTTAAAGGAGCGAAGCACTATGCCGAGAAAATGCTTGCCGGTCGCGACGAATGGGACATCGTCTTCGGATGATCGCGAAGTCAGTCCGCGACCTCGTCGGAAATACGCCACTGTACGAGATTACTTCATTCGATTTGCCTGCTGGTACGCGGATTTTGGCGAAGCTCGAATGGATGAACCCTGGGGGCAGCGTCAAAGACCGCCTCGGTATCCAACTCGTTGATGCCGCAATCGAACAAGGGTACGTGACACCAGGCGGAACGATCATCGAACCGACTGCCGGCAACACCGGCATCGGTTTGGCGCTCGCCGCTAAAAAATATGACTTACAGGTCATTTGTGTCGTCCCGGAAAAGTTCAGTCAAGAGAAACAGACGTTGATGCGGGCACTCGGCGCGACTGTCGTCAACACGCCGACTGAACTCGATATGCAGGGCGCAATCGATAAGGCGAAAGAACTCGGACAAACGATACCGAACAGTTATGTGCCACTGCAATTCGAAAACGAAGAAAATTCGGTCACCTATCAGCGGACACTTGGTCCGGAGCTTGTGGCGGAACTCGGTCACATCGACTGGTTCGTCGCCGGATGCGGATCAGGTGGGACGTTTGCCGGAACGACGGCGTTCTTAAAAGAACGTTTCGGGACAAAAGGTGCAATCGTCGAACCGGAAGGCTCTGTCCTCAACGGAGGGCCAGCCGGACCGCATAAAACAGAAGGAATCGGGACAGCCAAGTGGCCAAGTCTCGTTTCGCACGACCTAGTCGATGAAATTCATACGATTTCTGATTCGGATGCTTTTACGAAGGTCCATGAACTGGCGGCACGTGAAGGGTTACTCGTCGGCAGTTCAGCAGGAGCTGCACTCGCCTCGGCGCTCGATATCGCACAGCGCCATCCTGGAAGTACGATTGTCACCGTCTTCGCAGACAGTGCAGAACGGTATTTGAGCCAACAAATCTTTGAAAAGGTGGACGAGACACATGCGTAAAAAAACAGCGTTGATTCACGGAGGAACGGGTGTAGACAAGGCAACGGGTGCCGTTACGCCGCCAATCTATCAAACGAGCACATATAAGCAAGAAAAAATCGGTCAATTAAAAGACGGGTATGAGTACTCGCGCACAGCAAACCCGACGCGGACGAGCATCGAACGATTGATTGCTGATCTTGAGGGGGGAGTCCGTGGATTCGCATTCGGATCAGGAATGGCGGCGATTCATGCTGTCTTTAACCTGCTTCAGTCCGGCGACCACATCGTCATGACGGACGACGTTTACGGCGGAACGTTCCGTTTGATGCAACGTGTTTTACCGAAGTTCAACATCGAAGTGACATTCGTCGATACGACGGATCTTGCTGCGACGGAAGCGGCGATTCAGGACAACACGAAGATGCTCTACGTCGAGACACCGACGAACCCGTTATTAAAAGTGACGGACATCGAAGCGATCGGAGCGATCACGCGTCGCCACGACTTGAAGCTCGTCGTCGACAACACGTTCGCGACACCGTACTTGCAACAACCAATCGCGCTGGGGGCAGATATCGTGCTGCATAGTGCAACGAAATACATCGGCGGACACTCGGACGTCGTCGCAGGGCTTGTCGTCGTCAACGATGATACGCTCGGCGAAGAACTCCACTTCATCCAAAACTCGACGGGTGGAATTCTCGGACCGCAAGACAGCTTCCTGCTTGTCCGTGGTCTGCGGACGCTCGGTATCCGGATGGAAGCGATCGAAGAGACAGCACATGAACTTGTCAGCTTCCTGCAAGCGCAAGACGTCGTCTCGAACATCTTTTACCCGGGACTCGCATCGCATCCCGGTCATACGATCCAACAAAAACAAGCGACTGGTTTCGGCGGGATGATCAGCTTTGATGTCGGTTCAGCTGCAAATGCAGAGAAACTTGTCGAAGCATCACACTTCTTCACGCTGGCTGAAAGCTTAGGGGCGGTCGAAAGTTTGATTTCCGTTCCGGCACGGATGACACATGCGTCGATTCCAGCAGAACGCCGTGCGGAACTCGGCATCACGGATGGTCTCGTCCGGATCTCGGTCGGACTTGAAGATGCAGAGGATTTGAAAGAAGATTTAACGCATGCTTTCAGTCTGCTCGAAAAAGTTTCTGAAAAAACTGTTTGACAAGCAAAATAACCCCTGCTAATATTCAAAATATATTAAAAACAACTAAATACCGATAACTCTTATCAAGAGTGGTGGAGGGACTGGCCCGATGAAACCCGGCAACCGCGGAATTTATTTCCGAAGTGGTGCTAATTCCAGCAGACGAACGTCTGCAAGATGAGAGCAAATGGTTTTGTGTACCGAAAGTGCGCGCGTTTGCTCTAAAACGTGCGCACTTTTTTTATGTTTAGGAGGGACAGTAGTGATTCGTTTACAGGATGTAGGAAAGATTTATCGCTCGAAGCGCGGCGAAGTCGAAGCTGTCGCAAACGTCGATCTCACGATCGAGCGCGGCGAAATTTTCGGAATAATTGGTTATTCCGGTGCAGGGAAGTCAACTTTGATTCGCCTGCTGAACATGTTGGAAGCACCGACAAGCGGTTCGATTCAAATTGATGGTGTCGAGATGACGACGTTACGACCGAAAGAATTACGTGGTGTCCGGAAAAACGTCTCGATGGTCTTCCAACACTTCAACTTGCTTTGGTCACGGACGGTCGAAGAAAACATCATGTTCCCGCTCGAACTCGGCGGATATCCGAGAGCACGTCGGAAAGAACGGGTCGCCGAACTGATTCAACTCGTCGGACTCGATGGTCGTGAAGGTGCCTATCCATCGCAACTCTCCGGTGGACAAAAGCAACGTGTCGGGATTGCCCGCGCATTGGCATCAAACCCGGACGTCTTATTATGTGACGAGGCGACAAGTGCCCTTGATCCGAAAACGACGGACTCAATCTTAGAGTTACTCGTCGACATCAATAAAAAACTGAAACTGACGATTGTCTTGATCACACACGAGATGCACGTCATTCAAAAAATCTGTCACCGGGTCGCCGTCATGGAGGCCGGAAAAATCGTCGAACAGGGTCCTGTTTCAGAAGTCTTCCGGCATCCGAAACAAGCGATGACAAAAGAATTCGTCAAACAACTGACGTCGTCTACAGAAAACGAGTTAACGTTCGCGAAACTCCGTGAGCGCTATCCGACCGGGAAAATCGTCCAGCTGACATTCGTCGGTTCGACAGCAGAAAGTCCGATTCTCGCAGAAGTCATGAAAGATTCGACCTTATTATTTAATATCATCGGCGGGAACGTCGGACAGACGCAGGACGGTGCACTCGGAACGTTGTTCATCCAACTGATTGGTGCAGCACATGAAACACAAGCGGTCATCGCGAAACTTCAAGCGAGTGACGTTGAAGTGGAGGTGGATCACCGATGACGACATTCTTTAACGACATCGATTGGGAAATGGTCTGGACGGCGACTGGCAGTACCGTTTATATGACAGCCGTCGCGGGTCTAGCGACTTTCATACTCGGTTTAATCATTGGTCTATTGTTGTACGCGACGAATGAAGACTTATTGTTTAAGAACCGGGCACTGTATTCCGTGCTCAGCTTTTTAGTCAACATCTTCCGTTCGATTCCGTTTATTATATTGTTGATTTTATTGATTCCAGTGACGCTCATCATCGTCGGGTCGTTCTTAGGACCGACAGCGGCACTTCCGGCACTGATTCTTGGGGCGGCACCGTTTTACGGGCGGATGGTCGAACTGGCACTGCGTGAAGTCGACAAAGGTGTCATCGAAGCAGCGGAATCGATGGGGGCAACGAAGTTCCAAATCATCTATAAAGTGTTGATTCCGGAAGCACTACCAGCAATCGTCTCCGGTATTACCGTTACGCTCGTCGCGCTCGTCGGTTACACGGCAATGGCCGGAGTAGTCGGAGGAGGTGGACTTGGGGACATGGCATATATCGAAGGTTTCCAGCGTTCTCAAAACGATGTCATCGCTATCGCGACATTGTTGATTCTCGTCATCGTCTTCATCATTCAAATTATTGGTGACCTGCTCGTAAAAGCAATCGATAAACGATAATACTATTTTAGTTAACTTGGGAGGAATTATTCATGAAACTTTGGAAAAAATTCGTCGGTACAGCAGCCGTATCCGTCTTAGCAGTCAGTCTTGCAGCATGTGGGGAAGAGTCGTCAGGAGACGACGCGAAGACACTTGTCATCGGTGCCTCAAACGTTCCCCATGCTGAAATCCTAGAGCACGTTCAAAAAGAGTATGAAGCAAAAGGCTACAAACTCGAAATCAAAAAGTTCCAAGATTATGTGTTGCCGAACAAGGCACTCGCTGAAAAAGAAATCGATGCAAACTATTTCCAACACGTTCCGTACCTTGAGCAACAGGAAAAAGAGAACAAATCTTATAAATTTGAAAATGCAGGCGGCGCCCACGTTGAACCGCTCGGTGTTTACTCAAAGAAATATAAGTCGCTTGACGAGTTACCGAAAGGCGCAACAATCTTGACGAGCTCAAACGTCGCGGAGCGTGGACGTGTCTTGACGTTCCTTCAAAATGAAGGACTCATCAAGTTGAAAGACGGTAAAACAACTGATGCACAACTGAAAGATATCGCGGAAAACCCGAAGAACATTAAGTTTAAAACAAACATCGAAGCATCACTCTTACCGCAAGCATACAAAAACAATGAAGGCGATGCAGTCCTCATCAATACGAACTACGCGATCGATAACGGTTTGAACCCGTTGAAAGATACGATTGCCCTTGAAGATGAGTCTTCACCATACGTCAACATCATCGTCACGCGTGAAGGTGATGAAAAAGACGAGCGTGTGACGGCATTGCTCGATATCTTACACGAGAAAAAGACCCAGGATTGGATTACGAAAGAATACAAAGGGGCCGTTGTTCCGGTCAGCAAATAATTCACTCGAATGATGCATTCTTCCTATATAATGGAAGGATGCATTATTTTTTTAGTTGAAGGGGGATTCTAGTTGCACCGTTTACGCCAGTTACATCCATTGACGATCGGCGTCCTGCTCGGAACATTTTTCTCGCGGCTCGGGACGTTCATCACGATGCCATTCTTTGCGATTTATTTATCGACGGTGTTAAAGTTTAGCCCGGTCGATGTCGGCTGGGTCCTCAGTATTTCAGCCGTCTCGAGTCTCGTCATGAGTTTCATCGGTGGGACCTTGTCTGACCGTTACGGCCGCCGGACAATGATGCTGACCGGAACACTTGGCTTCGTCTTTGTCTTCATCGCCTTGGCCCAGGTCGAGACGTTTTGGGCGTTCTTTACCTTGAGTGCCTTAAACGGCGTGTTTCGTTCCATCTTCGAACCGTCCGCCCGTGCCTTGATTAGTGATACGACGGATGAAAAAAACCGGTTGTTCGTCTTTAACATCCGTTACGCCATGATCAATGTCGCGGCGGCAATCGGACCGGGGATTGCGTTATTGCTCAGTGCCGGCAATACGGCGATTACCTTCTATATAACGGCATTCGTTTACCTCGGGTATGGGATTGCGATTTTTATCTTGTTTCAGCGGTATCCGATCACAGAAAGTCACGGCGGGAAAAAAGTTTCGTTCGGCGCAACGGTTCAACTGTTGAAAACGGATGTCGCTTTCACGTTTGCCCTCGCCGGGATCATCTTCGGGATTCTCGGTTACAGTCAGTTCAACTCGACGTTGCCGCAATTTTTGACGACGACGACGTTACTGTCCGGTGGGACAAGTCTGTTTGCTTTATTGATCACGATTAATGCTGTGACCGTCTTAGTCGTCCAGTACCCGATCATGAAATTCGGGATGAAGACGTCGCCGCTCGTCTCGATTACGGTCGGGATTGCGACCGTCGCGTTCGGTTTATTCGTCATGGGGAATGCCGGAACGGTCTGGTTAATGATCGGTGCGATGTTCATCTTCACGTGCGGGGAAGTGATGATGTTCACGATGACGGATATCTTGACCGATAGTTTTGCGAAACCGGAATTACGGGGCAGTTATTTTGGAGCGATGGGCTTAACATCGATTGGTCAGTCAATCGGACCGGTCATCGGCGGACAATTACTTTTTTATTTTGGCGCCGATCGTCCGTTGCCGATTTTTGGTTGCTTAGCCCTCTTGACATTACTCGGAATCCCACTGCTCTTACTGTCACAGCGGGTTCACAGACGATCGAAGGTGGAAGAAGAGAAAGAAGTCGTATCACTTTAAAGTCATTCTCACTAAAAGGCTTCATTTTGAGAAAAAACCATGAGCGATGACGCTTGAATAATGTGGTATGATTCATTAAGATTAGAATGATACTAAATTAGTAACTCTCGTGAACTGAATCGTCAGACACGAAATGAATAGATGGAGGGATTCTACATGAAGGCTTCACACTTGAAGATTGAAGATCTACACGTCGCAATCGACGGCAAAGAAATCTTGAAAGGCGTTAACTTAGAAATCAAAGGCGGCGAAATCCACGCGGTCATGGGACCAAACGGGACAGGTAAATCAACACTCGCTTCTGCATTGATGGGTCACCCAACGTATGAAGTAACATCTGGATCAGTCACACTCGACGGCGAAGATGTTCTTGAGATGGAAGTTAACGAACGTGCGCAAGCAGGAATGTTCCTCGCCATGCAATACCCAAGCGAAATCAGTGGTGTTACAAACTCTGACTTCCTTCGTTCAGCAATCAACTCACGTCGCGAAGAAGGCGATGAAATCTCACTCATGAAGTTCATCCGTCAACTTGACGCGCAAATGGGACTTCTTGAAATGCCAGGCGAAATGGCACACCGTTATCTCAACGAAGGTTTCTCAGGCGGAGAGAAAAAACGGAACGAAATTCTTCAAATGACGATGCTGAAACCAGCAATCGCAATCCTCGACGAAATCGATTCAGGTCTTGATATCGATGCACTTAAAGTCGTTGCAAAAGGTGTTAACGAAATGCGTTCACCTGAGTTCGGTTGCCTCATCATCACGCACTATCAGCGTCTCTTGAACTACATCGAGCCTGATTTCATCCACATCATGATGGGTGGAAAAATCGTCATGTCTGGCGGAAAAGAACTTGCACACCGTCTTGAAGCAGAAGGATATGACTGGGTTAAAAAAGAACTCGGCATCGAAGAAGTCGAAATCGAAACAAAAGCGTAAGACGAGGGAGGAAGCATGATGACTGTAGAACTGAATCTTGCCGTAAATCGCGAGGCAGTGGCAGAACGTGCGACTCGCTTAGGGGAGCCCGCTTGGATGATTTCTAAGCGCCAAGATGCACTTGATCTTGCCCCAACGCTCGCATTGCCAAAAGTAGAAAAAATTAAAATCGGTGGCTGGAACTTCACAGAAGGCACAGCAGACCTTGAGACAGCAACAGGTCTCACGCCGGATATCGAAACATTAATCGGTGAAAACCGTGACCATATGTTGATCACGCGTAACGGACAACTTGTCCATGCGCAAAACAGTGAGGCAACGAACGGTGTCATCTTCACAACGCTTGAAGATGCAATGAAGCATCATCCGGAACTCGTTGAGAAGTATTTCATGACAGAAGGCGTTAACGTCAATGAAGACCGTCTCGCAGCACTCAACGCAGCGCTCATGAACGGCGGAACATTCTTGTATGTACCTAAAGGCGTTAAGCTGACGGTACCGATGCAAGCGATCTATACGCTCGAACAAGCAGGCGGCGCACTTTACCACCACGCAATCATCGTTGCCGATCAAGACAGCGAATTGACGTATATCGAAAGCTTCGTCTCTTACGGCGAAGAAGCACATAACGTCAACGTCGTGACGGAAGTATTCGTCGAAGCGAACGCAAAAGTTCTTTTCGGAGGCGTTGATACGCTTGCGAAAGGTGCTGTCACGTATATGAACCGCCGTGGTGTCGTCAAACAAGGCGCGAAGCTCGAATGGGCACTCGGTCACATGAATGACGGCCATACGATCACAGAAACGAAAACGCATCTCGTCGGGAACGATTCGTTCTCAGATACGAAAGCCGTTACTGTCGGTCGTGGCGATCAAAAACAAAACTTCAACGTCCGGACAGATCATTTCGGTAAAGGATCTGAAGGATTCATCTTGATTCACGGTGTCCAAAAAGATGCTGCGACATCAATCTTCAACGGAACGTCAATGATTCACCATGGTGCGTCGAAATCAAACGGAGTCCAAACGGAACGTGTGCTCATGTTGTCTGAAAAGGCACGTGGTGACGCGAACCCGATTCTCTTGATTGATGAAGATGACGTCATGGCAGGACACGCGGCATCTGTCGGCCGTGTCGACGAACTCCAACTCTACTACTTGATGAGCCGTGGATTGTCACGTAAAGAAGCAGAACGTCTTGTCGTTCATGGTTTCTTACAACCTGTCGTCTCTGAGCTTGCGATTGACTCCGTTAAGGAACGTCTCGTTCAAGTGATTGAAGGGAAAGTAAACTAATATGGGAATCGATGCATCCATCCGCAATCAGTTTCCGATTCTTGACCAACAGGTTAATGACCGGAAACTCGTCTATTTAGATAGTGCGGCTTCGTCACAAAAGCCGCTCGTCGTCATCGAAGCGATCGACAACTACTACAAGACGGTTCATTCGAATGTGCACCGTGGCGTCCATACGCTCGGAACACGAGCGACGGATGCGTACGAAGGTGCGCGTGAAAACGTACGTCGTTTCATCAAGGCGCAACACCATGAAGAAATTATCTTTACCCGTGGGACGACGACGGCGATTAATATCGTCGCGTCGAGTTACGGAATGGAGCATGTGCAAGAAGGGGACGAGATTGTCGTCACCTACCTTGAACACCATGCGAATCTCATTCCGTGGCAACAAGTCGCGAAAAAGAAAAAAGCGAAACTGAAATATGTCGATTTGACAGCTGATGGTCGTGTGACGATCGAAGCGGTCAAAGCACAAATTTCCGATCGGACGAAAGTCGTTGCGATGGCACATGTCTCGAACGTCCTCGGTACGATCAATCCAATCAAAGAAGTGGCGCAACTCGCGCATGCCGTCGGTGCCGTCATGGTCGTCGATGCAGCGCAAAGTGCACCACATCAAAAAATTGACGTCGTCGATCTCGACTGTGATTTCTTGGCGTTTTCTGCCCATAAAATGTGTGGACCAACAGGAATCGGCGTCTTATATGGTAAAAAAGCATTACTGAATGCGATGGAACCGGTCGAATTCGGAGGCGAGATGATTGATTACGTCGGACTTGAAGAATCGACGTTCAAACCATCACCGTACCGTTTTGAAGCCGGTACACCCATCATTGCGGGAGCAGTCGGTCTGTCGGCAGCGATTGATTTTCTAGAAGAAATTGGTCTAGAGAACATCGAAGCCCATGAACGTGAACTCGCACGGTATGCGATGGCACAGATGCGTGAAATCGACGGATTAACGATTTATGGTCCGGAAGAACGTGTCGGTCTCGTCACATTCAATCTCGGCGATGTCCATGCACATGATGTCGCGACGGTACTCGACATGCAAGGCGTCGCAGTCCGCGCTGGTCATCACTGTGCACAACCATTGATGCGTTGGCTCGGTGCCAGTTCAACCGCACGAGCAAGCTTCTACTTGTATAACACGCAAGAAGAAGTCGATGCCTTAGTGACAGGACTTCGTCAAACGAAGGAGTATTTCAGTCATGGATTTTAACAATCTCGATCACTTGTACCGTCAAGTGATCATGGATCATTATAAAACTCCTCGTAATCGCGGTGCGATCGAGGGAGGCGTGACGATCGATATGAATAACCCGACGTGTGGAGACACGATTCGCTTACAGCTCGCGATCGAAGACGATATCGTCCAAGATGCGAAGTTTGACGGCGAAGGGTGTTCCATCAGTATGGCGTCCGCGTCGATGATGACACAGATCGTCAAAGGAAAAACGGTCGAAGAAGCATTACAACTCGCAGAAATCTTTTCTGAGATGGTTCAAGGGAAAGACTATGATGATGAGAAGTTTGATCTTGGGGACGCAGAAGCACTTTCCGGTGTGACGAAATTCCCAGCACGTATCAAGTGTGCGACACTTGCTTGGAAAGCGCTCGAACGTGGCGTGGAAGAAGGCAAGTAACTTCGGTCAGTAAGTAAGAGGAGGAAATGAACATGGCTAAGAACATGCCTGAAATTGGCGATTATAAATATGGTTTCCACGATCGCGATATCTCGATCTTCCGTTCTGGACGTGGCTTGACGACAGAAGTCGTCGAAACGATCTCGAAAATGAAAGAAGAACCACAATGGATGCTCGACTTCCGTTTGAAATCGCTTAAGATTTTCAACGAGCAAGCGATGCCAGCTTGGGGTGGCGATTTATCAGATCTTCGTTTTGACGATATCACGTACTACGTGAAGCCGTCGGAACGTGCTGAAAAATCATGGGATGAAGTACCGGAAGAAATCAAACGTACGTTTGACAAACTCGGTATCCCGGAAGCAGAACAAAAGTACTTGGCAGGGGTTTCGGCACAGTACGAATCAGAAGTCGTTTACCACAACATGAAGAGTGAACTTGAAGATCAAGGGATCGTCTTCAAAGATACAGATACAGCACTCAAAGAGAACGAAGACTTGTTCCGTGAGTACTTCGGTAAATTGATTCCGCCGACAGACAACAAATTCGCTGCCTTGAACACAGCGGTTTGGTCGGGTGGTTCATTCATCTACGTACCAAAAGGTGTCAAGATGGATACGCCGCTTCAAGCATACTTCCGGATCAACTCGGAAAACATGGGCCAATTCGAGCGGACGCTCATCATCGTTGACGAAGAAGCATCCGTGCACTACGTCGAAGGATGTACGGCACCGGTCTACACGACGAACTCGCTTCACTCGGCGGTCGTTGAGATCTTCATCAACAAAAATGCCTATTGCCGTTACACGACGATCCAAAACTGGGCAAACAACGTCTACAACCTCGTGACGAAACGTGCGATCTGTGAAGCCGGCGCGACGATGGAATGGGTCGATGGTAACATCGGTTCGAAATTGACGATGAAATACCCGGCCGTCATCTTAAAAGGTGAAGGATCACGTGGTATGACATTATCAATCGCCATCGCAGGTAAAGGACAACACCAAGACGCGGGTGCGAAAATGATTCACCTTGCGCCAAACACGTCTTCAACAATCGTCTCGAAATCGATTTCGAAACATGGTGGGAAAGTCACGTATCGTGGAATCGTCCACTTCGGCCGTAAAGCGACCGGAGCGCGTTCGAACATCGAATGTGACACACTCATCATGGATAACCAATCGACATCGGATACGATTCCGTATAACGAAATCCTCAACGATAACATCTCGCTTGAGCACGAAGCGAAAGTATCGAAGGTCTCGGAAGAACAATTGTTCTATCTTATGAGCCGCGGGATTTCACAAGAAGAAGCAACAGAAATGATCGTCATGGGCTTCATCGAGCCATTCACAAAAGAATTGCCGATGGAATATGCAGTCGAAATGAACCGTCTCATCAAGTTCGAGATGGAAGGTTCAATCGGATAATCTGTACGTTTAGTTTTAAACTTCTAATTAACATAAGAATTAGACGGTGTTGTTGTTAAATACCGTCTAATTTTTGTATTGTAGATTTAATTTTTGTTGTTTTAATTACGTTTTTTATAACTATTTTTAGATTGGGGATTTACTTTTGAAAAATGTGTTTATGATTGTTCATGAATTAGATGTAAATAAGGGTGGAATGACGACTGCAATGTTAGAAAGAAGTAAAGAGTTTTACAATAGCGGCATTAATGCAGATGTTATTACATTTGATTTTAAAACAAATTATAATGTAATTATTGATCAATTAATAAAACAGGGTAAGATGGATAGTAGAACAAAAATGATTAATATGTTTAATTTTTTTGAAGAAAAATCTTCTTCTATAAGAAATAAAACGAATAAAAAAATTTACAAAGTATTTAAATTGCTTTTTAAAGATACTATTCAAGTACAGGAGACTAAGAATATTTCAAGATATTTCAATAGTTTTACTGGTCAGTATATAGCATTTAAAAAAGAGAGTAAAAATAAGAATTCGTATATAATTGATACTTTTAATAATAATTCTAGAAAAGAACGCTTTTACTTTTTTGATGATAAAGTTGTTAAGAAAGATGTTTTTAATAATGAAAACAAAGTAATCTGCGAAGTTTTTTTTGATAAAAATAGTTTTCCATATCTGTCTAGAAATTTAAGTCCTGTAAGTGGAGCGATTGGATCTATTTATTTATTAAGCGAAAATAAACAGTTCAAAAACAATATTGAACTTTCAACTTTTTTTATAGAAAGTATTGTAAAAGATTCGGAAAAAAATGTTTTAATATGTGATGGTCCTGGAAGTTTCCCTAAAATGTTAAATACTTCATTTAATAAGGTTAAAAAATTTGCTGTTATACACGTTAACCATTTTAAAAATTTTGATGATAATGGTTCGGTGAAGAAACAAGAAAACTATATTATTGAAAATGCTGATAATATTGATGGAGTAATTGTTTTAACAGAGGCCCAAAAAATAGATATAATAGAACAATATAAAGTAAAAAATATATTTGTAATCAGTAATTTTATAAAAAATCCTGATAAGATTATAGATAAAGTTCCAAATAAAAAAATTGGTCATATTTCTAGGATGGTCGTTACTAAAGGCATAAATTATTTAATTGAAGTAGCAGAGCAGGTTGTTAAAGTAGATAATGAAGTGATTTTTGAAATATATGGAGAAGGTCCGGAAAAGGAAAATATTGAAAATCTTATTTCTGATAAGATGCTGAATGCAAACGTTAAATTAATGGGGTATACCTCTAAGACTTCAGAGGTTATAAATACATTTGATTGCGTGATCTCTACTTCTCAGTATGAGGGACAAGGATTAAGTATGATTGAAGCTATGCTTCATAGAAAACCTTTAATTGCATTTGATATAAATTATGGTCCTAAAGATTTTTTAGTTAATGATTTTAATGGATACTTAATTGAAAATAGAAATATAATAGCTATGTCAGAGCAAATTCTAAATCTTATACAAAATCCTGAGAAGTTATTGCGTCTCGGTTACAATGCTGAAGAAACAATTTTAAATCTATATGACTCTAAAAAAATAATGAATAAATGGAAAGAAATTTTATTCTAATTATTTTCATTTTGAAATATCAATATTTTTAGTGAACTTTATAATTTTTTTGTTTACGAATTATAATATTAAGTAAAATACCTAAGAGAAAGCACAAAAGAAGTCCGTAACGAAATCGTATAGAATATAGCTACGACACCATATTTAATGGAAAATTCATTACGAACTATGTTCATCTTTTTAAATCAGAAAGAGCCAAAAAAGAAGTGTGGTGCACGGATAAAGATAACGAAGGAAAAAGAAATTCACATTCTCGATAACTTACAAGCGAAATAGTCTCTCGAGCAGGTTAGAGGATATTTATTTCCAGCGGAAAAAACCATCATTCAAAGCGATTTATCGTATAATGTAAAGTCGCCTCATCGAGGCCCGTTCTGGTCTTCTGGTCAAAAAGAAAAGTGTTAGAAACCATGAGGACGTATGATTTCTGACTCAATTAAAGAGGTGTTTCATGCACTTTGTGCTTCTTTCCCAGCAGAACTACTCCAAACGTTAAGACAGATCGTGGAAAAGAGTTCAGTTGTCATGAAAGGGTTCATGAAGCATTAGTTGTACCATTGTACTTCCCGATCCCAGCTCTTCTTGGAAAAGTCGGAGTAGCAAAACGGGAATTGTTTTCTCCGTGAATTTTTCCTAAGCTGGATAGTTTTTAAAAAGATCAGTCGTTCTAAACTGTCCCGGGCACTCGCTTTGATCAATTGTAGACTAAGAAAATGTCTTGACAGTAAAACTGTATATGAGGACTTCTCTAGAAGTGTTGCACTTAATTTGATAAACTGTCCATAACAATTGAATTAACAAAGGAGTATTAATTTGAAATACTATGAAGAAATACCAATAATTAGATCTATTGCAGCTATATTAGTTGTATCAGTACATGTTACTGCAGGGATTTACTATTCAAATCAAGTTTTTTCTAATGAATTTATTGGTTATATAAATCAAATAGCCCGTTTAGGAACACCTGTATTTGCTGTATTCAGTGCATTTCTATTGACATCTTCTGTATTAAATTAAGAAGAGGTTTTAATTTTCATTACTTTTTTAAGTCAAGATTTACAAAAATTTTTTTACCTTACATTATTTGGAGTAGTATTTACTTGATTTATAGAGGTTCAATTGAACATAGCTTAAATAAAGACTTAAGTATTGTTTCATATTTCGTATATGGAAACGCTAATTTTCATTTATATTTTATTTTGACAGTTATACAATTTTATTTTTGTTTCCAATTTTGCAGAAATTAAAAAAAGGTTTATTTCTAATATCTGGTCTTTTAATTTCAGTTATTTTAAATTTCTTATGGATACTAAATGATGGAGTAGATATTAACAATGAATTCTTATTCGCTATTATCAATAGTAAAGCATTTATTTTAAACTGGATTCCATACTTTATGTTAGGAATTATTTATGCTAATTATTACGAAGAATTGAAGTTGATAATGATTAAATATAAATCTTTTTTAGTAATCGTTATTTTTATTTTGTTTTTAGATATTCTTATAAGCATAGACTTAAATGTATTGTATACTTCTACAAATATATCTAATTTAATATATATTCCGTTTTTCTTAGTTTTTTTAAATTATTTTCATGATTTTGTTACACGAGATAATATATGCAATAGAATATTTACGTTTTTAGGTAACTATTCTATGGGTGTATATTTAACACATCCATTAATTATTAAGGTTCTGAGGTTTATAGGACTTACCCAAAGCATTAACTCTAGTAATATGTTTGTATTTACTCTGATATTAACTATTGCATTATCTGTTTTATTAACTTTTTTGATCAGTTTGTTACCTTATGGATCTTATATAGTTCCAATACCTCAAAAACAAAAAATGAAAATACTAAAAACTAATATAGATAATCAAAAAGTAAAATGATATTTTTGTGGAGGGAGTAGGGGTTTATAACAACAATATACTTTTTCTATTAATTACGAATTGTAATATTAGAGGCAGCATCTAAGAGGAAATGTAGAAAAATAACGACCTTGTGTAGAATAGAATTACCACAAAAAATCAACGAAGGATTCGTTATGAGCTATGTTCATCTTACTACATTAGAAAGAGTCAAAATAAAGACGTATCTCGAGTTAGGTTTTTCCATCCGAAAGATTGCAGGATGTCTTGGGCATCAACCTTCTACGATTTCACGAGAATTGAGACATAACCTTCACAACGGTGCTTCCCGTGCCGACCAGAATTATGCTGAGCAAAAGAAGAAGTGCGGTGCGCGGACAAAGTTCACGCTAGAAAGAGGAGTCCGCATTCTCGAAAAGTTAAGAGATACATGGTTTCCCAAATAGAGTGTCGGACGTTTATTCCAAGAAGGGCTCTCGTTCAAGACGATCTATCGCTGGATTTATACGGGTCTCGTCGAGTCCGTTCTGTACTCCTTCGTAAAAAGGGAAAACGTCAGAAATCATATGAGACGAGTGGATACTTCAACGTCGGACTAAACGTCCGTCCAATGCCAAATGGTTCAAAACGCCCGGGAATTGGGGGCGTCTCAGCCAGAGGAAAATCCAAGGTCTGTATCATAACGTTAATCTAGAGAAAGAGCCGTTTCTATCTCGCTGTACCGATGTACTTTCGCGGATCCGTATTCTTCTAGGCAACGTGGGAGTAATAAGAAGGCCAATGGTCTTCTCAATGAATTTTTCCCGAAGGAGACGGATTTCGTTAAGGTCAGTCGTTCTGAACTTACTCAAGTGCTCGCTTGAAACAAGGGCAGAAGAGTGTCTCAATTGGAAAACTGCACGAAATCATCTCAGAAGAAGTACTACACTTAATTTGACAAACTGTCTAGCAAATATAAAATAACCCGTAATTTATACTTTCAGAATATAGTTTTTGGCTGTAGTCTGCATAAGGTTGTTATGGGTTTTTTTATGTTTTTCCTGATTATCACCTAGATTTTAAGGAATAATAGTAGGTGGGAAAAGATACAGATTATAATATAATTTTTAAGGAGGGATAAGCGGATGATTTATGTCGGCGTAACCGGTTGGGGTGATCATGGTAGCCTCTATCCGACACCGCAAGACCGAAAAGAAAAACTGGCTGCCTACGCGGGACATTTTCCGGCAGTCGAGGTTGATTCGACGTTTTATGCGATTCAACCGGAACGAAACTATCAAAAATGGGTCGCAGAAACACCGGACGCCTTTCGCTTCATCGTCAAAGTACACCGGGCGATGAGCGGGCACGATCGGGACAACAAAGATCCGCTCGGTCCGATTTTCGAACAATATATCGCGTCAATTGAGCCGATGCGAAAGAGCGGGAAGATTGCGGCGATTCTCGTCCAACTGCCACCTTGGTTCGACGTTAGTAAAGTTCACCTTGAATACTTGCAAACTGTTCGTAAATCGCTTGCGGGACTCCCAGTTGCGATCGAATTCAGAAATCCGTCGTGGTACTCCGACGAATATCGGGAACGGACACTTCGCTTTTTAGCAGAGCATCAGTTCATTCATACGATTTGTGATGAGCCGCAGACAGAAGACGGTTCCGTCCCGTTTGTTCCTGTCGTCACGCAAGAAACAGCGTTCGTCCGCTTGCATGGTCGGAACAAAAACGGCTGGCTGAAAAAGCCGGGACAAAGCAGTGACGATTGGCGAAAGGTCCGTTGTTTGTACCGATACTCGGAAGAAGAGTTACAAGAATTAGCAGAACATGTCCGGACGCTTGCAGGACAAGCGAAAGACGTGTATGTTTTCTTTAATAACAATTCAGCAGGCGATGCCGCGCCGAATGCGAAACGTCTGATTGAGATTCTTAATCTCGATTATGAACTCGCTCCCCGGCAAATCTCGTTGTTTTAATTTTAGAGGAGGCTTTGAGCGTGAAGTTACACGTCATCCATTATAATGATCTTCATTCACACTTTGATATGTGGCCGCGCTATATGTCGTTTATCAAGGAACACCGGACGTACGACTCCCTTGTCTTTGATTTAGGGGATCATGCGGATCGCGTCGCACCGGCGACGGAAGCGACACAAGGAAAAATCAATACCCATCTCTTAAACGAGCTAGCACCGACTGCCGTGACAATCGGAAACAATGAAGGAATCACGTTCCCGCATGACTGGCTGGCGGCACTCTATACAGAAGCGACGTTTCCTGTGCTCGTCTCGAATATGACGGCACCGTTCGCGAAGTCAGGCATGATTCAGGAACTTCCGACCGGTAACGTCGGAATCTTTGGTCTGACGGCACCTTATTATGAATTATATGAGTTGCTCGGTTGGACGATCGAAGACCCGTTCGAAGCAGCGGCGCGTGAAATCAAAGCACTTCGCGGGCAGGTTGATGTCCTGATTTGTCTGAGTCATCTCGGATTTTATCAGGATGAGGAACTAGCAGAACGGTTCCCGGAACTCGATTTAATCATCGGAGCGCACACGCATCATGTCTTAGACGATGGTGTCGTCAAGAATGGTGTCTTGATTGCTCAAGCCGGTAAGCACGGTCAATACGCAGGTGAGATTTATCTCAACACGGATACCGGTGAAAAAGAAGCCGTCTTGCATCCGCTCCACGACTATATGGCGGATGAAGCGAGTTCCGTACTACTCGACCGCGAACAATATGCGGCTGAAAAAGTGATGAAGGAACCGATTGGCAGGACATCAGGTCTAGCGAATGACTGGTTTAGTCCGTCACCGTTCTCCCAACTGTTAGCAGACACGATGCTGGACTGGTGCGAGGCGGATATCGCTTGTGTCCCGGCTGGTATGTTGCTTGGTTCGCTATCCCCTGGTCCCGTCTCTTCTTTCGACTTGCACCGGTTATGTCCGCACCCCATCAATCCGTGTAACGTCACGATGACGGGACGACAACTGATGACGTTCATGGAAGAAGTCGCAACCGATCAGTTTGAGCAGTTAAAAGTCCGTGGACTCGGTTTTCGCGGGAAATTGATGGGGAAAATGCATTACGCAGGCCGTGACTCCGTTTTAGCCACATTGGACGAGTCGGCGCACTACACGGTCGCGATGCCGGACATGTTTACGTTTGGACCCCTCTTCCCAGCGATCAAAGACATGCCGAAACAGTATTTCATGCCGGAGCTTTTACGAGATTTGCTATTTAACCGGCTATCGGAGAAGTCAGAATTCACTGAATTGCATGCCCCTAAACGATAATTGTTTGGTATACTAAAACAGAAAATAAATGACTTTTTTTGGGGATGAAGGGGGAAGTGTATTTATGGCTAGAGGAGAGATTCAACGGAAACCGGAATGGTTAAAAATCAAGTTGAACACAAACGAAACCTACACAGAGCTTAAAAGTATGATGCGTGAAAAAAAGCTACATACGGTCTGTGAGGAAGCGAAGTGTCCGAACATCCACGAGTGCTGGGCCGTTCGCCGGACAGCAACGTTTATGATCCTTGGGAGTATCTGTACACGGGCCTGCCGTTTTTGTGCCGTCACGACAGGACGTCCGAATGAACTTGATTTAGAAGAACCGAAACGCGTCGCGGAATCGGTCCGTCTGATGAACTTGAAACATGCGGTCATCACAGCAGTAGCGCGTGACGACTTGAATGACTTTGGGGCAGGAGTTTACGCCGAAACAGTGCGTGAAGTGCGCCGGATGAATCCGGAAACATCCATCGAGGTCTTGCCGTCAGACATGGGCGGAAACTTTGAGGCGCTTCAAACCTTGATTGATGCAAAACCGGACATCATGAACCATAACATTGAAACAGTTCGCCGCCTGACACCGACGGTCCGCGCGAAAGCAACATATGACCGGACACTCGAATTCCTTCGTCGTTCGAAAGAGCTTGCTCCTGAAATCCCGACGAAGTCCAGTTTGATGTTAGGGCTTGGTGAAACGTGGGAAGAAATTTTACAGACGATGGATGATCTCCGTGCGAATGACGTTGATATCATGACAATCGGTCAGTACCTTCAACCGACGAAAAAGCACCTGACTGTCATCAAATACTATACGCCACAAGAATTTGCTGAACTAAAAGAAATCGCGCTTGGCAAAGGCTTCTCCCACTGTGAAGCAGGTCCACTCGTCCGGTCATCGTACCATGCGGATGAACAGGTCAACGCAGCGAAAAAGAATAAAGCCGCTTTACCAATCGATTGAGTATCTGAAACCGTCTCAGTAGTTGCAGGGGACGGTTTTTTGTCTGCGCGGAGATTCGTTTTCAGAATTGAATATGCTATGATAATAGGAGCAGGGGGTGGAAAAAAATGATACAAGTCAATCGCGAACGATATGAAATCGTTGAAGAAAAGCGTGAAGGTTTCAATGAAGAAGCGTTCATTGGACGGTTTAGTGATGTCCTCGAAAAATATGATTACATCGTTGGAGATTGGGGGCACGGTCAACTTCGACTACGTGGCTTCTATAATGACGATCATATCAAGGCGACATTTGATACGAAGATTTCGCATGTTGCGGATTATTTATATGAATACTGTAATTTCGGCTGTGCCTATTTCATCGTCAAGCGGATGGAACCGGTAGAAGGAGAAGAAGCACCACCTCGCTTCGACGGATCTTCGGCCAATACGTTGAAGCTCAAACGTAAGTTTTCTCCGACTGAAGAAGCACAGTAATCAAAAAGACATATTTAAAAGTGTTTCTGATGGGCTGATTTCGGCTATTACTATAAGTATCACGTACCTATAGGGGGAACCATCCATGAGAATCGTCGGGATTTATAAAACTGTGCCAGAAATCGTTAGTGCTGTTCATGATTTGCGTGTCGCCGGAGTCATTTCAACGGACTTGAAAGTCGTTGCCCATGACCGCTATGATTTAGATCAAATCGAAGACATGGCAGATTTGCATAATCACCAGACGTCAACGAAACTGTCACAAGAAGAGCATATGAATCTATGGCATGAAATCAAAGACATCTTCAAAAAGAAAGAATCCGCTTCGACGTCACATACCGGTGTATTGGAAGCGAGTGGCTTGAACAAAGAAGATGTCGACCGTGCAAACAAAGCAGTCGAAGACCATCAATTCGTCTTGCTCGTCGGGGACGAGGCAGATCAGCATTCAGAGCGCAGAGCCCATGATGAATCAGACAATACGAACGTCTTTAGTGGACCGAATACACTGAATGAACGCAATGACCGTCTCATCTAAAGTGCTTAAAAAGCAGCTCCATCCTTCACGGATGGAGCTGCTTTTTTCATGTGAGACCGATGTATTCACTTAAATACCGTTCGAGTTCATCAGCTGCGTCTTTTTCGAGGTCGAAGGCATGCGCGATATAACCCGGTTCGTCAAAATCATCGGCACCGATGATTGCGAAGCGGTTCGACAGTAAATTCAGCACTAAAATCTTTCCGAAAAAATGTTCCGAGTGCGTGATTGCTAAATCGAACCGACTCGTTTCACCAATCCAACAAATAAACCGTGTTTTCGTCTGTTCGACATCATCATATAAAAAATCGAGTTCTTCCATCATGACGTGTAAAGTCCCTCATTTCCTAGTCTCTTTTCAGATTAAAGGGTTTGGGGAACATTTTGCAAGTACGGTTTACGTGACAGACTATGTTCCGCGATGACTTTACGGATGGTCCGTGTTTTTGAGCGCATGACGAGCGACGTCGTTTCCACGATGTCGTCTGTGATGAACTTAACGCCGTCGAGCATTTCACCGGTCGTGACACCTGTTGCCGCGAAGATACAATCGTCACTCTTGATTAAGTCGTCGAGCGTCAACAATTGTAACGGATCAGCAAGTCCCATCCGAATGACACGGGCCGTCTCTTCGTCATCCATCGGGTGTAAGCGTGCCTGCATGTCGCCACCCATGGCTTTGACAGCAGCAGCGGTGATGACGCCTTCCGGTGCACCGCCCGTTCCGATGAAGATGTCGATGCCTGTTGCCGGTGAAAGGGGGGCGATTCCGGCAGAAACATCGCCGTCCTCGAATAACCGAACACGGGCGCCCATACGCATAGCGGCTTCACGGAAGTGGTCGTGACGGGGACGATCCTGCATGATGACCGTGACGTCTTCAATCCGTTTATTGTTCAGTTCAGCTGCCTTTTCAATGATGACTTCGAGTGGGTCGTCGAGGGAGACATGTCCTTTTAAGTTCGGGCCGACCGTCAATTTATCCATGTACATGTCAGGAGCATGCAAGAGTGCGCCTTGATCAGCGACAGCGATGACGACCATCGCATTACCGAGTCCTTTTGCGACGATGTTCGTGCCTTCGAGTGGATCGACCGCGATGTCGACGATTGGACCATTCGTTGTTCCGAGTTGTTCGCCGATGAACAGCATCGGCGCTTCATCGAGTTCACCTTCGCCGATGACGACGGTTCCTGTCATGTTGACCGTATTCAAGACTTCACGCATCGCTGTCGTTGCGGCATCATCCGCCTCGTTCTTTTTCCCACGACCAATCCATTGTGCAGATGCGAGGGCAGCAGCCTCTGTTGCGCGGACGATTTCTAATGCAAGTTCCCGTTCCATGTATAAATAACCTCCAAGTCACTTAATGTGACATACTATTTTGGGTAAAAATCTAAATTGAGGATAACACATTGAGCAATGTGATGCAAATGGCGTTTCTGCTTTTCATGGACCGCCGATAGGTCTAAAATGGAGGATGTGAGGGGGAATGCTAGATGTATTTCGTGAATCGGGAAAAGATTGAACAAACGGTGATTTGTTTCGAGACAGCGCTTCGTCAAAGCAAAGAGTTAACGGGGGATGCGGTGACGACAGCTTTAGCGTTGGAACGGATCGGGTTTTTAGTCATCGAAAGTATCATTGATATCGGAAATAGTATGATTGATGGTTTCATCATGCGTGATCCGGGAAGTTATGAAGATATCGTATTGATTTTAGAAGACGAGCGGGTGATTGACGCTGAACTCGCGACGAGCTTAAAACGAATCGTCGCACTGCGGACACCAATCGTCCGTGAGTTTACGAAGTCGAGTACAGCAGAGATTCGGACAGTCTTAGGCGAGGAAGAAATAGAGCTTCGTCGATTTCCGTCCGCGGTCCGTCAATACTTAGAGACAGAACTCGGACCCGTCTCGGCATTTTTACCAAACGAGGAGTGAGTCAGGATGAAAGCGAAAGGTTATTTATTCGATTTAGACGGCACGATGTATAACGGAACAGAACCCGTTCAAGAAGCAGTTGATTTTGTCAATCGCTTGCAAGCAGAAGGTGTACCATATCTGTTCGTTACGAACAATGCATCGATGACAGCAGAGGCTGTCGCTGAAAAATTACGCGGCATGGGCGTTCATTCCGACGCAGGACATGTCTTAACGAGTGCGATGGCGACAGGTCGCTACATCGCGGAACTCGATCCCGGTGCAAACGTCTATGCGATCGGTGAACACGGACTAATTGATGCCTTAGAACAACAAGGACTTCAAGTCGTCGCCGACGAGCATGCCGATTATGTCGTCATCGGACTCGATCGTCAAATCACGTATGAGAAGTTAGCCATCGGTGCACTGGCGATTCGGGCAGGGGCACGCTTCATCTCGACGAATGGCGATATCGCGATTCCGACAGAACGCGGCTTCTTACCAGGAAACGGTGCCTTAACGTCGGTTTTACGTGTGACGACAGAAAAAGAACCATTCTACATCGGAAAACCGGAACCGGTCATGGTCAACATCGCTGCTGAAATGATTGGTCTTGCGAAGGAAGATGTCATCATGGTTGGTGACAACTACCATACGGATATTTTATTCGGAATCAATGGTGGGATTCGGACGATGCACGTCAACTCGGGTGTCCATACGCCCGTCTTCATTCAAGGGCAGGATGTTCAGCCGACGTACATGGTCGATTCGCTTGCCGAGTGGATTCTGTAAACATAAAAATCCCCGACGACGGATGTCATCGGGGATTTTTTTAGAATTAGAAGACTTGTTCTACTTCAACGACGCCAGCTACTTCTTCAAGTAGGGCACGTTCGATACCAGCCTTCAATGTGATTGTCGAACTTGGGCAACTACCGCAAGCTCCCATCAAACGAAGTTTTACGATACCATCTTCAACATCTACGAGCTCAACGTCTCCTCCATCACGAAGAAGGAACGGACGCAATTTTTCGAGGACTTCATTCACTTGATCAAACATTTCCATGCGGAAACACATCCTTTCTTATAAATTCATTGTAACAGGGTTGAAAAATGTTCTCAATCTGGAAAACTTGTATACTGAGAAAGAGTAAACGGAAGAAGGGGGATATCTGATGGAAATCAAGGTATATGGGGCAGCTGTGACGTGTCCGAGCTGTGTCGGGGCACCGAGTTCGGAAGAGACGTTCAGCTGGTTACAGGCCGTGCTTGGACGGAAATATGAGACGGCGTTAACATTTGTTTATGTCGATTTTGAACAGGCAACGACAGACGACAGTTGGGTGGATGCTTTAAAAGACGACGAATATTTTTACCCACTCGTCTTACTCGATGGCGAAATGATTGACGAAGGGTATGTTCAACTGAAAAAAGTCACACGTGCGATTGATCTGAAATTGGATCAGGCTGCCAAGTAAACTTCATTAACGTTTAAAAATCCCCAAAGACCTAAATGGACTTTGGGGATTTTGGACGTGCTTATTTAATCTTTTTATGTTTCCATAAGACACCTGACTTTAAGAGGCGTGGTACTTTTCCGGTCAGGGCCTGCTTGCCCATGACGATACCGAATCCATCTGATTTCCCGAGTGACCCGAGCATGCCGCGTAATTTGATTTCCGGTAATTTCGGAAGTTTTTTTCCTGCCCATTTTGCTTCAAGGACATCAACGACTTGGTCGGCTTGATGCTCTGCGAGCTGTCCGCTTGGTGCATACGGGAGGCTCGCGCAATCGCCGATGACGAACAAGTTATCGTATTCCGGCACGTGATGATGCGGCGCCAGTTTAATCCGTCCACCACTATCTGCTTCAAAGCCAAGATCGCGGACGACTTTGACGGGTTGCGTTCCGGCTGTCCAAATCGTTAAGTTCGTCGGATAGACGTCCTCACCGTTGCGGACGTCATCTGCTGTGACGAGGGTGACGTTCGAATTGTTGATGACATCGACGTCATGCTCCTCGAACCATTCCTGGACGTAAGAGGATACTTTATCAGATAAGAACGATAAGACAGAAGGACCACGATCGAATAAACGAATCTTCAAGTCCTTCCGGCTTTCGTGGAGTTCACTTGCCAGTTCAACACCCGAGAGACCGGCACCGACGATTGAGACCGTCGCGCCGGGTGACAGTCCACAAATCGCTTGATGCGTTTTGCGTGACTCTTCGAGTGTTTGAATGCTATAAGTAAACTCTTGAGCACCCGGTATGTTATGGTATTTATCTTCGCAACCTAATGCGATGATGAGATCGTCATAAAAAAGTTCTGTTCCGTCTTGTAAGAATACGGAATTCGTCTCCGGCGAAATGTTGACGACATGTCCATATTTATATGTGAGATGTTTCCCCTCCGGAAATTCAATCCGGACATCACGATCGGATAATGTACCTGCTGCAAGAGCGTAATACTCGGTCTTTAGTGCGTGATACGGTAATCGATCCACAAGCGTCACTGCGACCTCTTCATCCTTGAAGCGTTCACAAATTCGCATTCCGCCATATCCGCCACCTAAAACGACTAGTTGCTTCATAACTTAAAATCCCCCTTAGTTCCCCTAAATCAGTCTGACCTTGTATAATACGACAAGAGGAAGGTAAATTCCTGCTTAAAGGAGGAAAAAAAGTGAATCCCATTATTGAATTTTGTATCAGTAACTTAGCGGCAGGTACACAAGTCGTCATGTCACAACTCGAACGCGACCCGAATGTCGATGTCGTCGAGTATGGTTGTCTAGGCTATTGTGGCATCTGTTCGCTTGATCATTTTTGTCTCGTTGACGGCGAAACCGTCATCGGAGAGACACCGGAAGAACTGTTAGAAAACATCTACGCTAAAATTGAAGAAAATGAACTCTAAAAAAAACCCCCACCTCAAACGAAGTGGGGGTTTTTTGTCGGTCGGCGGGCGCGGCCTAGGACTTATGCAGTTTGTTGGCGACGGTTGATCCAAGGTTTTAGTTTCAAGAACAGCGGGATGAAGAGTGCTGAAATGAAGAGTGCCTTAACGATGTTGAACGGTAAGATACCCGCGATGATCGTTGTCCATTTGACCGCCGGATCAAGCATGTAGTCCATCCCGAAGAACCAAGCATATGCGGGAAGAATCAACACATAGTTGAGAATCGCGAGTCCAAGTGCCATTGTAATCGTTCCTGCGACTAAACCAGTCGCAAGACCTTGTGTTGATTTCTTTTTATGGTAGAACCAGCTGACAGGAAGAATGAAAGCAACACCAGCTGCGAAGTTTGCGAGTTCGCCGACCGGGACACCGCTTCCACGGAAGATATAATAGAGCACGTTCTTCAATGCTTCGACGATTACACCCGCTACCGGTGAGAACATGATAGCAGCGATCAACGCCGGAACGTCACTGAAGTCGATTTTTAAATAGTTCGGTAAAAAGGGTAGTGGGAAATTGAGTAACATAAGAACAAACGAAATTGAACCTAACATTGAGAGTGTAACCATTTTTTGAGTGCGTTTCATACGAGTAAAATCTCCTTTTTTTCGTTCCTCTCGATGAAGTATTGGCATGCTTGCGTCCAAAATAAACCCCCGTTGAATAAGATTCAACAGGGGAGAAGTCCGCAATGAAATAAGCCTATCCGAAATGTGCAAAATCGGAATAAGTCTATATACATGCCGCCATCTTCTCCCATCCAGACTATACTGTCGGCTCCTGAGTCACACAGAATCAGCAAATAGCGCCCTATTCGCTCGCGGGCTTCAGACAAAAGTCTGTTTACCGCCGGTCGGGAATTTCACCCTGCCCTGAAGATGGAACGATTTAATTTTTTTGATACAATTCATTTATACAACGAATTCAAGATAGTTTCAAGCAACTAGGTTTCGAATCTACGTAAAGTTGCGTATACTATAGAAAAAGGGAAGGTGATTACATGATCCAATTAACAGAAGCAGCTGCTCTTCAAGTCAAAGAGATGATGCAACAAGCGCCGGACGATGAAAGAAATCTCCGCATGCTCGTTCAAGGTGGCGGATGCAGTGGTCTCTCCTACGGAATGGGTTTCGATAGCCAAAAGGAGACGGACCTGACATTTGAGCAACATGGTGTCAATGTCATCGTCAATGAAAAAGACTATCCGGTCGTCAAAGGATTAGAAATTGACTATAAACAAT
The DNA here is from genome assembly GCF_000702625.1 of Exiguobacterium oxidotolerans JCM 12280. Classification (NCBI taxonomy): domain Bacteria; kingdom Bacillati; phylum Bacillota; class Bacilli; order Caryophanales; genus Exiguobacterium; species Exiguobacterium oxidotolerans. Next base: position 847,950 of record NZ_JNIS01000001.1, on the reverse strand, counting down.
CGATGCTCGGTGGCGGATTCACAATCACGAATCCGAATGCAATCGCGACATGCGGCTGCGGGACATCATTTAGAACAGCGACGAACGCCGGGACACCCGGTGGTTGCTAACTCACAACGTGGACCTCAGAGTCCGCGTTTTTTTGTTTTTTCGTGCGATACAGGATTTTAAGAATCGGGTAGAGAAGACAGTAAGGCAACGGAATGAGTACGTCATGATGAAGGAGGACTATCGATGCGAAAAGTGTTGATTTTTGGTGGGACACGTTATTTTGGAAGACGCCTGGCATTACGACTCGCTGACGCCGGCGATGATGTGACGCTCGTCACACGGGGGGAACATACGCCACCTGTCGCGAAGGGCTTGACATTCTTTAAAGGGGACCGGACGTCAAGCAGTACGATGAAAGACTTGGGGGGTCAAAACTGGGATATCATCTATGACAATATTTGTTTTAATCCGTACCAGGCAAAACTTGCCGTCGATGCGTTCGAAGGTAAGGTCGGGCGCTATATCTTAACGTCGACGATGTCCGTCTACGATGGGGGCGGGGCAAATCTTTCAGAGCGAGAGTACAACCCGTTTCCCGGGAAATATGAGTTGGAACAGGAACATGATTACGGGGAAGGAAAGCGCCAAGCGGAAAGTTATTTCTTTCAACGGGCGACATTTCCTGTCATCGCCGTTCGTTTCCCGGTCGTCTTAGGACCGGATGATTACACGGAACGCCTTGTCTTCCATGTGAAACGTGCGCTCGCAGGGACGCCGGTGGTTGCTGAAAACCTCTATGCGAAGATGGGATATATCTCAAGCTATGAAGCGGCCTCGTTCCTCGAATGGTGTGGTCGTTCGACGATGACAGGACCACTGAATGCGGCGAGTGACGGCGTGTTATCGATTCAAGATGTGATGGATAAGATTGACCGTGTTGCGGGAACGGAATCAACGTTCGCGACGACGGGCGACGATGAATCACCACTGGCGCCGGAACGTGATTTTTATATGGATACGTCAGCAGCGAAAAAAGCCGGCTATTTATTCCAACACGTCGACGATTGGCTCGATCGACTCATTGAAGAGGAGGTACGAAATCACAAATGATTACGTTAGTAAAACCGTCCGTCCATCTCGAAGCGGAGTATTTAGACTTTTTGGCAGAATGGGAACAATCCGGGGAACCGATTGTTCCAAGTGTCGTCAGCAAAACGTTTTTACCGCTCGCTGAGTTCTTAGATGAGCAGGAACAAGAGGTTTTGACGGCCCCGGAAAACTGGGTGACACATTCGACGTATTGGTTTTACGATGGGGAACGAATCGTCGGTGCCGTGAACTTCCGTCATGACTTGAACGATCAGTTGCGACAAATCGGCGGTCATATTGGCTACGGGATTCGGCCGAGCGCTCGGAAGCGTGGTTACGCGACAGAAGGTCTGCGTCAAGCACTTGAAGTCGCAAAAGAACGTGGACTAGAGTCGGTCTTGATTACGTGTAGTGCAGACAACATCGCGTCCGGTCGTGTGATTGAGGCGAACGGTGGAGAAGAACTGGAGCCATTTTTGAAAGAAGACGGGACACGTGTACGACGATTCAACATTTCGCTGTATTAACATCATTCTAATCATCCTACTCTGATTAGGATGATTTTTAATGTGAGGGAGGATAGTTATGCAGATACGCCAAGCGACAGTAGACGACGCTGAAGCAATCGCGAACGTCCATGTTTCAGCGTGGCAAGAGACCTACCGCGGCATCATGCCGGACGACTATCTCGATCAGTTGTCGACAGAAAAGCGTGCCGCTAAATGGCGCGACTTGTTAGTCGACGGACTTGTTTTTGTTGCTGCCGACGCAAAAGATTTGATTGGTTTTGCCCACGGAAAGCAACGTCAAACAGCATCGACGGAAGGTGAATTATCAGCAATCTATTTGCTACGTTCGTATCAAGGTCGCGGAATCGGTCGCGCTTTAGTCAACCGCGTCGTCCGTCAGTTGGAGGAACAGGGGGTGACGTCACTCATCATTGCCGTGCTCGCGGATAATCCAGCCTGCCATTTTTATGAACGGCTCGGGGGTGTCCGTGTTTCCGAATGTGTGATTGAACGCGGCGGGAAAGAGCTAGAGGAATATGTATACCGAGTTGCTTTACCGATTGCTGCTTCGTAAAGAAGAGCACAGATTTTTTTAAGAACCGCAAAAAAGAAGCGTTGCTCCGATTTACACCGAGGCAATGCTTCTTCTTCATGTCTATTAATGATTTTTTACTTTTTCGAACAGGCTTGTCGAGTGTTGTGGATGACGGGCGGACGGGTCGACGAGCAGTTTCGCTTGATTGACAGCAATCGGTGCTTCCCCGAAGCCGGTCGCAATCAATTTGACACGACCGTCGTACGTCGCGATATCACCACAGGCAAAGATGCCGGGGATCGCCGTCTCCATTTTTGAATTGACACGAATCGAATTCCGTTCGAACTCGACTTCCCATTCTTTTAACGGGCCGAGCGACGAAACGAAACCGAAGTTGCAGACGACGTCATCTGCACCGACGACGATAACTTCTTCCGTTTCCGCATGTTTGAACGTCAAAGTTTCGATACTGTCTTCACCGGTAACGGATTCGAGCGTGTACGGTGTCATGACATTGACGGATGAGTTGTGGAGCAGTTCGACTGAATGTTCATGTGCGCGGAACTTATCGCGACGGTGAACGAGCGTGACGGATTTCGCGATCGGCTCAAGCATCAATGACCAGTCGACAGCGGAATCGCCACCACCGAGTAAGACGACTTGACGATCTTTGAAGCGATCCATTTCATTGACGAAATAGTGCAAGTTACTCGTTTCGAACCGTTCGGCATCAGCAACGCCAAGTGGGCGGGCAGCGAACGAGCCGTTACCTGCCGTCAAGATGACGGTCTTCGTGAAGTGTTCTCCTTTGTTCGTCACGAGGCGGATGATTCCGTCTTCGAGGCGCTCGTAGGCGACGACCGTTTCGCCGAGGACATACGTCGGGTCGAATTCATTTGCTTGTTCAAGCAAACGATCGACTAAATCCTGAGCTTTGACTTTCGGGAAGCCGGCAATATCATATATATATTTCTCAGGATAAAGCGTCGCCAGTTGCCCACCGAGTTGGGGGAGACTTTCGATGACTTTCGTCTTCATCTGACGCATCCCTGAATAAAACGCGGTGAACAATCCGACTGGACCGCCCCCGATAATCGTGACATCATATGGTTGGTACATCTGATTCCCTCCTATAGTTGGATACTCCTATTATATAGGTAGGAGGGGCGGGTGTTGCAAGTACGGGAAATCTCACATTTTTTTAGGAAATCTATAATTTTCTTTTGCAATCCGTCAGAAAAAGTGTTTCAATAGGCTTATAGACATGTGAACATTATTTGAACAAAGTTTCTGAGCATTTATTTGTAATTGAATGTGAAGAAAATCACAACAAAACTACCATTCGTAAGGAGTATCAGAACATGAACACACCTAACATTGTTATTCTTGGAGCCGGCTACGGTGGATTGATCACAGCAGTCAACCTTCAAAAGAAACTTGGCGTCGATCAAGCCAACATCACATTGATCAACAAACACGACTATCATTACCAAACTACTTGGTTACATGAACCTGCGGCAGGTACGATGTCAGCAGAACAAGCACGCATCTACATCAATGATGTCATCAATCCTTCACGCGTCAAACTCGTTAAAGGGATTGTTGAAAAAGTCGATACGGCAAGCAACACAGTGAAACTTCAAGACGGTGGAGCTGTTCCTTACGATTACGTCGTCGTTGCACTTGGTGGCGTTCCAGAGACTTTCGGAATCAAAGGATTGAAAGAGAACGCTCTAACGATCAGCTCATTGAACAGTGTCCGGAAAATCAAAGAACACATCGACTATTCATTCGCAGAGTACAAAACGACTGGTTCAGCGGATCGTTCACTTCTGACGATCGTCGTCGGTGGAGCTGGATTTACAGGAATCGAGTTCATGGGTGAGCTCGTTAACCGGATTCCAGAGCTTTGTAAACAATACGACATCCCACGCGAACTCGTTCGTGTCGTCAATATCGAGGCAGCTCCGACTGTCCTTCCTGGTTTTGATGCGGATCTCGTCAACTACGCACACAAATGGCTTGAGCGCCAAGGGATCGAGTTCAAACTCGGTAACGGCATCAAGGAATGTGGTCCTGGAACGGTTACGTTTGGTCCACTCCAAGGTGATACGACAGAAACAATCGAAGCGAACACAATCATCTGGACAGGTGGCGTCAGCGGGAACCCGGTCGTCGCAGCTTCAGGTTTCGAAGCAATGCGTAACCGTGTTGTCGTCGAGGAAGATCTTCGTGTCCCTGGACATGACAATGTCTTCATGATTGGTGACTGTTCAGCGGTCATGGACCCAAGTTCAAACCGTCCATACCCGCCGACAGCACAAATCGCGACACAACAAGCGCATAAAGTCGCTGAAAACATTTCAGCACTCATCGGTGGACGTGAAACATCGACGTTCACATACGAAAATAAAGGAACCGTCGCATCACTTGGTCATAAAGATGGAATCGGTATGGTCTTCGGTAAGAAGATTTATGGCCGTAACGCATCATTCATGAAAAAAGTCATCGACAACAAACATTTCCTTGAACTGAAGAAAATTGGTCTTGCGATCAAAAAAGGTAAATTCTAAGTTCACCTTTTAGGCAAATGTACACTCGTGCATTTGCCTTTTTTGTCGGTTATACTAGACGAAGAGATTTAAAGGGGGAACATTATGCATATTATCCAAGCCGTGATCGGGAGTGTACTTTATCTCGTCATGTTCTTTAGTATTGGTTTTATCTTAAACATGTTGTTACGTAGCACATGGATTATGCTCGTCTTATATCCGGTCATCATCATCATGATGATTGATAATCAGTCGACGCTTGAATATTTTACGAATGCGAAAAAAGCGATTCCAGCGTTAGGTGACCGAATCATGGGTTTGCAGACAGCGGACGTTACGATGTTTGCAGCAGGACTTGCCGGTATCATCATTGCCGGAATGTCAATTCGGTTCCTGCGTAAAAGTGGTTACCAAATGTTTTAAAGCCTACTTGAGTAAGTAGGCTTTTTTAGTGCGTGGAAACACGTTATAATGAAAACAGTGTCTTTAAAAAATGTGTAAGAGCAGATAGGGTTGAGAGCGAATGGATAAACAAATGTACCACGTTATCAAGGTCTTGAATAATAATGTCGTCATTTGTTCGACTGGTGCAAATCAGGAAGTCATTATCCTCGCAAAAGGGATTGGCTTCGGACGGAAGCCGGGCGATCAACTGACAGATCTCGAAAAATTAGAAAAAGTCTATACCTTGAAGGATAAAGAAGAGCAAGACCAATATAAAGCACTCGTCGGGCACTTGGATGAAAATTTCGTCGCCTTGATGAATGATATCGTCTCGATGATTGAAACACGGTTCGGAAAGCGTGTTGATGAACATATCCATATCGGATTGACGGATCATTTGACGTTTACGTTCAAGCGACTCGAACAAGGGATGGAGGTCACGAATCCCTTCTTAGCGGAAACAGAAGCTTTGTATCCGGAAGAATATGCGCTGGCTGAGGAAATCGTCGAATTTATCAGTGCCGAAATGAATTTTTATCTTCCGCCGGCAGAAACAGGATTCATCGCACTCCATATTCATTCGGCGACGAACTTTAAGGATGTGCTCGAAGTCAATCGTCATCATCAACTCGTCGGATTAATTGCGAGTCATATCGAGCAACGGCTAGAAATTAAAATCGATCGAAAATCGTTGGATTATAAGCGTTTAATTCGCCATCTCCGCTCAGCGATTGAAAGGGTTTCCAATGGGGAGTACCTAGAGGCGCCAGAAAAAGTAGAAAAGCTATTGCGTGAAGAATATCCCCTGTGCTATGATACTGCTTGGGAGCTGATGTCCATCATGGAACGTCAGTTGAAGAAAGCGGTACCGCGCGGTGAGGCGACGTATCTTACGATGCATTTGCAACGCTTAGTGCAGTACGATTTAGGTAAATGACCGCACGGACTACGTGTTACTGATACGATCAGGCATGAGTGGGAAGTCGGACAAAATGGTTTATTTCCGTTAGATTCATTTCGCGGGATAAGTGTATTTTGTTCTACAATCCGCTCGTGCCTGATTTTTTTCTGTAAAAATCGGTCGGATGTCTGACTTTTTTCAACCTGTCATTGGTATTATTCATTATTCCTAGATTTTAGATTAAGAGGAGGAAACACACATGTTCAAACAGATTTTCGCTGTTCTTCAACGTGTCGGTAAAGCGTTAATGCTTCCTGTTGCGATTTTGCCAGCTGCCGGGATCTTACTTGGATTCGGTAACGCGATGCAAAATCCGAACTTGACGTCAAAACTCGAGTTCTTAAAAAATGATGCAATCATCAAGGTTGCAAAATTGATGGAAGCAGCCGGGGACATCATCTTCGGTAACTTAGCACTCTTATTCGCGGTCGGTGTCGCGATTGGGTTAGCAGGAGACGGCGCAGCCGGACTCGCAGCCATCGTCGGATTCTTGATCATGAACAAAACAATGAGCGTTTGGCTCGGCGTTACACCAGAAATGGTTGCTAACGGTCAAGGCTACGCCAACGTACTTGGTATTCCGACACTTCAAACAGGTGTCTTCGGTGGTATCATCATCGGTTTACTCGCAGCTTGGGCTTACGGTAAGTATCATAATCTTGAATTGCCGCAGTTCCTTGGATTCTTCGCAGGTAAACGTTTCGTTCCAATCGTTACAGCAGTCATTTCATTGTTCGCAGGTTTAATTCTTGTTTTCGTATGGCCGTTCGCTCAGGACGGGTTGAACACATTCTCTCACTTTATGATGGAGAAAAACCCGACGCTTGCAGCATTCGTCTTCGGTCTCATTGAACGTTCATTGATTCCATTCGGTCTTCACCATATCTTCTACGCACCGTTCTGGTTCGAATTCGGTTCGTACACGAACAAAGCAGGAGATCTTGTCCGTGGTGACCAAGCGATTTTCTTCGCACAGTTGAAAGATAACGTGACATTAACAGCTGGTACGTTCATGACTGGTAAATTCCCGTTCATGATGTTCGGTCTTCCAGCAGCAGCACTTGCAATGTACCATGAAGCACGCCCAGAGCGTCGCGCAGTCGTTGGTGGTCTTCTTGGATCAGCAGCACTTACAGCATTCTTAACAGGTATCACAGAGCCAATCGAATTCGCATTCTTATTCGTTGCGCCAATCCTGTTCGCAGTACACGCAGTTTTCGCAGGTCTTTCATTCATGACAATGCAACTCTTGAACGTTAAAATCGGGATGACATTCTCTGGTGGATTGATTGACTTCCTTCTCTTCGGTGTCCTTCCGGGACGTACGCAGTGGTGGCTCGTCATCGTCGTCGGTCTTGTACTTGCAGTCATTTACTACTTCGGATTCCGTTTCGCGATCCGCAAGTTCAACTTGAAAACACCAGGTCGTGAAGATGAAGTACAAGAAACGTCATTGGCTCAAGGTTCTGAACTCGCAGCAGGCATCCTTGACGCACTCGGTTCTGAATCAAACATCAAACACCTTGACGCATGTATCACACGTCTTCGTGTTGAAGTTCTCGATAAATCAAAAGTCGACAAAAACGAATTGAAAAAACTTGGAGCCGCTGGTGTCCTTGAAGTGGGTAACAACGTTCAAGCGATCTACGGACCAAAATCAGATAACATCAAATCTGAGATCCAAGCCGTCATCAATTCACGTAAACAAGAAAAATCAGTTTAAGTTTTTAAGTAAAGTGAGTCTTCCGAAATCGGGAGGCTCATTTTTTTGTGTTTCAAATAATTGTTGTGATTAGTTTTGCGAAAGAAAGATTCAGGGTATGAACTAAATAGTCTGGTCAAAAAAAGGAGGGAAATCACTGATGTGGAAAAATGTATTCGGAGTGTTGCAACGGATTGGTAAAGCATTGATGTTACCAGTTGCCATCTTGCCGGCAGCGGGGCTTCTACTGGCGTTTGGTACGGCGTTTCAAAACCCGAACCTGACGCAGTATCTGCCTTTTCTCGAAAATGATTCGCTCGTCGTCATCTGGCGTGTCATGCAAGACGCAGGGGATATCATCTTTGCGAACTTAGGATTACTGTTTGCCGTCGGGGTTGCGATTGGTCTTGCGAATGGTGAAGGTGTCGCAGGGCTTGCTGCAATCGTCGGATTCTTGATTATGAACAAGGTTATCAGTTCATTCCTACAAATCACACCGGAAAAAGTTTCGGAAGCGCAACAATCAAGTGACTTATCGTACGCAACCGTATTAGGGATACCGACCTTACAAATGGGGGTATTCGGAGGGATCATAGCGGGGTTAATTGCCGCATATAGCTATAATAAATTCTTTAAAATCAAACTACCGGACTTTCTTGGATTCTTCGCCGGTAAACGGTTCGTACCGATTGCAACAGCGCTATTCAGTTTAGTCGCTGGTTTTGCACTGTCCTTCATCTGGCCGCCGATCGGGAGTGGGATTAACACGTTTTCGAAAACAATCATCGAGTCAAATGAAACGTTATCAGCCTTCATCTTTGGATTAGTCGAACGGTCACTCATTCCATTCGGCCTTCACCATATTTGGTATTCAAGTTTTTGGTTCCAATTTGGTGAGTATACGGATAAAGCCGGAACGATCGTCAACGGGGACCAGCGAATTTTCTTCGCTCAGTTAAAAGATGGTGTTCCGTTCACGGCCGGGACGTATATGACCGGAAAATATCCGTTCATGATGTTCGGACTTCCGGCAGCGTGTCTCGCGATGTATCATACGGTTGCGAAAGATCGTCGTAAAGCAGTTGAAGGACTCTACTTCTCTGCTGCTTTGACATCGTTCCTGACAGGGATCACAGAACCAGTCGAGTTTTCATTCGTGTTCGTGGCACCGTTATTGTTTGCAGTCCACGCTGTTTTTGCAGGATTGTCATTTATGATCATGGACATCTTGAACGTTAAAATCGGGATGACCTTCTCAGGTGGATTGATTGACTACACCTTATTCGGCATCTTACCGAACAGGACCGCCTGGTGGCTCGTTATACCGGTTGGTTTAGTCTTCGCCGTCATTTATTACTTCGGATTCCGTTTTGTTATCACGAAGTTTGATTTAAAAATTCCAGGACGTGAAGCAATTAAGGAAGGGGCGGCAACAGCTGGTGCGACGGCTGGTGAGCTCCCATATGAGATTCTGCAAGCGTTTGGTGGACCATCGAATATCAAACACCTCGATGCGTGTATCACACGTCTGCGGATTACCGTTAATGATAAATCGGGTGTCAACAAGGATCGTCTGAAAGAACTTGGAGCAGCCGGTGTATTAGAAGTCGGCGATAACGTCCAAGCCATCTTCGGTCCGAAATCAGATGGTATCAAGACGGAAATGGCAGAAATCATGAATGATCCAAATTATCAACCACCTGAAAAACCAGAAGCTGACCCGATTCCGCAAGTTCCGACTGGAGCTGAGTCACGTGGGGAAGAACGGGAAGACTTAGCAGGATCAGGTGGAGAGTATGTACCAAGTGACGGATACGTCTCACCACTTAGCGGAACGATCCGTTCGCTTGATGATGTACCAGATCAAGTCTTCTCTGGCCGGATGATGGGGGATGGTTATGCAATCGAACCAACTGAAGGTTATGTTGTTTCTCCAGTGTCCGGTGAAATCACGACCTTCTTCCCAACGAAACACGCGATTGGAATCCTGGCCGATAATGGTGATGAGATTTTAATTCACATCGGAATCGATACGGTTTCACTCGAAGGAAAAGGTTTTGAAGCACTCGCGAAAGCGGGAGATCGAGTTGAGCCAGGAACACCACTGCTGAACGTCGATCTCGAACAAATTCGCCCACTTGTACCGTCACTCTTAACACCGATCATTGTCACGAACAGTGGTGACCGGAAAGTAACGGTTGATATTGGCCGGACGGTTGAAGCAGGAGAGAAAGTCACGTATGAGATTAAATGACGTCATTTAAAAAATAATGGGACTTCGAAATCGTATTCGACGAAATTGTCGGATACGATTTTTTTGTAGTCCAAAACATTCAGCAATGAGAATTTGCACATATGATGATACAATGAGTAAGCTATTATGAAGATTAGCTATATTTTAAGAAAGAGGTGAGTCGATGGCTTCGACTACAACAGAAACAAAGACAAAGACAAATTATGTCGTGCTTGGATTATTGATCGGGATTTTAGTAGCGGCGATGGACAATACGATTGTTGCAACAGCAATGCCGACGATTGTCAGTGAACTGAATGGTTTTGATCAATATGCCTGGGTCACGTCCGCTTATATGATCGCGACGGTCGCGGGGATGCCAATTTTCGGTAAGTTAAGTGACATGTATGGGCGGAAACGATTTTTCTTATTCGGTATGTTGCTCTTCATCGCAGGGAGTATCCTCTGTGGTGTCGCAGATTCGATTACAGAGTTATCGATTTATCGTGCTGTTCAAGGACTAGGTGGCGGTGCCTTGATGCCGATTGCCTTTACGATCATCTTTGATATTTTCCCACCAGAAAAACGAGGGAAAGTCAGTGGCTTGTTCGGAGCAGTCTTCGGGATTTCAAGTATTTTCGGACCATTGCTTGGAGCCGTTTTGACGGACGCAATTAACTGGCGCTGGGTGTTTTATATCAACATTCCACTTGGTTTAATTGCATTGGCGCTCGTTTCTCTATTCTATAAAGAATCACCGATTCACCGGACTCAAAAAATTGATTATGCGGGTGCCGCGACATTGGTCGCTGGATTAGTCACGTTCCTGCTCGGGCTTGAACTCGGTGGGAAAGAGTACGCGTGGAGTTCACCACAAATTCTTGGATTATTTGGCGCATCACTCGCATTGTTCATTCTCTTTGGTCTGATTGAACGCCGGGCGGCTGATCCGGTCATTACGTTCAGTCTGTTCAGTCGTCGCCTGTTCGCAGCGACGCAAGGGGTCGCATTCTTTTATGGATTCGTCTTCATCTCCGCAAGTGTCTTCATTCCGATTTTCGTCCAAGGTGTCTTTGGCGGCAGTGCGACAAACTCGGGTCTGATCTTGATGCCGATGTTGATTGCTTCAGTAGTTTCGGCGCAACTCGGAGGACGTCTCCCGAATAAATACGGGTTCCGAAATGTCATGATGCTCTCGGCCGTGTTCTTTGTTCTTGGTGTTTATTTATTAAGTACGATGTCACTTGAGACGACACGGACTGCCGTTACAATCTATATGATCATCTTAGGTTTTGGTGTCGGCTTCAGTTTCTCTTTATTGAATCTTGCAAGCATCAATGGCATCGAGATGAAACGTCGTGGTGCGGCGACATCGATGGGTTCGACGTTCCGGACAATCGGGATGACACTCGGTGTAACGATTCTCGGAATCGTTCAATCACGGACGTTTACGTCATCTGTTAGTGAACAATTACCTGGCGGCAGCGCACCGGACGGTGGACAGTTCCCGACAGCAGCAGCATTTGCGAAGATGCCACCGGAAGTGGCGACAGCGATTAAAACAGCACTTGCAGATTCGATTTCCTCTGTTTATATGTGGGCGTTGATTCCGGCGATACTGGGTGTCATCTTCGTGTTCTTCATGGGTAATGAACGGCCAATCTTAAAAGAAGAACAAGGCGATCGACCACAAACGAAACAAGCATAAAAAGAGGGTTAAAGAACAAAATTTGACTCAAAAGAAATCATTTGGAGATGTACTCGCTTTCCTCAGGCTTGTGTCTCTGACAGCGCAGTTTACATCTGCGGTTTTTCCTGCAGGAGCCTCGTGCATCAAATGATTTCATTGAAACGAAAACATCAGGACGGATTTTAAAATCCGTCCTTCAGACTGTAGGTAAAATTCTATCGGGAGATAAAAGCGTCTTTTTTCGTTGCTTTCCTCGGGCGAGGCGCAAGCCGTTGCTCCTTGGTCCTAGCGGCCAATGAGCAGGGTCTTGCCTGCCTCTAAAAGTGCGTTAAAAACGCACTTTTCCCCGTAGGAGTCAACGAAACGTGACACTTTTTAGGTAACATCGTGACGGAAAGCCTGGCATGCAGACGGTATAGAGTGCAATCCGTCTCGAATCGCTTAGAACCGCGAAAAGTAATCGGTCGCGACCCTGCAGCTTTGCTGTAGCGGCGCGGAAGATTGCCGCTTTGAAGACGAGACAGAGAAGCGCGAACGGATTACCTATCGATCTAACATGTTCACGCTTCATAAGCATTTGTCTACACGCTGTGGGACGGATTTTAAAATCCGTCCCTTATTTGTGTTGGACACTACTAACTAGAAGCAGTAATTCCTTTTGAGACGACAAAAAACACGCCCCGAGATGGGACGTGTCCGAAAAACCTTATTTTTTAATATCGAATGTCGTGCTGAGGAAGTTAACGACGTCTTCGGCTGTATCCATGTCGAGGACTTGATCAACGATTGCTTCACACTCTGTTTTGTTCAGGCGCGTCATCAAGCTACGTGCGCGAAGGACAGAAGAAGCAGACATTGAGAATTCGTCGAGTCCGAGTCCGAGGAGGATTGGAAGTGCGAGTTCTTCTCCAGCCATTTCACCACACATACCGACCCATTTACCGGCTTTGTGTGCTTCTGTGATGACGTTGTTTAAGAGGTTCAAGATGGCAGGGTTGAACGGTTGGTAGAGATACGAAACTTTTTCGTTCATCCGGTCTGCCGCCATCGTGTATTGAATCAAGTCGTTTGTTCCGACAGAGAAGAAGTCGACTTCTTTCGCGAATTGTTTCGCCATGACTGCTGTCGCTGGAATTTCGACCATCATTCCGACTTCGATGTCGTCAGAAACCGTTACACCTTCACTTTGAAGGTTCGCTTTTTCTTCAAGAAGTAACGCTTTTGCATCACGGAATTCTTCGAGTGTCGCGATCATCGGGAACATGACAGCAAGTTTGCCGTATGCACTTGCGCGAAGCAACGCACGAAGTTGTGTCCGGAACAAGTCTGTTTGGTCCAGGCAAAGACGAATTGCACGGTAACCAAGGAACGGGTTCATTTCGTGTGGGAGATCGAGGTATGAAAGTTCTTTATCTCCACCGATATCAAGTGTCCGGATGACAACTTTTTTATCGCCCATCGACTCGAGAACTGTTTTGTATGCTGTGAATTGCTCATCTTCCGTCGGGAACGTTTCCGCATCCATGTAGAGGAACTCCGTCCGGTAGAGACCGACTGCTTCCGCACCGTTCTCAAGCACACCTTTGACATCGTTTGGTGTTCCGATGTTCGCTGCAAGCTCGACGTGATGACCGTCTGCTGTAACTGTTTTTTCGTTTTTGAGTTTTTTCCATTCTTCTTTTTGAGCGATATATGCGGAGCGTTTTTCTTCGTACTCTGCGATTTGTTCGCTTGAAGGGTTGACGATGACATCGCCTTCCGCTCCGTCAAGAATCAAGAAATCACCGTGTTTGACTTCAGTCAAGACGACTTTTGTCCCGACGACTGCTGGAATTTCAAGAGAACGTGACATGATCGCCGAGTGCGACGTCCGTCCACCGATGTTCGTCGCAAAACCTTTTGCGTACTTCCGGTTGAGTTGGGCAGTGTCTGATGGTGTTAAGTCTTCTGCGATGATGATGACTTCTTCGTTGATTTGTGCAGGTGTGACGAATGTAATACCGAGAAGATGTGCCATTGTCCGTTTTGTTACGTCACGGACGTCAGCTGCACGTTCGCGCATGTACTCGTTGTCCATCGATTCAAAGATTGTCACCATCATTTGTGCGACTTCGTCGAGTGCTTGCGCTGCGTTCGTTTTGTCCTCGTCGATTTTTGCGTTGACTTGGCTGACGATTTCAGGATCTTCAAGGATCAACAAGTGAGCGGAGAAGATTTCTGCTTTGTCTGCACCGAGTTCTTTTAATGTGTTCTCACGGATGATTTCGAGTTCACCTTTTGATTGAGCGATCGCTGCCTGGAACCGTTCTTTTTCAGCCGCTGAATCCTCGATTTTATTGTTTGGAATGTCAAAGACAGGTGTTTCCATCACGAACGCCTTTGCAATCGCGATCCCTGCAGAAGCGCCAATTCCCTTGATATGTTGTGCCATGTGCATTACCCTCTTTTCAGTAAGTTTTTTTCGCCGCAACGCCGTCGTTTCTCTGCTATCTATAGATACCCATAAACGCATCTCTCTTAACGGGTCGACTGCGAACTCTCCCTTTGAATGAAAACGTAGACATTTCTGTCGTTACCAAAATGAACGTTTCTATGAAGTGCCTGTACTTTTCACCTGTTAATCCTATCACATTGTGAAACGGGCAACAATTGTTTGGAGCCGTGCATTTCGACAAATTACCGAACGTCAAAAATGAGAGCGTTTTCAGTTTGCGTGATGGCTATCAGTTGGAAAATGGCGCAAAACACTTCATACTTATTAGTAACACTAAAGGGGGATTTTTAAGATGCGATTAAAACAAGTAGATCAGCAAGCAGACATCGAAGTACTCGTCGTCGGTATCTCAGGAAATGCACAAATGGAAGAACGGATTCAGGCACTTTATCCGGAGCGGTTTGATGAGTGGGTCCGCGGTGGAGATATTTCGACGAAACAAGGCGAACTCCGGTTATTGCCGACGTTGACGGGGACGATTGCCCGTGTGTTATTTGTCGGTCTTGGTAAAGCGGACCATCTATCACAAGATGAATTACGTCGGCTGTTAGGAAAAGCCGCCCAATTTTTAAAAGTCCGGAAGCTATCGAACGTCACGGTTGATGCTGCGACATTCCCGGGCAAACCTGCCGAGTTGATCGCTGAGACGTTTGCACTTGCTACATATGACGTCAAGCACTACAAAACAGGGCCAAGCACTTCGTACGAACTCGATTTGACGATTTGGTCCGATGAAGGGGAGCAAGAAGCAGTACGCGGGCATGCCCTCGCTGAAGCAACGAATTTAGCCCGTCGTCTCGTCACGATGCCTGGGAACATCCTGACGGCGCCGGCACTCGCTGACGAAGCTCGTTTCATTGCGGAACGTCATGGACATGCGTTAAAAGTCATTGAAAAAGAAGAAATGGAAGCACTCGGCATGGGGGCGATGCTTGCCGTCAATCAAGGCTCGACGATCCCTCCGAAAATGATCGTCCTCGAATATAAAGGGGCGCGTGATGCAGCACCAATCGCCGTCGTCGGAAAAGGTGTCACGTTCGATACAGGTGGTTACTCGATTAAACCGAAAGACGGTATCGTCGGCATGAAGGGGGACATGGGGGGAGCAGCAGCCGTCCTCGGCTTATTCGAAGCCCTCGGTCGACTTAAGCCGAACGTCAACGTCCTTGGAGTGATTCCGGCAACGGACAATATGATTTCAGGTGATGCCTTCAAACCGGACGATGTCATTACATCGATGGCTGGAAAAACGATTGAAGTCTTGAATACGGATGCGGAAGGTCGTCTCGTCTTAGCGGACGCTGTCACCTATGCAAAAGAATACAATCCGAAAATGATCATTGATCTCGCGACATTGACGGGTGGAGTGCTCGTTGCGCTCGGGACAGAAATCACGGGAGCCTTAACGAACGACCAAGCTTTGTACAGCCGTTTTGAAACCATCACAAAAGAGACGAACGAGATGATTTGGCAGATGCCGTACGTCGATCAATTCATTAAACAAGTGCGCCGGTCGGAAGTCGCTGATTTAAATAACTCACCGGGACGGATGGGACACATGATCTTTGGCGGAGCGTTCGTTGGTGAATTCGTCGGGAAAACGCCATGGCTCCATCTTGATATCGCCGGAACATCAGAGCAAAAATCAGCATCGGAGCTTGGTCCAAAAGGTGCGACAGGTGTCATGGTTCGAAGTCTGTACCGGTTCGCTGAACAAGAAGGATGAGATGGCTGAACGTCCTCTTACTCATCATGACGGTGCTCAGCATCGTCTGGTATGTAGAGTCGGGTTCACGCGTTTCGCTGGCATGGGCTACGTTTTTAGGAGTCTTCACGGTCTTGTCATTACTGAAGGTGCTACGGGAGAAAACGAATGCGCGTCACCGGGATTGACGCAGCAAAAGCCGGCTGGGTCGCTGTCTCGATTGAAAAGGGTCGGTTTTCCTATCAAATCGTCGAACACCTCGATCAACTCGAAAGTGGCGACGTGCTCTACATCGACATGCCGATCGGACTTGAAACAGACACAAGACGAATCGTCGATCAGTTGTTACGAAATGAGCTGAAGCCGGGGCGGACGAGTAGTGTCTTCAATGCACCATTAGTGTCGGCGCTTGATGCATGTGACTATGCCACCGCGAACGCGCAGTCAAAACAAGCGGCAGGACTTGGCTTATCAAAACAAGCCTGGTACTTGTTACCGAAGATTCGGGAAGCGCGTAGTTATTACCGGAACGGGATGTACGAGTCGCATCCGGAAGTTTGTTTTGCTCGCTTGACCGGTCACCCGGCCCGCCATAACAAAAAGACGGTCGAGGGGATAAAGGAGCGGATAGAATTGTTACGGCAGTTCGCATGTCCTGCTTTTTGGGAACAATCCGTCAAAGGGGTTGCGACTGACGACTGGATTGATGCCTGTCTGCTTGCCGTCGCAGCGACTTGTCCGGTGGAATATCTCCCGAACCATCGACCGATTGATACGACGGGTCATCCCTTATATGCGGCAGCACCAAAAAAATCACCCTCACCGGAATGGTGTGGGTGATCCTTTAATAAAGTCCCATAAATAATGAAAGATTTGTGCATTATATAACGCTTTGATGATGACGGCGACGAGCGGTCCGAGGATCAGACCGAAGACCCCGAAAAATTTAATCCCGACGAACAAGGCGATAAGTGCCGTAATCGGCTGGATGCCGATATTGTCACCGACGATTTTCGGTTCCATGATATTACGCTGCAAAATGACGACTGCATACAGAATACCAAGTCCGATCGCAAGTCCCGTATCTCCTGTGATGATCGAATAAGCAATCCACGGTAAAAAGACAGATCCTGTACCTAGGTACGGCAAGATGTCAAAGAAAGCGGCGATGAAAGCAATCGCAAACGGATGATCGACACCGAGAATCAAAAGACCGATCAAGACGATGAAAAATGTAATCGTAATCAGTGTCAATTGGGCTTTGATGTAGCCAAATAGGGCGGACCGAAGACTCGAAACGACCGTTTCTGCACGTGCGAACCAGGGAAACATCTCGTACTGTTTCATCCTGATTTCATATTTGTGCCAGTCTTTCGCAAGGAAAAACCAGGCGAGCAGGACGATGACGAGAATCAAGGCGATTGAAGGTAAGGTCGCTAACACACTTTGTAACATCGTGGCGATACTTTTAGATCCTTCACCGATGAAGCTTGCAAGTGAGCTTCCGAGTGACTCGATACTGTTTTGAACCGTATTCTGTTGTGATGGACCGAGTGATTGGAGCGCTTCCGAAGCGTCGTTCCACATCGGGGCCAATTTGTCATTGTAGAGCTTTTGGAAATAGAGACTAAGTTCCTGGATTTGGTCCGGGAGTTGATTGGCGACAAAGACGAGTCCTCGAATCAGTTGCATGACAATCAAGACGAGTGAACCAATCAAAAGACCGCTCATTAAGATGATGGACAATAACGCACCCCAACCACGGTTGAGTCGAAGACGTTTTTGGAAAAAGTCGACAAGCGGACGACTGAGTAGGGCTAATAAAAATGCGAAGACGAACGGATACATCAACGAAGACAGGCGGATGATGATAAAACCTGTGAGAAACAAGGCGAGTATGACACCGATGAAACGAGCCAATTGCCAAAGACGTTCAGTCGACACGAGCAACACCTCTTATATATATGTAATACCATCATCATAGCATGTTAAGGAACGAGAACGTAGTTCAAACAGAGGAGGAATTTCGATGAAGCGAAAAGAAGTGGGACTACTGGTTTCCTTGGCGATCGCAAGTGGTGTAGCCGTCCGTGAATGGCGTAAAAACCGAAAATTTACTGAGCAGTATCAACGACAAACGCAGCAGCAGTTGATTAAAGAAATGACGGAGGTCGAGACGGATGCAGGAGATGATTCTACTTCAACAAAAAGTCGATGAAACGATTCGAGCGTTAGGTGGTTATTTTCGTCCGCTCTCTGGCCTCGCGCGCTTGATTGAAGAAGTCGGGGAAGTGGGAGAAGCGTTAGAAAAAGAGGACATGACGTTACTGTGTGCCGAACTCGTCGACGTGTTAATGATTTCAACATGTCTGTCAAACCAATACGTGACCGATTTAGCCTCAGAGCATCAGCAGTTGAAAACAGAACAGGACGAAGTGGACGCCTCGTTTTACCGCCTCGTTCATGAAGCAGGTCAGGTCGCCCGGGTCATGAACGGCTACGAAGGAGACAAGCCACCGAAAAAGACAGATGCAACGCTTACGGTCGGTACGTCACTCGCCCGTCTGCAGCGTGAGTTGTTCCGGTTTGCCCGTCCATTAGGTCTTGATTTGTTAAAAGAAATCGATCGGACGAATGAAAAGAACCTTGTGCGTGACAGTAAGCGTTTCGCGTTGACACGAGACCCCATTACGGAAGCGACGATTGATCATTACCGGAGCGCGACCGGCAGTGAGGAGCGACTCTGGGGTGCGCCCGTGTATGAAGCGGAACGTTCCTTAGAAGAGAACGTCCAACAGGCACTACCGTCGTTGCGACGCTTCTTACGGTGTGCTCGTACTGAGGGAATCGAGGCATTTGTTCTGGAAGCACCGATTGAGCGAAGTGATCAATTGGTCGCCGTCAAAGAACAGGCAGAAGAAATCGGACGAATCATCAAGGAACAAACCCCTTTGTCCTTTAAAGAAGCCCCGTACCGAATCGATGTATATGCTTCACAGTTAGGGCCGGTGTCACCGTTTCACTCAGAGGACGAACACCGGATGTTTTTGTTGCTTTATATTGATGCGTAATTCGAAAACGACGCTAAAAAGCGAACCGCCTCGTAAGGTGGTTCGCTTTTTGTGTGTTGAAAGAAAACGGTCGGGAAAATCATGTCAGACGATCAGCAACTGCCGTTCGTTGTTCAAGTTGTTGCATGAAGCGAGAAATACGATGGATGGCTTCTTGCAGTTGTTCGATTGAACTGGCATAGCTTGCGCGAACATAACCTTCACCACTCGCCCCGAAGACGGAACCAGGAACGACGGCAACACGTTCTGCTAGTAACAGTTGTTCTGCAAAGGCTTCACTCGTCAAACCCGTATCCCCGATGTAGGGAAAGGCATAGAAGGCACCCCCGGGTGAATGAGTCGGGAGACCGGCTTCATTCAAAGCTTTGACGAAGTAGTTACGGCGTTGGCGATAACTACGGACCATGTCAGGAACCGTCTTGTGGCGTGAACGGAGTGCTTCAATCCCGGCGAATTGGACGAGCGTCGGTGCACACATCATGCCGTACTGATGGACTTTCAGCATACACGCCGTGATTTCTTTTGGCGCACAGGTAAAACCGAGACGCCAACCTGTCATCGCAAAGGCTTTTGAGAAACCATTGATGACAATCGTGCGCTCCCGCATTCCAGGTAACGTCGCGAAGCACGTCGCCTCTTCCTCATACGACAACTCTGCATAGATTTCGTCACTGATGACATATAAATCATGTTTGTTTGCGAGGAGGGCGAGATCTGCGAGTTGATCGCGCGTCATGACAGAACCGGTCGGATTGGACGGAAAACAAAAAATGATGGCCTTCGTCCGTGCCGTGATCTTGGCTTCAATCGTCTCAGGAAGAATGGCGAAGCCGTCTTCCGGGCGACAGGCAGCAGCGACAGGAATTCCGCCTGCGAGCTCAATTAAAGGCGCGTACGAGACAAATGCCGGTTCGACGACGATGACCTCGTCACCAGGATTAATCAGCGTCCGAAAAGCTAAATCAAGTCCTTCGGATGCACCGGTCGTGACGATGATTTCGTCTTCGACTTGATACTCGATTGCGAATTTTTCGTGCATATAGTTTCGGATTTCTTGCCGTAACTCGACTAAACCGGCATTGGCGCTATATGCCGTATACCCTTGCTCGAGTGCGGCGAAGCTTGCTTCCCGGACGTTCCACGGGGTGACGAAGTCAGGTTCGCCGACGCCGAGCGAGATGACATCTTCCATTGAACCGGCTAAGTCGAAGAAGCGACGGATGCCGGACGGTGCTAATTGTTCGACGCGTTCAGAAAGTGACTTCATGGAGACACCTTCAATCGTTTATCGCCGTCATCCTGACTGAAGAGGACACCATCGTGTTTGTATGTCTTCAAACGGAAATGGGTCGTCGTCGAAATGACGGAATCGAGTGTCGATAGTTTTTCCGAGACGAATTGCGAGACTTCCTGAAGCGACTTTCCGTCAAGGACGACTTGTAAGTCGTAAGCACCTGACATCAAATAGAGCGACGTGACTTCCGGGAAACGATGAATCCGTTCTGCGACTTCATCAAAGCCGCGGCCCCGTTTCGGTGTAACTTTGACATCGATGAATGCCGTGACGCCATGGTGGGAATTGATTTTTTGCCAATCGATGACTGCCGTATAACCTAACAAGACACCGTCTTGTTTAAAGCGGGCAATCGAGTCGATGACTTCGTCGACTGGCAGGTCGAGCATTTGAGCAGCGAGTGTCGAATCGACAGGACCACTTTGTGATAGTAACTCTAAGAGTTCTAATTGTTTTTCTGTATACACGGGATTCACTCGCTTTCTGTCAATTGTCCGTCAAACGTCCGGCGTGTCTCACGTAATCGGGCACGGCGTTCAGACTGAACAATATGAAAATTTTTCATTTCGGTCGTTGGCAACTCGTGTTTAGCGACGAGACGGTCGAAGTAGACTTTTCGTGCCGCATCTTGCTGAGCGGATTGATGATTACCGGACGGATTAAAGGCATAGAGGACCGTCGCGCGTGCTGGGTGAAGCACGAGATGGTCCTTCCCGACACGGAGAATCCAGTCCCAGTCCCAGTAGTTGAAGACGTCTTCATCAAACGCACCAAGTGTTTGGTGAAGTGATTTGCGATACATTGATCCGGATGGGATGAACGTCGAGTCTTGCTTCATCGCGTCACGGTCATATGGATAGGCGAATGGCTCCGTATCGATGACGGTCCGGCGTCCATTCTCCCAGCGATACGTAAAGAGTTCGGCATCTGCATACGTCAAGTCTGCCCCGGCTTCTAAATCGCCGAGCGATTCCTCGATATGAGAAGGCAACAATAAATCATCATCATCATGGAGCAAGATGAATTGACCGTTCGCGATCGTCACGCCGTGGTTGCGAGCCCGGACGTGATGATTTTCAGGTAAGTCGACATGGATAAGTGTTAAGCGGTCTTCAAAAGCACGTACGACGGGAATAATCGAGTCGCCGTTGTTGTTCAAAAGAATCACTTCGAAATCTTGATAGTATTGACGGGTCAATGCTTCGAGCGCCTCAGATAACTCACGTGGGCGATTGTACGTCGGGATGATGACAGATACCATTGGCATGAGAATCGGCTCCTTCAACAAAGACACCTGCAACATCCAGGTGTCTTTTCGTAATAATTACATATGTTCTTCGATGACTGGAAGCAGTTCGTTCCATTCAGCTGTCGGTTCTTTCGTGACGGTGATGAAGTCACCGTAAGCGAACAGGTTATCGATCCCATCGACGGTGATCAATGCTGCGAGCAATGCATCCTCCGGTGTATCGTCTTTTTTGACGCTCGTACTTTTTGATCCAAAACGATCACCGTCGAGCGTGATTTTTACTGAATTCGGGTTCGGTGTGTAGTCTACTTGCATAATAAGTCTCCTTTCAAAGTTCACACGAGTCTTCGCACAAAAGTAAATTCGTGGCGAGAGTAGTTAGTTCCTGCTGATCGGGTTGTTCTCCAAACGATTCTTCAAATATTTCACCAATTGCTTGTGCAAGTGGTCTTACTTGATCATGAATCGTTAATAGCACTAGTATAGCAGACATTTCCGTTGGATAATTTCCTGACCCTAGGAGAAAAGGATCATATTTATTTAAAAGTTCTTCTGAACTCAAAACGCGTTCAACTCCTTATCTCAATATATCTCAAAAGGCGGTGGTCTGCGTTTTTAAATTTGTTTGACCTGATTTTTAATGCAAGGGGTTATTTTTTGCTGATTCAGTGATAACCTATATCTTGTACATAAATAGGTTTAAAAACGCTTAAAACGTCTATATATAGAGTGACACTTTAATAGTTCTTTCTATATGTAGGACGTCTTTTTTTAGTTTAGCGCATTTTTTACTGCAATGCGAACCTGTTTAACGATAGAGAATGGGAGTGGTTCATAGTGGCATCTCCACTGAATACAGCACGCATCTATAAGGGTGCAATGACAATAGAAGATGTATATCTCGTGATTCGACAAGTGACAGCGTCTTATCCAGAACTCGACATCGAACGTTATACAGAACGCGCGATTCGGGCGCTCGAAGGGAAAAACCTCCAGGCCGATCAAGTGTATGAATTGTTGACGATGCATGCGCTCGACATGTTAAAAGCAGAGGAACCGAACTGGACGTTCGTCGCGACGGCAACGTACTTAAATCGTCTTTATCTCGAGGCAAGTGAAAATCGTGGATATGTAGCAGATGAACGTTATGGATCGCTTTACACGTTGATTGAAAAGCTTACTGAAATTGGTATTTTCACACCACATTTACTTTCAGCCTACACGAAGGATGAAATCGAAGAACTCGCTGCGACAATCGATCCTTCACGCGACCAACTCTTCACATACATTGGTCTCCGGACGTTAGCGGATCGTTATCTTGCCCGTGATCACGTGAAAAAATTATATGAACTACCGCAAGAACGCTTCATGATCATCGCGATGACGTTGATGCAGACAGAACCGAAAGAACGCCGGGTCGAGCTCGTCAAAGAATCGTACTGGGCTTTGTCGAACCTCTACATGACGGTTGCGACGCCAACACTTTCGAATGCCGGGAAATCATACGGACAGTTATCGTCTTGTTTCATCGATACGGTCGACGATTCACTCCGTGGGATTTACGACTCGAATACGGACGTTGCGACACTTTCAAAAGGCGGCGGCGGAATCGGCGTCTACATGGGTAAAATTCGTTCGCGCGGATCAGACATCAAAGGATTCAAAGGTGTTTCGAGTGGTGTCATTCCCTGGATGAAACAGTTGAACAACACGGCAGTCAGTGTCGATCAGCTCGGCATGCGTCAAGGTTCAATTGCAGTTTATCTCGACATTTGGCATAAAGATATCCTCGAGTTCCTCGATGCGAAACTCAACAACGGGGACGAGCGATTGCGGACACATGATCTCTTTACGGGCGTGAGTTTACCGGACCACTTCATGCGTACGGTTGAAGCGCGTGGCGATTGGTATTTATTCGATCCACACGAAATCCGTACGGTGATGGGCTTTAGTCTTGAAGATCATTTCGATGAGACGGAACAAGGCGGCAGCTTCACTGAAAAGTATGAAGCCTGTGTCAACGAACCGCGTCTCAGCCGGACGAAAGTTTCGGCGATCGATCTCGTCAAACGCTACATGCGTTCGCAACTCGAGACGGGAACACCGTACATGTTCTTCCGTGACGCGGTAAACCGTGCCAACCCGAACAAGCATGCCGGCATGATCTATTCGTCAAACCTCTGCTCGGAAATCATGCAAAACATGAGTCCGACGACGGTGACGGAAGAATACACGGAAGATGGAAAAATCATCATTACGAAAACACCGGGCGATTTCGTCGTCTGTAACTTATCTTCGATCGCCCTCGCGCGCGCCGTTCGTTCGGATGTCCTCGAACGGTTGATTCCGATTCAGATGCGGATGCTCGACAACGTCATCGATTTGAATACGATTGACGTCCCGCAAGCACAAATCACGAACCAAAAATACCGTGCCGTTGGTCTCGGGACGTTCGGTTGGCACCATCTGCTTGCACTCGAAGGGATTCGCTGGGAATCGGTCGAAGCCGTCCAGTATGCGGATCGTCTTTACGAAAAAATCGCTTACTTGACGATTGATGCATCGATGCAACTTGCGAAAGAAAAAGGGGCATACCGTTTATTCGAAGGATCAGAATGGCAAACAGGTGAATACATCAAACGTCGTCACTATAAATCAACTGCCGAGCTGAACTGGGATCGTCTCCAAGCAGATATCACAGAGCACGGTATGCGAAATGCCTACCTGATGGCAGTCGCACCGAACTCATCGACAGCAATCATCGCCGGTAGTACGGCATCGATTGATCCCATCTATAAAAAAGTCTACGCAGAAGAAAAGAAAAACTACAAGATTCCTGTGACGGTGCCGGATTTGACGCCGGATACGAACTGGTTCTATAAATCAGCGTTTGAGATTGATCAACTGTGGAGCATTCGTCAAAATGCATCGCGCCAACGTCACATCGACCAAGCAATCAGTTTTAATCTCTATGTCAAAAACAACGTCAAAGCGACTGAATTACTCGAGATGCACATGGAAGCATGGCAACTGGGGATGAAGACGATTTATTACACACGTTCGACAACCGTCGAAATCGATGAATGTGAGTCGTGTTCGTCATAAGAGAGGGGACGATATCATGAAGGCAGCAATCGTATATGCGTCAATGAGCGGTAACACAGAGGAGGTTGCGGAACTGATTGCGAAAGCCTGTTCCGACATGCACGTCGAACCCACGATGATGTTCGCTGATGATGTGACGACATATCAATTAGCACCTTATGATATCGTCTATTTTGGTTCTTACACATGGGGCGACGGTCAATTACCGGATGAAATGCGCGACTGCCTGAAGCTTGTCTTAAAGGAAAGTCCGCACAAAATCCCGCAAGCTGCCGTCTTCGGTACGGGCGATAAGATGTTCGTCAAGTACTGCCGCGCCGTTGATGAAATGGCCTACCATCTCGCGAAGTTTGGTGTGCCGCTCGCCGGTGAACTGTTAAAAATCGAACAGTCACCACGGAATCGTCCGCATACCGTCAAAGAATGGACGAAACGAACGATCCTGCAATTACAGCAAGAAGGAGTCGAACAACATGGAACAGTTACAAAAGATCAAACTGCTTGATGCCCGCCATCCGAATCGTGCGACAGCCATTATCGGTGGGGAGACGAGTTCAATCGTCAACTGGAACGATATCGCCTATCCGCAGTTTTATTCAATCTATAAACAGCTTTTGTCGAACTTTTGGATTCCGGATGAGATTTCGATGTCAAAAGACATGCAACAGTGGAACCAGTTGAGTGAGCGGGAACAGGATGCATTTGAACGCATCATCGGTCTGCTATCAATCTTAGACTCGGTCCAAACGCGTTACATCCTAGAGTCGGCGATGTTCACGTCAGATGCATCGATTCATGCAATTCTTGCGATCATCGCGCAACAGGAAGTCGTCCATAACCAATCGTACAGCTATGTCTTATCGAGTCTCGTTCCACTTTCGGAACAAAACCGGATTTTTGATATCGCAAAAGATGACGATATGGTCATGAAGCGGAATGCCTTTATTCTTGATTTATATGAAGATTTCCAAAACGACCGGACACCGGAAAACTTTGCGAAATCACTCGTCGCATCAATCGTTCTTGAAGGAATCAACTTCTATTCTGGTTTTGCCTTCTTCTATAACTTAGCGCGGCATCAAAAAATGGTCGGTACGTCGACGATGATCAGTTATATCCAGCGTGACGAACTGCAACACTCGTACTTCATCAGCCAATTGTTGCGTGCCGTCTTGACGGAGCACCCGGAGATCGATGCCGATGGTTCATTCACGAAGTTTGTCTACGCGACATTCGAGCGTGCCGTCGATCTCGAAATCGAGTGGAGCGAGTATGTCCTGCGTGACTTGGATGGACTCGATGTCAGTGAAATGCGTGACTACGTCAAGTATCTCGCGAATAAACGACTTCGCGTCATTGGTCTCTCCGATCTCTATGAAGGACATGACGAGGACGTCATGCCGTGGATTCGTGCGTATTCGGATGACTCGATGAATGCGACGAAATCCGATTTCTTCGAACAAAAATCACGTTCGTACGCAAAAGTGACGGATGCGAACGGATTTGACGATTTGTAAGTAATGCATGCCACGTTAAATTTTTATTGATTCACGATTCGTTTTCCTTTACGCTAGGACAGGTGAGGTCATGCTCGACTCCTGCGGAAAAACAAGCTAATTGTGACCCTGGAAGATGCATCGCATCTGAAGCGGCATGATGGCTTGTCCGCAGAAAGCGAGCAGGCCGGACTGTCCTTTTTATCTGTTTATTTTTTAGGTCAATCGAGAAATGGACAAAAAAAGGGCCGGACTCGAAAAGTCCGGCAGAATCAGGGGGAATACTTGAAGTCTTGCTACTAAAATGTTCCCTTGAGAAATAAAAAATAAACAATTTAAAAAATATTTTTTACCATCTGTAAAAAGTATGTTATTATAAGTTGATGAATTTAGTTAGGGAGTGTATAAACTATGGCAAACTTTGAAAAAGACCAAGTCGTTACTGGTAAAGTAACTGGTATTCAAAACTTCGGTGCTTTCGTAGCACTTGACGAGCAAACACAAGGTCTCGTCCACATCTCAGAAATCTCACACGATTACGTAAAAGACATCAACGATTACGTAAAAGTTGGCGATGAAGTAACTGTTAAAGTTCTCGACATCGACGAAGCTAACAAAAAAATGAAGCTTTCGATCAAAGCAACTCAGGAAGCTCCAAAACGCGAAGCACGCGCTAAAGGCCCACGCAAAAACGCTGGACGTCGCGATGCAGGTCCTGCTTTCAAACAAGAAGAAGCTCCTGGCTTCAACGTGTTAAAAGGCAAATTGGAAGAATGGATTGAAAAATCAAACTTCCAAAAATAAGAATGTTTAAGAGAATCGACATCGGTCGGTTCTCTTTTTTTTGTACAATTTTTTGCGATATAAGCATTAAAATAGATGCGAAAGGGGAATGTGTGGATAATGTAAGGTGTTCATTACTTATCAAGGGGGCAACACACAATGGAAAACTTTCAATATCGTAATCCAACGAAATTAATTTTTGGTGACGGTCAAGTCAGCCAAATCAAAGAAGAACTTAAAACACTAAATGCTAAGAAAGTCATGCTCGTCTTTGGTGGCGGAAGTATTAAACGCAACGGCGTCTATGACGACGTTACACGCGAACTGAACGAAGCAGGAATCGAATATGTCGAATGTGACGGCGTTGAACCAAACCCACGCATCGAAACAGCGGAGCGCGGCATTAAGATCGCACGTGAAGCAGGTGTTGATGCATTGCTCGCACTAGGTGGCGGTTCTGTCATCGACTGTACAAAACTGATCGCAGCAGGTATTCCGTATGAAGGTGAAGCATGGGATCTTGTCATCGGGAAAGCGACGCCGGAAACAGTCATTCCATTCGGTACCGTCTTGACACTTGCAGCAACTGGTTCAGAAATGAACTCGGGTTCTGTCATCACGAACTGGAAAACGCAAGAGAAATATGGTTGGGGTAGCCCGCTTACATTCCCGACGTTCTCAGTCCTTGATCCAAAATACACGGTCAGTGTTCCAAAAGACCAAACAATTTACGGGATCGTTGACATGATGAGTCACTGTCTTGAACAGTACTTCCATACGGCACACGCACCTGTCCAAGAACGGATGACAGAAGGCGTCATGCAAGCTGTCGTCGAAGCAGCACCAAAACTCGTCAACGATCTTGAGAACGTTGAGCTTCGCGGAACAATTCTCTTCGCAGGTACGATGGCACTAAACGGCGTACTTCAAATGGGAGCACGCGGTGACTGGGCTTCACATAACATCGAGCATGCCGTCTCAGCGGTTCATGACATCCCACACGCAGGTGGTCTTGCAATCCTCTTCCCAAACTGGATGCGCCACGTGTTGGACGAATCAAACGCACATCGTTTCGTCACACTCGGTGAAAACGTCTTTAACGTCGACACGGAAGGTAAATCAGAAATCGAAGCAGCTCATGCGACGATTGATGCAATCAGTGCATTCTGGACATCACTCGGTGCACCAAACCGTCTCGCGGACTACGACATCAAAGAAGATACAGTCGATTCAATCGTCAAGTCAGCAATGACGCGCGGTGATTTCGGTAACTTCAAATCACTTGGGAACGAAGATGTTCGTGAAATCGTAACGGCAGCGTTATAAGTTTCTCTAACATTTGCTAATCTTTTCACAAAAGACTTGAACGACCTTCCTTCTTGCGTTTTAATGAGAAGGAAGGTCGCATTTGTTTGCGAATGAATAAGGAGGACGATGGAATGACAACGGTACGTTTTGATTATTCGAAAGCATTACAATTCGTAGGGCAACATGAAGTAGATTACATGGCAGACACGGTTAAGACATTACATGGAGCGATTCATAACGGCACGGGTGCCGGCAGTGACTTCCTCGGATGGGTCGACTTACCGACGAACTATGACAAAGCGGAGTTCGCTCGTATTCAAGAATCAGCTGAAAAAATCAAATCAGATTCAGATGTATTGCTCGTCGTCGGAATCGGTGGATCTTACCTCGGTGCACGTGCTGCGATCGAGATGTTAGGTCATTCCTTCCATAACCTGTTATCAAAAGACGAGCGGAAGGCGCCACAAATCATTTATGCGGGTCATAACATTTCATCGACGTATCTGCATGATTTGTTTGAAGTACTTGAAGGAAAAGATGTTTCGGTCAACATCATCTCGAAATCAGGGACGACGACGGAGCCGGCAATTTCATTCCGATTGTTGAAATCGTTCATGGAAGAGAAATACGGTCAGGCTGAAGCAAAAAACCGAATTTACGCAACGACGGACAAAGCACGCGGCGCGTTAAAAACACTTGCTGACTCAGAAGGATACCAGACATTCGTCATTCCGGATGATGTCGGGGGACGTTTCTCTGTCTTGACGCCGGTCGGTCTTTTACCAATCGCAGCTGCCGGTATTTCAATCGAAGAATTGATGGCTGGCGCGCGTGACGCACAAGAGAAATTTGCGAACGAAAACCTGGCTGAAAACGAAGCATATCAATATGCGGTCGTCCGAAATGCATTGTATGCAAAAGGAAAAACGATTGAGCTTCTCGTCAACTACGAACCAGCGTTACATTATGTATCAGAATGGTGGAAACAGCTGTACGGAGAATCAGAAGGTAAAGACTTCAAAGGAATCTTCCCGGCAGCGGTCGACTTCTCGACAGATTTGCATTCAATGGGTCAATACGTGCAAGAGGGGCGTCGTGATTTGTTTGAGACGGTCATCAAAGTCGGTCAAGCCCGCCATGAATTGACGATTGAAAAAGATGCACAAGATCTTGACGGCTTGAACTTCCTCGAAGGGAAATCAATCCAATTCGTCAACGATAAAGCGGCAGAAGGGACGTTGCTTGCTCATACAGATGGTCAAGTTCCGAACTTAACAGTCGAATTACCAGAGATGACACCGTATCATCTCGGATTCTTGTTCTACTTCTTCGAAAAAGCTTGCGCGATGAGCGGTTATCTTCTTGGAGTTAACCCATTCGACCAACCGGGTGTTGAGGCATATAAGAAAAATATGTTCGCACTTCTCGGAAAACCTGGTTTTGAAGCAGAAAAAGCAGAGCTCGAAGCACGCTTGAAATAAGTTGAAAAGGCATCTCCTGCATGATAGGGGATGCCTTTTTTTGTCATTCTCCTCGATTCCTACGCACTTTCACTTTTAGAATGCTTTCGAAACAGGTAAAGTGAAGGTAGAAGAAGAAATGAGGTGCACGTACGTGATTAGATTTTTAGATTACTATCAAAATCAAGTTGAGTTGAGTTTCGATGATCATCCATTCTCAACAAAACCTCTCCATGTCTGGGTCATTGCCGTGTACGAGGGGAAATGGCTTTTGACGCATCATAAGCAACGCGGGTACGAGTTTCCTGGGGGAAAAGTCGAACCGGGTGAAACAGCGGAAGAAGCGGCACGCCGGGAAGTGATGGAGGAGACAGGCGGTAGCATCGCAAGCCTCGCGTACATTGGTCAATATCGTGTCGAAGGACGAGGCGATACGATCATTAAGAATATCTACTTCGCCGAAATTGAATCACTCGTTCCGCATCTTGCAGTCGACGAGACAGACGGAGCCTTTTTGTTGGACGACCTCCCGCAGCGTCTTGACGCGAATCGAAAATACAGCTTTATGATGAAGGACCGTGTCCTTCCGGAGACACTTCGTGTACTCGCCGAACGCCGATTGGTTTGAATTGCCGAAGCAAGGTCCCTTCCGGACGTTTCGTATTTACTATGAAACATCTGATCACGAACGGGTCGGTGCGTATGTTGTTTTACCGACACGTCCGAATGGGCAAGGGATGCTGTATTTACGTGGCGGGACACGTAATATCGGAATGGTTCGACCGACGCGACTGATGCAGTTTGCGCAAGCTGGATTTTTAGTCATGGCCCCTTTTTATCGAGGGAATTTAGGGGGCACTGGGAAGGAAGATTTTGGTCATCATGATATTCGTGATGCAACAGGGGCATATGATTGGTTAACCCGTCACGTGGAACGCGTCTCGGTGTTCGGCTTCTCTCGTGGTGGACAGATGGCTTTGTTGTTAGCGCATCATCGGCCAGTCGAGCGTACAGTCTCATGGGCAGGCGTGACGAATCTCGTCTGGACATATGAAGAACAGAGAACGATGCAAAAGATGTTACGCCGTTTCACGGGTGGATTGCCAAAGACGCAACAACAAGCGTACCAAATCCGTTCGCCTCTCTACGTGGCTCCACAAGGGCAAGTCTTGTTGATTCACGGACGATACGATCAAAAGGTTCGCTTACGTCATGCAACGAATTACGCTGCACGCTACCCGAGCCAGACGCGGCTTCGGATTTACGAGCAGGCCCATCAGTTTCCGTTGCACGAAAAATTTGCTGTGACGAAGGAAATCATCGATTGGATGATGCACTGATAACATAGGATGTAGTCACCTCGAACAGCCGGGGTGACTTTTTTTAGAAAATCATTAACATTGATATGTTTTAAAAAAGCATTTTTTAAACAGAAAACAATATTTGGTATACTAAAAAATATGAAGTGAACTATAGGGTGGAAGACAAAAGGGGAGAACGGGATGGAAATCTTGTTGGCACGACAACCAATCGTGAATCGATCCGGTGCCATCGATGCGTTTGAATTATTATATCGTTCAGTTGAGGCTCCTGCTATTTTTGATGGTGAGTTAGCGACGATGGACGTGTTGACGAATACGCTCGTCCATCTAGGTGTCG
Organism: Exiguobacterium oxidotolerans JCM 12280; assembly: GCF_000702625.1. Classification (NCBI taxonomy): domain Bacteria; kingdom Bacillati; phylum Bacillota; class Bacilli; order Caryophanales; genus Exiguobacterium; species Exiguobacterium oxidotolerans. The sequence goes on along the minus strand of NZ_JNIS01000001.1, from coordinate 816,620 downwards.
ATCGAGTGGCAGAAGGAAAACGTTTATTCATCAATTTCACCGGTGATTTATTACAAGGTGAGCTGATTGATCACTTAGATCCGAAACGATTTGTCATCGAAGTGCTTGAGACCGTCGTTATCGATTCGCATATGCTGTCGGTTTTGAAAAAATGGAAAGAGGCTGGATTTCAATTGGCCTTGGATGATTTCGTGACGGATTTATTACGAAACCATGGTCCAGAGTTGTTTGATTTAATTGATTTAATAAAAATTGATATCGAAGCAATCAACCCACGTGAACAAAGTGCGATTTTACATATCGTTAAACGAAACTATCCGCATATCCGTTTGTTGGCAGAGCGTGTCGAAACGCATGAAGATCATCTGCGTAGCTTGAGCATGGGGTACGACTGGTTCCAAGGCTACTTTTATGCAAAACCGATGTTGATGAAAGGGAAGGCCGTTCCGCCACAATTGCCTGTATTGTTAAAGATGTTGAAGTGGCTCGAATCAGATGAGTATTATGACCAGGTCGTCGATGAAATCGAAGGAAATCCATACATTAGTGTGCAAGTCCTTCAGCTTATCAATTCTCCCGGGATTGGTCTTCGAAATACCGTCGAATCCGTTCGTCAAGCGATTTCACTGCTCGGGTTTTCCCAACTTAAAAGTTGGATTTCGTTAATCGTTTTACGAGAGATGCGACTTGCGAGTCCGTACAAGTGGTCAGACGAGTTGTTACGTTCTTCACTGCATTGTGCCAAGTTATGCGAGTTATTTGCACTTGAAACAAAGACGTTACGTCCGGAAAGTGCTTACATGATTGGTTTGCTCTCGCATATCGATGCGTTACTGTCAGTCGATATTGATGAAATCATTGATCAATTACCAATCGAGTCGACGTTGAAAATCGTGTTACAAGGAAAAGATCATCCGTTTCGTGATTGTTTATTGCTCGCGATTAGTGCCGACCGTGGTGAATTTGAACAGTTTGAAAAACTAACCCATCGTTTTGGTATTTCAAAACAGCGTGCCTATGCACTATTAAAAGAGAGTCAAGATTGGTTGACTAAAAAAGAACTTCATCTGCAACCGGATGAAGAAGATTCAATCGTCTGATGAACGTTAAAAGGCACCAGCTCACTGAACATACAGTGTCTGGTGCCTTTTAATTATCTTAATTTAATTAAACACGTGGCCCTGCTGATTTGATTTCAGTAGTTGCACTGTCGAACCGTGTGAAATTTTGTTTGAATTTAGTTGCCAAAGCCCGTGCTTGTTGTTCATACGCATCAGCATCCGACCAAACTTTGACAGGGTTGAGTAAGTCGCTTGGGACACCAGGGACTTCGAGCGGCATATGAAGTCCAAAAATCGGATGTTCTTCCGTCGGGATATCAGCGAGCGTGCCGTTGACAGCTGCATTGACCATCGTCCGTGTATAGGAAAGCTTCATCCGACTTCCGGTCCCATATGCGCCACCCGTCCAGCCTGTATTGACGAGGTAAACCGTGACACCGTGTCGGTCGATGAGCTCACCGAGCATCGTTGCATATTTTTCAGGAATGAGCGGTAAGAAGGGTGAACCGAAGCATGTCGAGAATGTCGCTTCCGGTTCTGTTACACCACGCTCTGTTCCGGCTAACTTCGATGTATACCCGGATAAGAAGTGATACATCGCTTGCTCCTTCGTCAACTTACTGATTGGCGGCAGGACGCCGTAAGCATCAGCCGTCAAAAAGACAATCGTTTTCGGATGTCCGGCGCGTGATGGTACTGCAATATTATCAATTGCTGTAATCGGATAAGCAGCCCGTGTGTTTTCCGTTTTCGACGTATCATCATAGTCAGGAATTCGTGCATCATCGAGGACGACGTTTTCGAGGACAGTGCCAAAACGAATCGCATCAAAGATTTGTGGTTCTTTTTCGCGCGATAAGTTGACCGTTTTTGCGTAACAGCCCCCTTCGATATTGAAGACGCCGTCGTTGGACCACCCGTGCTCATCGTCACCAATCAATTGACGACTGTCGTCAGCAGACAGTGTGGTCTTACCAGTACCGGATAATCCGAAGAATAAGGCGACGTCACCCTCATGTCCGACGTTAGCCGAGCAATGCATCGATAAGACGTCTCGTTGAGGTAAAAGGTAGTTCATGACAGAGAAAATCGATTTTTTGATTTCGCCCGCATATTCCGTTCCACCGATTAAGACAATCCGATGTTCGAATGACATGGCGATGAACGTTTCGGAATTCGTTCCATCGACTTTCGGATCTGCTTTGAAGTGAGGCGCATAAATAACCGTGAAAGGCTCAAAAGCAGCTTCTGTCGGATATTCACGCAAAAACAGTTGTTTTGCAAACAAATTATGCCAAGCATATTGTGTCACGATCCGAACCGGAAGGGTAAAATGAGTGTCTGCACCAGCAGCAGCTTCTGTGTAGTAGAGCTGATCTGCTTCATTCATGTAGCGAAGAACTTTTTGTAACAGTTGCTCGAAGTTGTCTGCTTCCATCGGTTGATTGACATGACCCCAATCGATATGTGACTCGCATGACTGATCGCGAACAATGAACTTGTCTTTAGGTGAACGACCTGTAAATTTCCCCGTTTCTACAGACAGAGCGCCATTTTCAGCAAGAACCCCTTCTTCGTTATGAATTGCATGTTCGACTAGCTCAGCAACAGATAGTTGTTTGAACACATGCTCCTTCTTGAGTAGCTCTTCGATATTCAGGACCGTCATCGGCATCCTGACCCCACCTTTCCCCTACGTTGGTTTAGCTCTGGCATTTAGTATGACACATTTATTATATATGACATACTAAAGGATGAGCAATCCTTTTTTAGCGCTGATTTCTATTTTTCTGGAAACGCTTTCAGCATTAACAGTTTAACATCTCTTCCGAAAAGTTTCGACTAGAAATTAAAACGTAGCTTGACAGAGTGGTCACAACTTTATATCATGTAATTCGTAACGGATACTCTTATTCTGAGCAGGTGGAGGGAACAAGGCCCGAAGAAACCCGGCAACCGTCCTACATTAAGAATTCTATTAATGAAGGAAAAGGTGCTCTCCTGAAGCGAAGTAAACACTTCGAACGATAAGAGGGTAAAGGAAGAACGCACAACCTTTCCCTGACCATTTTTTGGACATGGAGAGGTTTTTTTCATTTTACCGTCCCACTCAACTAGGGGAAATGAGTACACCGTCAAATTCTTTTTTGGGAGGGTCAAACATGACAAACCTTAATCGCCGGCTATTTACGTCGGAGTCAGTTACTGAAGGTCACCCGGATAAAATCTGTGACCAAATCTCAGATTCTATCTTAGATGCAATCCTCGCAGCCGATCCGAATGCTCGTGTCGCTGCTGAAACATCTGTCACGACAGGACTCGTCCTCGTCGCAGGTGAAATCACGACATCGACTTATGTCGATATCCCGAAAGTCGTTCGCGAAACAATTCGTGAGATTGGCTATACACGCGCTAAATATGGTTTCGATGCAGACACTTGTGCTGTATTGACTTCAATCGATGAGCAATCAGCAGATATCGCTCTCGGTGTTGACCAAGCGCTTGAAGCACGCGAAGGTAGCATGTCAGATGAAGAAATCGATGCAATCGGTGCAGGGGACCAAGGTCTCATGTTCGGTTATGCAACGAAAGAAACGCCTGAATTGATGCCACTTCCGATTTCACTTTCACACAAACTTGCTCGTCGTCTCGCAGAAGTCCGTAAAACTGGACAACTTGACTACCTCCGTCCGGATGGTAAGACGCAAGTAACTGTAGAATACAATGAGAATAACGAACCGGTTCGTGTCGATACAATCGTCATCTCAACACAACATGCAGAAGAAGTGACGCTTGAGCAAATCCAAGCAGACCTGAAAGAGCATGTCATCGTACCTGTGATTCCATCAGAATACATCGATGCGGAAACAAAGTTCTTCATTAACCCGACAGGTCGCTTCGTCATCGGTGGACCACAAGGTGATGCAGGATTAACTGGACGTAAAATCATCGTTGATACGTATGGTGGCTATGCACGTCATGGCGGCGGCGCATTCTCTGGTAAAGATCCAACAAAAGTTGACCGTTCTGCAGCATATGCAGCACGTTACGTCGCGAAAAACCTCGTAGCTGCTGGTCTTGCAGATAAAGCAGAAGTTCAACTTGCATACGCGATTGGTGTCGCGCACCCAGTATCGATTGCAGTTGATACGTTTGGAACAGGTAAACTTCCAGAGGCACAACTCGTCGAACTCGTTGCTGAAAACTTCGATCTTCGCCCAGCAGGAATCATCAACATGCTTGATCTCCGCCGTCCGATTTATCGTCAGACAGCCGCTTATGGTCATTTCGGTCGTACAGATATCGAATTACCATGGGAGCAAACAGATAAAGCAGCAATTCTTGAAGAACAAGCGAAACGATTCGCTTAATTTTCAGTTCAGAAGCAGACTCAGTTTGAGTTTGTTTCTGAACTTTTTTTGTTTGTCCCGAACTTTGCAGGGAAACGAATGATTTTTCTAGAAAAGGGTAAAAGAACATGTACCGGTAAACGGAAAAAAGGGGGAGTCCGACATGGAGATACGCGAAGCAATTCCTACTGATGCGGCACGCATTCATGATATTGCCATTACCTCTTGGATGGATACGTACGAAGAAATCTATTCTGCAAATTCGAAAACGCATTTCGTGAAAGAAGCGTACCCGCAAGAAGAAGTCGCAAGGGCGATTCGGACGGCGGAGGAAGCGCGAGGAGAATATTTCAATGTCGCCATTATCGAGGAAGAAATCGTCGGTTTCATCCATGCGATTGATGTGGAAGGCACGTGGGAAATCGTTCGCTTGTACGTACTACCGAAATATCAACAAAATGGGATTGGACGAAAGTTGATTCGTGAACTTGAACACCAAGGTGCTTCCCCGATTGAAGTCTACGTTGAATCAAGAAATTATAAAGCGCGCCAGTTTCTAGTCTCTTTCGGTTTTAAAGAAGAAAGTGAAACGACTGAAGAAATTTTCGGTCAAGTGGAACCTGTGACACGCTTAAAACGTATATATGAATGAAAATCCGACTTAAGATGGTTTTGACATCAAGGTGTAAACGTTATAATAACAGAGATACTTGTATGAAGAGGTGAGTTTGTGGAAGATCAAGCAACAGGAATTATCGTACTTGTCTATCCCCTTCAACTGCGAGCGACGCCGAGCGATGCGTTAATTCGAGTCCTTGAAAAGGATTATGAAGTGTTACGTGTAGATGCACCGCGTCGGATATCGCTTGAGGAACATCAACAACTACTGAAGGATGCTTTACGAGAAGCCGGAAAACGAAAGTTACCGATTCATATCATCGCCTGCAGCTTGGGCGCACTCGTCGTCAACCGGCTACTGCAGGAATATGAATTGCCGATTGCAAGTTTGTCGTATATTTCACCGCTATTTGATTGGCATAATTCAAAACAACTCGGTGGCGTCAAACAAGTATTTGCAAGTGCATTCGATCGTTTTCGACCGGATGCGCCACTTGGAATGCTGCCATTTGGTCAAAACAGTGAAGATACGGCACGTCTCGGCGAGTTGACATATGCACAGTACCGGGAAATTGAAGAAGAAATCGTCTTACATGATGAAGAGCGAAAGAAGTTACCGCGAGTCAACCTCGCTTGTTTTTATGCGCCAGACGATCAATTCGCAGACGTAAAATATACGTTAGAGATTTGCCGGAAAATGGGTGGCGATCAAATCTACCTTCAACGGCTCCATGGATTTCCGCATTTCAGCTTTGAACGTCTCAATACGCGGTTCGCTGAAAAATTATTGCTGTTTTTGAAGATGGTTGAGGAATGACAAAAAAGACGCTGTCGTGCTGACAGCGTCTTTTACTATTAATCGAGTGTTTGCTTTTTTAATTTTTTTTCGATGGCGATGATGAAGGGTGGATTATTTTGTTGATTGAGAAAACGATACTGTAAGACGGCGTAGTCTTGCTGCGGAAGACTTTCGACATAATCGAGCACAGCATCACGTTCGCGTTTTCCTTCTACATGCCCATGATAGATGACGAGGACGATTAACCCCCCTGGTACGAGGACAGGTAACAAAGCACCGAGCGCTTCTAACGTATCTTCACCGGTCGTCGTGACGGACTTGTCACTTCCTGGTAAATAACCAAGGTTAAAAACGCCCGCTCGAATCGGACGGGCTTCATTTGCAAGGCGTGCGCCAACATGAATATGACTTTCGTGGTAGAGATCGACCCACTCTTTGACATGGGCAGTTTCTAGACGACGTTTCGTTTCTTCAATCGCTTGTCCTTGTACATCGAAGGCGATGACACGACCGTCTGGTCCGACTTGTTCCGCAAGAAACAAGGTATCGTGACCATTTCCGGCAGTCATATCGACGACACAATCTCCTTCGTGGATGACAGATTCTAAGAGTTCTTTGGCATAAGGTAAGACGCGGGCTAGTGACATGGGTTCAGACTCCTGTTCAAGTAAGATTATTCTTTGTTCGTTCATCACGTACTCTTTTGTTCCTGATTATACCATTATTCCGATAATTCATTCAAAATGAAGTTTCTTGACAGAGCACAGAACAATTTCGTAAAGTGGCAAAGGTGAGAACTATATTGGAGGACACCTATTATGCCGAAATTACCTCGTGCGGTCTGGATTCTCGTGTTGGCGATGGCGATCAATACGACAGGAGCCTCTTTTTTATGGCCGTTTAATACATTATATATTCATGAATACTTAGGCGAATCCATGACCAAGGCAGGAATGGCCTTGTTCGTCAACTCGGCGCTTGCGATCGTCGGAAATTACATGGGTGGAAAAGCATTTGATCGTTTAGGTGGGAAGCGGACGCTTATCATCAGTGTCATCGGACTCGTGATTGCTTCGATTGGTCTATTGTTGTTCCATCAGACATTCATTGGTTATGTGACGATGCTTGGATTGATCGGTTTCGTCGGGGGGATGGTGTTCCCGACGATTTACGCATTAACCGGTCTGATTTGGCCAAAAGGCGGGCGACGTGCCTTCAATGCGATCTATGTAGCACAAAACGTTGGAGTTGCGCTCGGTACGGCAGTCAGCGGTCAAATTGCTGCGATTGATATTCAATTCATCTTTATCGCGAACTTGATGCTATACGTTCTATTCGCAGTTGTTTTATTTGTTGGGTTGAACTGGATTCAGGCGCCGCAGGTTAAACGACAAAAAGAGTTTACGACGGAAGAAGTCCGTGAGCCGCTTTCGAAAGAATCCGTTCGGACGATGCTCTACGTATCAATCGGGTATGCATTGCTTTGGTTCGTTTATGTCCAGTGGCAAGGAACGTTTGCCGTCCACACGAAATCACTTGGTGTGACGATTTCCGAGTACTCGATTTTATGGACGATCAATGGAGCATTAATCGTCTTTGCACAACCGTTGTTGACACCGATTTTACGCTGGTTCGGCGATGATTTAAAACGGCAGTTGTTGACGGGAACAGGTATTTTCTTATTATCCTACCTCATCGTACCGTTTGCTGAAGGCTTTGAGATGTTTCTTGTTGCGATGGTCATCCTGACGATTGGTGAGATGTTCATCTGGCCGGCCGTTCCTGCGATGGCGGCACGACTTGCACCGATTGGTAAAGAAGGTGAATTCCAAGGCTACGTCAACATTGCGGCTTCCGCTGGACGGATGATTAGTCCAACGGTCGGTGGATTGATTTACGATTTATCTGGAATGAACGCAGTCTTCTTAACATTAATCGGATTGATTTTACTTGCCGGCATTGTGTTTGTCCGTGCTATTCCTAAAATTAATTGATACAACAGGACACTCCCTCTTTTCGAAGAGGGAGTGTTCAGGCTGGAGACAAAGTGCTCGCGGGAGATAAAAGCGTCTTTTTTCGTTGCTTTCCTCGGGCGAGGCGCAAGCCGTTGCTCCTTGGTCCTAACGGACAACGAGCAGGGTCTTGCCTGCCTCTGAATGATATGCTCCCCAAAAAGTAGACAGTTGAAATAAGAAAAACTGTTTACTTTTGAAAGGAGCTTTTTGCTATGTCCAAATTCAAGCGTTCCGCTAGTGAAAAACTATATGCCATCCAAACTTATGAAGAAGGAGTGTCCACGTTGTGGGAAGTCGCAAGACGCTTCGGGGTCACACAATCGACCCTACTCAGATGGAGACAGATGTATCGTCAAGGCGGTATCTCAGCTTTGGAGAAACGGTCGGTATGCACGAAGTATTCCAATGAGTTTAAAGAGCGAGCCGTACGCGACGTGCTAGAAAAAGGTGAGCCCGTCATGGACGTCATCATAAAATTAAACATCTCCAGTGCAAGCGTACTCAGACGTTGGATTTCAAACTATAATGGTCGTAGTGAAGACACACTACTAAAGGAGCGATTCGCTATGACCAGAGGAAGAACCACGACATTCGAAGAACGCGTTAGTATAGTCAGCGACTGTCTTAAAAATGGAAAGAAGTATAAAGAAACTGCGAAGACCCACCGGGTCTCCTACCAACAAATCTACAAGTGGGTTCAAAAGTACGAAAAGAATGGGATTGACGGACTGATGGATAGCCGTGGACGTACGAAACCGTTTGAGGAACTGACGGACGTGGAACGCCTCTCCATCGAGATGAAAAAGATTGAGCAAGAGAACGAGCTTCTTCGAATGGAAAATGAGTTCTTAAAAAAGCTAGAGGAGTTCGAAAGGGGGAGAGGTTAGACCAAGTCCGAAATTTGGATAAGTACAAGGCTATACAATCGTTGGCGGACCAGTTCGGCTATTCGATTGTCGCCCTCTGTCGTTTTGCGGACGTATCCCGTGCTGCCTATTATAAATGGTTAAATCGTGTACCGACGGTACGCGAAGAAGAGAACATCATGATCATTGAAGAGCTGACATCTATTCATGAGTCGGTAGATGGAGTCTATGGATGTGAACGAATGGTTTTGAATCTAGATCGCCAATTTAACAGAACGGTTAATCATAAACGGGTTCGTCGCTTGATGCGAATCGCCGGCATTCGTTGCGTCATTCGTCGAATACGACCGAAATATATGAGAACCATACCCGGACAAACGGCAGAAAATCTTCTGAATCGTGAATTCCATGCGGAAAAACCGAATCAGAAATGGTTAACAGATATCACGGAATTCAAATACGGCACCTCAAAAAAGGCTTATTTAAGTGCAATTCTCGATTTGTATGATGGATCAATTCGTTCATTTGTGCTAAGTCGTTCGAATAACAGTCAGCTCGTCTTCGATACGCTAAAACTCGCCTTGGATGATGATCCTGGTAGTTTCCCTCTTCTTCATAGTGACCGTGGGTTTCAATATACGTCAAATGCCTTTCATCATATGACTCAACAAGCTGGGATCACACAAAGCATGTCCCGTGCCGGTAAATGCATCGATAATGGTCCAATCGAATCTTTTTGGGGAGCGCTAAAGTGTGAAAGCTACTATCTTCATACATTCGAGGAGTTCGATGAACTCCACGATGCAATCCGACGCTACATTCGATTTTATAATGAGCTGCGGTATCAAAAACGATTAAACGGCTTAAGTCCGCTGGAATTCAGGGCTCAAGCCGTTTAAAAAATTTATATTATTTGACCTGTCTACTTGACGGGGAGCAGTTCAGAAAGTGCGTTAAAACGCACTTTTTCCCGTAGGAGTCAACGAAACGTGACGCTTTTTAGGCAGTAGCGCAGGGAAAGACAGGTCGTGCAGCCGTTTTAAAGCGCGCTCCCTCTTTTCAGTGTGAAGTATTTTTTTATATTTTTTAAATGGTTAGAGTAAAGCTGAAATAAAGTGGGTATCGATAAAACGAGGGAATAATTAAATAAATAACCAAATTAAAGAAAAATGCTCGTGCGACGTGTTTTTAGGACTAGGAGTGTGGCAAAGATGGGAAAGTGCGTTTTCATCGAAGATCAGACAACTTGGACAACTCTTATTCGCAATCAACCACTCGATATTTTCTACAGTTATGAATACGTTAAATTAAATGCAAGACCGGAAGAACGCGCTCGATTGATGTACTTTAAAGGAGCGGCAGGTGCATTATTCTATCCATTTTTAAAGCGTCCCATCTTTGAGACGAAGTATTTTGATTTAATCACGCCGTACGGATACGGTGTGCCGGAAGTGGTTGGTGACTTGACCATCGAAGAGTGGGTAGAGGCAAGGGATTGTTTTCAGGAATGGGCTGAGCGGGAACAGATCGTTTCCGAGTTGATTCGCTATAACCCCTTGACGAAAAACGACCGTTTTGGTGCGTATTGGACAAAAAAAGAATTCATCCGACATACGACTAGTATTGATTTGCGACCGTCCGTAGAGGAAATCATGCAGACATTTCATAAAAAAACGCGGAGCATGATTCGGAAATCACTGGCTTCTCATCTAGTCGTCAGACCAGGTACACATGAAGATTTGCAGTCATTCATTCAATTGTATTACCAAACGATGGATCGAAAAGATGCGTCCAGTCATTATTATTTTTCGCGAGACTATTTTGAACGGTTATTCGAACCGAATCCACTATGTACGCCTTTATTATTAATGGCTGAGTTCGAAGGTGAAGTGATTGGTGGATACTTCGTATTACTCGGTCGGCACTATGCCCATGGTCATTTAATTGGGTGTAAGCGGGATGAACATAAACTATATCCGAATCAGCGGCTCGAGTATGAAGCACTCTTACGAGCGAAGGCGGCGGGATTGGTCGAACAACATCTAGGGGGCGGCTACAAAGAGCGGGATAGTCTGTTTGAGAGTAAATGCCGTTACACCGGATACCGGATGTTTGAGTATCATCAAGGGAAAAACATTTTGTTGCCTGGAGTGTACGATAAATTGTGCCGACTTTATGGTGACGGAGAGCATGAACATTATTTTCCCGGTTATCGGTCTCGCCCGGCGCTGATTTCGAAATAATGCAACATGGACAAAGTAAGTATTGGGCAATAAAAATTTGTCTACAGTCTGAAACGACAGCCCGCGATCTGTCGTTTTTTTTGTTAAAGTTAAATAAAGGAGTGAGGCGAGTGCAAAAAATGGGCTTGATTTTCGATATGGATGGCGTCATTTTAGATAGCGAAATCCGCTACTTTGGGGTACATAAAAAAATATTTCATCAACTCGGGATTCCACTTGATTTAGTTCAATATGCGACCTTCATGGGTAAGACGGGCAACGAGATGTGGCAGGAATTGATTGAACAACATCGCTTACCGCATCAAACGGATGCGTTACTTGCACAGGAACATGACTTATTTCAACAACACGCCAAACCGGAAGCATGTGGATTGAAGGACGGGGTTCAGGAGTTAATGCATAGTGCGAGGAAGGACGGATACCGGATTGCGATTGCATCATCGAGTTCACTCGAAAAAATTGAACGCGTCATCGCATTTTATGGGTTGACAGTCGATGCCTACACGAGCGGTTTTGAAGCCCCGCGCTCTAAACCGGACCCTGCTATCTTCGAGCTGACAGCAAAACGGATGGGTCTCGCGCCAGCGTCATGTATCGTCATCGAGGACGCGGCGAATGGTATGATGGGGGCGAAAAAAGCAGGGATGGAAGTCATCGCGTTACTCGACGACCGTATGCCGGCGCAAACACTACGTTATGCCGATCATCAGGCGTCAACACATGCTGCGATTGGAGAAATTTTACGGAAACGTTGACGGTTGATTAAGATTCAGATTAAACTAACTAAGAGATAGTCAGATGCAACGAACTGAAGTAGTAGTGGAGACATTCCGTTTAGAGAACTGGTGGGTGGTGCAAACCAGTCGGAACTGTCCATGAACTCGTCAGGGAGCATGATTCGTGAACAACGAGTAGCGAACCCGGTCCTTCACACCGTTATCTGTGAGTCAAGCGGTCTGTCATTGACAGACAACGTGGGTGGTACCGCGGAAGCCAAACCGGTCTTTCGTCCCTATTCTTAGGGGCGGAGGACCGGTTTTTTTTAATCAGAGGAGGAAGAAGAAATGTCGTATAATCATCGTGAGATTGAACCAAAATGGCAAGCGCGCTGGGAACAGGATAACGCGTTCGTAACGACGGAAGACCCAAGTAAGGAAGGCTTTTATGCCCTCGACATGTTTCCTTATCCATCGGGAGCAGGACTCCATGTCGGACACCCAGAAGGATACACGGCAACGGATATCCTTGCTCGCATGAAACGGATGCAAGGGTATAACGTCCTTCACCCCATGGGATGGGATGCGTTCGGACTCCCGGCAGAACAGTATGCACTCGATACGGGGAATGACCCGCGTGAGTTCACGGCACAAAATATTGAAACGTTCAAACGTCAGTTGAAAGACCTCGGTTTTTCGTATGATTGGGACCGTGAAATCAATACGACGGATCCGAAATACTATAAATGGACACAGTGGATCTTTACACAACTGTACGAAAAAGGACTTGCGTTCGTCGACGAAGTGGCAGTCAACTGGTGCCCGGCACTTGGAACGGTCCTTGCGAATGAAGAAGTCATCGATGGATTGTCTGAACGTGGAAATCATCCCGTCGTCCGTGTCCCGATGCGCCAGTGGGTCCTTAAGATTACGGAATACGCGGACCGTCTCCTCGACGATTTAGATGAACTCGATTGGCCGGAGTCGGTGAAAGAAATGCAACGGAACTGGATTGGTAAATCGGAAGGTGCGGAAATCGACTTTACGATTGATGGCCACAAAAAACAAGTCACGGTCTTCACGACACGTCCGGATACGGTCTTCGGCGCGACATACCTTGTCTTAGCACCGGAGCATCCATTCGTCGCGGACATCATGACGGCAGAACATCAGGCAGCGGTCGAAGGTTATATCGCATCTGTTCAGACGAAATCGGATCTTGAACGGACGGATCTTGCGAAAGAGAAGACAGGTGTCTTCACGGGTGCGTTCGCTGTCAACCCGATTTCTGGCGAACGTCTTCCGATCTGGATTGCCGATTATGTTCTTGCATCGTACGGGACAGGTGCCATCATGGCCGTTCCGGCGCATGACGAACGCGATCATGAGTTTGCGAAACAGTTTGACCTTCCAATCATCGAAGTCGTAACGGGTGGAGATGTTCAAGAAGCGGCGTATACGGGAGAAGGGGAACACGTCAATTCTCAGATGCTCGACGGTCTCTCGAAGGCGGACGCAATCGAAACCATCATTGCGGAACTCGAAACGAACCAAGTCGGACGGAAGAAGATCACGTATCGTCTCCGTGACTGGCTCTTTAGCCGCCAACGCTATTGGGGCGAGCCGATTCCAGTCGTCCATATGGAAGACGGAACGATGAAGACGCTGGATAAACAAGAGTTACCACTTGAACTTCCGATGATTCCTGAAATCAAACCGTCGGGAACAGGAGAGTCGCCGCTTGCTCTTGCAGAAGAGTGGCTCGACTATACGGATCCTGTGACAGGGATGAAAGGACGCCGCGAAACGAACACGATGCCACAATGGGGCGGTAGCTGCTGGTACTACCTTCGTTTCATCGATCCGCATAATGAAGAGGCGCTCGCGGATCCGGAGAAATTAAAATACTGGCTTCCGGTCGATATTTATATCGGTGGGGCAGAACATGCGGTCCTTCACTTACTGTACGCGCGTTTCTGGCACAAAGTGTTATACGACATCGGTGTTGTTCCGACAAAAGAGCCATTCCAAAAGCTATATAACCAAGGGATGATTCTTGGCGAAAACAACGAAAAGATGTCGAAATCACGTGGGAACGTCATCAATCCGGATGAAATCGTCAAATCACACGGAGCAGATACGCTTCGCCTGTACGAAATGTTCATGGGACCACTCGATGCTTCTGTGTCCTGGTCAGAAAATGGGCTCGACGGGGCACGTCGCTTCCTTGACCGCGTCTGGCGTTTGTTCGAACGGACTGCAGACATTCAAGATGTCGAGACGGTTGACGCCGACTTTGAACGTGTCTATCACCAGACCGTCAAGAAAGTCACGGAAGACTTCTCGAACATTCAATTCAACACAGGGATTTCCCAGTTGATGGTCTTCGTCAACGAAGCGAACAAACAGCAAGTCTTACCGCGTCACTTCCTTCGTGGATTCATCCAGTTGTTGACACCAGTCGCGCCTCACCTCGGGGAAGAGTTATGGGAGCAACTTGGGTTTGAAGAGACATTAACATATGCGGCATGGCCGACATATGATGAAACGAAACTCGTCAGTGATACGATGGAGTTCGTCATTCAAGTCAACGGAAAAGTCCGCTCGAAATTGACGATCAGTATCGACGCAACAAAAGAAGAAATCGAAGCACTCGCGTTTGCAGATGAAAAAACAAAAGAGTGGATTGGCGACAAGACGGTTCGTAAAGTCATCGTCGTACCGAAAAAACTCATCAATATCGTAGCAAACTAATACGAATCCCCTTGCCCATGCAGTCATGGGGGAAGGGGATTGTTTTTGAATTCAGTCTCACGTCCGCTTTTTTTTTAGTGCGCCTTCTGCTACACTGAATCAGAAACCGAGAGAGAAAGGCGATTTGTGTAAATGAAACGATCCTATATAGTCTATACAACGATTTTTGCCGTCGTCTCCGGCCTGATCCTTTGTATTCTACTCGTCTTCTCAAAACCAGAGACGTTAGCGCAAATTCAAGAGACCTTCACAAAAATCGAGACGCAATCAAAACACCAAGCGGCTGTCAAACAAGTGCCGCCAAGCCTTCCTTCTTCGATTCCGAATCCGGAAGAACCATTAATCAAGGATGTTCAACAGATGTTATATGATGATTCGATTGGTTCCTATCTTGTTGTGACGGAAGACTATCATTTCTTTGAAGTCAGTGGGACGGGCGAGCGAATCAATGCTTCCTTCCAATTGAAGAATGATGGCAAGCTGTTACTCGCAGGACTTGACGGAATGGCACTCGTTGATGGCGAAACGGTCGCATTACTGACATCAAATCAAATTCTTGTGACGATTACACGAAAAGATGGTGCATGGTCGGAAGAAACGCGTAAAAAAATCAAAGGCACGACCATTCGAGATAATTTTCATGGGCTTGGGTACGATGCTGAAGAAAAAGAATTTTACACGATCAATAACATCCGGTCGTTAGGGCGCATCGAATTGACGTATTTTAAAATGAAGCAAGATGAAATTAAAATTGATCCTGATGCGACAGCAAAAGAGAAAAAGAAACTCAAGAAAAAGCAGAAACCGCCGTATTTGACGGTTGTTACGCGAGATCGAATCGATGCTGCAGATGGTATGCGGGCAGATGCAAAAAAAGCATTTGAAGAAAAGTTCCGTCCGATTGGACTCGCAGAACGACAAGGGCGCATCTATACGTTGGACTCCGACTCCTTGTATCTTTATTCGATTGATGCGAAGGATAAGACGATCACGGGAGAATCTGCAAGTCCGAAAGTATATGGGGCAGAAGGAATCTTTGTTCAAGACAATGAACTGTTTGCTTTGGTCGAAACCGATAAATTTTCGAGCCGTTCGTTTACCCCGATCGATTGATCAAAAAAATTAAAAAGGTGTTCATTCGTGAAAAAAATCACGAACGAACACCTTTTTTTAATTACGTCGTTTGATTGAGTAGAGCAGCATTCGTTCCGGCACAGTGTCCCGTTACAAAAGCAGCTGTAATGTTGTAGCCGCCGGTATAACCATGAATGTCTAAAATTTCTCCGGCAAAGAACAGACCGTCTGCTTTTTTCGACATCATCGTTTTTGGATGGATTTCTTTGATTGACACCCCTCCGCCCGTGACGAAGGCTTTATCAAAATCAAGTGTCCCGGTCGCATGAAGTGGGAAACGTTTTAATGTTGTCAGCAGTTGCGTGAAATCTTGTTTCTTCACTTGCGTACACACTTCGTCACCAAAACCGATTTGTGTGAAGAGTAATTCAAGCAAACGTTCCGGTACGAATCCCTTTAAGGCGTTTCGGACGGTTTTTTTCGGATTGGCTGCAAGCGCAGCCTGAAAACGTTCCGTCAATGCTCCGATTGATTCTTCTGGGAATAAGTCGACCGATAAATGAACGATTCGTTCGCCGGAGCGTTTGCGTTCCTTGATCGTATATTGGCTGCAACGTAGTGCGATCGGACCACTCAGCCCGAAATGCGTAAAGAGCAAATCACCCGTGTGTGTTTTAATGGCTTTATCTTTTTTTCCGTGAACCGTCAATGCGACGTCGCGGAGCGATAAGCCTTGAAGCGATTTCGCTTGAATAAAGGCATCGTTTAGTAAGATCGGGACTTCGGTCGGGAAAAGTTCGGTAATCGTATGACCGGCTTTTTCAGCCCAGGGGTACCCGTCACCGGTCGAACCCGTATGGGGCACGGATTGTCCACCGACTGCAACGACACAACTGTTCGCTTCAAGGCGTGTGCCGTCTTGCATGAGAACGGCTGCAAATGAACCATCCGCGTGAAACTCGAGTGACGCGACTTCTGCATTCGTTTGAATCTCGGCACCGTGCGCTCGGATTTGATCAATCAAGACACGGACGACGTCAGCTGCTTTATCCGAGACAGGGAACATCCGCCCGTTATCTTCTTCTTTTAACGCCACGCCGAATCCTTCGAACAGGTCGATGATCGATTCGTTACTGAATTGTGAAAAGGCGCTGTATAAGAAGCGGCCATTTCCTGGGATCGACTGGACGAGTTCGTCGAGCGGTTTACGATTCGTGACGTTACAACGCCCACCACCGGAAATCGCAAGCTTTCTTCCTAATTTATTTCCTTTATCGAGCAGGAGTGTTTTCGCGCCTGCTTGTAAAGAGGCGAGCGTTGCCATCAAGCCGCTCGGTCCGCCTCCGATTACGATTACATCGTACATGCTGTCACCTCATTGAATAGTCTTCTGCTTGTTCCACTTTAGCAGAAGTTCGGTCTGTAAACAAACCGTCTCTTTCTTTTATGAGAGGGGAGCGGTATAATGATTTGCAATTGTGCATCATAGAACTTGTTAATTGAGACAATATATTATAGGTTGTCAAACGTTGAACTACCTCCACTTCCGCTTCGCTTAGAGGTAGAGGATTCCTGATCTTGGTTGTTTTCAAACTAAGAGTGTCGGACAATTGACGTGTCGGAAGACACGTCTTGCTCGAAGACGACTCATCTCCCACTCACACTAGGACTACGCGCTGAACGTTTAAAAGTGGGAGTATTCTCGTCTAATTTTAATAAAAAAAGAAAGCGTGAGGGAAGTTATCATGGCCACTGTTAACAAAAAGCAATCGACTTCATCCAGCAACTCGGGATTCGTTCGTGGAACGATGCTCTTGTCTGGAGCATCACTTATTTCACGAGCCCTTGGTCTGATTTACCTGTTTCCTTTTCAGTTTATGGTCGGTGCGACCGGCATCATGTTTTATACGTATGCGTATAACTACTATGCAATCATGATTGGGCTGGCGACAGCGGGTATTCCAGTCGCCGTCTCTAAATTCGTCGCTAAATATAATGCACTTGGCGAATACGATACGAGTGAACGTCTGTATCGTTCTGGATTAAAGATCATGTCTTTGACCGGTATCGTTTCGTTCATCGCCTTATTCTTACTTGCCCCCTATCTTGCACATCGGGCAATTCCTGGCGGTGATGTCAATTCGGCTTCTTACATCGATGCCGTGACGATGACGATTCGCGGGGTCAGTTTCGCTTTATTACTCATCCCACCGATGAGCATGACGCGCGGATATTTTCAAGGTCACCAATCAATGGGACCCACAGCGATTTCGCAAATTCTTGAACAAATCGTTCGAATTGTGTTTTTACTGGCAGGTGTTAGCATTGCGATTTATATCTTCGATGCGGATGCAGCATGGGCCGCGACAATCGCGACCTTCAGTGCATTCATTGGAGCAATCGGCAGTGTGGCAATCCTCGTTTACTATTTCCGGAAGCGTGCTCCCGGGTTACAAGAATTACGTGACAGTCAAACGGTTCAATCACCGGAACGGCCGTTAACAGATCTCTACAAAGAACTTTTGACATATGCGATTCCGATCGTCATGGTCGGGTTATCGACGCCACTTTATCAAGTCATCGATCAAAATACGATGAACGCAGCCTTGCAAAGTATCGGGTATACACTTGAGGCAGCGGGTAACGCGACAGCGTATTTAATTGCCGACAGTCATAAAATCGTCTTGATCCCTGTTTCGGTCGCAACCGGATTGTCGTTGTCGGCAACGCCGTTGTTGACAGCATCATTCACGCAAGGCAACATGAAAAAAGTTAAAAAACAAATTTCACAAATTTATCAATTGGCATTTTTCGTCACGATTCCAGCCGTCGTCGGGATGATTTTATTGAGTCAAGAGACATTCCATGTCCTCTTCCCGAAAGACCAGGAGGCATGGGTGTATCTTTTAAGTTATGCTCCAAGTGCGCTGTTCCTAGCGCTTTACTCTGTAACAGCAGCCGTCTTACAAGGAATCAATCGCCAATACTTTACAATCATTGCGACACTTGCCGGGCTACTGACAAAGTATTTGTTGAACGCACCGTTGATTCATTTGACAGGTGACGGAACGGGCGCTGGATATGCAACGATTCTTGGTTATCTCGTCGCGACAGGATTAATGTTCTTCCGCATCACCCAAACGGTCGATTTTCCGTTTAGTAGTGTCTTGCGCCGGACATCGTTAATCATGATCATCAGTGCCATCATGGGCATCGGTGTTGGACTCGTGAAATGGGGAATGGTTGCATTCTTGCCAGAAACGACACTTGCGTCACTTGCGATTTTAATCGTCGGTGCGGGACTCGGCATCGTGATTTTTGCCGGATTAGCCATTTGGACCGGACTGGCAGAAGCAGTATTAGGAAGAAAATTTTCAATGAAACGAGGACGTGGCAATGCGGCTAGATAAATTGTTATCCAATATGGGGGCAGGCTCCCGTAAAGAAGTAAAACAACTCTTAAAATCCGGTGCGATTCAAGTAGATGGGGAGATTGTACTCGACCCGAAACAGCATGTCGATGTCGAGACACAAGATATTCTCATGTATGGTGAACCTGTCGTTTACCAAAAGTATATCTACTTGATGATGAACAAACCGCCTGGTGTAATCAGTGCGACGGAAGACAAGCGGGACCAAACAGTGATTGAGTTATTGTTCGAGGACGTGACGTACTTCAAACCGTTTCCGGTCGGGCGATTGGATAAAGACACGGAAGGTTTATTACTGTTAACGAACGACGGTTCATTTAATCATGCGTTGATGTCACCGAAAAAACATGTTGCGAAAACGTACTATGCAGAAGTCATCGGTACGTTGACGGAAGAAGACGTGATTGAAGTACAAGAAGGTGTCACGTTGGAGGATGGATATAAAACGAAACCGGGGAAACTCGTGATCTTAGAGGCAACGGATGAGACATCGACGCTGGAACTGACGATTACAGAAGGCAAGTTCCATCAAGTCAAACGGATGATGCTGGCGTTAGGAAAAGAAGTGACGTATTTAAAACGTCTATCGATTGGTGAATTGCCGCTTGATTCAACACTCGAACCAGGTGAGTACCGTGAACTGACGCGTGGCGAGTTAGCGCTGTTCGACTGGACACCGGAATAAGTGACGTGTCAAAAAAACGCTCCTGCACTTGGCAGAAGCGTTTTTTTATTTAGATTCCATCAATTGAAGAGTAGATTAAACGTTCCGGAGTGCTTCCGCGATTGGGAAAGGACCGCTCAATACTTCGAATTGACGTGATTGTGTTTTGTGATCGACTAATGTCACGAGCAGTGTCGCGACATCGGCACGTGGGACTTTACGATCTTCGTACGATTCAAAGTGTTCTTTGATTTCGACTGTACCACTTGCATCTTCATCACTCAATGGACCAGGGCGGACGATCGTGTAATCGAGTCCACTCTCTCTTAAGTGTTCGTCGGCAGCGGCTTTTGACTCGAGGTAAACTTTTAGTTCGCCACGCGGATTATCCGTACCGACAGAACTGAGCATGATGAAGCGTTCAATTCCATTTGCTTTTGATGCATCGATGACTTTGATGGCTCCATCTTTATCGACAGCGCGAGTCAATTCGTCCGATGCTCCACCGGCACCTGCTGCGAAAATCGTAACGTCAGCATCTTTAACGACATTCGACATGTCCTCTGTTAAATCACCGATTCGTACTTCAGATGCACCAAGTGCGATTAGATCGTTAATTTGATTTTCTTCTCGGACCACAGCAATCGCTTGATGTTGTCCTTGTTTTGCAATCAATTCAACCATTTTTCGACCTGTTGTTCCGTTTGCTCCAATAATAATGATATTCATTCAAATCATCTCCTTCTCTAAAGTAGGTATACCCGTCTGCTAAAAAAAAAAACAAAAAAAGACGCGAAAGATTCGCGTCGTAAAAGAAAAATAGTGTTGAAACTGCTTGATTAACCGGCTTGTCGTTGCTTTTTACTTGATGTCCAAGTACCGCGTCTTGGGCTCACAATGAGATTGTTGTATTCGAGCACATTCAAATCCCGTTGAACGGTCCTTGATGTGATGCCAAACTCTTCAACCAACTCTGCTGTCGTAGTAGCTCCGTTCTCGTTGATAAAGAGATAGATCGACTTAATTCGGGTCAACATACGGTCTGTAGAATCTTTCATTGGTATAACCACTCCCCCAATGGATAGAATAGTGTTCTAAAACTTCGGGTGACAATAGACGG
Organism: Exiguobacterium oxidotolerans JCM 12280; assembly: GCF_000702625.1. NCBI lineage: Bacteria > Bacillati > Bacillota > Bacilli > Caryophanales > Exiguobacterium > Exiguobacterium oxidotolerans. The sequence goes on along the minus strand of NZ_JNIS01000001.1, from coordinate 795,909 downwards.
TGATATATCAAGTTGTTTCGTCTTTAGTATAACTCTTTCAGTATAGAATGCAAGTAATTTAACCGAACGTTATTGAAAAAAACATACAAATTGAACATTGAATAACGAATGTAATCGTTTTATTATTTTTTAATGTTCGTCTTAATAAGAGAAATGGAAGAATTAAGATTTTGGATGTTCGTAATTGCCGAACATTCGCTATACTAAAAAGGTGAACGTATTAACGGATAAGGGAGAGGTGTCATATGGTAAATTGGAAAGAAGAAGTTTTGGCGCGACGCGAAGCACTGTTGACGGACTTAAAAGAGTTGTTACGCATACCGAGTATACTTGATGAAACAACGATTCAAGAAGGGGCGCCGTTTGGTTTAGAAGTCAAACGTGCACTTGATTGGATGTTAGCGACTGGGGAGCGCGATGGGTTTAAAACAAAAAATGTCGACGGTTACGCAGGGCACCTTGAATATGGTCAAGGTGAAGAGCTGCTCGGGATTCTTTGCCATCTCGACGTTGTTCCTGCTGGTGGGGACAGCTGGACGTATGGACCGTTCAATCCGACGCTAGCGGACGGGAAACTATATGCACGTGGTGCGATTGATGATAAAGGACCGACGATTGCGGCATACTATGCGTTAAAAATCGTCAAAGAGTTAGGGTTACCGTTATCGAAACGGATTCGTTTAATTGCTGGTGGAGATGAAGAGAGCGAATGGCGTTGTGTCAATCACTACTTCAAGCATGAAGAGATGCCGACGATTGGATTTGCACCAGACGCTGATTTTCCAATCATCAATGCTGAAAAAGGATTATATGATGGCCTCTTGATCCAAGGGAAACCAGCACGAACTGCAGACACAGGTTATCATCTTGTAACGTTCGTAGGCGGAGAACGTCCGAACATGGTACCGGGTCATGCGACAGCGACGGTCCATGTAGCTGAACACGGATCGATTGAATCTTCATTCCATGCCTACCTGGAAGAGCAAGGATTGACAGGGACAGTGAAGCAAACGGCAGAAGGTCTTGTCTTTGACGTCTTCGGAGTAGCAGCGCATGCGATGGAGCCGGATAATGGTAAAAACGCGGCATTACACCTTGCTCGTTTCTTAAGTACGCTTCACCTTGACTACAATGGACGGCGTTACATTGAACTCGTCATGCATATGTTCCGTGATTCACGCGGGGTTGCATTGGGTGTAGCGGCATCAGATGAAACGGGAGATTTAACGATCAATGGTGGTGTCTTCCGTTATGAAGAGGGGCAAGGGACGACGTCACTCAATATTCGTTATCCGCACAGCGCTGATTTCACGGAGCGTCTACAGTTGATTAAGGAAGCGGCTTTGGCCTATGGTTTCGACCTTCAGACGCGGACGCACATGCCACCGCACCATGTTGATCCAGAACATGAATTAATTCAGACGCTCAGTGCTGTCTATGAACGTCACACGAATCAAAAAGCGGACTTGATTGCAATTGGTGGGGGCACGTACGCCCGTTCATTAACAGCAGGTGTTGCATTCGGTCCAGTTTTCCCGGGTGGTCCGGAAGTCGCGCACCAAGTCGATGAATACGTTGATTTTGAAGAGTTATTGTTAGCTGTCGCGATTTATGCGGAAGCGATTTATGAACTAGCCAAATAATAAGGACATGAATCCCCCGGCGCAGTGATGACGGGGGATTGATTCTTGAAAGGAAGTATCTTGCGTGATTAACCGTCAAAAATATCATTTTCAGGCGCTCTACTTTTTTATCTTCTTCGGGCAAGGTGCACTCATTCCGTATTTAACGCTTTATTTTTCAAATGATGCCTTTCGATTATCTGGTACTGAAATTGGAACGATTGTTTCGATTGGTCCGATTTTATCGATTTTACTCCAACCGTTATGGGGAATCGCTGCCGACCGGATTGGACGACCGAAACGGCTGTTGCTCGTTGCGCTCCTCGCGGCAGCAGGGTTCACGGTCAGTTATTTAGTAACATCCGTTTATTTATTGTTACTACTGATTGCTTGTCTCTGGGCATTGTTCCAGTGTGCGCATATTCCGTTAGTCGATACACTCGCCATCGAATTTTCGAAACGGAAGTCAGTCGATTATGGTGCGTTACGTCTATTTGGCTCGGCTGGTTTCGCACTTGCTGTTTTCATACTTGGACAGGTGACAGAAGGTGGAGCACTCGGAGCGATATTTTTTGCGAGTGGTGCCGCTCTCGTGCTTGCTTTCATCGTCTTGATTGGTGTTGAAGAATCACCTGTAAGCGTTACGGTCATGGATCGTGTGCCGATTTCCCGTCTGTTTTCAAACAAACGTTTCTTATTATTTTTAGCAGGTGGAAGTCTCGTCTTTGGTCCGATTTTTGCGAACAATTATTATTTCGGAAGTTATGTTACGATTCGAGGCGAATCGACGGCACTCGTCGGAACCTTATTTTTTGTAGCTGTCCTCTGCGAGATCCCGTTCATGCGGATTGCGACGCGGATGTTGATGCGATTTGGCGCGATTCCCGTGCTCGTTCTTGTATCGATTTTATCTGCCGTCCGGACAGGTATGTTAGCATTAGAGCCACCCATCTTTATGCTTTGGTTATTAGCAGCACTTCAAGGGGGGATCGTCGGTTTGTTGATTCCCGTTGCATTAGATTATGTTCGTTCGCTTGTCCCAGCATCGATTGTGGCGACTGCCGTCAGTACATACATGGCGACGACAACCGGTCTGGCAACAGCAGCTTTTAACTTAATGAGTGGATTTGTCCTTCAACATTGGACAATCTATGCTGTCTTTTGGGTATATACAGGTAGTAGCCTGATTGGGGCAGTGCTCTATGTGATCAGTGGGAAAATCAAGGAGTGATTGATTTTGGAACGACATTATTTTATCGCGATTCCTGTACCGCTCCTCGAGTTGAAGCAGTTATCTGAAGCGGTTAATCTTAACCATTACTATCAACAGGTCTACGGCCAGGAAGACTTTCACCTGACATTACATTTCTTAGGTGGGTTGACGGAGCGCGAATTGAATGAGTGGCAATGTCGTCTTAAAGAAATTGCAGCTACTGTTCAGCCATTCACTTTGACAATCAATCATCTCGTTACGTTCGGTAACGAGGACCGTCCACGCGTTTTCGCTGCGGGGGTGGAAGAGACGACTTCTTTATTACGACTCGCGAATCAACTGGCTCCGGAACGACATAAACCGTTTGTTCCTCATATCACACTTGCGAAACGCTGGAATGCAGACTGTGAAGAACCATTGCCAGACATGACACTACAAGCGAAAATTAATGTCACGGAACTTATTTTATATGAAATCCATCCAGCTGATCGTCCGAGATATCGAATCAATACCTTAGCTAGATGCGGGAAAGAACAGTGAGGTGATCTCATGGCGTTATTGATGAAATTATATGATTTAGAGAGTAAGTATGAGAAGAACCCGCTCGAAGTCTCAAAACGCTACAAAGAGCAACGGCAGTTAGACTATGAGAATCTATTTCATAAGTGGGAAGCTGGGGAATTGTTCCCGGGCGAGACAATCGTCCGTCCTAAGAAATGGTGGCAATTCTTCAAATCTCCTGTCGTCGTCCAGTTACCAGGGAAACAAATCTCAAAGCCAGCGTTTGATAAATGGTATAAAAAACGAGTCGAGATTCAAAAGCTGCTTTATGTAGCGGGCGGGGCAACTGAAGATGAGATATGGAAATTGCCGCTTCGGCGACACCTCGACTTTTATCAAATGGTCCATCTGTTAAATGATCAATACGGTTTGTTTTATCGTGCTGTCATTCATTATCAACAAGGAGAAGTCGAGTTAAGTTCCTTTGTCGTCGGCCCATCCGCGATTTATCTACTCGATTGGTTGGATGGAGAAGAGAGCATCTATCATATTAAACGAGAGAAATTATGGCGTGAACAGCCATTTAAGGCACCGACAAAAAACATTCTGAATCCGTTGATCAGTTTGAAACGGACAGAAGATATTTTACGGCTTGTTTTAGGAAATGAACTTGAACTACCAATCGAACGAGTCGTCATCGCGTCGAAAGGTTATTTTGATCAACTGCCGAAAGAGTCGAAAACTACTTATGTAAGTAAAGTCGATTTTGCACACTGGTTACACAAAATGAATACATCCGCCCCCTATACAAAAGCTTTTCAAATGCGCGTTTGTGAAAAGATACTAAAAGAAACGTCATCGATCACGTTTCAAATGGCGGTCAATGATCAAGAGAATGAGCGGATTCAGACGTGAGGAGGGAGCGGCAAAAATTTTGATGTTGTCGCGCAAATATGACGAAAATGAAAAGTAGCGAACTAGCGCTGATGCACCCACAATTAATTTCAGCGGAATTTTTGACGTTTCAAACGATTTTGGTCGAATCGAAACAGTCATTCACTAAAGAAGACGTGCAGTTAGTTTCAAATCAGACAATCATCGATTATGCTGTCATTTCGCAACAACAAGACGGTGGAGTCGAACGTCTCATTTTGGAAGTAGAGGGAGCGATTGAGTTAGAGAGTGTGTATGAATTAGTGAGTGCGACACAAGGCCGGATTCGAATCTTTCCGGGGCGTGTTGTTCAAACATCGTTGTTCGATCGTAAATATAGTTACGAAGGGCCGCTGGGCGTCATGATGGATGATGGGATGTTATCACTTTTTGTCTGGTCACCAATTGCGGAACGTATCGAATGTGTCGTCTACGATTCAACAGAATCAGTTCTGAAAACGAGCGAGATGAAACGGGGCGATCGTGGTGTTTATCAAATTACGTTAGCTCGTGAATATGAACACACCCGATACCGTTATCGCGTGACAACGTACTTAGGGACGACCGAAATCGTCGATCCATATGCGAAAGCAGTGACGGCGAACGGGCAGTTCGGCGTCCTGTCAGATGTCGACCAAGAAATCAGGCAGCGATTTCCGAAGCGGAAAAAACGTCCGATTCTCGTGAAACCAACGGATGCAGTAATTTATGAAGCACATATCCGGGACTTCACGATTGATGCGACATCAGGATCGACGCACCCGGGACAATACCTGGGTGTGTCCGAGCGAGGGACGCGTTCTCCGGCTGGGAAGAAGACAGGACTCGATTATGTGCTTGACTTGGGCGTGACACACGTTCAACTTCTACCGGTACATTTTTTCGGTTCGACGGATGAAATTACACGTTCACCATACAATTGGGGGTACGACCCTGTAAATTGGTTCGCACTAGCGGGTAGCTATGCGAGTGATGCGACAAATCCGCGGACGCGGATTTTCGAGTACGTCGAGATGATTGATCAGCTGCATGCTTCGGGAATCCGGGTCACGTTTGATGTCGTCATGAATCATGTCTATATTCGTGAGCAGGCTGCACTCGAACATCTTGTTCCTGGTTACTACTTCCGTTATGAACTCGACGGGACGCTAGCGAATGGAACGGGCGTCGGGAATGATACAGCATCAGAACGTTTTATGATGAAACGATTGATTGTTGACTGTGTGACCTATTTTGCGGAGGTACTCCAAATTGATGCCTTCCGATTTGATTTGATGGGAATTCACGACGTGGAGACGATGAACAGCCTTCGGACAGCGTTTGATGGGATTGATCCGACAATCCTTATCTATGGGGAAGGATGGGATCTTTCGACACCGCTACCGGATCGACGGAAAGCTACCAGTGCATCTGCTGCACGGATGCCTGGGATTGGTCATTTTAACGATGTCTTCCGTGATGCACTGAAGGGATCAACGTTTAATGAACATGACCGTGGATTTGTGTCGGGCGATCTTTGGAAAGAAGGAGAGGTTCGAAACGGAATAGCCGGAAGTGTGACGCTTGAGAATCAAACGTACGGTCGCTTCCCAGAGCCGACCTACTCGATTAACTACGTCGAAGCACACGACAATCATACGCTGTTTGATAAATTGAGCCTTGCTAGACCGGATCTTGATGAAAAACAACTTCTGCACATGAGTCGCCTTGCACAAACGATCGTGATTTTAGCAGAGGGAATTCCATTTCTTCATGCCGGGCAAGAATTTGGTCGGACGAAACAAGGTGTCGAAAACAGTTATAATGCTCCGGACGCCATCAATCGATTGGATTGGACATTACGGGATCGTCATTTTGAGATGGTCGACTATATTAAAAATATTTTACAGATTAGACGGATGCACGGTGGTTTCCGTTTGCACCGGGCGAATCAGATTCAAGAATCGCTTCATTTTTTACCGATGCGACCGGGTGTCATCGCTTACGAAGTGGATGCAATTCACTCTTATGATGCCTGGCAGCGAACACTCGTCGTGCATAATGTGACGGATGAAACAATCGAGATTGCGCTCGATCATCCGATGTGGAATCTTCATGTTCAAGGTGATGAAGCATCCGTCACCCCAATCGAAAAAGGCGTCGCCAAGATTAAAGTGCTTCCGTTGTCAACGACGATTGCGACATGTTAAGATATTCATTGTGCCTTATGGCAAATCTATTAAAAAGTTGAGCGGATTATGATGGAATTAGATATTTTAGATGCGCTTGGCGAAGGCTGGACGCTTACGCCAGCAGGCGGCATTACAGGTGAAGCGTACGTCGCTTCGACTGGGCAGTCGAAATTATTTTTGAAGCGGAACTCTTCTCCGTTCTTAGCCATTTTATCGGCGGATGGAATCGTTCCGAAGTTGCTTTGGACTAAACGAATTTACAGTGGGGATGTCATCAGTGCGCAACAATTCATTGAAGGAAACGAACTCGAACCGGAAATGATGGAGCGTCCAGAGGTGGCCCGATTACTAGGGAAAATACATGATTCAAAAGAGTTGTTGTTCATGTTACAACAACTTGATCAACGACCAATTGAACCAGATGAGCTATTGCGTCAATGCCGGCTCTATTTTCAACCGGCAGAACTACGTGAACCAAAGTTGATTGAACAGGCGATTGGTTATTTAGAGACGCATTTAGCGCTTGTCCGAACGGATGAGCAAGTCGTTTGTCATTCAGATTTAAATCACAACAATTGGTTGACGGGGGCGGATGGTCATCTCTATTTAAATGATTGGGATGATGCGATCATCGCCGATCGTGCTTATGACTTAGGGATGATGCTCTATAGTTATGTTGACGAGGAATACTGGCCAGAATGGTTTGCGAGTTACGGTCATCCGTTGACCCTTGAATTAAAACAGCGCATGCATTGGTACGTGGTGGCACAAGCGATTTTGTCGATTTACTGGTATGAAGATGCACAGCATCCGGATGCGCCAGAAAGTTATGTGTTCCTTACGCAATTACTTGAGAATGAATTTTAGTAATAGTGGTTGCTTAAAGAATTAACCAAGTGAGGTGGAGGTCACAGGTATCTGTGATGCTCCATCTTTTTTTGTTACTGCAGATTAGTTGTTCAAAATGGCTTTATAGAAAAACCGCCAAGGCGCATGAAGCGCTTTGGCGGTTTTTATTAGGAAAAAGGCATCAACCTTCGGCAATTTTTATCTCTTGTTCGATGTCATGACTTTCAAGATCTGCTTCTCGGTAAGCAGCTGTCGTCGGTAGACGTAAATCAAGGCGTGGTTTTTCTTCGAATGAGACGGTGACGTTCTTGACCGTGTAATCGAAGACGTGCCCGCCACCTTCGCGGGCTTGATCGATGAAGTGTAGATGGTATCCGGCGACGGCAATCCCGTGACCGAAGCGTGGTGTATAGTAGCCGGCAAGTGTCCCTTCCGTCTGTTCGAACGTCCGTGCACTTTGTGTCGCAACGGCTTCCGTGATCGGGACGAATGGTTGTTCTTGGCGCGCGACCGTCCGTGTCTTGACTTCCGTGAACTCTCCATCGATTCGCACGGCATAAAAGCTGTTGATGGTTGCGAGTTGCGTGCTTAGCCAATGCTCGAAGTCTTGTTTCGTCATTTCTTGATCGATTTGAATCGACTGTGTCGGAGTAAATCGAGTCAACGTACAAAACGGTGTCGTCGTTTCAGGGTCGAGCGGGCGGGCGCTCCCGTCAGAACGCAATTGATAAAAGGTATTATCAAAACCAATCATTTCTCCGTCGAGATGGTCGAAGGTGCCGATTCCGAAGTCGCGCCCGTCAAGAACGGACGCATAACTGACCTCGCTTTCGAAGACGCCGTCAAGTAACGCCATCATCGTCGAGATTTGAAGTAACGTATCATCGTTCGTCATCTGCTCATCTCCTTATCAGTTTAATTGATCCAAGTGTACTTCTTTTCCGAGCGCAGCATTATCGCTGTAATCGATTGGAACATCAATGATGACAGGTCCTTCTGTTTTCCAAGCTTCTTCCATGACAGCAACGAGTTCAGACGGATGATTGACGCGTAAACCTTTTGCACCGAAACTTTCTGCATACTTCACAAGATCGACATCGCCGAATGATGTGCCTGATTTTCGTTTATATTTCATTTCTTGTTGGAACGCGACCATATCAAAGCCGCTGTCACGCCAAACGAAATGGACGATCGGAGCATTCAAGCGGACGGCTGTCTCAAGTTCCATCGCTGAGAAAAGGAACCCGCCGTCACCTGAAATCGAGACGGCTTTTTTACCAGGACGGACGAGTGTCGCTGCGATGGCCCAAGGTAATGCAACACCAAGCGTCTGCATCCCGTTACTGAACAAGAGGTGACGTGGTTCGTATGAACGGAAATGACGCGCCATCCAGATATAATGTGAACCGACATCAACCGTTACGGTAACGTCATCTGCAATCTGTTCGCGTAATGTCTTCATGAAATAAAGTGGATGCGTCAATAGCGAGTCTTCGACGACCGGTGGGACGTCCCGCTCGACGAGCCGTTGTTGAAGACCGTTCAAGAATGTATCCGTGCTTGTTGACAAGGCGAGTGGTTTCAGACGATCGGATAACGCATCAATCGTTTTCGCGACGTCACCGACAAGCTCGCGATCAGGACGATAGAAGTGATCAATTTCAGCCCGCATTTGGTCGATATGAATTAATGTCCGTTCATTCGTTGGTTTGTTCCAAAACTTCGGATCATAGCCGATCGGGTCATAACCAATGGATAAGACGAGATCCGCTTCAGCGAGCAACGCGTCACCTGGTTGGTTGCGGAATAGACCGACACGACCATAAAAATTAGATTCTAAGTCACGTGACAACGTCCCCGCAGCTTGGAACGTTTGGACGACGGGAATCGAAACACGGTTCAATAAAGCGCGAATCGCTTTGACGACGTCCGGTTGACTGGAACGCATACCGAGCAAGAGAACAGGGAGTTTCGCTTGTTCGATCAGTGTGGCCGTCTCTTCGACCCATTCTTCTGGAGCAATCCCGAGTTTTGGTGTCGGGACGGCTTTAAAGGACGTGACGTTTGATTCGTTCAAACCGACATCTTGCGGAATACTGACGAAAGCAGCACCGGACGTCGTCTCCGCTGTCCGGAAAGCATTCGAGAGGACTTCTGGGATATTATCCGCATCTTGAACTTCCGCGCTGAAGTTCGTGATTGGTGTAAAGAGTGCTTGGTTGTCCATCGATTGGTGCGTCCGTTTGAGTCGATCGGCACGTGAGACGGCACCAGCAATCGCGACGACCGGATCGCCTTCCGAGTTAGCTGTCACGAGACCTGTTGCGAGATTTGATGCGCCCGGACCAGACGTAACGAGGACGACCCCTGGTTTATCTGTCAAACGTCCGATTGCTTGAGCCATGAAGGCGGCATTTTGTTCGTGACGTGCGACGATTAATTCAGGACCACGATCTTGTAAGACGTTGAAAACAGAATCGATTTTTGCTCCGGGAATTCCAAAGATGTATTCGACCCCTTGCTCGATTAACGTATCAACGACCAAATCAGCTCCTGTTTTTTTCTGTACTAAATTTTCGTTTTCGCTGTTTTCGTTTTTGTTCATTACAATTCTCCTTCTTTATCAACGTATTTTGTCGATTGATAGCTGTAATATAAAAACTGTTTCATCGAAATTATACATCTGTTTTAGTCAGAAACCAACCATAATCCTTTAGAAAGTAAAAAAGGCATCTTGTGACAGAACACAAGATGCCTACTGAATCGCGATTATTTAGCGTCAACTTTACCGAATGTCGCCCAAACGAAAAGAGCAGTCACACCCATGACGAGAACGATCGGTGATGCCCACATGATTAAGAAATTTTCCAATGTCAAAACCTCCTTTAGGGATAGTCCGTATAGTAAGTGTAGTAGATTGCTCAGTAATTCTCAAGTGACGATCTGCTGAACATTCGACTCTGCTAAACGAATAACATCTTATATAATTACCCGAATCATGATAAACTTATCTGCGGATAATTTAAGAATTGAAAGGATGAACAATATGCGTTTACGCCACAAGCCTTGGGCGCTGGATTATATGAAAGAACAGGCATCCATCTATATCGCGGACCCGGCGACCTTAAAAGGAAACTGGGCAGAAGAATTTAAAAATGAACATCCACTATACATTGAGGTAGGTTCCGGAAAAGGAGCATTCATCACGGGTATGGCAAAGCAACACCCGGATATCAACTTCATCGCGATTGAATTATTTGAAAGTGTTGCGGTTGCGATCGTTCAAAAATTGGTCGAAGAGCCACTCCCTAACGTCCGTGTCTTAACGGTCGATGCAAAAGACTTACGTGACTTCTTTGAAAAGGGAGAAGTCACTCGTGTCTACTTGAACTTCTCCGATCCGTGGCCGAAGTCGCGTCATGCGAAACGACGTCTCACATATAAGACGTTCCTCGCGACGTACGAAGACATTTTGCCGGAGCAAGGTCAGATTCACTTTAAGACGGATAACCGTAAACTATTTGAATCGAGCCTGATGACGATGTCAGCTTACGGTATGACATTCGATTGGATGTCGCTTGATTTACACGTCAATGAGCCGGAAGATAACGTCAGAACGGAGTACGAAGAACGTTTTTCAGCACTTGGTCAACCGATTTATCGGATGGAAGCAACGTACGGAAAATGATTTAGACAAAAAGTTTTCTTATTTTCCTGGTATTTCTTTCACACTTTTTTCTTATTAATTGGTACAATGTTGTTGACTGAAGAACTTGTACTTACAGGTAAAGGGGGAATTTGGGGATGTGGCAAAAAAGCTTAGCCTTCGTAACAGCACTCTTTCTCGCGCTGAGTATCGGTCAATCGGTATTCGCTGCGATTGATACGTCAGCAATGGAAAAGGCTCTCGACGAGGAATTAAAGAGTTCGCATTACGATTATAAAAAAGGTTCTGTAGAAATCGAGGACCCGAAAACATTCACTGGTGAAAAAGGTGAAGAAATCATCGGCGGAATCGCTGTTATCGAGACAGTCCGTGATGGCATCTTTATCACAATCAAACGTGAAATCCACTTCTATAACACGGAGAGTAAAGAGATGTTGACGAATGCAGATGCTGCGAAAGTAGATGGCGTCAAAGAATACATCGACAAAAACTCGAACAACTTACAGCAGAAAGTAGTCTACTGGTTACCGATGTTATTGATGATCTTGTTGATTGCCGTACCAGCAATCGTACTTTATGTCGTCGTACCACGTCTTTATTCGACAAGTGAATACATGAACCCGATCTACGAACGTAACGATAACCCACGTTAATCGTTGTCGGACAAAACGAAACACCCGCCTAAGAGGAAGTAAGATTCCGAAGAGGTGGGTGTTTTTTTGAACTAAAAAAATAATACGACGAGAAATGCCAGAATGGCAGGCAGTCCTTGTTTATAGAGAATCGAGACATTTGCTGTCGCTGCACCGTACAGGGCGGCGATGATGACACAACTTAAGAAAAACAGTTGAATGACAGACGAATCAAGGACGAGACCGAAAATCAATCCGGCAGCAAGAAAGCCATTGTATAATCCTTGATTGGCAAACAATGTCTTGATGCGTGGATCTGCTGCGATTTCTTTCGTTAGTCCAAACGTACGAAGCGCCGGTTTTGAAGATAAGAAAAACATTTCAAGAGCTAAAATATAGAAATGTTCAAGGGCAACAAGTAAAACAAGAATTGTTCCCAGTAGGTTCATGAAAGTTCGCTCCTTAAAAAAAGACCATACTTCGACTGACGAAGTATGGTCCCGGTATTATGCGTATTCGAGTAAAGCGCCTGTTTCTGCATCAACTGTGAATTGATACGTTTTTTCATCGTCACCTTCAAGAACCGAGATGCCACCTTTGTAGCTTTGGTAGTCACGTGACTCATATGCGTACGCCTCTGGTGTTGCAGAGATCCATGCACCTTGGACACGTCCTTTTGCTGAAAATGTGCGTTTCGTGATTTCGAGAGCTTCCTCGGCAGATAGTTGTTTGTTGTCGACAGCCTTCTTAACTGCGAAAGTTGCAACGACAGCTGCTGCCAAACCGATAATCCAATAGCGTTTTTTCATTAAAATTTCCCCTCCTTACAGGTTTCTATACCTACTGTACCAAATAATTCGTCAAGATAGAAACAAAAGCTTAAGTGATTGAAGCATTTTTTTGTATAATAGAAAAATAGGAGGCGATACATAGTGAATGAAAAGACAAAAGATCTATTTAAAACATTGACGGAATTGAACGGTGCTCCGGGGTTTGAGCATGAAGTCAGACAGTTCGTCCGGGAGCGGATTACACCGGTGACGGATGAAATCGTTACAGATGGTATCGGATCGATTTTCGGTAAACGGACGGGTCAGGCCGATGGTCCGAAAGTGATGGTCGCAGGTCATATGGACGAAGTTGCCTTCATGGTCACACAAATCACGAAGAACGGGATGCTTCGGATTCAGCCGCTCGGTGGTTGGTGGAGTCAAGTTTTACTTGCACAACGCTTTTCGATTTGTGGCGATCATGGAATCATTCCAGGAATCATCGCATCGACGCCGCCGCATCTCTTAACAGAGGAAGTGCGGAATAAACCAATGGCGATCAAAGACATGTTCATCGATATCGGGGCGGACTCAAAAGAAGAAGCAGAATCGTTTGGCGTCCGACCAGGAATTCCGGCTGTTCCATTTTTCCCGTTCACACCGATGGCGAATCCGAAAAAAATCATGGCGAAAGCCTGGGACAACCGGTACGGGGTCGGTATGGCGATTGAGTTGTTGGAAGAGACGAAGGCAGCCGATCATCCGAATGTCTTATTCTCAGGTGCGACGGTCCAAGAAGAAGTGGGATTACGCGGAGCACAGACGGCGACGAATATGATTGATCCGGATGTCGCATTTGTTGTCGACGCTTCACCAGCGAACGATGCTTCTGGTGACAAAACCGAATTCGGTCAGCTCGGACAAGGACCATTGCTCCGCATCAAGGATAGCGTCATGATTCTTTCGAAAGAGATGACGGATTACGTCCTCGATACGGCAGAGTCGAACAAGATTCCGTATCAGTATTACGTCGGGGCAGGCGGGACGGATGGTGGCGTTATCCATCGTTCGAACAACGGGATTCCGACGACGGTCGTGGGCCTACCGGCTCGTTATATCCATACGCATGCTTCAATCATGCACACGGATGACTACGATGCAGCAAAAGAATTATTGAAAAAACTCGTCACGCAATTGGATGCGACGACGCTCGCGACACTACAAGTGAAGTAAGTAATCCGGAAGGTGGATTTGTCTCTATAGGCAAAGTCACCTTTTTTTCACGAAACATCTGTCTTGTCAGATGAAATAACATTTGTGTTTTCTTTTCTGAGAAATTTGTTATAATAATTTTGGTTTAAGGAAAGGAACGTGACGAATTGTTAAAGGAAAAAGGGATTTCACTAAGCCCGCGGGTTTATTTCATTACAGTGCTCAGTTATATGGCGCTTGGATTATTTAGCTCGTTGATTATGGGATTGATTCTAAAAACGATTGGAGAGGGGTTGCTGACTCGGGGCATCGAGGCAACGATGCTGGTCACAGTCGGTGAACAAGCAATCGCATTGACCGGTCCTGCCATCGGTGTCGCTGTTGCCTTTGCTCTAGAAGCGCCACCCTTGATTTTATTCGCAGCTGTCGTAGTCGGGGCATTCGGATATGAGGCAGGCGGGCCTGCCGGGAGTTACATCGCGGCACTACTTGCGACAGAGTTCGGAAAACTGTTTTCAAAAACGACGCGGCTTGATATCATCGTCACACCACTTGTCACACTGTTAATCGGTTTTTTCAGTGGGAAGTATATCGGTTCTTGGATTGGAACGTTGATGACGGATCTCGGAGAAGTTATTCGCTGGGGAACGGAACGCGAACCGCTGCTGATGGGAATTTTTGTTGCGACGGTCATGGGGCTCGCGTTAACGGCGCCCATTTCAAGTGCTGCTTTAGGCATCATGTTAGGACTGGATGGATTAGCCGCAGGGGCAGCGACGATCGGTTGTGCAGCCCAAATGATTGGTTTTGGTGTCATCAGTTATCGTGATAACGGGATTGGTGGATTGATTGCACAAGGGGTAGGGACATCGATGCTTCAAGTCGGAAATATCATCCGTAATCCGTGGACGATCATTCCACCAACGCTTGCCGGGGCATTGTTGGCACCATTCGCCACAGTCTTGTTCAGTCTCGAGAGTAATCCGGCAGGTTCTGGAATGGGGACGAGCGGATTAGTTGGTCCATTGATGGTACTGAAGACGATGGGCTTCACGACAGAATATTATCTTGCTGTCGGCATCTTATGTTTCGTTGCTCCGGCAATCATCAGTTATCTAATTTACCGGGTATTGTACCGGTATGGACGTATTAAGGACGGCGATTTAAAAATCGACTATTGAATCTAAAAAAGGACTGACTCATAAGTCAAAAAACAATCCTTGTGGCGGACGTTTCCGTTCTCCATCAATCAAATGGCCGATGATCCCACTTTTTACGGGATCGTCGGCCATTTCTAATTAATCGAGAGTCGTTCCCGCTTTTGAGTCCGTCCCTTTTGTCATTATAAAGAAAAACCGAACGAACTCGAGTAGAAACTCGTCAGAAATACGTAGAGATAAATTAAATAGAGGGGTGTCAAGTAACGCATCCGGACGACTGGTAACTTTCGGGCGACACGTTTCCCGAGTGCTTCAAGGACAAGGATGATCGCAAACCCGATAACTAAGAATGCTAAAATCTCAGGTAATCCTCGTTCAGAATCGATAAAAGAGTAACCGTAGCGAAGGCAACTCGTCATTCCGACGAAGCCGACGAAACGTTCGAATGGATGTTTAATAGGTTGGTCCGTCATAGTGATTTCCTTTCAAGGCATTTTCTAGTTGAAGTATAGCAAACAGAGCGTGAAAACGCACAGAAACATTCGAATATGCTATGATGTACCCAATGAAATGAAGAAGTAATCGAAGGAGGAACTATCATGAAAAAACTTGATTCTCAACAACTATTTGAAACAGCGAAGCAAGGAAATGCTGTTTTTCTCTTTTCAGCAAACTGGTGCCCGGACTGCCGCTTTCTCGATCCGTTCATGCCAGAAATCGAAAGTAAATTCAGTGAGTTTGAATTTTATTACGTCGACCGTGATGAACATATGGAAATTGCCCAGGAAATGGACATCTTCGGCATTCCGAGTTTCGTTGCCTATCGTGGAAACGAAGAAACAGGACGTTACGTCGGAAAAGAACGTAAAACACCTGAACAAGTGACCGAATTTTTAGAAACAGTCTGACACGAAAGCGAGCGCTGTCTCGCTTTTTTTCATTAAGAAAGGATGGAAATGACTCATGGAATTGCAACAAATTCGCCGCATGGTGACGGAAGCATTTGAAGAAGAACATTATACGACGTACTTTGATCGTGAAAAATCGGTCCTTCGGATTGAACGAAAACAAGACCGGACGGGCGTAGATCTTGGATTAAATCCACTCGTCGCAAAGGCAAAGCGCCGCGGTGTCATTGCTGTAGAGGAGACGATTGAGTACATCAAAGCGGTGCTGGAACAAACGGGGCCTGTCTCATTAGTCGGAAATGAACAAAAAGTATTACCAGTCATTCGAGCGAAGTCGTTCGCTGACGAAACGAAAGATGGCAAACGAATCATCAGTACGCCGCATACGGGTGAAACAAAAATCATGTATGCCCTTGACTTAGGAGCGACCTATCGCTTGATTGATGAAGATTTAGTTGAACAGGCGGGATGGACGACTGAACACTTGTCTGAAGCAGCACGTTTCAACTTGAAGTCGCTCGAAGCACCATTCAAAGTCGATGAAGTCGCAGGAAATGTCTTTTATTTCTTGAGTACAGGAGATGGTTATGAGGCCAGCCGCGTCCTCAACAAACAATTGTTAGCCGATTATGCAGACAAAGTGACAGGCGAATTTTCGATTGGGATTCCGCATCAAGACGTCTTAATTTTTGCGGATATCCGAAATGACGCAGGCTATGATGTTTTGCAACAGCTGATGTTTGATTTCTTCACAAATGGACGTGTACCAGTTACAGCACTCCCGTTCCTATATGAAGACGGAAATCTTGAACCGGTCTTCGTCCTTGCGAAAAACAAGCATCCGAAACCTTGAATAATCTGATACAATAAGCATTGTGAGAAAGTCTGAAGGGAGTCATGGATTGAATGAATGTGTTTTATAATAAAGAAGGTGTTGGTGACGTCTTGATGGTCATCCTAGCAGATGCACCACGAGCGGAAGTTACAGCTGAACGTGCAGGTGCTGTCGCGACGATTTTCCATCATGAACGTGTGATTGGATACAATATTTTTGAAGCGTCACAGCAATTTGAATTGAGTGCAGTCGGACCAGTTGAACTGACACCCGAACTCGTCAAAAAAATTCAAACCGTGTTAGCGGACAATGGCGTAGAGCTTGTAATCGATGACATCGATTACTCACCTAAATTCGTTGTTGGATACGTTAACTCTTGTGAAAAACATCCGGATGCAGATAAATTATCGATTTGCCAAGTCGAAGTGGATGGAGACACACTTCAAATTGTTTGTGGCGCCCCGAACGTCGCAGAAGGACAAAAAGTTGTCGTTGCTAAGCCTGGGGCGGTCATGCCATCCGGTTTAATCATTCGACCTTCTGCACTTCGTGGTATACCGTCAAGCGGGATGCTTTGTTCTGCCCGTGAACTCGCATTACCAGACGCATCACAAGAAAAAGGAATTCTAGTATTAGAGGATTCAGCACATACTGGAGAGGCATTCTTAATCGGCCGTTGATTCGGCCGATTTTTTAACAAGATGGAGGGGTGAAGGAATGAGCAATCGTTACGAACAGTCATTGAAGGAACAAGCGGCACGGATTCGACGGGAATTAGCGGGCGAAAAAGAGACGACTCCAGTCGAACGACCGAAAAAGGAAGAGCGAGAAGATCGCTTCGTGTTGACGGATGTTCCATCGCCTATTTACGGATTCCAACGGCCTAAAAAGCAACGGTCGATCCAAGAAGATGTAACTTCGATTGAATCGGAAATGGACGTTTCAAGTGAATCAGAAGAGGGAAAAACCGATGAGGCGCTTGAGAACATGACAGATGAAACAATTGAAGCGTCAGGGATCGAGACGATGGAACAGACGGATTTAACCGAAGTAGACGCAGGTCTTGTTCCAGTGACGGATTCTGAACTACTCAACCCTGACCCATCAATCGAGTCATCAACTGAAGCATTTGCTGTAGAAGTTCTTGATTCAGCTCTAACGGAACAAGAGCCAGTTGAAGAAGAACCAGTTACTGAATTAAAAGAACAAGATGAATCATTAGGAATGACATCTTTAAGTGAAGACACGGTACAACCTCTTGTCCATAACGAGGATGCACTTTCTTCGGAAAACACCGTCGAACATGTCCTTGAGACGGAAATTGTACAAGACGGACAGATCTTCACGGAAACGCATGCTGAAGAAGCAACTGAAGAAAAAACACAAGTACAGTCAAGTGCAGTCAAGAAACCTGTGGGTCCGCCCGTCAACGTTGTGATGACAACTAAAGACTTAATGGCGATGTATCGTGCACGACGTGAACAAAATAATTTACATGGTAAAAAATAAGTCGGTTTGCTATAATGGTACAGGTTTTGTACCCAAGCCCGATGGTACGAACCGGAACGTGAATTGGAGGGCTTTTATATGACAAAGTATCATTTTGTTGGGATTAAAGGGACTGGAATGAGTGCACTTGCCCAAGTATTACATGAGATGAACCATCAAGTACAAGGTTCAGATATCGAAAAACACATCTTTACTGAGGACGCTTTACGGGCCAAAGGAATTCCGTTTTTCCCGTTTAACGCTGACAACATCGAAGAAGATCAAATCATCATTCAAGGAAATGCGTTTGGTGATGAACACCCAGAAATCGCGCGGGCAAATGAACTTGGTTTAACGATTTATCATTACTACGATTTTTTAGGTCATCTAGCAGACGAATATCGTTCAGTTGCAATCACAGGGTCACATGGTAAAACATCGACGACAGGTCTGTTGTCACATGTCTTAAGCGGAATCACGCCGACCGCATTTTTGATTGGTGACGGAACAGGGGCTGGCGTCGAAGAGGCGAAAGCTTTTGTATTTGAAGCATGTGAATATAAGCGTCACTTTTTATACTACAAGCCGGATTATGCGATCATGACGAACATCGATTTTGATCACTCGGATTACTTTACGGGGATTGATGACGTTGTTTCAGCATTCCAGGAGATGGCGATGCAAGTCAAGCAAGCCATCATTGCATGTGGAGACGATGAACATCTTCAAAACATTCAAGCGAATGTGCCTGTATTGTATTATGGTTTTGGACAAAATAATGATTTCCGGGCAGAGAATGTCAAGTCGACGCCAGACGGAACATCATTCGATGTTTATTTACGGGACGACTTTTACGGTACGTTCTTGATTCCAGGGTTCGGTCAACACCATGTTTTGAATGCTTTATCGGTCATCGCAATCTGTCAATATGAAGGATTGAATAAAGAGGATGTCGCAGCACGTCTGTCTTCATTCGGAGGAGTTAAGCGTCGCTTTAGTGAAACGAATTTCGGATCACAAGTTTTAGTCGATGATTATGCACACCATCCGAAAGAAATCAGTGCAACGATTGAATCGGCACGTAAAAAATATCCGGATCGGGAAGTCATCGCGATTTTCCAACCGCACACGTACACGCGCTTAAAGTCATTCATGGATGATTTTGCAACATCGCTTCGTGAAGCGGATGCTACGTACCTGTGTGAAATCTTTGGATCGGCTCGAGAACAAGAAGGGCAAGTTCGGATTGAGGATCTTCAAGAGAAGATTCCGAACGCTGACATCTTGACGCGAGATAACGTCTCGATTTTGAGTAAACATGACAATGCCGTTCTGTTGTTCATGGGCGCGGGGGATATCCAAACATACCAACAGCAGTATGAAGGAAAAAGATAAAATGTTTCATCAGTAAAAGGCATGGGTGCATTCAGGCATCCATGCTTTTTTGTCGGTTTCGTGAAGGTAAAAAAAGATGACGTACTCTGGATAATTTTTTGTTGCATCTTGAATTGAATTTTGGAATAGTGGGGGTATGTTAATTTAGGAAGGAATCAATCACATGGGACAAATTTTCTTGATTTTATTATTGCAACTTATATATGTGCCTGTCCTGACACTCCGGACAATCATGCTCGTCAAAGGGCGGACCGTCATCGCCGGGATCTTCGGGACGGTCGAAACGTTAATTTATATCTTTGCTTTAGGCGTCGTCTTCCGTGATTTGACGACACTCGGGATGGTCGTCTACGCACTCGGATTCGGACTCGGTATTTTAATTGGAGGCTTCGTCGAAAGAAAACTTGCGATTGGCTACAACATGATTCAAGTCCATACACAAGAATTTCCGGCTGAACTGATTCAAGTCATCCGCGATAACGGATTTGGTGTCACCCATTACCAAGGACAGGGACGCGACGGCGTCCGGTACCGTCTCGATGTACTTGCAGCACGGACGCGGATGAAAGTATTGCGTGGTTTAGTCGAAGAATATGAACCGAAAGCATTCCTCGTTGCTTTCGATTCAGTCGACTTTAAAGGGGGATACATGCTGAAGGGGTTAAAACGTCAAAAGTAATGAGAGTTTGTGAAGAACATCACGGGAATCCCCACAAAAAGATGTTTACTCTATGTTATTTAAGGATAAAGATGATATAGGACAGATTACATTTTGTGAGAGGGGAAATTGAAAATGATTAGTAATCACGCGAAGACAGCTTTAAACCAACAGGTCGCAAACTATGGTGTGTTGTTCGTCAAACTCCATAACTACCATTGGTATATTAAAGGACCGGAATTCCTGACGCTTCATGTCAAACTAGAAGAATTGTATACATGGGTTTCTGAACAGTATGATGTGGTCGCGGAACGACTATTGATGAACAATGGGAATCCGTCAGCGACGATGAAAGAATATTTAGAGCAGACGACGCTTGAAGAAGCTAAATCTGGATTATCTGCCGATCAGATGGTTGAATCCGTCATCAGCGACTTCCAACAAGTACGTAAAGAAATGCTGGAAGCGATCGAACATCTCGAAGCGCAAGATGTGACGGTCGAAGATGATTTGCTCGCTCAAGCAAAAGAAATCGAAAAACAAATTTGGATGTTGCGTGCGACATTAAAAAAATAAGCAATCAAAAAACGGATGACTGCATCCTTAGAGGATTCGGCCATCCGTTTTCTACTTATTTTAGATTTTCCGGGTTCAAGACTTCGAGTTCAGGAAGGACGAATCGTCCATCTTTACGAATCAACACATCGTCGAACCAAATTTCACCGCCGCCATAATCCGGGCGTTGAATGTTGACCAAGTCCCAATGGACCGAAGAATCGTTTCCGTTATAGGCTTCAGCGTAAGCTTGCCCCGGCGTAAAGTGGAAACTGCCATCAATTTTTTCGTCAAATAAAATGTCTTTCATCGGATGTTGGATGAATGGATTGACGCCAATCGCGAATTCACCGACGAAACGTGCACCGGCATCTGTATCAAACACTTGATTGATGCGGTCTGTATCATTTGCAGTTGCCTCAACGATTTTTCCGTTTTCGAATGTCAGTTTGACGTTTTCGAACGTAAAGCCTTGATAAGGTGATGGTGTATTGTAAGAAATGACACCATTGACGGAATCTTTGACTGGTGCTGTAAAGACTTCACCGTCAGGAATGTTCGCATTACCGGCACACTTGATTGCGGCGATGTCTTTGATGGAGAAGGTCAAGTCTGTTCCTTCACCGACGAGGCGGACACGATCAGTCCGATTCATGAGCTCGACGAGTGGTTCCATCGCGGTTCCCATTTTCTCATAATCCAGCGTACAGACATCGAAGTAGAAGTCTTCAAACGCTTCTGTTGATTGATTGGCAAGTTGAGCCATCGAAGCTGTCGGGAAGCGGAGGACGACCCATTTCGTTCCTTTGACACGATCTTGGGTATGCATTTTCCCTAATGTTTGTCCGTATAACTTCATTTTGTCCGATGGCACGTCAGATAATTCATTGATGTTATCGCCGGCACGCAAGCCGATATAAGCGTCCATCGCTTGCATCTGCTTTTGCTCGATGTCAGCCATCAATTGAAGTTGCTCTTCTGATGCATTTCGGTATAATTTTCGTAGAATACGATTATCCTTCAACAGGACGAATGGAAGTCCGCCTGCTTCATAGGCAGCATCAACGAGTGCTTCGACCAATTCGCGCTCAATTCCGAAATTTTCAATTAAAACTTTTTCACCAGGAGCCAGTGCAACAGAATAATTAATTAAGTTCGTTGCAAGTTGTGTAAGACGTGGATCGCGCATGAATAGTTCCCCCTCTAATTTGCGTATGTAGGTTTCATCTATCATTGTAACGGAAATAAACCAATTGGAGTAGCAGGAACGACTCGAGATACGTCGAACTACCAACAAGACACTAGCAAAAGAAATTGGAGGCATGAATCATGGAAATCACATTAGGCGGTATCGCCGGACTAGTCGCTGCAATCGCATTCGTAGTGCTCGTTATCTTTCTAGCGCGCGTACTTGGTGCAGCAAGCAAGACACTAAATAATGTCGCAGACACAACAGCAGGGCTAGAACGCCAGCTGGACGGAATTATGATGGAGACGACGGCGTTGCTACATAAAACGAATCGTCTTGTCGATACGATCGAAGAAAAAACAGAGCTCCTTGCACCGGTCGCGAACTCGATTGAAGAGTTAGGAACATCGCTAAACAAAGTGACGGATTCTGTTCGAACTGTTTCTGATACAGTAGCAGGGGCAGCAGATACGAACAAAGAACAGATTGCTCAAGCGGTTCGTTGGGGCTCAGTCGCTGTTGAACTCTTTAAAAAGAATAAACCGGAATCAGGTCAACCTGTTTCATCTTCTAGTACGGCTACAACAACGGTGGAGAAAAAACAACGCCGCCGTTTCCGTAAACAGGCAGATACACCGGTGACACCAGAAGTCGTGTCAGTGCCAGATGTTGAAAGTATTCCAGATGAATTGAAGGGAGATCGTAAATCATGACAAAACAACACCCATACCAAGCCCAGGACCAAAATTCTTCAAAAGGTGGCGGCTTCTTAGCAGGCATCATCGTTGGAGGATTGATTGGTGCAGCCGCTGCATTACTTTCAAGCCCAAAGTCAGGAAGCGAGATGCGTGGCATGCTCGACGAGCGTACAGCTCCTGCACGCCAACGCTTGAATGAACAAACACAAGTGGTCCGTGAAAAAGCGGAGCCGCTCGTCGGCGAATGGATTCAACTGGCAAAAGATAAAGCAGCACCTGTCATCGAAAAAGCGAAAAAAAATTCAACTGTTCAAGAAGCGGCGCAATACGCTGGTTTTGAAAAAGACCAGGCAAGCATTGACGCAGCACTTGCAGAAGCAGAACAACTCGTGCGAGACATCGAACGAGAAATCGGTGAAGAAGTCGACGGAGCTGCTGTTGCGGAACAACTTGATACAGAGACTGTCGCTGATCTTTCAGAACTGCGTGAAGGTTTAGAAGAAGATCAAGAAGATGAGGCTGAGGAAAACGATCCGCAAGCAAACATGGCAAACGAGAAAAAGCCGAAGAAGTAATTTACTGAGCGTATTAGCTACTTTTAGTAGCTGATACGCTTTATTTTTTTGATTAAATTCTATTAAAAAAAAGGATGTTAAAAAAAAGCGTGGGTTCAGGTAGTTCTATCATGTACAATCAGAATGAAGTCGGCTATAATTAGTTGCTATTACGAGCTATATGCTGATTAGGGAGTGGTAGACAGATGGATCAACAAGCAGAACTAAAACGTTTACGCGATGAACTTGATTTAGTAAACGCTGATTTACTAGAATTAATTAATAAGCGGGGCGAAATCGCCGTCGAAATCGGTAAAGTAAAACGTGCGCAAGGGCTCGACCGTTACGACCCGGTTCGTGAACGTCAGATGCTTGAATCGATTGCCGAAAATAACCATGGTCCGTTCGAAACAGGACGCCTTCAGCATATGTTCAAAGAGATTTTTAAAGCGTCACTTGAATTACAGGGGGAAGACCGGACACGTAAATTGCTGGTGTCACGTAAACAAAAGCCAACGAATACGATTATCCGTGTTGGAGATGATGTCATCGGTGACGGATCCCAACAACTGATTGCTGGACCTTGTGCCGTTGAAAGTGAGGAACAAGTCTTTGAAGTAGCCGCACAGCTTGCAAAGCATGGTGTTCGCTTCATGCGTGGTGGGGCATACAAACCACGGACATCGCCTTACGATTTCCAAGGGCTCGGTTTAGAAGGATTGAAGATGTTAAAAAAAGCAGCAGATGCGCATAACTTACATGTCATCACTGAAATTATGACGCCGAGTGCCGTTGAATCTGCTTTACCATATGTTGATATCATTCAAGTCGGTGCACGTAACATGCAAAACTTCGATTTGTTAAAAGAAGTCGGGCGTACGAACAAACCCGTTCTTCTAAAACGTGGTCTTTCAGCAACACTCGAAGAGTTCATGTACGCAGCTGAATACATCATGGCGAGCGGGAACGATCAAGTCATCCTATGCGAGCGCGGTATTCGTACTTACGAACGCGCGACACGGAATACACTTGATATTTCTGCTGTTCCCATCCTGAAGCAAGAAACGCATCTTCCTGTCATGGTCGATGTCACACACTCGACAGGACGAAAAGATATTCTTTTACCAACGGCGAAAGCTGCATATGCTGTTGGGGCGGATGCCGTCATGGTCGAAGTTCATCCATTCCCTGCATTGGCACTGTCTGATGCGAATCAACAACTTGATTTTAAAGAATTCGATGCGTTCGTCGAAAACTTAACGTCAACTTTTCCGGCACTAAACGTTCAATGATTTTGTAAAAAGGGTAACCTATAGCGAATGAAAACGTTTTACAATGAAGGAAGAATGGGAAAAGAAAGATATCTTTTCCTGTCTTCCTTTCGTGTTGTCTAAAAATGAAAATGAGAATGAAAACGAAATGATTGTTTAAATAAGGAGGAATTTGCTTTGAACAGTAATATTACGATTTATGATGTAGCACGCGAAGCCGCTGTTTCGATGGCGACTGTCTCCCGGGTAGTTAACGGAAATCCGAACGTCAAGCCATCAACGCGCAAGAAAGTCCAGGATGCAATCGATCAACTCGGGTATCGCCCAAATGCCGTCGCACGTGGACTCGCAAGTAAAAAAACGACGACGGTCGGAGTCATCGTACCGGATATCTCAAATATTTTCTTTGCCGATTTAGCGCGTGGGATTGAAGATGTCGCGACGATGTACAAATACAACATCATTTTATGTAACTCCGATCAAAATCGTGAAAAAGAAATCCATCTCTTGAATACGTTACTCGGAAAACAAGTCGATGGCATCATTTTCATGGGTGGACGCCTTCATGAAGATTTAGTCCGTGAATTCAAAACATCCCCTGTGCCGATCGTATTAGCAGCGACGCTCAATCAGGACTATGACCTTCCTGCCGTCAACATCGATTACGAGAGTGCGGCATATGACGCCGTCAAATCATTGATTGATCATGGACATAAACGGATTGGTTTCATTACCGGTCCACTCGAGCAACAGATTAATGGTGAAAAGAAATTTGCCGGGTACCGACATGCCTTGGAAGAAGCCAATCTTCCATTTAACGAACAAAATGTCGTTTTAGGAAACTACACGTATGATTCAGGCATGAAGGCAATGAACCAACTGCTTGAACTCGGTGAGGAGTGCCCACGTGCAATCTTCGCTGGGACGGATGAAATGGCCCTCGGTGTCATTCATGCCTTACAGGACGCAGGTCACCGTGTTCCTGAAGACTTCGAAGTCATCGGACATGATAATACACGTCTCGCGACAATGATTCGTCCGAAGCTGACGACAGTCGTGCAACCGATGTATGATATCGGAGCAGTTTCGATGCGTCTGTTGACTAAAATCTTGAATCAAGAAGAAATTGAAACAAATGATGTAACATTACCGCACCGGATTGAGCATCGGGATTCTACACGTTCATGATGTTCAAGCAAAAATCGTCCTCTTTCCTAGTCGATTCTAGGAAAAAAGACGATTTTTGTTTTGTTCTAAATTATTTAAGGTGTCACGGTAATAAGTTGATCTTGATGGTGATGCAACTGATCATTCTCGACGTGGAGTCGGACCGTCGTTTGACCAGCATGTGCTAACTTGACTTGGCCGACGTACATGTCGTCTTTCAGCGTCAACGGGATGTAGGTATGTTTTTCGACGCCTTCTTCGATGACTTCGACTTGAACGTCTGCTTTTAAGACTTTTCCATCTTCAAAGATATGAAACGAGACAGGGAGCGTCGCACCAGCCGTGACTTTCGTTGCCCCCATATAGTGGACTGCAAGGTTTTCGCTCGAAGCATGATCATGCTCAGCATCAGTATCAGTATGTGAAGCTTCTTCATGCGAATGATCCATCACAGTGAAAGAAATTTTATCCATATGATGTAGACCTTTTTTATCATTAATATGATAGAGACCTTCATATTCGCCCTCAGCGAGTGTTGCTTCTGCTTGGTACGAGCCGGTTTTTTTCAAAGTAGCTTTAATCTTCTTATGCGCTGCGTCTTTTTCATCGGCTTTCCAAATCTCGAACGTGACATCCTCTAAGTTCACTGCTTTTTTATCTTCGACAGCAGTTGCTTGGAAGATGACCTTGTCATCTTCCATCGTCTTCGCAGGTACGTCTACTTTGACGTCGACGCTCGGCTTCCCACTACCTTGCATCGCGTCATGGTCCATCGCCTTTTCGTCGCTATGGTTACACCCTGCCAAAAAGATGCCGGTTGCCATCAGTGCGGCGCTCATTCCTAACGTTTTTTTCTTCATGTCGGATCCCCCAATTATTCATTTACTATATAAAGTATCGAAACCTTAATTAGTATACCAATAACTTGTGAAATCGGAACGAAGTATATGTGAAAAGAATAAAACATTTTTTAATCGATTGAGTAGGGTGAAACGTCTGATAACTGTTCCTTTTTCACATCATCGACAAACGGCCAAAGGAGTCGCTTGACGGTCTCCCAGTTTTTTTCTTCGATTTCAGGTCGACGGGGAATCGAAGGATACAGTGGCATTTGATCTGCCCACGTGGTCGGAACCGTCGTGCTCTGTTTTGTCCATCGCTCGATCCAGTCTTTCGGGAGGTCGCCACTAAATGGTGCACGATTTGTCAGTGCTGCGAAGACTTGACTCCAGGCGCGGGGAACGACCCGGTACCAATCGTACCCACCTCCGCCTAAGGCGACAATCCGGCCTTTCGTATAACGGTTTGCTGCTTCGACAGCGATTTGCGGAATCTGTTCATAACTTTTCATTGTGAGCGACAAGTGAGTCAATGGATCGAGCGCGTGGGCATCGGCACCATTTTGCGTAATGATCAAGTCAGGTTGGAACAACTCACAGGCTTCGAACAAGGCAGTCCGATAGGCGAGTAAAAACGAAGCGTCCTCCGTAAAGGCATCAAATGGAATGTTCCAACTGAAGCCGTAACCCTCTTCAGATCCGCGTTCTGTCACCATACCTGTCCCCGGGAAGAGGTAACGTCCTGTTTCATGTAGTGACAGCGTCATGGCATCGGAGCGATTATAAAAAGCCCACTGGACACCATCGCCATGGTGCGCATCGGTATCGACATAAAGAATACGACACGCATATTTTTCAATCATCGCCGCCATGGCGACTGCTGTATCGTTGTAGATACAAAATCCTGAAGCACGACCACGAAAACCATGGTGCAGACCACCCGCGATATGAAACGTCCGTTTATACCGTCCGGACAAGACAAGTTCACAAGCCTCAATTGTTCCACCGACGAGTAGTGCGGCACCTTCATGCATGTCAGGGAAGACGGGTGTATCTTCTGTTCCTAGCCCATACATCTGTGCCTTCATTGGTGTCAGTTCACCTTGACCCGCCAGCTTGACGGCTTGAATATAATCGGCATCATGTACGAGTCGTAACTCCTCATCCGTTGCGCGACGTGGTGCGATACAGTCGACGTCCTTGAGTGCCCCCATCGTCTCTAAGAGAGAGACGGTCAAGTCCAGTCGAATTGGGTTGAAGGGATGTATATCGGAAAAACGATAGTTCGTTTCTTCCTCACTGTAAATATAAGCAAACTCTTTCATCGGCTGACGTCGGGACCGAGTACATCGAATCCTTCCTTTCGTAACTTTTCGATGATTCGAATCGGATTCATCGTCTGGACACGAAAAGCGACGATGCGGACATACGGATCAGGTGTAGGATAAACGAGGACATTTAAGATATTGATATTCGTTTTGGCGAGTAAATTCGCAATCTTTGCTAATGTACCCGCTGTATTTTCAACGCGGACTTCGATTTGTGAGCTCGGTTCGAGCGCTCCTGTTAATTGAACGAATGTCCGAAGCAAATCGGTTTCTGTCATTAAACCGACGAGACGCCGTCCCCGAACAATCGGTAAGCAAGATAAGCGATGCTCATAAAATAAAATCGCGGCGTCTTCGATGAAATCAAGTGGGTGTGCCGTGATAGGAGTTTGTTGCATGATACTAGAAACGGAATTTTGTTGATCAACGTGAAGGGTATCTGGATGAAAGACACTACTTGCACTTTGGAGCTCTTTTAGACCGATGAGACCGACAAGTTCATGACGGGCGTTTGTCACGGGAATATGGCGAATCTCATGACGTTGCATCAATTCTGCGGCATGCGCAATAGAATTTGTTGGTTGAATCGTAATACACTTCGTCTTCATGATTTGTTCGATTAACATGCTATTCCTCCTTTAATCGTACATGAAGCGACGGCGGAGCCGTAAAGCATCGAAATGAGCGACGACTTCTGGTGCGACATGTTTCCCGATACGTGCCATTAAACAATTAGCCGGATGCGATGCAATCTCTGGATCATCGGTCGGGAAAAAAACGAGACCCCCGTGGTTCATCATCTTCTCCATGATTTTTCGATAATCCCAAACAGACAGTCCACTGCCTTTTAAATCCCAATGCCAGTAATACTCGGTCGTCAAGATTAAGTAGTTTTCCATGGCCGGATCGAGCATCGGTACTTCGAGAAGCTTTTTACCAATCTGTTGACCGCGAAAACGAGCAGACACTTCAATCGCACCTAACTCTAAAATATATGGATTATTTCCTTCGCTCCATGTCTCATAGGGGTCAGGGTAAAGGAATGTGACATAGCCGATGATTTCTTTATTTTGCCTAGCGATAATGATCCGTCCTTCATCTAAATCCGCGATTTCAAGGAGCGCTTGATGCTGCTCTTTCGGTTGCCTGAAGGCAGTTAAACCGTCATCGAGGAGGTAAGTGGCGAGTTGTTTACTCGCGACAGGTCCTTCGATTTCAACTGGACCGAGCGATGTTTCATGAGTACGATGATTGAATTGTTTTTCAAACATGTAAGCGTCACCACCTTTCTCTTTATTATAGCCGAAGCGAGTTGCGGAAAGAGAGGGATTTTTTAACAAATTAACGGCAATCGATTGAACTACACCATAACTAGCTTATAATGGAGAGGAGTATAGAGAAGGGGAGGAACGAGAGATGAAAGTTTTGAAAGCGCTTCCGGGTAAGCATTGGTTATCCGACTATAATGAATCGGCGTCATACGATTGGCAAGAAGCGGAACAATATTTTTCATGGGCAACGACGGGGAAAGTCAATATGGCCCATGAAGCAATTGACCGTCATGCTGAAGGTGAACGAGCGAACAAAAAAGCTCTGATTTACTTTGATGGAACGACGGAGCAAACTTTTACGTATGCTGACATGAAACGTTTGACGAACAAAGCGGCAAACGTTTTGACGGATGCTGGAATCAAAGCAGGAGACCGAATTTTTATCTTCATGCCCCGTTCGCCAGAACTTTATTTTGCGTTGCTCGGTGCCTTGAAAGTCGGAGCAATCGTCGGTCCGTTGTTTGAAGCCTTCATGGAACAAGCTGTACGCGACCGCTTGCTTGATTCTGAAGCAAAGATGTTGATTACGACGAAAGCATTATTACCACGTGTTCCGCTTGAAGAGTTATCGACACTCGAATCGGTCTTTTTAGTCGATGAAGACATTGAGACGACGGATCGGCTACTGGATTTCCGCGCAGCATTCGAGTCCGCGTCAGATGTGTTCGAACCGGTTTGGCTCGACCGGGAAGACGGTCTCATCTTACATTATACGTCGGGATCGACGGGAAAACCAAAAGGGGTCTTACACGCTCAGAATGCTATGATTCAACACATGATGACCGGACGTTGGGTTCTTGACCTTCAGGAAGATGATATCTATTGGTGTACAGCAGATCCAGGCTGGGTGACGGGAACGAGTTATGGGATTTTTGCACCGTTCTTAAATGGTGCGACGAATGTCATCGTCGGTGGTCGGTTCAATCCGGAGTTTTGGTACAGTGTCATTGAAAAATACAAGGTAACGGTTTGGTATAGTGCACCGACCGCCTTCCGGATGCTGATGGGTGCCGGCGCAGACGTCGCACAAAAGCATGACTTGTCGAGCTTACGGCACGTGTTATCCGTCGGAGAACCGCTCAACCCAGAAGTCGTTCGTTGGGGAAAAGAAGCATTCGACCAACGCATCCATGATACGTGGTGGATGACGGAAACAGGGGCAATGATGATTTGCAACTATAAATCGATGGACATCAAACCAGGGTCGATGGGGAAACCGATTCCTGGGACAAAAGCTGCAATCATCGATGATCAAGGGAATGAGTTACCTCCGTTTAGAATGGGCAATTTAGCTTTAAAAACACCGTGGCCATCCATGATGCGGCAAATCTGGAATAATCCACAAAAGTATGAATCGTACTTCTTCAAAGGATGGTACGTTTCAGGAGATTCTGCATATATGGATGATGAAGGATACTTCTGGTTCCAAGGACGCGTCGATGATGTCATCATGACGGCAGGAGAACGGGTGGGACCGTTCGAAGTTGAAAGTCGTCTTGTCGAGCACCCGGCAGTTGCAGAAGCCGGTGTCATCGGGAAACCGGATCCAGTACGTGGTGAAATCATCAAAGCCTTCATTTCGTTACGAGACGGCTATGAACCGACTGAAGAATTGAAACAAGAAATTCAGGCGTTCGTCAAAGAAGGGCTTGCAGCACATGCGGCGCCACGTGAGATCGACTTCCGAGACAAGCTTCCGAAAACCCGGAGTGGTAAAATCATGCGCCGTGTCTTGAAGGCGTGGGAACTAAATCTTGAAACGGGTGACCTCTCGACGATGGAAGAATGATGTCAGAGTAAGTGATGTATAGGATTGACTGTTCTTGAACTACCAACGATGCTTCGTTGGTAGTTTTTTAATACGAACAAAAAAACGAAGTTCACTGTTACGTGAACTTCGTTTCAGACTGTAGACAAAGGGCTATCGGGAGAGAAAGCGTCTGTTTTCGTTGCTTTCCTCGGGCGAGGCGCAAGCCATTGCTCCTTGGATCCTAGCGGACAACGAGCAGGGTCTTGCCTGCCTCTGAAAGTGCGTTGAAAAACGCACTTTTTCCCGTAGGAGTCAACGAAACATGACACTTTTCAGGTAATACCGTGACAGAAATCCAGGCACGCAGACGGTTTAGAGCGCAATCCGTCTTGAATCGTATTAGAAGCGCGAAAAATCGGTCGCGACCTTGCCGCTTTGAAGACAAGGCGAAACAGGAAAGCGCGGACGGATTGCTTCTCGTTACATCATGTTCACGCTTCATAAGAGTTTGTCTATACGCTAAAACGAAGCTCACTGTTACGTGAACTTCGTTTTTTTGAATGGCTTCATTCAGTTTTTTTGTCGTCTTCTTTTGCTTTCTTTTCAGCATCAGCCTTCGCCTCTGCATCGGCTTTCGCCTTGTCGTCAGCCGCTTTTTTCTTAGCCTCTGCATCGGCTTTCGCCTTGTCGTCAGCCGCTTTTTTCTTAGCCTCCGCATCGGCTTTCGCCTTGTCGTCAGCCGCTTTTTTCGCGTCTGCATCAGCTTTTGCTTTATCTTCAGCAGCTTTCTTTTCAGCGTCAGCTTTTGCCTGCGCTTCAGCGTCGTCTTTCTTCTTCGCGTCAGCTTCTTTCGCTTTTGCCTCAGCCTCTTTTTTCTTTTCTTCAGCGGCTTTTTTCTTCGCTTCCGCTTCTTTTTTCTTTTTGTCTTCTTCTTTGAATGAACCTGAGTTCTTGAAGTCATCTGCGTCTACTGAAGCCGGTTGATTGAAGCGGGCACCTGACTTGAAGTAACTGTTGTTCGCAGCATACGTTGCATTTGCCATCTGTGCCCACAGGTTTTGGGTACGTTGGTAATATGTCGTTGCACCCATCAATGAGTTGTTTTGATCATGCCCCGTCCAAACCGCGAGTGTAACCCCTGGTGTTGAAGCAACGAGGTAAGAGTCCTTAATTTCGTTCGTCGTTCCGGTCTTACCGGCCCAATCACCAGGTACTTTTAATAACGAGTTCGCATAACGAGCTGTCCCGTTATCAAAGACACCACGCATCATATCAAGCGTTAAATAAGCCGTACGTTCTTCGTAGATTTGTTCTTTTTTCGATTTAGCTTTATAGATGCTTTTCCCGTCTTTCGTAATCTTCGAGATGACATACGGTTCGACGTATTCACCGTAGTTCGCGAGCATCGCATAAGCACCAGCAAGCTCAACGGGTGTGATTTCCATCGTTCCAAGAGCAGCAGATGGTGCGTACCGGATGCTGTCCGGAACTTTAATACCCATGTCGACTAGTTTTTGAATCGAGTTCGACATATTCATTTTTTCGTAAATCTTCACGGCTGGAACGTTGAGTGAAAGTTCCAATGCCTCACGGACCGTCACATTACCTCGGTAACGTCCGCCTTCATTGTTGATTGGGTTGTCACCTGGTTGACGTGGAACTGTTTGATAATAATACTTTTCATCATTAACGGTCGAAGCCGGTGTAATCAAACCGTTTTCGATACCGTTCGAATAAACAAGAATTGGTTTGGCAGTTGATCCGATTTGACGTTTTGCCTGGAAGGCACGGTTGAAATCATCCGCCGTTCCATCTGTGTAACGTCCACCGACGAAGCCTAAGATACGACCTGTCTCATTTTGAATCATGACAGCAGCCGTTTCTTCTGGGTCTTTTTTCGAGACCGTCTTTTTCGTTTTCGGATTAACGACTTGCTTGTATTGTGGCGAAGCAGGGAAGTTAGCATTATTTTTTGCCGGTACTTGCATCGCTTCATGGATTTTCTTATCAAGCGTCAGGTGAATCTTATATCCGCCTTGGCGCATGGCGACTAATGCCTGATCGCGGTAGTTCGCTTTGACTTCTGCGAGCTCAGACGGTTTTACTTCATCTTCTTTGACACCATCTTTTTTCATGAAATAGCTCGTCATGATTTTCAAGGCTTCTTTTTCAGCAAGGTCATAGACGTAAGGATACGTATCGCGTGACCGAGTTGATCTTTTAGCGAAATCTTTTGTGATATCATGTTTGATTGCTTTCTCATATTGCTTTTTCGTAATGTTTTTTGCGACATACATCCGTTTTAGGACGGTTTTCATCCGATTCGTGCTTGCTGTCAAATCTTCTTTGACGACGCCACCCTGAAGGTACGGCGTATAGTAGTAGGGGTTTTTAGGAATCCCTGCTAAGAAGGCAGCTTGCGGCAATGTCAGCTTTTTGGCTGATTTATTGAAGACACCACGAGAGGCTGCTTCAATCCCGGCGATGTTCCGTCCAAGTGAGTTCCGTCCGAATGAGACGACATTCAAATAGGCTTGTAGAATTTCATCCTTCGTCATCGCATTTTCGAGGCGAAGTGCTAAGATGATTTCTTTTGCTTTTCGTTCAAATGAGACTTCATTCGTTAGAATTTGGTTTTTGATCAATTGTTGTGTCAACGTACTACCACCCGTCCGAGAAGACGAGTTCGTTAACTCCTGTAAGACTGCCCGGAGTGTTGCTTTCGGTACGACGCCATCATGTTCATAAAAATCGACATCTTCCGTCGAAAGAACAGCGTCTAGCAGGTAAGGTGAAATTTCTTTGATGTTGACCGGTTGACGTTCTTCATCTGTTGAAATGTTCGTCAACTTTTCGCCACTGCCCCAGTAAATTTCACTCGTGATGGCATAGCTATTGACTTGTTGCTTCATTTCCGTTAATTCTGGTGCTTTTGTATCTTTGACGAGCGAAGCAAAATAGCCGCCTGCTGCACCGACAGAAAAACTCCCAATCAGTAGGACAGCAATGATGAGGAATAAAATGATATTCCAAGATACGTCATATGTGATATTCGACCAGTGCCGAACGGCTTTCGTTCGGGGGTGATTCCAAAACTTGGACCAGTTCTCGCGCATAAATGATCTCCTTTACATCTTAAACTTAGGTGTGAAATAACATTAAATCACAGATAGACGTATTATACCATAACTGAAAGAATACGATGACACTTGACAGTCGATTCTGCTTCGACGTATCATGGAAACATCTTATGAAGAATATATAAAACCTTTGCTGTGATTGGAATTAGTAATGGGACGCTCCCTGTATCAGAGACCTAGTGGTGCTGCGAACTAGGACATAGCGTGTTCATGAATTACGTCTCCAGGAGCTTCTTGAGAAATCAGGCGGACCGTCCCGTTATCGACGATCTAAGTGGCGTGTTCTTGCATGCAATTAGGGTGGTACCACGGAATATTCCGTCCCTTCGTTCAGTCGAAGGGGCGGTTTTTTTATACAATTTTTTTAGGGGGAAAACAGATGACGTTACTTGAAGATTTAGAGTTTCGTGGCTTAATCAGCCAAATGACAGATGAGGAAGGAATTAAAGAACTCCTAGCAAGTCCGACAACGCTGTACACAGGATTCGACCCGACAGCAGATTCATTGCATATCGGACACCTGTTACCAATTCTCGTGCTACGTCGCTTCCAAGAAGCGGGGCACCACGTGGTCGGTCTTGTCGGCGGCGCAACCGGGATGATTGGCGATCCGAGTGGGCGTTCGACAGAACGTTCACTCAACACGTCGGATATCGTCGAAGAATTTGCGAACCGCATCAAAGGACAATTGTCACGCTTTTTACCGCTCGATGGTGAAAACCCGGTGACGATTGCGAACAACCTGGATTGGACAAAAGATTTAACGATTATCGATTTCTTACGCGATATCGGAAAACACTTCCCAATCAGCTACATGTTAGCGAAAGACTCTGTTGATTCACGCCTTCAAAACGGAATTTCTTTCACAGAGTTTTCCTACATGTTATTACAATCATTTGATTTCTTGAAGCTATACGAAAACGAAGGATGCCGCCTCCAAGTCGGCGGAAGTGATCAGTGGGGAAACATCACGGCGGGAATGGAACTCATCCGACGCGTTGGTCACGAAGAGAAAGCATTCGGGATTACCGTGCCACTCGTTACGAAATCAGACGGGCAAAAATTCGGGAAAACAGCGGGCGGGGCAGTGTGGCTCGATGCCGAAAAAACGACACCATACGAGTTTTACCAGTTTTGGTTCAACGTTGATGATCTTGATGTCGTCAAATTCTTGAAATACTTTACGTTCTTGACACACGAAGAACTCGAAGGATTGCAAACGGAAGTAGAAACGGCACCTGAAAAACGGATTGCCCAGCGTCGTCTGGCAGAAGAGATGACGAAACTTGTCCATGGCAGCGACGCACTTGAACAAGCAGAACGAATTACGAAAGCACTCTTCAGTGGCGACGTCAAAACATTGCAGGCGGCTGATATCGCGGATGCGTTCAAAGGGATGCCACGTTTTACGCTTGGTGAAGCAACGAACCTTGTCGACGTACTCGTCGAAGCGAAAATCAGTCCGTCCAAGCGTCAAGCACGAGAAGACGTGACGAACGGCGCAATCTACATCAATGGAGACCGTGAACAAGAGTTGACGAAAGAGATCACGAAGCAAGATGCGATTGGTGACTTCACGATCATCCGCCGTGGGAAAAAGAAATACTTCGTACTTGAACATGCGTAAGTGATATAACAAAAAGAACGCTGACGAACATTCGTCAGCGTTCTTTTTGTTTAGGCTGTTCTAAAAATACGGAGTGGTAACAAACGGACGGCAATCGTCGTGGCAAGTAGCGCTTTTAGCGTATCACCGATGATGAACGGGACATTAATGACGAGGGCATCCATGAATGATAAATGTAGGACGAGCATTAAACCGAATGTCCCGAGCAAGTAAACGAGACCAAGTCCGAAAACGACCATTCCAAAAAACAATGGGATGAAGCGATTCGTTCGTTCGGCGACATAGCCGATGAAGAAGCCGGCAATCGGGAAGGCGATTAAATACCCTACAGTCGGTCCGACGAACGGGGCAAGACCACCTTTTCCACCGAGGAGTGGTAAACCGGCAGCGGCAAGTAATAAAAAAATCAAGACGGCTAGACCGCCACGCTTCGCACCGAGGATGGCGCTGACGGTCATGATGGCAAGCATCTGGAGTGTAATTGGGACAGGTCCGACAAGTTGAAGTTGCGGGAGTAGACTGACCGCCGAGATGATCGCGGCACCGAGCGCTGTAAACGTAAGATCTTTTGTTTTCATGATGGATGAGAGCCTCTTTTCTTTTTGTGTTAACCAATATAAATAAAAGGTTAACACAAAAAGAGGATGATGCAACTACTATTTAAAAAAAACGTTAAAAAGGCACAAAAAAAGCACCCACCGAAGTGAGTGCTAAAAACAACTGATTAACGTGAGTAGTACTCAACGACGAGTTGTTCTTGGATTTGATCGTTCAATTCAGAACGCTCTGGAAGACGGACGAACGTTCCTTCGAGCTTCTCAGCATCGAAAGTAACGAAGTCTTTAGTTGCTGGTGCAACTTCGAGTGCTTCTTTGATAACGACAAAGTTCTTCGATTTTTCGCGAACTGAGATCGTTTGACCTGGTTTCACGCGGAATGAAGGAATGTCGACGCGAGCGCCTTCAACTTGGATGTGACCGTGGTTGACGAGCTGACGAGCAGCACGACGTGTACGAGCCATACCCATACGGTAAACGACGTTGTCAAGACGTGCTTCAAGTAAGAACATGAAGTTCTCACCGTGGATACCAGGCATTTTGCCAGCATCGTTGAAGATACGGTTGAATTGGCGTTCGTTTACTCCGTACATGTGACGAAGCGTTTGCTTCGCTTGAAGTTGAAGACCGTACTCAGACATTTTGCGACGGCTGTTACCGTGTTGTCCTGGAGCGTACGGACGTTTTGCGATTTCTTTTCCTGTTTCAGTAAGAGAGATACCGAGACGACGTGAAAGTTTCCAAGCTGGACCTGTATAGCGAGCCATAATAAGACTCCTCCTTAGTGTTCGTTATTATTTGCATAAAAATAATAACGCCATCAAACCCACGTTACGCCCATTTCATGGTGTGGCACCCTCGCTTGATAGCAAAGTTACACGATGCCCCTCCGGCAAAGCCGAGTCATGAAATGTGATACGCAAGCGATTTGACCGCTATCGTTATCATTTCTGCACTTTTACAAGTATACGTCTGCTTATTCCTGCTGTCAATCAAATATGACGAAGAAGAATTTCGCTAAAGGCTTCAAGGCCGGCTTGGTCGGTTTCGTCAAAACGATTCAGTTCAGGACTGTCGATATCGAGGACACCAATCGTTTTTCCATCTTTAATCAATGGAATGACGATTTCGGAATTCGTTGCCGCATCACACGCGATATGTCCTGGGAAAGCATGGACATCCATTACGAGTTGCGTCGTTTGATCTTCTGCCGCTGTACCACAGACACCACGACCGAATGGAATCCGGACACAAGCAGGTAAGCCTTGGAATGGTCCGAGGACGAGTTGATTTTGTTCCGCGTCCGTTAAGTAGAAGCCGACCCAGTTCGTTCGTTCGAGAAATTGACCAAGTAACGCACTCGCATTTGAAAGATTGGCAATTTGATTCGTTTCTCCGGTCAGTAAAGCATCCAGTTGCTTATTCAGCATGTCATATTGTTTTGTTCGGTCACCATCATACGTCGTTGTCTCAAACATTAAGATTCCTCCTAGAAAATCATATTTAATCTATCTTAACTGAGTTTTAAAGATGCTGCCAAACAATTGATTTCTCGACGAGACGCTGTAATCTGTGGAAGAAATCAGGAAAAGCCTTAGTAAATCTATGCAAATCGGTTGCGCTATACTATTATAAGGATAAGATTAAAAGCGAAATTGTTGAAAAATGGAATCGCTTGATAGGGTGGAGGTCGTGACAAATGTGGGCATGGGTGATTGGTGTCATCGTCATCGTATTACTCGTCATGTTATTTAGCATGATTAGTCGAAAAAAATATTATACAAAAATTGACGAGCTAGATATGCGCAAACAGGGGATTATTAGCGCATCAATTCCGAAGGAGCTACAAGAATTAAAGCAGCTTCCGATGGCGGGCGAGACGGAGACGAAATTCACTTCCTGGCATCAGGCTTGGGAGGAACTATTGACAGTCCACGTCGCGCAAATCGATGAAACATTGTATCGAGCGGAAGAAGGGCTCGATAAATATCATTTCCTTGCCGTCAAGAATGATTTAGAAGTAACGGAACAATTAATCGGAGAGCTTGAAGGGTTAATCGATGAGATGTTGCATGAGATGGAGACATTTAAAAATAATCAATCTGCATTGACCTCATTGAAGGCGCAAGGCGAGACAGGTTCAGGTCAAGTCCGAAAATCGTTGCTCCTACAAGCAACGTCGTTTGGTCCGGCATTAGCGAAACTGGAAGAACGCAGTGAAGAAATCGATCAGTTATGTACAGAAATGTCTGCTTTTGAGGAAGCGGGTGAAGTGACGAAAGCATATGAAACGAGCCTTCAACTGGAAGAACAAGTCACACAGACGCGTCAACTCGTCGAAGTGATTCCGAATCATTGGAAAGTCCTCGCACATGAGTTGCGTCAACGAATCGATCAATTGAGCGCCGGATACAATGAAATGACGCTGGATGGTTATCCGCTTGAACCGCTTGGAATGCAGTCGGATATAAAACGATTTGAGGAAACACGTCTCAACTTAGTTAAAAAACTTGAATTTCTAGAGATGGACGATTTAGAGGAACGCGTCCAGCAACTTTCGGCTGACGTCGACCAAATGTACGATACGTTCCGTCGTGAAGTTGATGCGCGTCATCATGTGAAAAAAGAAAATCAAGTCTTGAAACAAAAAGCACTACGGATGCGTGAAAAAGTTCATCAGTTGGCGCAAGAATTTAGTTCGCTCCGGGAGCAGTATGAGATTTCAGCTGACTTAGGAGAGCATTACGAGTCGATTCAGCGCGATGAAGAGATGCTGTTTGGGGCAGCGAAGGATTTAGACGAATCCATCGCTAGCCGAATCATTCCGTTCAGCATGTTAGAAGATCAGATGCGCGATGCGATTCGACTGGAAGAACAATTGACGATTCAATATGAACGGTTCAGTATCGAACTTCAAGCGCTACGCAAAGAAGAACTGGAAGTACGTGAACGCATCAATGAATGGCGTCAGGCGCTCTCTAGTGCCCGGTTACGATTGAAGCGGCTCGGATTACCGAAGATGCCGCAAGATGTCGAAGAAGCACTTCAGACAGCGAGTCGTTCGTTACAGACGCTCGAAGCACGTTTTGAGGAAATTCCGTTTAATGTCGGATACATCGTTTCGCAAAGCGAAGATGTTAAGTTGACGTTTAAACAATTGCAAGAACGGATAGATACATTAGTGTTCGAAGTCACTTATGCAGAACGACTTGTCCAGTATGCGAATCGTTTCCGTCGCAATGATAATGAGATACATATGTCGTTGACGATTGCTGAGACGAAGTTCCTCGCTGGCGATTACGAACGTGCGATTTTACTAGGGGAACGGGTCCTCGAACAATTTGATCCACAATCAATTGAACGAATCAAACAAGCATGTGCCAAGCAAGAAACGATTCATATGTAATCATCACTGACAACTCAGGGTGGCCGCTGCGGTCACCCTGTTTTCGTAAAAAAAAGGAGCGATTGAGATGGGAACACTTTATGTAAACGGAATCATTCGAACGATGGCGCATGAACATGATGTTCATCCAGCGATGTTTATCGAGAACGGACGGATCGTCGGTATGGGGGACGAAGGCAAATTACGTCGCCGGTTCGGAAAACGCGTCGAGTCGATTGAGAATCTGAATGGCAAAGCCGTCTATCCTGCCTTTACCGATGCGCACATCCACCTCATTGGATATGGTGAAGCGATAGGTCGTGTCGATGCTTCGCGTTACATGACGCTAGAAGAACTCGGACAGGCCTTTTTGAAAGCGGAAGCGATCAATGGAATTCATGTCGCAGAAGGCTACGACGAGACAAAGCTAGATCAAGCGCCAACAAAAGCTTGGTTGAATCAACTGTTCCCGACAGAACCAGCTTTACTAAAGCGGACGGATCGGCATACGGTACTCGTCAATGACGTGCTGTTTGAACAATTGGGATATAAAGCATCAACGGTCATCGAGGGCGGGAAAATCGGTTTGCTTGATTCAGGAGAAGCAGATGGTTTTCTTTATGATGCAGCAATGGAACCGCTCTATGCGTTGCAAGCAGGATCGACGGAACGAAACAAATCATCATTACGTGCAGCGATCAAAGACTTACATCGTCATGGGATCGTAGCAGCACATACAGAGGATTTATCTTATCACGGTGAATTAAACGAAGTCTTATCAGCTTATAAAGAAGTGACGGAAGAAACGGGTTTCCATGCCCATCTTCTCGTGCATCATCTCGTCCTTGATGAATTCATTCAAGCAAATCCTGTTCTCCCTGACACACTCTCAATTGGAGCGATGAAATTATTTGTCGATGGTGCCCTCGGTGGAAGAACGGCATTATTGCATCGTGGCTATTCGGACGATCCGACGACGCGTGGCATTGAAGTTCACTCGCAGGATCAACTCGAACAACTCGTGAAGCGTGCACGAAGTTACGGTTTCACGGTCGCGGCACACGTCATCGGAGATCTCGCAATCGAACGTTTTGTGGATGTGCTTGAAAAGTATCCGGCTCCGAAAGGGACGCGCGATCGTATTATTCACGCAACGGTCGTACGACCTGAATTATTGGCACGGGTTCGGAAGTTGCCCGTCTTGATTGATGTGCAACCAGTCTTCTTGTTAGATGATGCTGATTTTGCTGAAGCACGTCTCGGTTTGAAGCGTCTCGACTCAGCCTATCGCTTGAAGTCGCTAGCGGGCACAGGAGCCTTAATGTGTGGCGGCTCTGACGCACCGATTTCAAGTCCCGATGTTCGCCGAGCGCTCTATGCAGCGACCGTGGGGAAAGCAGGACGGATTGATAAATCGAACGAAGTTCTTTCGATGTACGAAGCCTTATTGTTATTCACAAAAAATCCACATGTCGCAACAGAGACACATGGACGAAAAGGAATGTTATTGCCTGGATATGATGCAGACTTCGTCATCTTCGAAGAAGATTTTTATCGTCTTGCAGATGAACAGATTCTTACGAATCGACTAGTCGAAACGGTACAACAAGGAAAAACGGTCTATCGCTTGGAAGCATCTTTGACAACGAATTAAGAGGTTGTGTTCGTTCCGTAAATCCTCAAAAGGGGATGACTCATAGTCAGATGAACACCACCCCTTGTGACGGACGCGCTTCCTTTCCCCTCGGAGTCGAGGATGAACGTTTCCGTCGTCTATCAATCAAATGACCGATGATACCACTTTTCGCGGTTTAAAGCGATTCAAGATGCTCTTTTCTGTACGTTCCTTAGGTGATAAAAAAACTTCCTTGTCCTTAGTGGACAGGGAAGTTTTTGTTTGTTTTATAAGAATGACCGTTGGATTTTATGCCAAAATGTATTGTTTGTTAATTTAACGGTTTTTAATTCTTTATCGGACAATTGGATGTCGACGGAGTCCGTTCGTTTTAAGCTTAACGCTTCATTGTCCATCCCGATGATCGGATAGTCGTTTCCGTCTTCGATGATGCGAAGTGATAATTTACGACCACGGTTCAAGAGAAAAGCCGATCCGAGCGTCCGGTAACGGTTATTGTTGACGGAAGCGATTTCACTAACTTGGAGGCAGTGAATCAATGGATCGACGATTGCACCAGACAAGGACTTGTTATAAGCGGTCGATCCGGTTGGCGTCGAAATGACCATACCATCGCCACGGAACGTTTCAAATAAGAATCCATCAATGTAGACTTCAATTGCGAGTGATTTAATGATGCTCGATTTAACGGAACATTCATTGAGGCAAAGCATACCTGGTCCGCCATTGATTGATGCTTCAAGCAATGGATAACGTCGGACTTCAATTTCGCCATTCGAGACGCGATCGCCTGTTTCTTTGAAAATGGCCTCGACGGAGGACAGGTCATTAATGTCGAAGTCACAGTAAAAGGAATTTGGACCTTCTGCGAAACCGACATAGATGGCATCGTCACGGAAGCCTGTAAAACGAGCTGCTTGAAGAAACGCGCCGTCACCACCGATTGAAACGATGATATTTGCTTGTTTATGATCCTGGACGACATTCAATCCGTATCGCTTGCCGACTTCAACTAGTTTACGTACCTGCGTCTCGTGTCTTTGTTTATT
The DNA here is from genome assembly GCF_000702625.1 of Exiguobacterium oxidotolerans JCM 12280. Classification (NCBI taxonomy): domain Bacteria; kingdom Bacillati; phylum Bacillota; class Bacilli; order Caryophanales; genus Exiguobacterium; species Exiguobacterium oxidotolerans. The sequence continues at coordinate 753,819 of NZ_JNIS01000001.1, read as the reverse complement.
TCGGTAATACAGGTAGACATTGTTTCGAGCCATGGTCAATTCCCCCTTGAAAGCGTTTCATGTACTCTTTCATTATAACTGTTTTTTCAGAAATCGGGAACCGATAGCTAGGAAGTTCGTCAGAAAGCTTGCGTTATAAGTCGAACATTCCTATAGTAAGATTGGAAATGCATTTGAAAGACAACATGGGGAAATGGGGAATACACATGGCAACGTTTAAAGGAAATAATATTACATTGCTTGGTACACAAGTTGAAGTTGGACAACAAGCACCAGACTTCGAGGTACTCGCTAACGATCTTTCGCCGGTTTCGCGCGATACATACAAAGGAATTCGTATGATTAGCGTCGTTCCATCAATCGATACAGGTGTCTGTGACGCTCAAACACGTAAGTTCAATGAAGAAGCTGCACAAATCGATGGCGTAACAGTATTGACAATCTCAAATGACCTTCCGTTCGCCCAACGCCGCTGGTGCGCCGCAAGCGGGCTTGATAATGTCGTGACTTTATCAGATCACCGTGATTTATCGTTTGGACATAGCTATGGCGTCGCGATTGAAGAACTTCGTTTACTAGCTCGTTCGGTATTCGTTATCGATTCAGCAAATCAAGTCGTCTACGTCGAATACATGCCAGAATCGACAGACGAAGTGAATTTTGATGCGGCGATCGCTGCGGCAAAAGCTGCGAAGTAAGAATAGTTTACAAACGACGTAAAACAGATACAATGGATGTAATGAGAAGAACGGCTCCCAGGAAATATGGGGGGCCGTTTCGTTTTGAAAGGATGAACTGACGATGGAAGCATTAGAAAAATTATATAAGGAACTAACGCAACAAACGAGAAAATTAGAACGCGACCTCGATATGCCATATTTAGAGGCGCTGACGGAGGTCATTGATCGCCTAAATGACCGCCATACTGAAAAAGTCGACCCGGAAGTCGTTCGGAAAGCTGTTTCGCTTGCTGTTCTTGAAGGAATGAAACAGGCACAACCGAATCATTTGCCGACACCAGACAGCGTTGCATTGTTTGCAGGTTATTTAATCGGGAAACTAATCAAGAAGGACGACGCTCGACTACTTGATCTTGGTAGTGGAACGGGTGGGATGCTTCACGCCGTCATGAGTCAACTTCCAACGGGAACGGCAGCAGAAGCAGTCGAAGTCGATGAAACGTTAGTCCGGTTATCGGCTTCAATCACGGAATTACTCAATTATCCCGTCACGTACACGCATCAAGATGCACTCCGTCCTCTATTGTTAGATCCGGTTGATCTCGCGATGGCAGACTTGCCGGTTGGTTATTATCCGGACGAAGAAGTATCAAAAGAGTATGTGTTAAAACGAGAAGAAGGAATGAGTTACAGCCACTTTCTTTTGATTGAACAGGCGATGAATTATGTTAAACCAGGCGGGTTCGGTGTTTTCGTCATTCCGAATGGATTATTTGAGCATGATACAGATGGGAAATTGAAGCAGTATTTTGAGACGAAAGCACATGTCGTCGGCATCTTGCAATTGCCATTAACGATGTTCAAGCAAGAACAGGCAGCAAAAAGTTATTTAATCGTCCGAAATCACCTAGCGGGAATGACGATGCCAAAACAAGCATTACTTGCTGAACTCCCGTCATTCACCGATGCACGTGCATTTGGTGGAATGGTGAAACAGATTGATGAATGGATTAATACAGAATTAAAATGAAAAGTGAAAAGTAATTGAATTCTATTGTTAATTTGACTATTCTAGTGTAAGACAGAAAAAATAGAACACCCACACAGATGTGAATGTCTACTGATTTTGAATGGAAAAGGGGAAAATAGATCATGGCAAAAATTATGGCGGTAAATGCTGGTAGTTCGTCGCTTAAGTTCCAACTACTTGAGATGCCGAGTGAAACGTTAGTAGCAATCGGTTTAGTAGAGCGTGTCGGGAAAGACGATGCAATCTTTACAATTAAATATGGTGAAGGGCAAAAGTATACAGACGTCCTTCCGCTTGCAACACATAAAGAAGCAGTAGAACTCTCACTTGAAAAGTTGATGGAGTTTGGCATCATTTCTTCTTACGATGAAATCAAAGGTGTTGGACACCGTGTCCTTCATGGTAAAGAAAAGTATGCGGATTCTGTCGTGATTACGGAAGATGTCATTAAAGATATCGATTCCTATACAGAGCTCGGTCCACTCCACATCCCACCAAACTTGATCGGGATTCGTGCGTTCCAAGCAATCTTGCCGGAAGTCGAGCAAGTGGCTGTCTTCGATACGGCCTTCCACCAAACGATGCCAGAAGAAAACTTCCTTTACAGCCTTCCGTACGAATACTATACGGAATACGGCATTCGGAAATATGGCTTCCATGGTACAAGTCACAAATATGTTACGGAACGTGCATCTGAGTTGCTCGGACGTCCGCTTAAAGACCTTCGTTTGATTTCTTGTCACCTCGGTAGTGGGGCATCGATCGCAGCAGTCGCTGGCGGTGAATCACTCGATACGACGATGGGCTTCACGCCACTCGAAGGAATTACGATGGGAACACGTTCTGGTTCGCTTGACCCGGCCTTGATTCCGTTCCTGATGGAGAAAACAGGGAAGTCGGCAGAAGAAGTCTTGAACGTCATGAACAAAGAATCAGGAATCTACGGATTATCTGGTCTTTCAAGTGACCTACGTGACGTTGAATCGGCAGCAACGGAAGGAAACCACCGTTCTGAAATGGCTCTTCGTATTTTCGCGAACCGGATTCATGGATACATCGGACAATATGCGGCAGAGATGAACGGCGTCGATGCCATCATCTTCACGGCAGGTGTCGGTGAAAACTCTGACTCGATTCGTGAGCGTGTTCTCCGTGGACTCGAGTTCATGGGCGTCTACTGGGATCCATCGCTTAACAACGGAGCGCGTGGAGAAGAACTCTTCATCAACTACCCGCACTCACCAGTCAAAGTCATCATCATTCCAACGAATGAAGAATTGATGATTGCACGTGATACAGTTCGTGTCGGTGGATTGATTGAACAAAATGCGTAAGTACTAACATGCAGAAGGCCGGACGTCATGTCCGGCCTTCTGCGCGTAGATAAACTCTTATGAAGCGGTAAAATGCGATATCGAGACGGATTGCGCTCTAAAACCTCAGCATGCCCGGCTTTTCGTCACAATGTTACCTAAATAGCGTCGCGCCTCGCCCGAGGAAAGCAACGAATAAAGACGCATTATCTCCCGATAGCACTTTGTTTCCAGCCTGAAGACCGGACGTTATGTCTGGTCTTTTTTTGTATTGATAAAGCTAAGACAATGATTTTTTAACGGGAACTTTTGTTCTTGTTTTTTATTTATGTTACAGTCTTTGTCATATAACGTTCTGAAATCTGTCTTCATTTCAAAAATAAGTCGTAAATAAGGTTTGAAAACATAAATATGAGCCTTTTGTAACACAATAGTAATAGTAACGACATTTTTTTGTGGTCTATATGTAACGGCACTGCCCCTTTTTGTCATGTATATTAATCTCAGTTAACAAATCGGGAACAATTATGGAGGAGAGATTACATGATGAAACGAATACTCGCTAGTGTTTTAGCAATGTTGTTAGCACTCAGTTCGTTTGCAGGTCTTCAAGCAGAAGCTGCTACTAAAAAGAATGTTAAATCGTCGGTCAATAGCCTAGTTGTTCGTCAAAAAGCAACCACGTCATCGAAAAAATTAGGTCTTCTTTATAAAAATCAAACATTACCGTACAAAGCAAAAACAGGTAACTGGTACAAAGTAAGCTATAAAGGAAAAACAGCATACTTAAGCGCACGTTACTCAAAGGTCGTCAAGAGCTCGTCTTCTAAAAAACAATCGTCAAGCGGTTGGAAAACACTAACAAACGTCAGTGCGACAGCTTACACGCCGTACGATCCAGGCAGCGGCAACTTGACAGCGATTGGTTGGAACATCAAGAGTTCGAAGAAGAAAGTCGTCGCGGTCGACCCACGTGTCATCCCGCTTCGTTCGACGGTTAAAGTGTATTACAAAGGGAAATTAAAAGGTACGTACACGGCAGCGGATACAGGTGGAGCCATCAAAGGAAAAAAACTTGATATCTTGTACTACTCGCGCTCAGAAGCATTCAGCTGGGGACGTCGTAACGTCACCGTTAAATTTAAATAAGCACATCTATCCATCGGGCATCGGCTCGATGGATTTTTTTTACGAAAAAAAGCACCCTCGTGAGAAGGTGCGGAGAAAATAATGAATTCAATTACAGACGGACGATCAAAACATCACATTTGGCGTAACGTGTGATGCTTTCAGAGACACTACCGATGAAGAAACGTTCGACGGCGTTCAGGCCGGTCGCACCACAAATGATTAGATCGACATCATGATTTGGAGCGAGTTTCTTCGCGATCGTGACTTTCGGTGAACCGTACTCGATTGCGACTTCGACATCTTTGACTCCACGTTCTTGCGCCGTTTTGACATACTCGTCTAATAATTCTTTTGCATACGATTCGGCCCGTTCAGTAATTGTCCGGTCGTACGCTTCGACGGTTGCAAATGTCCGTGTGTCGATGACATGGGCGATGATTAGTTTCGCATCATTTCGAAGTGAGACGTCGATTGCGGTCTCAAATGCACGTTCTGCTTCTTTTGATCCGTCTACTGCTACTAGTACGTTATGATATACGATTGCCATGATGAATCCATCCCTTCGTATTCGACTAATGCTACGTCCTTATTATACCATTCCCATAAAAGGAAAGTGTTGAACATTGATGGAGTTGTAAAAATTGTTCTTCAATCGTGAACATCGTAAGATAGAACAAGATAAAAGGAGGCGATGCTAAGATGAGGCACGCGTTAATTACGGCAGGAACGAAAGGACTCGGCGAAATGGTGACACGTCGTCTGTTAGATGAAGGATGGTATGTGACGGCATTGCACCGATCGAAACCGGAGTTTACCCATGAACGCTTAGACACGATCCAGGCGGATGTGACGGAACAAGCGGAATTGCTTAAAGCAGTTGATCGGGCGATGGAGAAGCATGGACGAATCGATGCGTTGATACTTAATGCGGGACCTTATGTTTTCGAACGGAAAGCACTCGTCGATTATTCCGATGATGAATGGAACGAAGTGGTCGGCGGCAATTTGACGGCAAGCTTTTGGTTGCTGCGAAAAGTCATTCCAATCATGCGCGACCAACATTATGGACGAGTCATCACATACGGTTTTCCTGAAAGTGCGACGGCGCCAGGCTGGGTCTACCGGGCTGCCTTTGCTGCTGCGAAAAGTGGAATGGTCAGTTTGACGAAAAGTGTTGCGTTAGAAGAAGCGGAGCATGGGATTACCGCAAATATGGTCAATCCCGGAAATATCGTCGGCGACAATAAAACAAAGTGGATTGATGAAGCAGTCGCAGACGATCAAACGCCTGTCGGCCGGACCGGTGTCGGTGGTGACATCGCCCGCGCGATTTCATTTTTACTTGCGGAGGATGCGAGCCTGATTACGGGTGCGATTCTCGATGTGACAGGTGGCGTTAATGTCGTTCACCAGTCACGAAAATAATCATCAAAAAAAGAGTTGCCGCTTCCGAATGAGACTTCGGATGCGACAACTCTTTTTAGTAACACGTTTAATTTACTTTGATTGATTGTAAGTGTTTCGGATAGCGTGTCAAGGATTCAGGACCGTCTGTTGTGAGATGGATGTCATCTTCGATTCGAACGCCGCCGACGTTAGGAACGTAAATCCCGGGTTCGAGTGTATAGACGATACCGGCTTCAGCTGTCAGGAGATTGTTTGACGCAAGCGACGGGAATTCATGGACGTCGATTCCGAGACCATGCCCGACGCGGTGTGTGAAGTATTCGCCATAACCAGCCTGGTCGATGACGTTCCGTGCCGCTTCGTCGAGTGAACCGAGTGTGATGCCGACGCGACTTGCGTCTGTCGCAGTTTCAAGTGCCGTTAAAACAGTTTGGTAAATTTTTTCTTGTTCTTCACTGGCTGAACCGTAAATGAATGTGCGTGTAATATCCGAGCAGTAGCCTTTCCAGACGACACCGAGATCGAATAAGACGAAGTCGCCTTCATTGATGACGCGGTCACCCGGCACACCGTGTGGGTCGGCACTGTTTGCTCCGAATAAGACCAGGGTGTCGAAAGACATTTCCCGGACACCTTTTTTCTTCATCTCGAATTCAATTTCAGCGATGACTTCGATTTCCGTAATACCGGGACGAATGGCATTTTTACCGATTTCGATCGCTTCGTCGGCAAGTTGAGCGGCTTCACGCAAAATCGCGATTTCTTCCGGTGCTTTTTTCAGGCGTAACGCCTGAAGTTTATCTCCGACATCAAGAATCGCCGCATTCTCTAAACGAGACTCGAGTTCCTTGAAGCGGCTGAACGTCATGTGCTCTCCTTCAATACCGATGCGGTTGTTTGATACGGCGAACGATGCAAGCAATTCCGTGATTTTATCAAATGGATTTTCATGATCCGCGTAGGTGACGACTTCTCCGTCCCATGGACTTGCGGCTACGATGCTTGCTTCGAGTGCAGGGCAAAAGAGTGCGCGTTTTCCATCTGCGTCAACAATGACTGCCATGACACGTTCATGTGGTTCAGCGTAAACACCGGAAAAATAAAAGACGCCGGCTTTTGAAGTAATCAAGGCCACATCGACCCCTGATTCCTTTAATACATGGCTAATTTGATTCGTACGTTCTACCATCTGATTACCACCTCTCTAATCTAGTCACGTTTTAGTATAACACCGTTGCTTTTTGAAAACATTTCTCGCAAATCGGACTAGTACACTTTTCATTCTTTCGAGTAGTACAGTATAATGACAGAAGAGTAGAATATAGGAAAAAGAAGGGATACAGCATGCCTACGAAACACGAACAGATCATCCGGCACATTGAAGATCTCGATGTTGGCGCCAAAATATCCGTCCGGCAGATTGCGAAAGACTTAACGGTATCGGAAGGTACGGCATACCGTGCGATTAAAGAAGCGGAAAATTTAGGGTTTGTTTCGACGATTGAACGGGTTGGAACGATCCGGATTAAAAAGAAACAGAAGGAAAACATTGAAAAATTGACGTTCGCGGAAGTTGTCAACATCGTGGATGGACAAGTTCTCGGTGGACGGAACGGTCTACACAAGACGTTAACGAAATTTGTCATCGGTGCGATGAAGTTAGAGGCGATGATGCGCTACATCGACGTCGATAGTCTCGTCATCATCGGTAACCGAGAGAAGGCGCATGAACTGGTCCTCGAGGCGGGAGCGGCAGTCTTAATTACAGGTGGTTTCGATACGACGGAAGATGCGAAGCGTTTGGCGGACGAAATGGAACTTCCTATCATTTCGACGTCGTACGATACGTTTACGGTTGCGACGATGATTAACCGGGCGATTTATGATCGCCTGATTAAAAAGGAAATTCTGCTTGTTTCCGATATTTTGATTCCGTTGCATGATACGTTTTATTTACAGACGAACGACCCGATCTCAAGATGGCATGAGTTGAACGAACAGACGAAACACAATCGGTACCCTGTCATCGACGAGCAAATGAAGGTCGTCGGCGTGGTCACGGCGAAAGACATCATCGACCGACCGCACGACTGGCCGGTCGAAAAAGTCATGACACGGCATCCGATCACGGTCGGTATCCGGACGAGCGTGACGAACTCGGCACATCAGATGGTCTGGGAAGGGATTGAGATGTTACCCGTCATCGACCAGTATGGGCGGTTGCTCGGCATTATCAGTCGGCAGGATGTCTTGAAGGCGCTCCAGCTTGCTAACCGCCAGCCGCAAGTCGGTGAAACATTCGACGATTTAATTACCGGACAAATCAAGACGGCCGAAGATGATCGTGGGCAGTATCTGTCGCTTGAAGTCTCACCCCAGATGACGAATTTCATGGGGACGGCGTCGAGTGGCGTCTTGACGACGCTGCTCGTCGAAGGGGCGACACGGATGTTACGGCATATGAAGAAGGGTGACCTCGTCATCGAAAATGTCAGCATCTATTTCATCAAGCCAGTCCAGATTGAGAGTACGATTACGATTCGGGCGAATGTATTTGATGTTGGCCGGAAGTTCGGTAAAGTCGACGTCGAGATGTACCAAGGAACCCAAATCGTTGCGAAGGCACTTGTGACTTCACAACTGATCGATCGATAAATGACCAAATAAAAAAGACGGATGATCCGTCTTTTTTACGATTGTTCCATTTCGCGAACAACATAAGGATAGATTTTTCGATAACGAATGAAACCAGCGATGAACGAGGCAAGACCAACGACGATTAAAATCGAACAGACGATTTTACCCGTCAACGTCGTCAAACCGTCGCCGGACAGAAACTGATTGGCTGCGAACAAGATGACGAAGAGGCTCAGCCAAATGCTTGCTTGAGTGTTGAATAAAAATTTCCGATTCGTACTCTTCGTATGGAATGCACGACGCTTAGCGAGCAAATAGCCTCCTAGCGACAAGACGATTAACAAGATTAGAACGAATTGCATGGGGATGACCTTCCTTTCTTTTTCGTATCTGTTTGTATCATATCAATATTTAGAGGAGCTGTGCACTGTGAAAGAACAAATCAGACAATTGATTGAAGACGCATCAACGATTATCATTCATCGGCATGAACGACCGGATCCGGATGCGCTTGGAAGCCAGTTCGGGTTACGTGAAGTCTTGCAGCAACAATTTCCGGAGAAAAAAATCTACGCCGTCGGTGAGATGGCAGACTCCCTATTGTTCATGGGGAAGCTCGACGCAGTGGAACCGAAAATGTATGAAGAAGCACTCGTCGTCATTTTAGATACGGCGAATGAAGCACGAATCGACGGTCATGTTGCGATGACAGGGCGTCACGTCATTAAGATTGACCATCACCCAGACGAGGATGCCTATGCCAAAGTCCAACTCGTCGATCCGACCGTCAGTTCGACATCGGAACTTCTTGTCCACCTGTTGAATGACTGGGGATATCCTATCCCGGCGGCAGCGGCGATTCAATTTTACGCAGGAATCGTCGGGGATACAGGTCGTTTTCAATTTAGAGGGACGACGAGCAAGACGTTTGCCGTCGCAGCACAACTGCTTGATCTCGAAATCGATACAGACTGGCTCTATCGCAACATGTATCAAACGGAACTCGTTGCACTTCATTTGCAAGGGTATGTCCTGCAACATATCCAGTTGACGGATGCAGGCGTCGGTTATGTCGTCTTGACGCAAGAGACGTTAAAACGTTTCGATGCGACGGTCGAACAAGCTTCGTTGCTCGTCAATAGTTTTGCCGGCCTTAAAGGAATGAAGAGTTGGGCGTTATTCCTCGAGACGGAAAAAGAGGTCCGCGTGCGTATTCGTTCAAAAGGACCCGTCATCAACGAAGTAGCGAAGGAGTTCCGGGGCGGTGGACATCCGATGGCGTCCGGCGCGACAATCGATCACTTGTCAGAAGTCGATCAAGTCGTCGCCCGTCTCGACGCAGTCGCACGAGACTTCCGCTTCGAATGAAAAGAGGCTGCTCGCTATCATCCCATTTTGGAGACGTAGCGAACAGCCTTTTATCGTATTAGTTCGTTGTTGCTTCTTCTTGCGGAATGAACCAAATTCCGCGTTCTGTATGGTCTTCGATGACATTGAGTTCAAGCTCTTTGACAGACTTCCGGATTCTTTCGGCAATTTCTTCTGTTTCGGTAAAGGCAGTGACACCTAGTTTAAGTTGCTCGACTTTTTCACGGGCGATTTGGCTTCGATTTAAAATCATCAGAAACACTCCTTCCTTCCGAGTCGTGATATTTCTATACTTATTGTATCGAATATTGAAGAGGAAGGCGATAGTGAGGGACCGATAGATATGAATGTTCTGAAAACTTTTTGAAGCATTACTTTTCATAATAGAGGCAAGTGGAAGAAAAGGAGGGATGAAGAATGATGCAGCTGAACGTACGGACGGCATACAGTCCGTTACAAAGTACGATTCGACTTACACCTTATCTTGATGAATTAAAGCGACGAGGAGTGACGATTGCTGCGATTTGTGAGACGACATTGACCGGCGTTCCGGCGTTCATCTTAGAGTGTCAGCTTCGCGACATCCGTCCTGTCGTAGGATATCAGCAAACGATGACCGACACCGATGACATCAATCTTTTATGGTATGCCAAAACGAGTGTCGGGTTACGCACGTTATATCAATTAGCGAGTGGGCTGACGAGTGAAGACTGTAGTGAGTTGATTGCAATCATTGAGACGACGCGGCAAGCATCGGAGGATGAAGTAAGACTTCGACGTCAGGTCGTAGCTTGGATGGGCCATGCTAAAAATGCGACGGTTTATCTAGGAGTCAAGGCTGCGCGGTCGACTGTAGAGCGGGACAGCCGCGAACGCTATCGAGCCGTGGCGGATGAACTAGGAATCGAGACGATTCCGATTGATCCCGTCCGTTATCTTCGTCGAGACGATGCGGATGCCTATCAGGCGCTTCGGGCAATCGCCGCCGGATCGGCATTTCAAGAACATAAAAGCAATCGGATGGCACACCTCAAATCAAATGACGAACTGCAAGAACAGTTTACCGGACGCGAACAGTCTTTACTGAAGCGTTGGGGTGAATCACAAGTGCCCCTTGAACTACCGCGTCAGTCACGTCCTTTACCCCGGGTGACGGATGATTCAATCGGTCGCCTACGGACGTTAGCGAAAGACGGACTGTTGGCACATGGTCTAGTCGATGAAGCAGCACGAAGTAGGCTGGAGTACGAACTTGACGTGATTGAGAAAACTGGTTTTGCGGACTATTTCTTAATCGTCGAGGACTTGGTACGTCATGCGAAAACGACGGGAATTCGTGTCGGTCCAGGACGTGGTTCCGCTGCCGGTTCACTTGTCAGCTATACGTTAGGAATCACGACGGTCGATCCCTTGAAATACGGATTGTTATTTGAACGTTTCTTGAACCCGGAACGCATCACGATGCCAGATATCGACATTGATGTCGAAGATGAAAGACGGGAGGAACTATTAGATTACCTCGTTGAACGATATGGTCGAAGTCATGTCGGTCAAATCGGGACATTGTCGACTCTTGGAGCGAAAGCTGCATTACGTGACGTCGCCCGTGTTCTTGAATTTTCCAAAGATGAGACCGATGCTGCTGCGAAACAGATCGGAAAAGAGACGACTTTACAAGGGATCGAACAAAAACAGACGATTTACCGGTGGTTCTCTGGAAGCGAGAAACGAAGACAGTTGCTTCATCTAGCTCAAGCGATTGAAGGGTTGCCGAGACAGCGGTCGATTCATGCGGCAGGCGTCGTCATCGGTTCGGAAGATTTGATTGAGACGACACCGCTCGATACGGGAGCAAGTGAGAGATTCGTGACGCAGTATTTGATGAAGGCGCTTGAGCAACAAGGCCTTTTGAAAATTGATTTGCTTGGTTTACGTAATTTGACACGTCTTAGACAAATGGAACAATTGATTCGCAGAGAGCATCCGGATTTTTCGATGGAAACGCTCCCCGAGGAAGACCCTGCGACGCTCCGTCTATTCGCGCGGGGGGATACAGATTACATCTTCCAGTTTGAATCGAATGGGATGAAACAAACGTTACGCGAAGTCAAACCGGCCCGCTTTGAAGATTTAGTCGCGACGATGTCGCTTTTTCGGCCGGGACCGATGAAATTCATCGATCTATATGCGAAACGGAAGGCGGGGCAACCGTATCAAATGGTACATCCAATCTTGGCAGACGTCCTCGAGACGACATACGGTGTCATCGTCTATCAAGAGCAAATCATGGAAATCACGCGTCGGGTCGCCGGATTTACGTTGGCGCAAGCAGATATATTACGACGAGCGATTTCGAAAAAAAACAGTCAATCGGTCGAGTCGGAAAAAGAACGATTTTTGCAAGGGGCTGTTCAAAACGGTTTGGAACATGCCGTCGCTGAGACGTTATATGATCAAATCGAACGGTTCGCGGGCTATGGCTTTAACCGGAGTCATGCAGTAGCTTATACGAAAATCAGTTATGCTCTAGGGTATACAAAAGCGCACTATCCACAAATCTTTTCACTCGTTTCAATCGATCAACCGGAACGTCTCGTCCGAGCGATGCGCGAGAAACGTTTACCTGCATTGCCGCCCGACATTTGGATTTCAGACTATCGTTCGACGTTAGAAGGGAAGGGGATTCGTCTCGGGATTCAGACCCTTCGCGGGATTACGGAACGTGATTTTAAGTTATTGAAGGAAGCGGCCAGCTCGTCTCAGACAATCACTAAACTTTTGACTGCAGTCGGCTGGGGGAAAAAAGAACGCGCTAAAATCGAGTTGTTACTTTACGGTGGGGCATTCGACCGAGCGACGCATGGTGACCGGGGATTAGCGGAACAAGAAGTCCTTGATTACTTTACGATGGCTTCGAATACGTTGTTACCGGACGAATTAGCAAGCCTCGGTAAGCGGGCAACGACAAAAGCCGTCATACGTACTGCGACGGACTGGGCGCGGCTCGAACGTGAAGCACTTGGATTCTGGTTAACCTACTCACCTTTGATGACAGCGATGACACCGCAAGTCGAGACGACGCATTTTCATGATGTTTCAAGCGAGATGGAAGAATCCGTCTATCTTGTGTGTTACATCGAGCAGCTGCGTGAGTTTAAGACGAAACGCGCACAATCAATGGGCGTCATGCAAGCCGTTGATGGGTATTCGAACGAAGAGGTCGTCATTTTCCCGAAACAGTACGACATGTATAAACGATCGTTGTATGTCGGAAACGTGTTGTTGATCGAAGTGAAGGTGCAAGACCGGGCGGGTGAACGGCAGTTCGTGTTAGAGCGGTTGCGTCCGCTTGGTCAAGATGTCTTGTTCATCAAGTTACCTTCTAAAAATGAGCTGGCTCCTCTTGAACGTGTACTTGAAATCGCACCGGGTGACATCCCGGTCGTCGTCCGCTATGCTGACACGAACGAAACAAAGACGTTGCCGGGTTTATATGCGATTCGTCATGAAGAAGAGCTGTTCGCGCAATTACGGATTCAATTTGGTGAAGCGAACATCATCTTAAAAAATGTCCCTCGATCAAACTAGTAGTAGGTAATAAGATTTGTTATAATAAGGGGTAATTGGTCTGACCAATGCCACCTGATTTTATGTAATGACGGGTACGTCAGAAAGGTGGTGCCGTAAAAATGGAGAAAAAGCGAAACGCTTTTGAAATGAACATCGCGGCAATTAAATTGATGATTGAGCAGGATGGATTAGTTCCGGGAGATCGAATCCCATCTGAACGTGAGTTGGCTGAGCGACTAGCAATCAGCCGACCGTCCGTCAGGGAAGCATTGCGAACGCTTGCTTATCTCGGAATCATCGAGACGAGACATGGTGGAGGAAGCTTTCTTTTAAATCGTGACGACCATACCTATATTCAAATCATTGCCCAATTTTTAGTGACCGGCGACTCGAAATTTGAAGATTTAGCAGGAACACTTCGCTTACTTGAACAATCTGCTATTGCCCAGTTGGACGATTATACGTTTTTGGAAGAACATCTCGATTCAGATACTGCGTTTCGAGAAACGTTGATCAATACGGTGAAAAATGATTTGTTCGAGCGGATTTGGAGACAAGTGAATGCATTTTATCAAAGTTTTGGTCAAGGGGAACTCTATACGCGAGCGGAACGGGAAGCACTCCTGAAACGCTCTTAGGAACTACAAGGGGGAACTAACGTGCAAGCATTTTTTCGAAAACCTAAAAAGTTCGTGACGTTGACGACGAAAGAGCAACGGGTCGACGTCCCAGTCGGACTGATGACGAAATGTCCAAAATGTAAATTAATCCAATATACGAAACAACTTGAAGCCAACTTGCGTGTCTGTACATGTGGATATCACCATCCTTTGACGGCGCAGGAACGTTTTTCGCAACTATTTGATGACGGTAGCATCACATATTTTGATCTTCCGAAAGTAAAAGCAGACCGGCTTCAATTTCAAGATTATCCAGAAAAATTGAAGGGCGATCAAGTGCGGACAGGTCTTGAAGAAGCCATCGTCTGTGGTGTCGGGACGGTGGATGGTCATCCACTCGTTGCGTGTGTGATGGATGCTCGCTTTCGGATGGGTTCGATGGGGGCGGCAGTTGGAGCAGCGATTGCAGAAGCAGTCCGGTATGCAACGAAACACCGATTGCCTGTAACGATTTTCTCTGCTTCAGGTGGGGCACGGATGCAAGAAGGCATGGTCAGTTTAATGCAGATGGCGAAGTCAAGTTTATTCCTGAAGCAACATTCGGATGCCGGACTCCTCTACATCTCATGCATGACTCATCCGACGACAGGTGGTGTCTCAGCTAGTTTTGCGATGCTTGGAGATTACAACATTGCAGAGCCGGGCGCGTTGATTGGTTTTGCAGGACGACGGATCATCGAACAAACGATTCGAGAAAAATTGCCGGAGGATTTCCAGACGTCGGAATTTCTACTACAAGCGGGTCAACTCGATGATGTCGTATCACGACACGATTTGAAGACCTACTATAAACGAATTCTGATGATGCACGCGGAGGGAACAAATCATGCAACCATTTGATCAACCAGTCATCGCGTTACGCGAGAAAATATTAGAACTTCACGACATGGCGGAAACGCAAGGTCTCGATTTTAAAGAAGAGCTGAATTTGCTCGAAGAACGATTACGTCGATTAGAACTCGATATTTATGGGAATATGAAAGCGTGGAACCGTGTGCAGTTGGCACGTCATCCTGAACGACCGACGACGCTTGATTACGTCGAGCGGATTTGTGACGACTTCATTGAACTTCATGGCGATCGGCATGGATATGATGATGCTGCAATCGTTGGCGGAATCGCGATGCTGAACGGTCGACCTGTAACAATCATCGGCCATCAGCGTGGTAAGGATACGAAGGAAAACATCCGCCGAAACTTTGGAATGCCTCATCCGGAAGGATATCGAAAAGCACTTCGACTCATGCAACAAGCCGTGAAGTTCAACCGTCCAATCATTACGTTCATCGATACGAAAGGGGCTTACCCGGGTCGTGCAGCGGAAGAGCGCGGCCAAAGCGAGGCGATCGCGAAAAATCTCTTTGAAATGGCTGGCATGGAAGTGCCGATCATCTCGATCGTCATTGGCGAAGGCGGTTCTGGTGGAGCGCTTGGTATCGGTGTATGTGATGAACTGTTGATGCTCGAGAACTCAACGTACTCTGTCATATCACCTGAAGGTGCAGCTGCTCTGCTTTGGAAAGATGCAAGTCTTGCAGAACAAGCGGCGGAATCAATGCGAATTACTGCACCCGATTTATTGCGTCTAGGGATTGCGGATGCAATCATTCCTGAAGTCATTGGTGGGGCACATTTAGATGTTTCATTACAGGCGGACAAATTAAAAGTTGTACTAGAACAGAAGCTTGCGTATCTTACACAGTTAACATCAGAACAGCTGATTGAGAAGCGCACAGAAAAATATCACCGGATTGGCACATAAGGGGCATGTAATCGCTATCATGGTTGGGATTCCTTATTTCGTGATAGGCTGAACAAACTGTCGGTTCAAGTTTATGCAATCTGCCCTGTTGTAAAACAAGAAAACAACGTGCTATTTTAGATTCAGATTAATAGAGAGGTGATTAACGTGAGTTTAAAACGGATTGCTGTCTTAACAAGTGGTGGAGATGCACCCGGGATGAATGCTGCGGTGCGTGCTGTTACACGTAAAGCAATTTTTCATGGCCTAGAAGTATTTGGTGTCTACAATGGATATCAAGGTTTAATCAATGGAGATCTCGTCCAATTGAACCTTGGGTCGGTTGGCGACATTATTCAGCGTGGAGGAACGTTCCTTCGTTCAGCTCGCTGTCCTGAGTTCCGCACAGAAGAAGGACGTGCGAAAGCAGTCGTCAACTTGAAGAAGTTTGAAATTGACGCACTTGTCGTCGTAGGTGGCGACGGGTCGTACCGTGGTGCTCAAAAACTGACGGGGCTTGGTTTCCCGACAATCGGTCTTCCGGGAACGATTGATAATGATATTCCAGGAACGGATTATACGATTGGATTTGATACAGCGCTCAATACAGCGCTCGAAGCAATCGATAAAATCCGGGATACGGCATCTTCGCATGAGCGGACATATGTCATCGAAGTCATGGGTCGTGATGCTGGAGATATCGCACTCTATGCTGGATTAGCAGGTGGGGCAGAGTCGATTCTTGTTCCAGAGCGTCCAGAAGATTTAAAAGAAGTCCTCGATCGTATTCAAAGTGGTGTCAATCGTGGTAAAAAACACTCGATCGTCATCGTCGCTGAAGGTGCAGGTCGGGCGCAAGATGTTGGGGATGAAATCGCAAAAGAGACAGGGCTTGATACACGTGTTACCGTGTTAGGTCATGTTCAACGTGGTGGAGCGCCAACAGCTGCTGACCGCGTACTTGCGAGCCGGATGGGCGCTTACGCAATCGACATTTTACTTGAAGGTAAACAGGGACGTGTTGTTGGCGTCCGTGGTGGTAAAATGATGGATCTTGATATTGACGAAGCATTAGATGAAAACAAACATGTACTCGATCTTGATATCTTAGAATTGTCGAAACAACTTTCAATTTAATATATCTTTAATACTTGAGGTCATTTTGGTTAGGTTTATTGGCACTGTTGACAAACGGCCAAACATTGTAGGAGGTTTATGGAATATGCGCAGAACTAAAATTGTATGTACGATTGGACCGGCGTCAGAAAAACGTCTTCCAGAAATGATTGAAGCAGGAATGAACGTCGCTCGTTTGAACTTCTCACACGGTGACTACGAAGAGCACGGTGCACGTATCACGGATATCCGTCGTGCAGCTGAAGAAGCTAACAAATTAGTCACAATCCTTTTGGATACAAAAGGTCCTGAAATTCGGACGCATACGTTTGAAGAAGGAAAAGCGCTTCTCGTCCGTGGCAAACAAGTCATCGTCGTCAGCGGTGACGCAAACGAAATCGTCGGTACAGCAGATAAATTCTCTGTAACATATGACGGTTTGTATGATGATGTCGAAGTCGGTTCGATGATCATGTTAGATGATGGATTGATCGGACTTCGTGTCGCAGAGAAACTCGAGAATCGTGAACTTCTGTGTGACATCGAAAACGAAGGAATCATCAAAACGAAAAAAGGTGTTAACTTACCGAACGTAAAAGTTAACTTACCGGCCTTGACAGATAAAGATATCGCGGACATCGAGTTCGGAATCAAGAGTGACATCGATTTAATCGCTGCTTCATTCGTCCGTCGTGCGTCTGATGTTGTGGCGATTCGTCAATTGCTTGAAAAACACAATGCGAGCCACATTAAAATCTTCCCGAAAATCGAAAACCAAGAAGGTTTCGACAACATCGAAGAAATCATCGCGATTTCAGACGGTTTGATGGTTGCACGTGGTGATCTTGGAATCGAGATTCCGACTGAAGAAGTAACACCAGCTCAAAAAGACCTTATCAAAATTTGCAATCACTATGGTAAACCAGTCATCACAGCAACACAGATGCTTGATTCGATGCAACGTTTCCCACGTCCAACACGTGCCGAAGCATCAGACGTCGCAAATGCGATTCTTGATGGAACGGATGCAATCATGCTTTCAGGCGAAACGGCGGCAGGGGATTACCCGATCGAGTCTGTTCAAATGATGCATACGATTGCGAAGCGGACAGAAAAAATGCTCGATTACAAAAAACTATTAAAAGATCGCCAAACGCGTAGCGAACACACGGTGACGGATGCAATCGCTCAAGCGGTGACGCATACATCAATCAACTTGGACGCAAAAGCAATCTTGACGCCAACGCAATCAGGCTACACGGCATCACGGATTTCGAAATACCGTCCAGAGGCGAACATCGTTGCGGTCACACCAAGCGCGCGTGTTGCGCGTCAGTTGAACATCGTCTGGGGTGTATACCCAATCGTCGTTGATCATCTCTCTGACAATACGGATGATATGTTGACGCTTGCGGCTGATACAGCAAAAGAAGCTGGATTCGTCACAGATGGCGACCTCGTCGTCATCTCTGCTGGTATCCCTGCTCTAACTGCCGGTACAACGAACATGCTGAAAATTCATATCGTTGGTAAAGAAATCGCAAACGGTCGTGGAATCGGCGAACGTGGTGTCGTTGGCGAAGTCGTCATCGCAAACTCAGCTGAAGAAGCGAACGCAAAAGCAAAAAAAGGTATGATTCTCGTGACGAACTCAACAGATCGTGACATGATGCCTGCAATCGAGTTAGCAGCTGCAATGATCACAGTCGATGGCGGATTAACAAGCCATGCTGGGATCGTAGGTCCTTCACTCGGAAAACCAGTCATCGTCGGTGTCGAAAATGCTTTGACAATCTTCGCGGATGGTCAAATGATTTCAATCGATCCATTGACAGGGAAATTGTACAACGCATAATCAATGAAACGGATATGGCGAAAGCCATGTCCGTTTTTTCGAAACATGGGGGTCGTCATGGAAGCCTATCTCTTTTTAATTGGTCTTGTTTTAATCGGAGTCATTGCGCAAAATAAGTCACTGATCATCGCAGCTGCCTTCTTGTTGATCGTCAAAGCGATTGGATTAGATAGTCGCCTCTTCCCATCGTTGCAGGCGAAGGGGATCACCTGGGGCGTGACATTGATCACGGCTGCGATTCTCGTGCCGATTGCGGCAGGGGACATTGGGTTTAAGGAATTGTTAAACAGCATCCGGGGTCATATCGGAATCATTTCATTTTTAGCGGGAATATTCGTCGCAATCGTTGCTGCACACGGGGTCGGTTTGATGAAGGAAGATCCACTCGTCACGACGGCACTGCTTGCCGGAACAATTCTTGCGGTCGGTTTATTCAGAGGTGTTCCCGTAGGTCCATTGATAGGAGCAGGAATCGCTGCACTCGTCATTGGAATGTGGGATGTTATATCAAAAGCATTTAGTGGCTAACCGACTTAAATGAACGATGGCAAATTAATTTTTTGATAATAGTATGCAAGTTCGTTCACTTTTTGGTTAATTTTGTTTATACTAAGGACAGAAACAAGATGGTCTATTCGAGAGCAAACGCTTCAGCAAGGGGAATGACTCTTGAATAGACGTCTTTTTTTCAATACGGAAATGAAAGCGTTTTAAATTTCTGGGGGAAAAAAAGGGGGATTTTTACATGGCTCAAACAAAAGGGTTAGAAGGAATCGTCGCGACAGCATCGAAAATCAGTTCGATTATCGATGGTCAGTTGACGTATGGTGGTTATACAATTGATGATTTGGCGGAGCACGCCTCATTTGAAGAAGTCGTCTTCTTACTTTGGAACGATCGTTTGCCAAAAGAGGATGAGTTAAAGCAACTTTCAGAAGCTTTGATTACTGAAGCAGAAGTTGCACCGGCTGTACTTGAGACGTTAAAAGTAGCTCCGAAAACAGCGAACGCGATGGCAGCCATCCGAACTGCTTTATCACAGCTCGCATTGTATGATGAGTCTGCTGAAGATATGTCGACAGAGGCGAACTACGCTAAAGCCATCAAACTCCAAGCACAAATCGCGACACTCGTCACAGCGTACGCGCGTATCAAGAAGGGACACGATCCGATTGCACCAAAATCCGGTCTTTCGTATGCTGCGAACTTCCTGTATATGTTGACGGGTGAAGAGCCGACAGAAGTTGCTGAAAAAGCCTTCAATCAGGCGCTTGTTCTCCATGCAGACCACGAGTTGAACGCCTCGACGTTCACAGCACGTGTATGTGTCGCGACACTCTCTGATGTCTATTCAGGTGTGACGGCGGCAATGGGTGCACTCAAAGGACCACTTCACGGTGGAGCGAACGAAGCGGTCATGAAAATGTTGACTGAAATTGATTCGGTTGAAAAGGTTGACGAGTATGTTCATAATAAGTTTAAGAACAAGGAAAAAATCATGGGCTTCGGTCACCGTGTCTACAAGGACGGCGACCCGCGTGCGAAGCATCTCCAAGAGATGAGCCGTCAGTTGACTGCTCAAATCGGAGAGCCGAAATGGTATGAGATGTCAGTGAAAATTGATCAAATCGTCCAGTCGGAAAAAGGATTGAAACCAAATGTTGATTTCTATTCTGCTTCTACGTATCATGCACTTGGTCTTGAGACAGAATTGTTTACACCAATCTTTGCTGTTAGTCGGATGTCAGGTTGGTTAGCGCACATTTTAGAGCAATATAGTGACAATCGCCTCATTCGCCCACGCGCAGATTATATTGGTGAAACGCACCGGACATACGTGTCTATGAACGAACGTTAAGCGACGGAGAGGAGCAATCCTCTCCCGCTTTTTGACGTTAACTATTATTCAAGGGGGATTTTACACATGGCTACAATTCAAGGCGAAAACATCACGGTAACAAACGGAACATTGCACGTACCTAACGCTCCAATCATTCCTTTCATCATCGGTGATGGCACTGGACCTGATATCTGGAATGCCGCAGTTCGCGTATTTGACGCTGCAGTCGAAAAAGCATACAACGGCGAAAAGAAAATTGAATGGAAAGAAGTCTATGCAGGCGAAAAAGCATTCAATAAAACAGGTAGCTGGCTTCCTGAAGAAACGCTTGACCTAATCCGTGAGCACATCATCGCAATCAAAGGACCACTCACGACACCAGTCGGTGGTGGAATTCGTTCATTGAACGTTGCTCTTCGTCAAGAACTCGACTTGTACACATGTCTCCGTCCGGTTCGTTATTTCACTGGTGTCCCGTCACCTGTTAAACGTCCTGAAGATACTGATATGGTCATTTTCCGTGAGAACACAGAAGACATCTACGCAGGAATCGAATATGCAGAAGGCAGTGAAGGCGCACAAAAATTACTTAACTTCCTCCAAACAGAAATGGGCGTTAATAAAATTCGTTTCCCAGAAACATCAGGTCTCGGAATTAAACCGATTTCAAAAGAAGGGACAGAACGCCTCGTCCGTGCTGCAATCGAATATGCACTTGAAAACAAACGTGCTTCATTGACGCTCGTTCATAAAGGAAACATCATGAAGTTCACGGAAGGTGCTTTCAAAAACTGGGGATACGAGCTTGCTGAGCGTGAATACGCAGAGCACGTCTTCACATGGAACCAGTATGACCGCATCAAAGAAGAAGAAGGTGCTGATGCAGCAAACAAAGCGCAATCAGAAGCTGAAGCTGCTGGCAAATTGATTGTCAAAGATTCAATTGCAGATATCTTCCTCCAACAGATTCTCACGCGTCCAAAAGAGTTTGATGTCGTTGCGACAATGAACTTAAACGGAGACTACATTTCAGATGCACTTGCAGCGCAAGTCGGTGGAATCGGAATTGCTCCAGGAGCAAACATTAACTACATCACAGGACATGCAATCTTCGAAGCAACGCACGGTACTGCACCGAAGTATGCTGGTCTTGATAAAGTAAACCCGTCTTCTGTCATCCTTTCTGGAGAAATGATGTTCCGTCACCTTGGCTGGAACGAAGCGGCTGATTTAATCATCAAATCGATGGAAACATCAATCGAAGAAAAAGTGGTCACATATGACTTCGCACGTCTCATGGATGGCGCGACAGAAGTAAAATGTTCTGAATTCGCGGATGAACTCATCAAAAACATGTAATCTCGGATTAGAGGGGGTATGGGAAGATGAACAAGCGGAAGAAAATTTCAGTCATCGGTAGTGGATTTACGGGAGCGACGACAGCACTTTATCTTGCTCAAAAAGAGCTTGGAGATATCGTACTCGTCGATATGCCGCAACTGGAAGATCCGACAAAAGGCAAAGCACTTGATTTACAGGAAACGGCTCCGATTCAAGGATTTGATTCATGGATTCAAGGAACGTCTGACTACAAGGACATCAGTGACTCGGATATCGTCGTCATTACGGCAGGTATCGCCCGGAAACCCGGAATGAGTCGGGAAGACTTAGTCAGCACGAACGCAACTGTCATGAAATCGGTGACAAAAGAAATTGTTCAGCATGCACCGGAATCGATCATCATCGTTTTGACGAATCCGGTTGATGCGATGACCTATACGGTCTTTCAGGAGTCAGGATTTCCGAAAGAACGGGTCATTGGTCAATCGGGCGTGCTCGATACGGCACGGTTCCGGACGTTCATCGCCATGGAGTTGAATGTTTCCGTCAAGGACGTCTCGGGATTTGTTCTCGGCGGACACGGAGACGACATGGTGCCGTTACTTCGCTATTCACAAGCGGGTGGTATTCCGGTCGAGAAACTCATTTCTGCCGATCGCCTCGCGGCAATCGTTGAACGGACACGTAAAGGTGGTGGAGAAATCGTTCAGTTACTTGGTAACGGTTCTGCCTACTATGCACCTGCGGCTGCCATCGTCGAGATGGTAGAGGCGATCCTAAAAGATCAGCGACGGATTTTACCAGCCATCGCGTATCTTGAAGGAGAGTATGGCTATCACGATCTATACTTTGGGGTTCCGACGATTATTGGTGGGAATGGTCTTGAACAGATTATCGAGCTTGAATTGACAGAAGACGAACAACAATCGCTTGACCGTTCGGCGGAGACCGTTCGATCTGTCCTGACGATTTTATGAATGTGAAATTACAACACCACGCCTTTCTAGACAGTCTTGACTGTTTCGGGATGGCGTGGTTTTTACGTTAAAAAAAGTTTGTTCTTTCGTTTGTGAAAGCCTTGTGTACCAGGTGAAGGTGATCACGAGGAGGAAGGTAAGGAATTCATTTAAATATCCGATGCTCAGTAAGTATCCTTGGTGTTTGATTAAAAAATACTGGCGATTCTCAAAAGAAGAACAGTCTTTTCCATCTTTCGAAAAGATGAGGTTCCGGACTTCTTTTGCTGTCCAAGTATGTCGACAATACGTACAACGTGCCATATATCTCACCTCTTTTTGTTCTAAACGTCAATCGTTAGCAAAAGGTCTCAAAAAAAACCCCTGACCGACATCTAAGTGCACAAAGATGGTCGTTAGGGGTTTTTCTGGTTAAGCGAACAAAACGGGCCATAGGAAACCGACTGCTAAACCAAGCAACATGCCGACGAATACTTGGAATTCCGTGTGTCCGACTAATTCGTTTAATAGTGGGGTGTCATGACGAATTCCCTTGAAGTAGTCATTCAGTAATTTTGCCTGTAACCCAACAGCCTGCCTGACGCCTGTCGCGTCATACATGATGATGACTGCAAAGATGGTCGCGAGAGCGAACAGCGACGAACCGAAGCCTTCTTGGAAGCCGATGACGACGGCGAGGGCGACGACGGTCGAACTATGTGAACTTGGCATGCCGCCTGATGCGAACATGATTTCAAGATCAAAAGTTTTATTCTTGATGACACCTGTGATGAGTTTTGCGGCTTGTGCGATAAACCATGCGGTAAATGCAGCGAGTAAAGGGCTGTTCCATTCCATGTCTATTCCTCCAGATTCATTGACGGTATAGTATTGTTTCCCGAATTGATGGGCTTTTACACGGAAATCTGACTTTCGACGTAGCTTGACCTTAAAGATTGTGTAAAGAAAGGCAAGAAAGATTTGTGATTCAGTAGGAAAAGTCGTTAAGATGAAGACAGAAGAAGTGGATTCCAATGAATTCCGCATTCAAAGATGAGATTTGCCGAGGAGGCCGACTGTTTTGAAAGATAAAATAATTGTTGTTGATGACGAACTCTCGATCGCTACACTTTTGAAATTCAATTTAGAACAAGCTGGCTTTATTGTAGAGACTGCCCACGATGGCATGTCCGGTTTAAAATTAGCGGAAAAGCAAGATGCCGCATTGATCGTACTCGATTTAATGCTACCGGAACTAGATGGGCTTGAAGTCTGTAAACGACTTCGCCAACAAAAAATCAACACACCAATCTTGATGTTGACGGCAAAAGATGACGAATTTGATAAAGTGCTGGGACTTGAGCTTGGAGCAGACGATTATTTGACGAAACCGTTTAGTCCGCGTGAAGTCGTAGCCCGTGTCAAGGCGATTCTCCGCCGAATGAATCAGCAAGTCGCGACGGAAGAAACGACGGATGGGACGATCTTAATCGGGGACGTCAAAATCGTGCCGGATAACTATGAAGCGTTCAAAGCAGAGGAACGCCTTGAGCTCACACCAAAAGAGTTCGAGTTGCTCGTTTACCTCGCTAAAAATAAAGGTCGGGTTTTGACACGTGATCAACTCCTATCTGCGATTTGGAACTATGATTTCGTCGGAGATACGCGAATTGTCGATGTGCATATCAGTCACGTACGTGAAAAGATTGAACCGAATACGAAAAAACCGATCTATATTAAAACAATCCGTGGGCTCGGATATAAGATGGAGGAGCCGAAAGTGGAATGAGCAAATACCGAAAACGATTCATACTAAAAATGTTGTCCTTCATCAGTCTTGTGCTGATTGCGCTTGGTTTTTTGTTAGGACAATCGTTTAAAGAGTTTTATGTGAATAACGAAAAAGAAAAGTTGATGGATGAAACATCACTCGTTGAAACGATTTTACAAGGTCGATCGTTAGAAGAGATGGCTGCGTATGTCGACCAATTGTACGCAGAATCGCATTTCGATATGATTTTATTTAACTCACGGGGAGAAATCATTGCCGGGACACCCGTTGATGTTACCAAATTAAATGTGCGGGCGATCAATTTCTCAGCGATTCCGATGGATGGGACGTTCGAATCGAAGACCGATGATACGAGTCTCCAGTTCACGAAACCTGTCCAGACAGCTAGTGGAAATGAAGTGTACCTCAGCTTGATTCGTTATACGAAAGACTTAGATGTCATCTACTCACGTATTTGGACGGTGATCGTTCTTTCGCTCATCGTGTCCTTGTTTATGATTTTCTTTACCGTCTACAGCTCGACGAAACGGTTCTTACGTCCTGTAGCGGAAGCGACGGAAGTTTTACGTGAACTATCGCACGGAAACTATAAATCCCGTGTCTATGAGTTAAATTCACCAGATGAATCAAGGGACTTAGGGAAGTCGATCAATTTACTCGCACGTAATTTAGAAAATGCTTCGTCCGGTGAAGCGATGCAACGCGCGCGACTTGAGTCGTTGATTGAATACATGGGTGCCGGTCTGATGTTGATTGATGAAAAAGGCTACGTTCTCCTCGTCAATCGGACGTATCGGGAAATGTTCAACATTCATGGTAAATCAAATGGTCAACTGTATTATCGTGTGTTGCCAAATGAGAAGATGAGTCAAGTCATTGAAGATGTTTACTTGACGGAAAAACCGAACCGGAAACAATCGAGTGTCCGCTTTGGAATCAATAGTCGGACGTTCATGGTCAGCGCGGCACCAATCTTCGGTAAGAATGGTCGTGTCCAAGGTACGACCGTCGTTTTCAATGACATCACGGAAATCAAGAAGCTGGAGCAGATGCGAAAAGACTTCGTCGCAAATGTTAGTCATGAGTTAAAGACACCATTGACGTCGATTAAAGGATTTGCGGAAACCTTACTTGACGGTGCGCAAGACGTACCGGAAATCCGCGAACAATTTTTGAATATCATTCACGATGAGTCTGAGCGGATGCAGACATTAGTAGAGGACTTGTTGGAGTTATCGCGTCTTGAACAAGATAACTATCAACTTGAGACGACGATTGTCGATGTGACAAGTCTGATTAACGAGACAGAGACGTTGCTGCATCATAAGGCGCAAGAAAAAGAGATGACGATTCATATCGAGACGGAAGAGGAAGTCTTCATCCGGGCAGACTTGAATCGGTTGAAACAAGTCGTCGTCAACCTAGTTGCCAATGCTTTAAACTATACGCCGAATGGTGGGAATGTCTGGGTCAGCCTAGAAGATGGGGAAGAGATGGTCACGCTCCAAATCAAGGATGACGGAATCGGAATACATCCGAAAGAAACGCAACGGATTTTCGAACGTTTCTATCGGATTGACAAAGCGAGAAGTCGTAATTCAGGTGGAACAGGGTTAGGTCTTGCCATCGTTAAACACATCATTGATTTGCATCATGGAACGATTGATGTCGAGTCGGAGGAGCAACAAGGAACGACCTTTACGATACGTTTACCGAAAAAGGGCTGAACTTCACCGTGAGTTCATATTCTCTTTACAGAGCGGGTGTATGCTAAAGATACCTTCTTCATCATCTGTGGAACGACTGGTTCAGCTCCCATGTCGTACACCACATGACGATTGGCTTCACAGCCAATCGTCTTTTTTTATGGCGTTTTTAGCGAACAAATGTGTGTAGAGTGATACAATAAGAACAGAAATTCTTCCAAAGGAGCGGAGACGATGGAAAACAAACTTTTATTGATTGACGGAAACTCACTAACGTATCGTGCCTTTTTTGCCTTGCCGCCGATGACGGACGCACAAGGACGTAACACGAACGCCGCTTACGGCTTTACGATGATGTTACTTAAATTACTTGAAGAGGAGCAACCGACGCATATGTTAGTCGCGTTTGATGCTTCGAGCGAAACGTTCCGCCATGATGTGTATCAAGAATACAAGGGAAGTCGAGAAAAGACACCGTCTGAACTACGGGAGCAGTTCCCGATCGTACGTGACATCTGTGAAGCGCTCGGTATTCAAATGATGGAGCTTCATCGTTATGAAGCCGATGATTTGATTGGAACACTCGCACGGACGATGCCAGCAGACCGGACACGGATCGTCACGGGGGATAAAGATTTACTTCAACTCGTCACCGATCAAGTCGAGGTATTGATCACGAAGCGCGGTATCACGGACGTCCAGTGTATGACGGAAGACTTATTTGCCGAGACATACGGTGGACTGAAGCCGATTCAAATGATTGATTTAAAAGGGTTGATGGGCGATAAATCAGATAACATTCCCGGGATTCCTGGAATCGGCGAAAAAACAGCGATTAAATTAATTTCTGCGTATGGTTCAGTCGAAGGACTATATGAGCATGTCGAAGACTTAAAAGGAAAACAAAAAGAGAAGGTCATCGCGAATGAAGAGCTTGCCCGGTTGTCGAAGGAACTTGCCACAATCAAACTCGATGTCCCGCTCGACGTCACATTACCGGATTTACAGATCAGTGATGTCGATACACAAGTACCGTATTCGTTATTCCAATCGCTCGGGTTTAAATCGTTAACGAATCGTTTTGCCCCTGTTGTCAAGGAAGAAGACAAGGAACAATTGAACATCGAGACGATTACGACACTTCCTTCAGACGTGCAGGATGCTGTCCTCGTCGTCGAGCAGTTGCGCGAAGACTACATGGAAGAAGACATCATCGGTTTTAGTATCGCGACACCGAATCAAATTTATGTCGCTTCTCGTGAATTGGTCGAAGATCCTGCTTTTCGTGAGTGGATTGAGTCGGATCATCAAAAAATCTGTCTCGATGCGAAACAAGTCGCCTTTGCATTACGAAAACATGGTTTAAAACTGCAAGCCTTCGACGACTTGTTACTCGCTGGGTACTTATTGAATTTGAGTGGTGGGACAACACTTGCATCGATTGCCGGTCATTATGCGATGATGGCACCGAGTGAAGAAGCAGTCCTTGGAAAAGGCGCAAAACGTAGCGTGCCGACAGACGAACTGTTGCATTCGTATTTAGCAGAAAAAGCACGGATGATTGAGCGATTGTTCCCGAAAGTACAAGAAGAACTCAAAGCGAACCAACAATTCGACTTGTATGAAACGCTCGAACGTCCCTTGTCAGGCGTGCTTGCTGAAATGGAGTGGACCGGCATCCGTGTCGATGTCGCGACGTTACAAGAGATGCAACATGATCTTGCAGGACGCTTAACGGATCTTGAGGAATTGATTTATGGTCAAGCGGGTGAAGCGTTCAATATCAACTCACCGAAACAACTTGGCGTCATCCTGTTCGAAAAACTTGAACTTCCTGCCTTTAAGAAAACGAAGACGGGTTATTCGACGGCAGCAGATGTCTTAGAGAAGTTAAGACCACTCCATCCGGTCATCGATCACATCATGCTATATCGTGAACTGCAAAAACTCCAATCGACGTACGTCGAAGGGTTACAAAAAGTTATCAAAGAAGATGGGAAAATCCATACGCGGTTCGCTCAGACGATCGCCCAAACAGGACGACTCAGTTCCGTTAACCCGAACCTGCAAAATATTCCTGTCCGGATTGAAGAGGGACGGAAGATTCGTAAAGCATTTGTTCCGAGTCAAGCCGGATGGTCCCTGTACGCTGCCGATTACTCACAAATCGAGTTGCGTGTCATGGCGCATATGTCGGAAGATAAAACGCTGGTCGATGCATTCCTGCACGACGCTGACATTCATACACAAACAGCGAGTAGTGTCTTTTCGGTCGAACCGGGTGATGTGACAGGAAACATGCGTCGCCAAGCGAAGGCCGTCAACTTCGGAATCATTTACGGTATCAGTGATTACGGTTTGTCGCAAAACTTGAATATCAGTCGGAAAGAAGCACAAGACTTCATCGATCGTTATTTTGAGCTGTTCCCGCAAATCAAGTTATTCATGGATGCTGCAATCGAAAAAGCACGCGCGAATGGATTCGTCGAGACATTG
The DNA here is from genome assembly GCF_000702625.1 of Exiguobacterium oxidotolerans JCM 12280. Lineage (NCBI taxonomy): Bacteria > Bacillati > Bacillota > Bacilli > Caryophanales > Exiguobacterium > Exiguobacterium oxidotolerans. The sequence goes on along the minus strand of NZ_JNIS01000001.1, from coordinate 725,160 downwards.
ATGAACCGGCGTCGTAACATCCCGGACATCAATTCGAAAAACTTTAACTTACGTGGTTTTGCAGAACGGACGGCAATCAATACACCGATTCAAGGATCGGCGGCAGATATCATCAAAAAAGCGATGCTCGATGTACATGCTGCGCTTGAAGCGTCACCACTCAAGGCGCGTTTATTGCTTCAAGTACATGATGAATTGATATTTGAAGCACCAGACGAAGAGCTGGACGCTTTAAAAGCACTCGTCAAACAAGCGATGGAGCAGACGGTCGAATTGTCAGTGCCGTTACGCGTTGACGGGGATGCGGGGCATTCCTGGTACGAAACGAAATAATCGGTTAGAGGAGGAGTTAGTTTGCCTGAATTACCTGAAGTCGAGACCGTCAGACGCAGTCTGGAGCGGACGGTCTCTGGAAAAACGATTTCTTCTGTGAAGGTCTTCCATCCGAAGATGATCCGGGGAATGGAAGTCGCACCGTTTGTCGACGCCTTAAAACAAGAGCGGATCGAACGCGTCGAGCGGCGTGGGAAATTTCTTTTATTTGCATTTGAACAGTTTTATCTCGTCAGTCATTTACGAATGGAAGGGAAGTATTTTCCGTATCCGCAAGCGATTGAAAAAGATAAGCATACCCATGTCATCTTCCGGTTCACAGACGGCTCAGAGTTGCATTATAACGACGTCCGAAAGTTCGGGACGATGGAGTTGCGGGAAAAAGCGACTGTGATGCAGGTCCCACCACTTGCCCAACTCGAGCGGGAACCGTTTGATCCGACGTTCACGGCGGAAGTCTTAGCCGAAAATCTAATTCGCAAAAAACGCAGCCCGATCAAGACAGCATTACTCGATCAATCGATCTTTTTAGGACTTGGGAACATCTACGTCGATGAGACGTTGTTCGCGGCACGGGTTCATCCGTTAACGAAAGCAGGGGCCCTGACGCTTGACGATATTTCGCGGATTCACGTCGCAGGTGTCGATGTCTTACAAAAGGCCGTCGAAAGTGGCGGCAGTACGATTCGGAGTTATGTCTCACCGTCCGGACAAGGCGAATTTCAATTGCAGCTCGCTGTGTATGGACAGACGGGTGCACCGTGTCCGCGCTGTGGGACGGCGATTGAAAAAATCAAGGTCGGTGGACGTGGGACACACTTCTGTCCGAACTGTCAGCAGGTCGCGTTATGAGAATCGGTTTGACGGGAGGAATCGCGACGGGAAAGAGTACCGTCGCGACGTATCTACAAACGAATGGGATTCCGGTCATCGATGCTGATTTGATCGCACGGGAAGTCATGGAACCGGATGGAATAGCTTATCAAGATGTGAAAGCTGCCTTTCCGGAAGCATTTGAAGATGGGATATTAATCCGCGCCAAGCTTGGTGAAATTATTTTTCGCGATAGTGAAAAACGGAATTTACTGAACGAGTTGATGCATCCGAAGATTCGACAACAGATGCTCGCTCGGGCAGACGAATTGGAACAGCAAGAAGAATCTTTAGTTGTTTTTGATATCCCGCTTTTGTTGGAAGGCGATTGGAAACAGCTTGTCGATCAAGTCGTAGTGGTCTATTGTAACGCTTCTCTACAATTGGAGCGCTTGATGGAACGCAATCAAATGTCACGTGACGAAGCAGCGTCGCGTGTGCAATCCCAACTCGATATTGAACAGAAGCGTCTCCTTGCCGACTATGTGTTGATTAATGAAGGAACGGTCGAAGCGTTATACCAACAAATTGATCAGTGGTTAAAAACATTACCGATGGCTCACTGAGAACGACCTGGAAAAATAGTTAGAGAATCCTTTTGAGCATTGTTTTGAGAGAAGTTGGTGACTTCTCTCAATTTTTTTTGTTTACATAATGAAATCGCTTACATTTCATGATATAGTTCTATCTGTAAACGGAGCATTATCCGTCACATTGAAGGGGGATCCGCACATGGGAGTCAAGGTGGCAGTTAACGGGTTTGGGCGTATTGGTCGAATGGTGTTCCGTCGATTAATCGCTGAGGGGAAAAGTCAGGTCGTCGCAATTAATGCAAGTTATCCACCGGAAACACTCGCGCACTTAATCAAGTACGATACGGTCCATGGAAAGTTTGAGTACCCGGTCGAGATTGTCGAGGAGGGCTTGATGATTAATGAACAACTCGTGAAAATCGTCAGTGAACGCAATCCTGAGTTATTACCGTGGGGGGAACTTGAGATTGATGTCGTTGTCGAAGCGACGGGGAAGTTCAATTCGAAAGACGGCGCAAGCAAACATCTGTTGGCGGGTGCTAAAAAGGTCGTCATCACGGCACCAGCGAAAGGCGATATTCGTACCATCGTAATGGGGGTTAACGATGCGATGTACGATCATGAGAGTGATCACGTCGTCTCGAATGCATCTTGTACGACGAATTGCCTTGCGCCTGTCGTTCAAGTCATCGATCGAGCGTTCGGGATTGAGACGGGGCTCGTCACGACGATTCATGCTTTTACGAATGATCAAAATAATATCGATAATCCCCACAAGGATTTACGTCGCGCGCGAGCTTGCGGGTCATCGATTATTCCGACATCAACCGGTGCAGCACGCGCCATTTCACTCGTTTTACCACATCTCGAAGGGAAGTTGAATGGGCTTGCACTCCGTGTTCCGACACCGAACGTGTCGCTCGTGGATCTCGTCGTCGAAGTGAGCAGGGATACGACGGTCGCAGAAGTAAACGAAGCGTTCGTGAAAGCAGCTGACGGCGCGTTAGACGGGATTCTAGGACTGACGATGGAACCGCTCGTTTCGATTGATTTCAACGGGGAAGTCCGTTCGACGGTCGTCGATGGCCTATCGACGATGGTCATGGGGGGACGCCAAGTGAAGGTGCTCGCTTGGTACGACAATGAGTGGGGATATTCATGTCGTGTCGTCGATCTCGTTCAGATGATTGGAGCCCATATTGAGGCAACAACGGTTGAAAAGGAATTAGAATTAAAATAATTTATACTTTTGAAACCGCTCTATACCAACAGGTAGAGCGGTTTTTTAATAAATAGACGCTGAAAATTAAAATTTATCCTTGTGTATCTTTTTGATACTCGCTATAATTCAAATCGTGAACTTCAATCGGTCTGGCAATCGCAGCTTAAAGGGTTAGGACCTCTCTGGACTAACTTTCCCCCGTGGGTGCGAACGACTCAGGCGCAAAGTAAGTGATCATGACTATACTTTGAAGACCATTGAATGTAGGGGGGATCCACTAATGGATACTATGGGAAGACACATTATTGCAGAACTTTGGGATTGTAATCCTGAAAAATTAAACGACATGGAGTTTGTTGAACGACTCTTCGTCGACGCAGCACTTCAAGCAGGTGCAGAAGTACGCGAAGTCGCATTCCACAAGTTTGCTCCACACGGAGTAAGCGGCGTCGTCATCATTTCTGAATCGCATTTGACGATTCATAGTTTCCCAGAACACGGATACGCATCAGTTGATGTCTTTACGTGTGGGGATCGCATCGATCCAGCCATCGCAGCGAATTATATCGCTGACGCATTAGATGCAAAAATCCGTGAAAATGTCGAAATTCCGCGTGGCATGGGACCAGTTAAAGTTCCAGCAGCTACGATTCAGCACGTTAACTGACAAAAACACGAACTACCAGCCCTCGTCTTTATGGCGAGGGCTTTTTAATATGTCTGACGTCTGTTATTCTTAATAGTAGAAGAAAACAGAAAAGGTGATGGCGGATGGGATTTAAAGAACGTTTGCAAAAACAACTTGAAACGTCTGATACGCATAAAAACGAAAAATTACGGACGCACTATTATGCTGCGACTCCAGAGATGTTGTTTACAGGTCTTGAGACTGTCGTGACGAAGCAACACGGAACCGTTAAACGAATTGATGTTGAACGAGGAGAATTATCTTTTCAAGGAACTGGATTAGATGGACTGGCGACAGTCATCATGGTCGGTTCTGGTAGAACAGCTGTTGATTTGTTTTTGCATCGCGAAGGACTACTTGGTCCGGACCTCGAGCAATGGATTGAAACAATCTATCGAGAATTAGATGCGACATACCGATTGAAAATGATTGGAACAAAAGAATTTACGTGAACGGAGGTGCGGCATGCGTTGTCCAGCCTGTAACTATAATGGGACGAAGGTTCTCGATTCGAGACCTGTGCAAGACTTTGGCTCGATTCGGCGTCGTCGTGAATGTGAATCATGTGGTTATCGTTTTACAACATTCGAGATGATTGAACAAACACCACTCATCATCGTGAAAAAGGATGGGACACGTGACGAATTCAATCGTGATAAAATCTTGCGTGGACTCGTCCGAGCATGTGAAAAACGTCCGATTTCAATTGAGCAACTCGAAACGGTCGTCAGTCGTGTCGAGAAAGCCTTACGGGAAACGGCACAACATGAAATTCCGAGTGAGCAAGTCGGCCGGCTCGTCTTGAATGAACTCGCTTCTGTTGATGAAGTGGCGTATGTCCGTTTTGCGAGTGTCTACAAACAATTCAAAGACATCAATGTCTTTTTCCAAGAGTTATCTGAACTAATGGAACGCCATCAAGAAAATGAACGTGAAAATTTAACGTAATCGAGGAGAGGTCGTCTGTAGGTCAGAACGCACCTCTCTTTTTCTCACGAAAGAAGGGACGAAGAAGATGTTGGAACGTGATGTATCGGGAACGGACTTATGTTTAATCATGAGTAATGGTGTCGTCGATCGTGAAGCTTATCAATCCCTCTATTATTTATATCAGCCGATCATCGGTGTAAAAGCACTTGGTCTGTACCAAACGTTTTGGAGTGAGATGATTCCTGGTAAAACGAAATCACAATATATCTCACATGCAGAACTAGGGACATTGTTAGGCTTTTCTGTTGATGAATTTAAAGAGGAGCTTTTTAAGCTCGAAGGAATTGGATTGATTCGAACATTTGAGGCGAAACAAGCTGCCTATCGTTATGTTTATCAAATTCGCGTCCCGTTAGCACCGAATACGTTCTTGAATGATGGTGTCTTATCAAGCCTACTGTTTTATCGTGTCGGGGAAATTCGCTTTCGCGCACTTCAAAATCGTTTTCGGACGGAGCAACTACCAAAAAATGTCGTTGACCGGACGGTTCGTTTTGATCAAGTGTTTGATGTCAAAGCAGGACTTGCTTCTGCCCATCAACCAAAATCGTATGCGAAACAAGAACGTGCCGCCTATGAATTTGATTATTCATTCGATTTAGAAGAAATGAAGCGGCAGACCGATCGTTTTCTTCCGAGAAGCTTTTATACAAAATCGATTGATCAATTGTTGCTGAAGCTAGCCTATGTCACACAGTCGAATGAAACCTTGATGGCGGAACTGTTGAATGCCCGCTTCCGGCATGAAGCGTACCTACCAATGACGGACAGTGAGAAGCAAGAGCGCTGTAAACAGATGATGTTATCGGCGAAACAAAAGCTCAGTCGTGATAAAAAAGCGAAGGTCGCTGTCCTCGAAGAAGTCGAAGTCGGTGAGTTAAGTGAAAGTGAGACGATGGAAGGGACTCATCCGAAGCACTATGTCGCGAAGTTACGTAAGGTCAAGGCTCTTTCTGAACGAGATGAAGAATTGATTCAGCAATTGATCATCGATTATGAAATGTCGTCGGGTATCGTCAATGCTGCCTATTACTATGCGCTTGTCGTCAAAAAAGATAACCGATTCAGTAAAAACTTTTTGCTGTCGATTGTCGACGATTGGAAACAGAAAGGTTACGCGACAGCAGCAGAAGCATTGGCGAAAACAAAAGATCAAGACGAATTGATCGCAAAGAAACAAGATCAAAAGCAAGAACGGTCACGCCAAACCGTTGGTGGCAGAAGAGGGCGTCCGAGTTCGACTGGACCGAATCCGAAATGGCTACAAGAAGAAAAAGAGAAACAACAAAAATATGAAGCGACTAAAAAAGCGAGTTTTGAATCCGAAGTACCGGATGATGCAGAAATGGAACGGATTCTGCGTGAACTAAAGGGGAAGTAAAGGAGTAGTGAGATGGAACATATCCAATCATCGATTGAGAAAATCTTAAATCGTCCAGGCGTCGCAGCATCCGTGCGCGCCATTCATGAGCGAGTCCTATCGCATCCAGGTGTGATCGTCTTTTTAAGGACACATCCTGAAATCGATCAACGGATGATTGAGCGGGGGATGTTAAAGCTCAATGAATATGCCGAACAGATGGACGGTCATCAAGTGATTGAAAAAAAAGCCGTCATCGAAGGCTATCAGCCCGTACTGCACTTAGAAAAAGGACAAATCATGGTCGCTTATGAAAAAACGCAAGCACTCAAAGATCGTGAAAATGAACGGGCGCTCGAAAAAAAATTCAAAAGTTTGTTTTTACCGGATGAAGTACGGGACGCGAACTTCAGTGATTTTGATTTGACGACGACGGATCGAAAACTTGCCTTGCGGGCAGCGTCACAATTTTTGAATACGATTCGTTCGAACGAGCAGGTCAAGGGACTCTATCTGCACGGGAGCTTTGGTGTCGGGAAAACGTACTTGCTTGCAGCAATCGGGAATGCACTGAAAAAAGAGCGCGTTGCGACAATTCTTGTCCATGCGCCGGGATTTGTCTCGGAAGCGAAACGCCGAATCCGGTCCGATAGTTTTGATACGTTCCTCGAGAGTTTCCAGACGGTCCCCGTTTTATTGATTGACGACATCGGGGCGGAGTCGATCAGCCCGTGGGTCCGGGACGAACTGTTCGGGATCATCCTACAGTACCGGATGATGCATCGTTTGCCGACATTGTTCAGTTCGAACTTATCGTATGATGAACTCGAGCTTCATTTCGGGATTACGAATGATCAAGGGGATAAATTGAAGGCGATGCGATTGATGGAACGCATCCGGACGACAACGAATCCAGTCGAGTTTTTAGGTGAAAATCGCCGACGCTATTAATTTTCCTTGTCAAAGAACTTCATCTTTCGCTATACTTAGTGCACAATCAGTATAGTGACTTGCAAAGATTGAGGATACGAAGGACGAACTGGACCAAACAAGCGAGAGAAGGATGGTGAAAGCTTCTCATGGATACTAGTCGTTTTCTTTACTCCCTCATAGCACAGACGGGGCTAATCCGTTTGCGTCTCACGCCCGTTATCGCGTGTTCGAGCCGGTACATGGAAACATGTTCGGGAACGAGGGTGGTACCACGAGATGAAGACTCGTCCCTTTTTAGAGGGATGGGTCTTTTTTTATTTAATTTAAGGGGGAAACAGTCATGTCAACTATTGCTCTTACATTTCCAGACGGCGCGGTCAAAGAATTCGCAGCCGGTACAACTGCTGAAGAAGTCGCGGCTTCCATCAGTCCAGGACTCCGTAAAAAGGCATTTGCCGCAAAACTAGACGGTGAAGTCATCGACTATCGACGTCCGATTGAAAAAGACGGTGTCATCGAACTCGTCATGCCCGATTCAGAAGAAGGACTCGATTTGATTCGTCACTCGTCTGCGCACTTGATGGCGCAAGCGATCAAACGTCTTTTCCCGGATGAAACGATTCACCTTGGAATCGGACCGACAATTGAAAACGGCTTTTATTATGACATCGACATGGAACGTCGTTTGACAGAAGAAGATCTTCCGGTCATCGAAAAGATGATGAATAAAATTGCGGGAGAAAACTTATCCATTGAACGGGAAGTCGTTTCGCGTGACGAAGCGTTAAACATCTATAAGGAACTGAATGACCCGCTTAAAATCGAATTGATTGAGTCGATTCCAGCCGATCAAGATTTGACACTGTATCGCCAAGGCGAGTTCTTCGACTTGTGCCGTGGTCCACACGTCCCGGCGACAGCGAAGCTACAAGTCTTCAAACTGATGAGCATCGCAGGTGCTTACTGGCGTGGTGATTCAAAAAATAAAATGCTGCAACGGATTTACGGGACAGCCTGGGCGACAAAAGACCAACTGAAACAACACTTACACTTCTTGGCAGAAGCCAAAGAACGCGATCACCGGAAACTCGGAAAAGAACTTGATTTGTTCTTCACATCGCAAGACGTCGGTCAAGGGTTACCAATGTGGTTACCAAAAGGGGCGGCCATCCGTCGGACTGTCGAACGGTACATCGTCGACAAAGAGCTCGAACTGGGTTATGAACATGTCTACACACCTGTGCTCGGTTCTGTTGAGTTGTATAAGACGTCAGGTCACTGGGATCACTATCAAGATGACATGTTCCCGAAAATGGAGATGGATAATGAAGAACTCGTTCTTCGTCCGATGAACTGTCCGCACCACATGATGATTTATAAAAATGAGCCACGGTCATACCGTGACTTACCACTCCGTGTCGCAGAACTTGGTGGCATGCACCGCTATGAAATGTCAGGTGCACTGACGGGGCTGCAACGCGTTCGTTACATGGTCCTAAACGACGGGCATACATTCGTCCGTCCGGATCAAATGAAAGATGAGTTCAAAGCCATCGTTCACTTGATTCAAGAAGTCTACGCGGACTTCGGGATTACCGATTATAAATTCCGTCTGTCTTACCGTGACCCGGCAGATAAAGAAAAGTATTTTGACAACGATGCGATTTGGGAAATGGCGCAACGTGAGTTGAAAGAAACGATGGATGAACTTGAACTGGAATATTTCGAAGCAGAAGGTGAAGCCGCGTTTTATGGTCCGAAACTCGATGTTCAAGTCCGGACAGCACTCGGTAAGGATGAGACACTGTCGACAGTTCAGCTCGACTTCTTGTTACCGGAGCGGTTCGAATTGACGTATAAAGGAAATGACGGACAAGATCATCGTCCGGTCGTCCTGCACCGTGGCGTTGTTTCGACAATGGAACGTTTCGTCGCGTACTTGATCGAAGAATACAAAGGGGCATTCCCGACATGGCTCGCACCGGTCCAAGTCAAATTGATTCCGGTCTCACGGGCACAGGAAGATTACGCACGTGAAATTAAAGCGATGCTCTTGAAAAAAGGAATCCGGATTGAAACAGACTTCCGCGATGAGAAGCTCGGTTACCGCATCCGTGAAGCACAGATGAATAAAATCCCTGTCATGCTCGTACTCGGGGATAAAGAAGTAGAGGCGCGTGAAGTCAACATCCGTCGTTACGGCTCGAAAGATTCGAGCAATGCCTCGCTTGAGCAATTCGTTGCTGATTTAGAAGCAGAGATCGCCAACCGTTCGAAGTAATCAATAATAATCTGAATCGGTTAGCACGACACAAGCCAGCTTTCCTGTCCGTCAAGGGCACGGGGAAGCTGGCTTTTTCTTGCATCCGGGAGGAATCGTAGCTCACCCCGATGGATTTTGGAGAAATTTTCGAGTCCACCCGCTTTGTATCTACATAGTTTTTGAGAATCGGCCGATACATGGATGAGAGGGGTGGAACGATTGAAGAAATTAATTTTAGTGTGTCTTTGTGCGATGTCGTTTACCTTCATTGCGCCGGACATCGAACGAGTCGAAAGTATGAAAACATACCGGATTACACCTCGGACGGAGCCGATTGATTCTGTTTTACGAAAGTATTCGACATATAATGAAAAAACAAAAAACTATTATACGTTGCGGTCTTATTTAGAAAAAATTGAGGCGGAAGGCGGCGGGACGCTTGTCTTAGCGAAAGGAACGTATCTGTCGCCGATTCGTGTGGGGGTTCCATCGAATACGACGATTCGTCTAGAAGATGGTGCCGTCATCAAAAAGACATTCGATACCGGGACGACAAAAATCGCAGCAACAACAAGTGTCTTCGACCTCGTCCCACCATCCGTTTTGCGTCTGAAGACAACGGTCGGAAAATATAACGGTTCACATCATGTGACGATTGAAGGTCAGGGCAATGCACAAATCGACTTAAGTCATCTCGCTAGAGGCGCAGCCTTTGCGATCGCCCATAACGCGAATCTTTACATCGGTGGACTGACGATTCGTAACCAAAACGGTTCACACGCGATTGAGTTAGATGCAACGAATCATGCTGTGATAGAAAATATGGCATTCATCAATGCGACGATGATTAAAAATACGGGACCCAATGAATCAATTAATTTAGATACACCTGATCCGGTAACACAAGGATTTCGATGGAAGTGGTCTGCGCAGGATCGGACACCGAATCAAAACATTGTGATTCGAAACAATACGTTCAAAAACATTAATGTCGCAGTCGGTACCCACCAATACTCGCAAGACCGTCCACATCAGAATATTCGAATTGAGTACAATACGATTGATGGTACGAAAGATCACGCGATTTCGATGATGAATTGGGAGAAGCCAATCGTTCAAATGAATACAATCCGAAACGTTCATCGAGCAGATGGAAAGGCGATTGCGATTCTCGGACGCGGTGTCATTGGTGGAATCATCAAAGGTAATAAGATTGAAAATACAGATCGTGCGATTCAAATGCAACCACATCAAAGTAATGGATTTAAACCCGTCTATAATCGATTTACGGATGCTGAAAAGTTGAATTTTCGTAAAAATAAAATCAAACAAGTCAACGTCGGGCAAGTCGTACTCTATTCGAAATTGAATGATTTTTCAGTAGAGACATCAGAACGGTTCAATTTTGTCCCATGAAGCATATAAATTCCGGATTGAAGCGAAGTGTGACAAGTGGTTGCTGCAAAAAAAGAACGGGTCATCCCATGTAAAAGTCTTCCGTCAGTAGTGTTTCTATAATTAAAAACAGCCCACTCCCGATTCAGGAGTAGGCTGTTCGTTTATACGGCTTATCATTTTTGCATTTGTTGCAAGAACGGTTTGATATCGACGTTTAATGCTTCCGATAACTTTTCACCGAGTGACGCATCGGCACGGTAGAAGTTACAGATTGCAAGTAAGACCGTGTTTTCGTGACGTACTTGTTGAAGGTCATTCACAAGGTTATTGAGAAGGGCCATCTGTTCTTCTTCCGTCATACGACGGTAGACTTCACCAGCTTGTCCGAAGTTATTCGTTTTCTCGATTTCGAGACGGCCATGAATGTCATCATGGAGTGGCTGTGTGTCTTCCGTATACTCAGGTGTTTGTTTCGGTTCATCTTGGTAACGGTTTGGTTCGTAGTTGACTGAACTTGTTTGCTGCTTAAACGGCATTGCACCATCACGCTGGTAGTTGTTGACTTGAGCGAACGGACAGTTGATTGGAAGCTGTTGATAGTTCGGTCCGATCCGGTGACGTTGTGTATCAGAGTAAGAGAATAAACGACCTTGAAGTAATTTATCTTCAGACGGTAACATACCTGGTACAAGGACACCTGGGTTGAAACCGACTGATTCTGTTTCGGCAAAGTAGTTGTCGACGTTTTTGTTTAATGTCATTGTTCCGACGTGTTGGAACAATGACATCTTCGAACCAGTCTTTTGTAGCATCAAGTGGGTCGAAGTCGAAGTTTTCGACATCAGCAGGGTCGAGTACTTGAACGAAGAGGTCCCATTCTGGGAAGTCTCCATTTTCGATAGCCTGGAATGTATCGTTTGATGCGTGATTGAAATCTTTTCCTTGAACTTCTGTTGCTTCGTCAGCAGACAGGTTATGAACGCCTTCTTTTGGTACCCAACGTAATTTGATATAGACCGTGTTACCGTGTGCGTTTACCCATTTGAATGAGTGAACAGAAGAACCACGCATTTTACGGTAGCTTGCTGGAATTCCTTCATCTGTGAAGATGTGCATCAACATATTCGTTGATTCAGGGCGGAGTGTCATGAAATCCCAGTAGCGATCAGGATCTTGGATGTTTGTCCGTGGATCTGGTTTTAATGAATGAACCATATCCGGGAACTTCATTGCATCTCGAATGAAGAAGACCGGTAAGTTGTTACCGACGAAATCCCAGTTTCCTTCTTCTGTATAGAATTTAACAGAGAAGCCGCGTGGGTCACGGAGTGTTTCAGGAGAGTGTGTACCATGAATGACGGTAGAGAAGCGGGCGAAGACAGGGACTTCTGTTCCTTCTTCTTGTAAGAAAGCCGCTTTTGTATATTTTTTCATCGAATTTTTTACTTTAAAGACACCGTGTGCGCCGAAGCCGCGTGCGTGTACAACACGTTCTGGTACGCGCTCACGGTCAAAGTGAGCAATTTTTTCGATTAATTGATAGTCTTCTAATAAAGTAGGTCCGCGACGTCCAGCTGTACGTGAGTTTTGGTTGTCCCCAATCGGCACACCCTGATTCGTCGTTAATTTCTTTTCGTTTTCATTCATTATTTTAACTCCCCCTTATGTAAGATTAAAACCATTATAAAACAATAATCATTCTAAGTAAAGAAATAAGCACTGTTTAAATAAATAATTTTTAGCACAAGATAAATTTACCCATTCGTTTCTAATCAGAAACTTCTTGCTAAACGAACTTAGGATTGCTATTATAATCAAGTGTGTGAGCAACGTTCTAATTGAACTGATAAAGCGGCTTGACATCACGGGAAAGTAAGTGCTATGATAGCAAAGTGAAATGACAACAAAGCAGAAGCATCCCGCTTCTCACCATGTACAGACAATCTGTGCTGGTCCATCATGATGATATGTGATAGTAGAGTGTTCTCTGACTATTGTATTCTTTATGAGTGTGGGCGGGAAAAACTGCCGACGCTTTTTTTATAGCGTTTTATATCATTCATTTTTCGTGCTCTGCACGATGGAGGTGCTAACCATTAGCAAAGATCTGTTAATCAATGAAGGCATCCGCGCTCGAGAAGTTCGTCTTATCGGAGCGGATGGTGCACAACTTGGAGTCCAATCACGCACTGAGGCATTGCGTCTCGCTGAGGAAGCTGACCTTGACCTCGTCATGGTCGCACCACAAGCAACGCCGCCTGTATGTAAAATCATGGACTACGGTAAATACCGTTTCGAGTTGCAAAAGAAGGACAAAGAAACTCGGAAGAATCAGAAAGTGATTCAGATGAAAGAAGTCCGTCTCAGCCCAACAATCGAGGAGAATGACTTCCAAACGAAATTCCGTAATGCGAAGAAATTCTTAGAGAATGGTAACAAAGTGAAAGCGAGTATTCGCTTCCGCGGACGTGCCATCACTCACTCGGAAATCGGTAGACGTGTCCTTGAACGTCTCGCTACGGATTTAAGCGAGTTCGGTGTAGTTGAACAGAGACCGAAGATGGAAGGACGCAGCATGTTCTTAGTGCTTGCTCCAAAGAAAGAAGACTAATCGAATCGAAGTAGGAGGGAATCTCTCATGCCTAAAATGAAATCGCACCGCGGTGCTTCTAAGCGTTTCAAACGTACTGCTTCTGGCAAATTGAAACGTGGTCGTGCTTACACAAGCCACTTATTCGGTAACAAATCAACTAAAGCGAAACGTAAATTACGTAAAGCTAGCATGGTATCATCGGGTGACTTCAAACGCATCCGTCACATGATCGCGAAGTAATTTATTCAATCGTACACAGATTTAGGAGGGAATTTATATGCCACGCGTAAAAGGCGGATATACGACTCGTCAACGTCGTAAAAAACAACTCAAATTAGCTAAGGGCTATTACGGCTCGAAACATACACTCTTCAAGGTAGCGAAACAGCAAGTTATGAAATCTCTCATGTATGCTTACCGTGACCGTCGTCAAAAGAAACATGACTTCCGTCGCCTCTGGATCACTCGGATCAATGCGGCTGCACGTATCAACGGTCTTTCTTATAGCCGCATGATGCATGGTCTCAAACTTGCGGGTATCGACATCAACCGTAAGATGCTTGCTGACCTCGCAGTTACAGATTCAGCTGCATTTGCTTCACTTGCTGACTCAGCAAAAGCAAAATTGAACGCTTAAGTTCTACAATTCGTCGGGGAATTTAATTCTCCGGCGTTTTTTTTTGAGGAATGCTAAAATAGGTAATAGGCAGAGGTTTGTGTCTATGTTTTATTTTTTGGGATAGAAGGAGAATTACGATGGACTGGTTGACACTTTTTGAGATGCAGGAACAGTTAGATAAACGAATCCAGTCAGAACATAATTTGACCGGGAATCAGTTTGATGAGCGGTTGCTTGCCCTATTAGTAGAGTTAGGTGAACTGGCGAATGAAACACGTTGCTTTAAATTTTGGTCGACAAAGGGACCATCAGCACAAGTTACGATTCTTGAGGAATATGTCGATGGCGTCCATTTCCTCCTATCGCTCGGTCTAGCTCTTGATTATAAGAAAGATCGATTCGTTGAAGGGGACTACTATTTGACTGCGACAGACGCGTTTTTAGATGTTTACAATAAAACAAATGTCTTCGCGATTTCAAGAACAGAACAAAGTTACGATGTTTTAATTGGTGCATACCTAGCATTAGGTGCTACACTTGGTTTTACACAAGAAATGATTTTCAAGGCTTATGTTGCAAAAAACGAGGCGAATCATGTTCGCCAAGACAACGGTTACTGAGGAGGAAATCAGATGAATGAACAATTACATATGTTGAAGCGTCTAACGGACGCAACGGGAGTACCTGGGAACGAGAAAGAAGTACGCCAACTCATGCGGGAGTATCTAGAACCTCACGCTGAAGCATTCCATCAAGATGGGTTAGGTAGCTTATTCGCGGAACACAAAGGGGCAGAAGATGATGCGCCTCGTATTTTAATTGCCGGTCACATGGATGAAGTTGGATTTATGGTGACAAGGGTTGATGAAAAAGGGTTTCTCCGCTTCCAACCACTCGGTGGTTGGTGGGGACAAGTGCTTCTAGCACAGCGTATGAACATTGTGACATCATCTGGAGAAGTCATTCCAGGCGTAATCGGTGCGAAACCACCTCATGTTTTACCACCGGAAGCGCGCAATAAACCAGTCGATATCAAAGAAATGTTTATTGATATCGGTGCTACTTCGAAAGAAGAAGTCGAAGGTTGGGGAATCCGACCAGGAGATACGGTCGTTCCACATTGCGAATTTACTGTGATGAAAAATGAGAATTTCTTGATGGCAAAAGCTTGGGATAACCGGATTAGCTGTGCGATTGCGATTGAAGCCATCAAACGTTTAAAAGAAGAAGGACATCCGAACACAATTTTTGCAGGAGCAACGGTGCAAGAAGAAGTTGGGCTTCGTGGCGCGCAAACGGCTGCGAACTTGATTCATCCATCGATTGCGTTTGCAGTTGACACAGGGATTCCGGGTGATACACCAGGAATGACGGATCGCGAAGCATTGTCGAAACTTGGAGAAGGTGTTCAAGTCATCATGTTTGATGCGACGATGATCGCGCACCGCGGATTAATCGATTTCGTCACAGGTGTCGCAAAAGAAGAAAACATTAAATATCAATTGGACCTAACACCGGGTGGTGGGACGGATGCTGCGAAATTCCATTTATCGAACACAGGAGTTCCTTCGCTCGCATTGACAGTACCAATCCGTTACTTGCATACGAACGTTTCCATTATGCATAAAGCAGATTTCGAAGCAGCAGTCGATTTAATCGTTGCCGTTACGAAACGTTTAGATACGCAAGCAGTCCAAGCGATTTACGAGGGGTAAACCATGAAACATATTTCTTCTACGAAGAATGAGATTGTCAAACAATGGAAAAAACTTTTAACAAAAAAAGGACGTCTTCAGACAAAACGTTTCCTCATTGAAGGAGAGCATCTTGTTGAAGAGGCTGTTCGCGCTGGAATCATCAAAGAGTTGATTGTCCGTGAGGATGTTCAGGTTCCTGGTTCTTGGAAGAAAAATGCGGCTGACTTGATCACAATTGACGAATCAGTTGCCAAAGTCTTGTCAGAAACAGAAACGACACAAGGGATTTTCGCAGTTTGTGAGATGAAAGAGCAAACGGAGCGCTTAGAGCGTGGCCGTTACCTGTTACTCGATCGCCTGCAAGACCCGGGTAATGTCGGAACGATGATTCGGACAGCCGATGCTGCCGGGTTCGATGGTGTCATCATTGGTCACGGGACAGTTGATGTCTACAACAGCAAAGTCCTCCGCGCAACACAAGGTTCGATTTTCCACTTGCCGGTCATCATGATGTCGCTTGATGAAGCGATTCAAGACTTGCATGAATTAGGGGTGTTCGTTCTCGGAACGGCACTACGCAATGCCAATCCGTATACAGAAGTCGAAAATCTTGGGGCAATCGGACTCATCATCGGGAATGAAGCACAAGGTGTTGCACCAGAATTGCTCGACCAATGTGATGGACGTGCTTACATTCCAATTCGCGGAAAAGCCGAATCACTCAATGCAGCCGTTGCGGCAGGAATTTTACTGTATCATTTTGCTCCGGTCGATTGAATCACTGAAGCGTTCATGCTAAAGTGAGTTACAGTAGAACATTTAATTAGACGTTGATGGAACAGAGTAGGTTAGAGAACGATTCGATTAGGGAGAGGAAGCCTTAGACTGCAAGCTTCTTTACGAATCCGCTAGCTGAATTCACTCCGGAGTCGCACGAGAGATCGTGACGGGAAGCGCCCGTTATCGCGCTACTTGAGGACTTGATGGATTCAAGTCGAACAAGGGTGGTACCACGATTGAATTAAATCGTCCCTTCGGCATTTGCTGAAGGGGCGTTTTTTATTTGAAAAAAAGGAGTGACGAGCATGCGGGAACAATTAGAGGCACTTCGCGACGAAGCGCTACAACTCGTGAATCAAGCCAGTACACAAAAAGAATTAAATGATGTCCGTGTCAAATATCTCGGAAAAAAAGGTCCGATCACAGAAGTATTACGTGGAATGGGAAAATTATCAGCAGAAGAACGTCCGGTCGTCGGTGAAATTGCAAATGCGGTTCGTGGTGTCATCCAAACAGAACTCGAGCAACGTTTAGTAGACGTCAAGCAACAAGAGATGGACGCAAAACTAGCGCTTGAAGCGATTGACGTGACACTTCCGGGTCGACCGAAAAAAGTCGGACAAGCACATTTATTGCAACAAGTCACAGACGAAATCGAGGACATCTTTGTTGGACTCGGTTATACGATTGCCGAAGGACCTGAAGTCGAACAAGATTTGTTCAACTTCGAGATGTTGAACCTGCCGAAAGATCATCCGGCACGCGATATGCAAGATTCATTTTACATCACGGATGAAATTCTGATGCGGACCCATACGTCACCTGTCCAAGCGCGGACGATGCTCGCTTCAAAAGGTGAACCGATTCGGATTCTGTGCCCGGGGAAAGTCTATCGTCGCGATGAAGACGATGCGACGCACTCACACCAATTCATGCAAGTCGAGGGACTCGTCGTCGGAGAGTCTATTTCAATGGCAGACTTAAAAGGCACGCTCGAAGCATTCGTGAAGCAAATGTTTGGGGAGGCACGTGAAATCCGATTACGTCCTAGCTTCTTCCCGTTCACAGAACCATCGGTCGAAGTCGACGTCTCGTGTTTTAAATGTGGTGGAAAAGGGTGCAATATTTGTAAACAAACAGGCTGGATTGAAATTTTAGGTGCCGGTATGGTTCATCCACACGTCCTTGAGATGGCAGAATATGATAGCACGAAAATGTCTGGATTTGCCTTCGGGATGGGGATTGAGCGAATCGCCATGTTGAAATATGGGGTCGATGATATTCGCCACTTCTATACGAATGACGTTCGCTTCAGCGAACAGTTTTAAGGGGGAAAACAGATGTTAGTCTCAAAACAATGGTTACAGCAGTTCGTTGACGTCAGCCAGAAAACTGGTGAGGAACTGGCGGACTTAATTACGAAGAGTGGAATCGAAGTCGAGGGCGTCGAAGTCCGTGACGCCGAGTTGAACAATATCGTCGTCGGTCATGTATTAACAAAAGAAAAGCATCCGGAAGCGGATAAGCTAAACGTCACGACGGTTGATATCGGACAAGAAGAACCGGTCCAAATCGTGTGTGGTGCACCAAACATTGAAGCAGGACAAGATGTCATCGTTGCCCGTGTCGGAGCACGCCTTCCGGGCATTAAAATTAAGCGGGCTAAACTGCGTGGAGTCGTTTCTGAAGGCATGATTTGTTCACTTGAAGAACTTGGCTTTGAGAAAAAGTATATTCGTGAAGATGAGCAAGCTGGCATTCATACATTCCGTGAGCCGGTCACACCAGGGCAAGACGTCTTAGAACTACTTGGTCTGCATGACGAAGTCTTAGAACTCGGTTTGACACCGAACCGTTCTGATTGCCTAAGCATGTACGGTGTGGCGCATGAAGTAGCAGGTATTTTAAATACGACGGCTACTTTCCCGGCAATCGACGTGACGGAAGATGAAGAAAAAACGAAACTTGCTGTCACACTTGATTCGGAGGAATGTCCGTTTTATGCGGCGCGTGAAATTAAACATGTCGCCATCGGTGAGTCGCCACTTTGGCTCAAAAACCGCTTGATCGCCAACGGGATCCGTCCAATCAACAATGTCGTCGACGTAACGAACTTCGTCTTACTTGAAACAGGACAACCGCTTCATTCATTCGATGCTGAAAAGCTGGGGCAGCAAATTGTCGTTCGTCAAGCGAAAGCAGGCGAAGCCTTCCAAACACTTGACGAAGTCGAACGGACACTCGATCCTTCGATGCTCGTCATCACAGATGGCGAAAAGCCCGTCGCACTCGCAGGTGTCATGGGTGGTGCAAATACAGAAGTCGACGCAACGACGACGTCAATCATCCTCGAATCGGCTTATTTCGCACCGACATCTGTCCGGAAGACGAGTCGTGTCCTTGGACTACGCTCGGACTCCAGTTCACGTTTTGAAAAAGGGGTCGACCCACGTCGTGTCTTGTTAGCACTCGACCGGGCAGCGGCATTGATTGCTGAACTTGCTGGTGGAACAGTCCTTGCTGGAACGGTCGAAGCAGGTACACTTCAACTCGATGATCACTTAATCGAAGCGAGTGTCTCGTATATCAATCATCGTCTCGGAATGGAAATCGAAGGTACGGTCATGAAAGAGTTATTAGAACGCCTTGGACTCGAAGTTGAGTTATCAGGAGATGCACTAACGGTCAGCGTACCGACACGTCGCCAAGACTTGATGATTCCGGCTGATATCGCGGAAGAAGTCGCGCGACTCTATGGATACGATGCCTTGACATCGAGCTTACCGCAAGAAGCGAGCCGCGGTTTCTTACCGAAACGAAATCAACATCGCCGCCAAATTCGTCGTCTCCTCCAAGGGGCCGGTTTATCGCAAGCCATCACGTACTCACTGACGAGTGAACAACGGGCGATGCAATTCAATGAACAAACAGATCTCCATCCCGTTAAACTAGCGATGCCGATCAGCGAAGCACGTTCGACACTCCGGACATCATTGATTCCAGGGTTACTCGAAGTCGCGCAACACAATGTCGCACGTCAACATGCCGACCTCGCCTACTACGAACTGGGGAGCGTTTACCTCCAGCGTGATGCGTCACTTGAGACGTTGCCGATTGAACAAGAACTGGTCGCCGGAGTCGCTGTCGGACTAGCGGAACAACACCGTGCGCATGGCACAATGGTCAAAACGGATTTCTTCGTTGTCAAAGGAATCGTCGAAACGTTAGCAGAGGCACTCAATGTCACGTTGACGTATGAAGCGGCGGTCATCGATTCGATGCATCCAGGTCGGACGGCACGTGTACTGATGGACGGTGAAGCGATTGGGTTCGTCGGCCAAGTGCATCCAGCACTCTCGAAAGAGCAGTATGGCTTAAAAGAAGTCTACGTCTTTGAACTCGATGCCATGAAACTTCACTCGAAAGAGCCGGTCGTCTATCAAGAGATGTCCCGTTTCCCATCGATGACGCGTGATATCGCGATTGTCCTCAATCAATCAGTCACAGCAAGCGAAGTGGAGCAAGTGATCATGCAAGCAGCAGGTCCGCTTTTACAACATGTCACATTATTTGATGTCTACACGGGCGATAATGTCGGTGAAAACAAAAAATCATTCGCCTTCTCACTCCGTTATCAAAATAAGGAACGGACTTTGGTCGATGAAGAAGTCACAGCAGCACACGAACATGTCGTAACGGCTTTAACAAAAGCGTTCGACGCAGAACTTCGTGCGTAACCGGTCAATTGAATCACATGAGTTAAAACGAGGATGACGTCACTGTCATTCTCGTTTTTTTGCGTTTCGGCCGTTTCTTCGTCCAAGATACAGTCGAACTACAGCTAGACTACAGATACGTTGCATAAGATGAGCTTAGAAGATTAAAGGAGGAACACGGAAAATGAATTTTTTGAAGCGGGCAGGAAAAAGTATTGTAGCGCGAAAGGGAAAGACGATGATCATGTTGATTATTTTGACGGTAATCGGATCACTCGTACTGTCAGGATTCGCGATTCAGAATGCTGCTAAATCGGCGGGAGAAGAGGCGAGAAAAGAGTTAGGGGCGACGGTGACACTACAAGTTGATCGACAAAAGCAAATGCAAGAACGACAAGCGTCAGGTGAACGTGGACGACCAGAAGAAGTGGCGATTGATACGACAGATGTTGAAGCAATCGAACAACTAGATGAAGTCAAGTCCGTCAACTATCTGGCACAAACGACGGCGACATCGAGTGATATCACACCGATTGAGAGTGAATCAACGAACTCAGGTGGTGGACGAGGGGGAGAGATGCCTGAAGGAATGACGGTGCCAGATTTCTCTTTAAATGGTGTGACGAACATGGAACTACTTGATACATACACGAACGGTACGTTAAAAATCGTGGATGGAGAAGCATTGACTACCAATGCTAAAGAAAAAAGTGTTGTCATCGATGAAAACTTAGCGACTGAAAATGATCTCAAAGTCGGGGATACGTTTAAGCTGACATCGACAACGACCGAGGATTCCGTAACAGTGACGATCATTGGGTTATCGGCATCGACGGAAGCGACATCCGATGCGAACTTCCGAGCGGCAGGCTTCATGGACCCGATGAATCAGATGTACATTGCAAATGATACACTCGCGGGCTTCTCGACTGAAGAAGGAACGGTCAGTGTATCGAGTGTCGTCTACACGCTAGAAGATCCATCTGAAATCAATACGTTCAAAAAAGAAGCGATGGCGGTCTCACCACTCGACTGGGATACGTTCACACTGGATGCGAATGATGCTGCTTATCAAAAAATGGTTGGACCGATTGAACAAGTCGCGTCCTTCTCAAAATCTGTCGTCTATCTTGTTAGTATCGCAGGTGGTTTGATTTTAGCGCTGTTGATTTTATTGTCCGTCCGGGAACGTCGAAAAGAAATGGGTATCTTACTGGCGATGGGTGAAAAACGCTCAAAATTAATGGGGCAATTACTAATTGAAACGTTTGCGATTGCGGCAATTGCTTTCCTAGTCACGTATGCGACAGGTGGCATGACATCACAATTCATGACAGATCAACTTTTGAACCGCGAGGTGACGGAAGCGGCTAGTTCGGTCGCAACGCAGACTGGTTTTGGCGGTCCGGGTGGACGCGGCGGACAACAAATGTTAGATAGCATTCCACAAATTACAGAGATGACAACGAAGATTGATTGGACGACGTTACTTCAAGTCATCGAAATTGGAAGTCTAATCGTCTTTTTATCTGTCTTGTTGCCTTCACTTGCCTTACTACGGATGAATCCAAAAGAAATTCTATTACGGGAGGATTAATACTATGACGACTTTAGAAATGACGAACGTCACCTATGCCTATACATCAGGAAGCAAGCAACAACGGATCTTGAACGATGTCTCGATGCAGTTCGAGGCCGGACGGTTTTATGCAATTCTCGGTGAATCAGGTTCCGGGAAAACGACGGCTCTCAGTCTGTTGAGTGGACTTGATTCACCGACAGAAGGACAGATTACGTATCAAGGTCGCGATATTCGAAAAATCGGATTGACGACGTATCGTTCACGACATGCTGCGACCGTTTTTCAATCGTTTAATTTATTGACGTATATGAACGCATTGGATAACGTGATTGTCGCACTCGAATTGAGTGGACAACGCATAAAAGGAAAAAAGAAACATGCCCAAAATCTCCTTGAACAGGTCGGAATCGACGAAGCCCATGCGACAAAAAATGTACTGCAGTTGAGTGGTGGTCAACAGCAACGTGTCGCCATCGCACGTGCCCTTGCGACGGAAGCCCCAATCATTCTGGCAGATGAGCCGACGGGAGCGCTCGATGAAAAAACTGCGACGGACATCATTCGGCTATTTCAAGAACTTGCTCACCGTTCTAACCGTTGCATCATCGCGGTGACGCACTCTGCGGAAGTCGCCCGTGCTGCCGATCACATCATTGAGCTGAAGAAACAGCGTTTTATAGAGAAGAAACGTGTTATAGAAGGCGAGGTCGTTCCTGCACGTTGATCCGAAAAAGCTCTCGCGTCTTTAGACGGGAGAGCTTTTCCTTGAGCGCTTTAAGAAGCAATATTTTGATCAGTTGAAAGCGACGTTGATCGACGGAAATAACCGTATAAGAGCCCACTACTGACAACGACGAGGCTACACATCAAAAACATGTTCGAGTAACCCACTTTCGCGGCAATACCCGACAACAAAAAGGCACCGATTCCGAACCCGCTATCGTAAGCGAGAAAGAATGTCGAAATCGCCTTGCCTTTTTGTGCGGGAGCCGCATAGGTCAACATGACGGTTTGTAACCCTGGGAAAATCGAAGCGGAACCAATTCCGATGATGAGGGCGGCGAACAATAATCCGGGAAGTGTCGGGAACAGTCCGAGTACTAAAAAACCGACGGCGTATAAAGCGTACGATGGCACCAATACAGAGGCAGGTCCACGTCGATCAAACCGCTTACCGGCAAAAGGACGAATGGCGACCATGCCGAGTGCAGCAAGGCCATAAAAGTATGAGGCATAAGTGACATGGTCCATCGCATCTGCATACAGCGAAATGAACGCGGATGTACTTGAAATCGCAATACCAGCAAGAACAGTTGCAAGAAGCAAGACAGGACTTGATAAGAATAACGACTGCCGTAAACGAAATGGCGCGGAACTCGTAACGTGACTACTCGTTAATGGTAAACGCCAGATGAAACTAAACGAACAAATCGCAAGCAGGGCAATCGTGACGAAGTACCAGACGAGCGCATCGTGTGCAATCAACGTCAATCCGATGACTGGCCCGAGAACAGAAGCAAGGTTCATCGAGAGGACAAAATAGCCCATCCCTTCCCCTTGACGAGGTGGTGGAATCAGCGTGGTTACGCTTAAGCTTAGTGAAGATGAAATCATTCCGAAACTAAACCCGTGTAAGACACGAATGATCAATAATAGGCTGAATGATTCGAGCGGTAAGACGATGAGATATAAGCAACTGACAATCATGAAAAATGTAGCGGACAGCAGTAACATTCGTTTGAGTTCATAACGATCGAGCCAATGTCCGATTAAAGGACGTGAACAAACCGTTGCTAAAATGAATGCCGTTACGACCCAACCGAGTGAACTTTGAGAAACATTGAACTGTTGTGCGGCCAGTAAAGGTAAGGAAGCATTCAATAAATAAAAGGTAATGAACAACAGTAGATTGACGACCAGTGTCGTTACATAGTGACGGTGGAATAAACGATTCAAGGTGATTCCTCCTGTTCGACAGGACGGTGGGTCGCCAGCAGACGGGTCATCAAAATCTCTAACGAATGTTGTTCTTCTTTTGATAGTTCACTTAGAAACAAGTGATGTGCTGCCTGGACTGCTTCATCAATCGTATTGAAAGCAGCTCTTGCCTGTGGTGTCAATTCAACAAGGCGTTGTCGTCCGACGGATTTCCGAGAGATGAAGCCTAGTTCTTCTAAGCGAACAACCGTTTTCGTGACAGCTGGTTTTTCGATGATTAAGTATTTGGAGAGCGTGATTTGCGACACCGGTTCGAGTAAAGATACAGCTTTTAACAAGGCCCATTGACCCGTGTGCAAAGAATGGTGGGCAAGGACGGCGTCGATATCTCGTTTGACGAGCCGTGCTACTTTTGAAAGTTGACCAAGAATATCTTCTTGTTGGGATGACATTAAAAAAACCTCCTTTAAGTTAACTAGTTAACTTAAAGGAGTATAACGAATGAAGTTAGTGTTTGGCAAGGAGGAAATCTTAAACGATTGATTTGAAGCGTGCTGCAAATTGAACCTGATTGGGACTTCCTTGAAGAGTAGCATCGATGTCTAGTCGTTCCATGATTTGATGAACGAGATAAAGTCCAAGCCCGCTGCCACCATGCATACGATTTCGGGATTGCTCAGAGCGTTCGAGAGGATTAAACCAGGCAGCGGTCTCACTCGAATCTTGGGTCGTCGGGAAATTTGTAATGCGCAACGTCAACTCGTCTCCTTGTTCGAACTCGATTTGAATCGTTCCATTAACAGCGGTATAGGAAATCGCATTCATCAAGAGATTATGGAGTGCCCGTTCAAGTAACTGGGCATCGGTTTGAACAGTCAACTCGTTTTCTATGAGGACGATGTCGAGGTTGCGATCGACAATTAACTGATCGAACTGTTGCAATTGATGCTTGATTAATGTGAGCGGATTAACTGGTGTGAGTTGAAGATTCATTTGCTCAACACGAGCGACTTCTAACAATTCGGCAATGAGTCGCTCCATATCTTCGATGACGTGCCCCGCCCGAGCTAGATAATGATCCCGGTCACGATAGGCGCCGAGGTTTAACAGCATTCCTTCAATTTGACCTTTCACAATGGTGACGGGTGTTTTGAGTTCATGTGAGATGGCAAGGAATAATTGACGACGTTCCGCGTCGCGCTTACGGTCTTTTTCGGACTCGAACCGCAATTGTTCGTTGGATGTTTGAAGCGACGCCATCGTGACTTCAAGTTTAGTCGCCAATTGGTTAATGCTTCGTGATAAATCACCTAGTTCATCGGCAGAAGTATGATGGGTTCGGACGGAAAAATTCAAGTTCGCCAGTTCTTTTGTCGCTTGATTAATTGTTAAGAGTGGGCGTGAGATGATGCGCGAATACAGATAGGCGGCAAGACCGGCTAGCAGAAGCAAGGGTAAGACGATATAGGGCGCTAATTTTAAAATAACGCTTTTCACTTCATCGATTGGCTGAATCATCTGATCGACATCTAAAATGACAGTTTGGTCTACTAATTGAAGCGGAATTGAATCTTGAATCATTCCTTCAGGAGAAGTATTGGCAGTTCGTCGAACCGGTCCACGTCCAAAACCAGGTGCGTATAACAATTGATCTTCTTCCGTCCATAAGGAGAAACGAATCCCTTTTGCCGTTAACTGATCGAGCAATGGAAGGAGATTTTCGCTCGAGAGATGCGTGCTCTCTTCTTGAAGAGAAGCTATCGTCGCGTGAAATTGTTCTTCCCGATAACTTTGATAATAAGAAGGTAATGTTGCATATAAAAAACCAATCGTCGAAAGAACTGCCACAATCAACAAACTCATCGTCAGGAAAAAAAGTTTTCCCGTGATGCGTGGACGTTTAATTAGTCGCTTCAAGTTTATAGCCGACTCCTTTCACGGTTTGAATGTAAGGTAAATCAATTTTTTTACGTAAGTTTTTAATATGTGTATCTAAAAAACGTGTATCTCCTAATGCATCGAATCCCCAAAGTTGTTGAATCAACTGTTCGCGCTCTAAGACTCGTCCAGGATTTTCAAGTAATAAATGAAGGATTTGAAATTCCTTGAGGGTCAATGTCGTTTGAATTCCTGAAATTAAAACGTTATAGCTTGACGGAAATAGGGTAATCTCTCGAAAAGAGAGTTGTTCTTCAGAGTTCGTTTGGATTCGTCTGATGATCGCTTCAATTCTTCGCAGTAAAATCCGAAGTGAGAAGGGTTTGGCGATGTAATCATCGATTCCAAGGTCAAATCCCTTCACTTGATTTTCCTCATCTTGCAAGGCCGTCAAAAAAATGATTGGTGTTTGTGATTGCTTTCGAATGTTGCGTGCGACTTCAAAACCATCAAAAAAGGGCATCATGATATCTAAAATGATTAAATCGAATGAATCAGACTGATATAACTTTAATGCCTCCATCCCATTTGTGGCACAGGAAACGTTATATCCACTTGATTCAAGTAATTCCGTAAGCAGTTCACGAATATCGAATTCATCTTCTGCAATTAATATATGTGTCATAGTTTCACCTCAACTTTAGTTGTAGCATACTTACCTGAAGTTTAACTGAAGATTACTGGAAGACTGTTTAGAAAATGCTAGAATGGATCAAAATCAAATTCGGGTTTTGAACATAGAAGGGAAGCGAACATCATGAATCATCAACACAAATTACTGTCAGACTTGCTTTCGCCTTTCCAGTTAACGACTGAAGAAAACCCAGTGATTACAAGCATTGAAACGGACTCACGTAAAGTGAAGCCGGGGAGCCTGTTCATCTGCATTCGTGGTTATACGGTAGATGGGCATCAATATGTACAAGAAGCAAAAGATAACGGAGCGGTTGCGATTCTTGCTGAAAAACAAGTCGGGATAGCAGGGATTCCAACGATTCTCTTACCGGATACGAAACAAGCAGCAGGAAAGATTGCTGATTTTTTTTATGACCATCCGAGTCAAAAAATGAGAGTCTATGGTATTACTGGAACAAATGGAAAAACGACGACGACGCAACTTTCCTACGACTTGTTTCGAGCTGCCGGAAGACGAACGGGAATGATCAGCACGGTAGGCGCTTTGATTGATGGGCAACGTTTTGAGACACCAAATACGACACCGGAAGCTGTCATCTTACATCGTTTATTACATGAAATGGTCAACAATGGCGTAACGGACTGCATGCTTGAAGTATCGTCACATGCGTTAGTTGAAGGACGTGTAGAAGGTGTATCCTTCCACGCAGCGGCGTTCACGAACCTTTCACATGACCACCTGGATTATCATCAATCGATGGAAGAGTATGCGGAAGCGAAAGGCATGTTGTTTCAACAAGTAGCGAGGAATGACGGGAAGGGACTCGTCTTAAATGAGGAAGATGCGGCGAGTCACGTCATGGAGCGGGCCGGGGCAAATGTTCCCGTCACGTGGTATTCGACAAAGATAGAATCGGAAGCATCGATTGTAGTCGAGTGGCGAGAGGAATCGGTAAATGTTCGAATTGACGGAACGACTACTGAAGTCCCAATCGCGCTACTCGGAAACTTTAATGCGGCCAATTTAGCAGCCGCGATCGGATTGATGAAAACAGGCGAGGTCAACATGTATGAATTAATTCGACATATCCCGTCGCTTCGTTTACCGAAAGGGCGACTCGAGCGGCTATCGTTTGAAGGAACGGAAATTTATATCGATTATGCCCACACTCCAGACGGGTTAAGAAAATGTTTAGAAGCGCTATCCGTTTCGAACGAGGCATTATACGTCGTCTTAAGTGCAGCAGGTGAACGTGACCGGACGAAACGTCAGGAAATGGGACGAATTGCGGCAAAGTATTGTGCAGGAATTATCGTTACGGTTCACGATACGAGGCGAGAAGATCCAAGACAAATTATTGACGAACTGAGCGTAGATATTTCGTCTGATAAAATCATTTCTTGTCATGTAGATCGAAAAAATGCTTTGCTCGCGGCAGCTGAAATTGCGCTCGAAGGAAAACGCGTTGTGATTGTCGGAAAAGGACATGAAGAAATCGAGCGAATCGGGACGAAAGGTGTCCCGTTCAATGAAACGAAAATTCTTCTCGCGGAGTTAGGGCGTTTGAAAGGAAAAGAGTCAGCCATTTAAAAACCGACCACTCCTTAGGATGATGGTCGGTTTCGTTTTTCAGCTAATTGTGTCGCTTTTTTTGTATTAGCAAAATGAAATTTTGTCCAGTTCTTTAATTGATCTGGACCGTGTTTCAATAAAAGTGACGCAGCGACTTGATCGACCTTTGCACCTGCACCTTTTGGAATTTCTGTACCCGCTTGTTGACTGAGTACATCCATCTCCTTCAAAAAGATTGCGCGGGCGAGGATGGACGCTGCTGCAACAGCGACATGAAGTCCTTCTGCTTTCGTCGAAAAATAGACGTTCTCTTTAACTTGATTTGCTTCGCCAGACAAGTGTTTATAATAGGTCGCTTTTTCTGCGAACTGATCGATTAGAATCGCTTTTGGAGTGACTTCGAGCTTTTCGAGCAGACCACCAAGCGCTGAATTGTGTAGAAGTGCCGTCATCTTTCCTTGTGTCATCGTACGCTGCATCCGATTGTAGTCTGGATTATGAAGGATTCGGAATTCATACGGAATGACGGCATGAAGGTTGCGGGCAATCTTCCGGATTTCGATGTCCGAGACATTTTTGGAATCACGCACACCAAGTTCTTGGACGAGCTCGATTTGTTGTGCATCTACATAGGCGGCAACGACGACGAGCGGACCAAAGAAGTCTCCTTTCCCGACTTCATCACTACCGATGACTGACCAAGTCGAGAAGTCTCTCGGAAGCATTCCGCTCGCAGTAGAAGGGGCTTTCTTTAAGAGCGGGGCTCCGTAACGGGCAGAAATCGCTTCAGCTTCTGAGCCTTGGAACATAACTTTTCCTGAATTATAGATGGTGACGACACAGGTTTTCGTGCGTGCAGCAAAGCGGGCATATGGTGGCGATGTGATACGAGAAGCTTGAAAATCAGAAATAACGACTTCTTGTTTATCCTTTGGTAATTTTAAAACGACGGTTCCCATAAATAGATCATCCTTTCAGACAACAAGCATACCATCCTCTAGACCGATGGTGGACTTCTTTTCCTATTTCAAAAATGATGGTACTATATGAAAGAAGCAAAGTATGAGGAGGACAGAATAATGGCTGATTCAGAAGGGCTGAACCGGACGACGATTCATATCGCAGGTAATGATTATACGATTGTCGGGACGGAGTCGCCAGAACACGTACGTGAAGTGGGTCTCCTCGTCGATACAAAGATTCGGGAAATTCGAGACCAAGCACCACAACTCGACGTTCGTCAAATTGCCGTTTTAGCGGCTCTCAATATTGGTAGTGATTACGTAAAAATCAAAAAGAATTTGGGTGAACTTTAAACTATGATTACCTTTGTTATTTTATTATTTCTCGCATTAGGAACGATGACAGGTGTCCGTCGAGGCGTTGTCTTGCAAGCAGGACATTTACTGAGTCTGTTGATCTCGTTCATCGTGGCACTCTCGTTTTATGATGAGTTAGCTGAAAAATTTAAATTATGGGTTCCATATCCATCAACACTCGACGATGCTGGAATTGATTTAACGATGTTTTCAATTCCGAGCTCAATTGGGTTAGATGAAGTATTTTATAAAGCATTTTGGTTCATCGTTCTGTTTTTCGGGACAAAAATCATTTTATCAATGATTTTATCGATGTTTGATTCCTTGACGAACATTCCAGTGTTAAAACAAGTGAAAGGTTTACTCGGCGGTATCTTTGGATTCATCGAGATGTATATTTTCGTGTTCTTGATTCTATTTTTGGCAGCCTTTGCGCCAGTCCAATCGATTCAAGATGCCATTGCGAATTCGAGCTTGGCGACATTCATGATTCAACATACACCGTTATTAGCGGAATGGCTCATGACGAAAGTCGGTTTGATAAAATAACGCGCTCCCGTTAACTGGGGGCTTTTTTTGAGGGGAGAATTGACGATGCGAACAACTCAAGATGCGATTCGACATTTAGAACGGATTTCCGTTTATCTCGAAGTAAAAGGTGAAAACCCATTTAAAATCAATGCCTTTCGTAAGGCGGCAAATATATTAGAAGCGGCAGAACACGATTTCATGGACATTGAAGATTTCACAGAGATGAAAGGAATTGGCAAAGGAACAGCGGCGGTTCTTGAAGAATTCCGGACGACAGGCACGAGTACGGCACTCTCGGAACTGGAACAAGAAGTGCCAGAAGGTCTGATTGCGTTACTGAAGATTCCAGGTCTCGGAGGTAAGAAACTCGCAAAATTACATGATGTCGGTGTCATCGATGCAGATTCCTTTGCTGAAAAACTGGAAGATGGTACAGTCGAAGCGATGCCAGGATTCGGGAAAAAGACAGTCGAAAAATACGTGAAGGCACTCGAAACTTTTGAAACAAGACCGGAACGCTTACCGTATGGTGTCATGCGAAAAATCGTAAGTGAACTCGAACAGACGCTAACGGCATTTGAAGGAATCATCCGATTCGCAGTTGGCGGGAGCTTCCGGCGGTCTGAAGAGACGTGCAAGGATCTTGATTTTATTTTGTCGACAGATCAAGCAGAAGTCGTCAAAGGACAATTACTCGAGCTCGAGCAAATCGATGAAATCATCGCGGCAGGTGAGACGAAAGTATCGGTCGTCTTAAAACGCGACACGAACTATATCGCAGTCGACTTCCGCTTAGTCGACGATGCAGCATTCGCCTCGACGTTACATCACTTCACCGGGTCGAAAGATCATAATGTTCGGATGCGGCAACTCGCAAAAGAACGTGGTGAGAGTATTTCGGAATACGGTGTCGAGACGAAAGACGGTTTGTTCCAACCACAAACAGAGGATGAATTATTCGCACGGTATGACTTGCCATTCATCCCACCAGAGTTACGTAGCGGACGCCACGAGTTTGAACAAGACTTGTCGCGTTTGATTACGGAAAAAGATATCCAAGCGGATGTCCATATGCATACGACGTGGTCGGACGGAACCTTATCAGTCGAAGAACTCGTCGATGCTTGTGCTGCGCGCGGTTACTCGTGGATGGCCATCACGGATCATAGTCAGTACATGAAGTTCGTCAATGGATTGACGATAGATCGGTTACGCAAACAACGTGTTGAGATTGAAGCCGCGCGTAAGAAACATCCCGACATGACAATCTTATGTGGGGTCGAGATGGATATCTTGCCGGACGGTTCCCTTGATTATGAGGATGAGTTCTTGCAGGAAATGGACTACGTCATCGCCTCGATTCATTCGAAGTTTGATCAGACGGAAACTGAAATCATGCAACGGTTAGAAAATGCTTGTCGTAATCCTTATGTCTCACTCATTGCCCATCCGACAGGGCGAATCATCGGTCGGCGCGAAGGGTACGCCGTCAATGTTGATCGCCTGATTGAACTGGCGGCAGAGACCGGGACAGCGCTTGAAATGAATGCGAACCCGGCACGTTTTGATTTAACGGCGGCTTCGCTCGCGAAAGCAAAGGCAGCGGGTGTTAAAATCATGATTAATACGGACACACACCGTCCAGAAATGTTAGAAGACATGAAACTTGGAGTCCTCCATGCACGTAAAGCATACTTGGAACCAACAGATGTCATCAATACGTGGACGGCTCAGGAGGCACGTGCCTTCTTTGATCGAAAACGTTTAGGAGTGGATTAAATGAATGCTAACGCGTTACGCGTCTTAGAATATGATAAATTGAAAGACTTACTCATCAAACAAACGGCTAGCTCGCTCGGAGCACAGTTCGTCAAAAATATGCAACCGTCGGAAGATTATGAACAAGTCAAAGCACTTTTAGCCGTGACGACGGAAGCGACGACGGTCTATCGTCTACGCGACCGTTATCCGTTCGGCGGTTTAACGGATGTGCGTAGTGAAGTCAAACGGTCTGAGATTGGTTCAATCCTCTCGACGAGTGAATTGTTGGCTGTAGCAGACGTCGTTTACTCCGGACGCCAAGTGAAAGCTTTTCAAGAACGGCTGCACGAAGACAATCCCGACTTACGATTGCCGGCACTCGACAGCCGAATCGAGCAAATTACGAAGCTCGTCGAAATCGAACAAGGGATTCGTCATGCGATTGATGATCAAGGCGTCGTCCAGGACTCTGCGAGTGACAAACTACGGTCGTTAAGAAGTCAGCTGCGCTCACTCGAAGGACAAGTCCGTTCGAAAATCGACGGTGTCTTACGCAGTAAATCGAAGATGTTGTCGGATGCCATCGTCACGATGCGAAACGACCGTTATTGTGTCCCGGTCAAACAAGAATACCGTCAAGCATTTGGCGGGATTGTTCACGATCAATCAGCTTCTGGTGCAACACTGTTCATCGAACCACAAGCCGTCGTTGCCGCAAATAACGAAATTCAAGAAGCGCGTCTCAAAGAACGTGCCGAAATCGAACGCATTTTAGCCCAGTTATCGGCACTTGTCGGTTCCGTCGGAGATTCGTTACGGATTAATCTTGATGTGTTAGCAGAACTCGATTTCATCATGGCGAAAGCGTTGTATGGTCATCAAATTCGTGCCGTCGAACCACGCTTGAATGAAGAACGGCGAATCGTCTTAAAAGAAGCGCGCCACCCGTTCATTGCGGATGAAGATGTCGTCCCGATCACCGTTTCGTTAGGTGGCGAGTTTACATCACTCGTCATCACTGGACCAAACACCGGTGGGAAAACCGTCACGTTGAAGACGATTGGTCTTCTACAACTGATGGTCCAGTCCGGATTATACGTGCCGGCAGCCGACGAAACGGAACTGAGTGTCTTTGACGCGATTTATGCAGATATCGGTGACGAACAATCGATTGAACAAAATCTCTCGACGTTTAGTTCGCACATGACGAACATCGTCTCGATGATGGAGAAGATTGACTTCATGAGCCTCGTCCTATTTGATGAGCTCGGAGCAGGAACTGATCCGACGGAAGGGGCGGCACTCGCGATTGCGATTCTCAATGAAGTCAAGCGTCGCGGAGCACGTGTCGCCGCGACGACTCACTATTCGGAACTGAAGGCTTATGGTTATAATCGTGAAGGTGTCGTCAATGCCTCGATGGAATTTGATGTCGAATCACTCAGCCCGACCTATCGTTTACTGATTGGTGTCCCGGGTCGCTCGAATGCCTTTGAAATTTCGAAACGACTTGGCTTATCGGACATGGTGATTGAGGCAGCACGCGGTCAAGTCGGAAGCGACGCTCAGTCTGTCGAAACGATGATTGGTCGACTCGAGGAAGCGAAACAACGTGCCGAATCGCTCGAGCAAGAACTACAACAAGAAAAAGAACGACTGACATTAGAGCGCGAACAGTTCGAACAGGAACAAGCTGAAATTTTTGAAGAGAAAAATGAAATTTTAGCGAAAGCAGAAGAAAAAGCGACACGAGCCGTCGAACGCGCTCAAAAAGAGGCGGAGGCTGTCATCAAGCGCCTGAAAGAGCTTCGCGATGCAGGTGCCGTCAAGGAACATGAATTGATTGAAGCACGCAAGCAGCTCGAACAAGCAAAACCGACCTTACAAGATCAGCGGATTGCGAAAGTCAAAGCGAAACATGATAAAACGCCGACGTTTGCTAAAGGTGAAGAAGTCAAAGTGACGACTTTCAATCAAAAAGGCTACATCATCAACCAAAACTCGAACGGCGACTATACGGTACAAGTCGGCATCATGAAGGTCAACGTCAAGCCCGGTGACCTTGCTAAAATCGGAGTAGCCAAGCCAACCCAAAAGACGACGAAACGTTCGGGTAGTTCAAGTATCACAAAACAATCGTCTCCATCCGCTGAGCTCGACTTGCGTGGTGTGCGAGTAGAGGAAGGTTTATCGAAACTAGAACGATTCATGGATCAGGCGTTATTGTCGAACTATGATCATATCCGTGTCATTCACGGACTGGGAACAGGAGCGATGCGCCAAGGCGTGCAGGAATATTTGCGAGGTAACCGTCACGTGAAGACGTCTCGACTTGGTGGTCAAGGTGAAGGTGGACATGGCGTGACAATCATCGAATTGAAATGAGGAAACGCGAATGAACATCTTTGAAAACGTCTACGTCTATACGACGGCGCTCTATTCAGTTGCGGGTCTCTTGATTATCATGGGTCTTGCACTGTTTGAGTTGACAACACGGTATCGGAACTGGGAACATATCAAGAGTGGAAACATCGCTGTTGCTCTAGCGACGGGCGGAAAAATCATCGGACTCGCAAACATCGTTCATTTCGCTGTCCAAAGCGAAGAACGTGTCGGGGCAATTTTTTTAGAGAGTGCCTTTGGGTTTTTATTATTAATCTCGACCTATTGGATTTTTGAGTTCTTGACACCTAATCTCCCAGTAGACCGAGAAATCGAAAAAGGAAACATCGCAGTCGGTATCATTGCGTGTGCACTCTCGATTGGGATGTCATTCGTCATCGGTTCTGCGTTAGTGGGGTGAGCTTGTGTTAGAACGGTTAGCAAAAATCATGTTTGGCGTCTCGATTGCTTTTTTAGTCGTCGGATTGTTATGGATCTTTATGAATTAAAAGAACTGGCTTTGCTAAGTGATCATTCCGTACTGAACTTCATTCAGTGCGGAATTTTTATGGAGTGAGGACTATTTTTCATATGAAGGAGGAACATTGGATGAATGTCAGAAAAACAACAACAAATGAAACGAGACGGCGTGCATTCGAAGCCATGCAAGCCATCTCGTGGAAGGATATTTTTTGGATTATCGTTGGTTCCGCTATTTTATCATTTGGCGTCAATTACTTTACGATACCGAACGATTTATCTGAAGGTGGATTAATTGGGATTACGGTCATCTTCTATTACCTATATGGCTGGGATCCGGGACTTGTCTCGCTTCTTGCGAACGCTATTCTCTTCATCATCGG
The DNA here is from genome assembly GCF_000702625.1 of Exiguobacterium oxidotolerans JCM 12280. NCBI lineage: Bacteria > Bacillati > Bacillota > Bacilli > Caryophanales > Exiguobacterium > Exiguobacterium oxidotolerans. The sequence goes on along the minus strand of NZ_JNIS01000001.1, from coordinate 690,639 downwards.
CTACCGTTTCTTAAGTCGGAAAACGATGATTTACTCGGTCATCTCGGTCGCGGTGACATCCTTCGTCCTCTCGACGACGGCATCATTCACGACTTCGTCAGATAATCGTCTGATTGGGACAGTTTACGCAGGGATTTTGATTGGGGTCGGAATCGGTCTTGTTATCCGCGCAGGAGGGACGACAGGTGGTGGTGTCATCATCGCCCGTCTGATGAATAAATATTTGAACCTCGGGATTGCAGTCTCGATGTTTATCATCGATGTCATTGTTGTCGGAGCGTCCGGGTTCTTATTCGGTGAAGAAACGATGCTGTACACATTGATTGCAATCATCATTGGTTCTTATTTGATTGATCTCGTCAGCGAAGGTCTGAATGTTCGAGAAGCGGTCACAATCATTAGTCACCGTCAAGAAGAGATTGCGACTGTGCTGACGGAAACACTCGGAAGAAGTGCGACTGTCATTCATAGTCATGGTCATTTTACGAAACAAAAAAATGACATGCTCTATATGATTGTCGATAAACGCCAACTTGCACCACTGAAACAAATCGTCGAAGCAGCAGACCCACGAGCTTTCGTCGTCATTCATAAAGTACGTGAAGTCATCGGAGAAGGGTTTACGTATCCTTCACGGTAAGATAAAGTGAGGTCAAACTAAAATTAAATGCTGAGTTCCAAGCCTATTGTTCATATGTTGTGAACGGTAGGCTTTTTTTGATGAGGTCCTTAATCATAAGAAAATCCGTCTTCATGAAAAGAGGAATTTTTTAACTTTTTTTACCCAATAGTAGCCGTAAAGGGGAAATAACACGTATAATAAAAAATGAATAGTAATTCAGTCATAGGGAGGGATTTGAATGGATTCAGTATGGTTAAAGGATTATCCAGAGCAAGTACCCGCATCAATCGACTATCGTGAGATTCCGTTGTACCAAGCTTTAGATGAAGCGGCAGATGATTTTCCAGAGCGACGGGCACTGAGTTTTCTTGGGAAACGAATGACGTTTCAAGAAGTGCGACAAGAAGCAAGAAGTCTAGCACATGTTCTACAAGAAGCTGGGCTCGAAAAAGGGGACCGTGTCGGTTTAATGTTGCCGAACTGTCCGCAGTATATGCTGAGTTATTACGCCGTATTATACGCCGGTGGAACAGTCGTCCAAGTAAACCCGCTCTATACGGACCGTGAGCTCGAGCAAATTCTAGTCGATTCTTCTGCGAAAATGCTCATCACCCTCGATCTTCTCTATCCGAAGGCGACACGAGTCAAATCATCGACGCCCTTGACGACGATTGTGACGACGAGCATCGCGGACTATCTGTCATTTCCAAAAAACAAACTATATCCAATCAAATCACGCAAGGACAACAACATCATCGTCGATACGACAGGATCCATTCCTTTTTTGTCACACCGAGAGCATCCTCCGATAGAACCGGTCGAGATTGATCCAAAAGAAGATATTGCTGTTTTACAATATACCGGTGGCACGACAGGAGCACCGAAAGGCGTCATGCTGACGCACTTCAATTTAAGTGCGAACGTCGAACAAATTGGTCACTGGTTCTATAAATATTCACGAGGTGACGGACGAAAATTGTTAGCGGTCGTTCCTTATTTCCATGTCTACGGAATGACGTGTAATTTAAACTTTGGGATTTTTAATGCGTATGAGCAAATCATCTTACCGAAGTTCGAAATCGAACAAGTGCTGAAAACGATTGATAAAGAAAAGCCGAACTTGTTCCCGGGTGCACCAACGATGTATGTTGGTCTGTTGAATCATCCGAAACTGAAAAAATATGATCTTTCGTCCATCGAGGCATGCATTTCCGGCTCAGCACCACTTCCGGTCGAAGTTCAAGAAAAATTTGAACGCGTGACGGGTGGTCGAATCGTCGAAGGGTATGGTTTGTCCGAAACGAGCCCCGTCACACATACGAATTGCATTTGGGATAAACGCGTTCCAGGATCAGTTGGGATTCCAGTTCCGGACACGATCGCGAAAATCGTCCAAGCCGATGGTGAAACAGCAGCAGCACCAGGCGAGATTGGTGAGATTCTTGTCCGAGGTCCGCAAGTCATGAAGGGATACTGGAAACGTCCAGAAGATACGCAGGCTGTCTTGCGTGATGGATGGTTGCACACGGGAGATTTAGGATATATTGGGGAAGACCATTATTTCCGGATCGTTGACCGGAAAAAAGATTTAATCATCGCTTCAGGATTTAATATCTATCCACGTGAAGTCGAAGAAATTTTATATGAACATCCAGCCGTCAAAGAAGCAGTCGTCATCGGTGTACCTGATGCGTACCGCGGTGAGACGGTGAAGGCCTTTATCGTCCTCAAAGATGACGTGACTGTAACAGAAGAAGAACTTGATCAGTTCTGTCGGGAAAATTTAGCTTCATTCAAAGTTCCGAGACGTTATGAGTTTAGAGATGAATTACCGAAGACGTTTGTCGGGAAGATTCTCCGCCGTGTCCTAGTCGAGGAAGAACGAGTAAAACAGCTGGAAGAAAGCAGTTGACAGAAGGGAAAGACATGGTAGAATAAATATGAATGAACCATCATTCATTTTATTTGTTAGGAGATACCTTTATGAAAAGAACAATGTCTAAGAGTGATCGCATCATTGATGCAGCAGTCAAAGTGATTGCAAAGAACGGTTATCATGGCGCGAAAGTAACAGCCATCGCGAAAGAAGCAGGTGTCGCAGACGGGACAATTTATCTTTACTTTAAAAACAAAGAACACCTGTTGATCTCTTTGTTCGAAGCGAAGATGGGGAGTTTCATCGAGTATTCAGAAGCTCAAATCGCGAATCATCAATCAGCGACGAAACAACTCGCTGCATTGATTGAGGCACACTTGGAGCAATTATCCGTCGATTATGATTTGGCCGTCGTCACACAAATCGAGTTACGGCAGTCAAATCAAGAGATGCGGCAAAAGATTGCGACCGTCCTCAAACCATATCTCCATTTAATTGACCGTGTCATTCACAATGGGATCGCATCAGGCGAGTTCTCGGCCGAACTGGATTATCGGTTGGCGAGACAAATGGTCTTCGGGACGATTGATGAAGTCGTCACGAGTTGGATGGCAAGTGGCTTTAAATATGATTTATTGGAAACGCAACATGGTATTCATCGAATGCTGATCAAAGGGCTGAGTTAAGCCCTTTTCAAGACAAGCTTTTTGTAAGCGGATACAACGGATGATGGTGAATAGAAGTTGACAAGGGGGAGCTAGTGATGGAAATCTATGTGTTGTTAAAACGGACGTTTGATACGGAAGAAGCAATCCAGCTCGAAAACGGTAAGATTGAGGAAGACGGAGCAGAGTTCATCATCAATCCATATGATGAGTATGCGGTCGAGGAAGCGATTCGGGTGCGCGATGCACAAGGGGGAGTCGTAACCGTCTTAACAGTAGGACCGGAAGATGCGGACAAAGAATTACGAACGGCACTTGCGATGGGGGCTGACAAAGCAGTTCGTATTTCGATTGAGGACGATGTCGAAGAAGCGGATCATTTCTCGGTTTCTGAAGTCCTCGCTGGTTATCTGAAGGAACAAGACGTTGATTTAATCATCGCCGGGAACGTAGCGGTTGATGGGGGAAGCGGACAAGTCGCACCACGTGTCGCACAGTTGCTTGACATACCATACGTCACGACGATCACGAAGTTAGAGATTGACGGAACGGATGCTGTCGTCACACGTGACTCGGAAGGGGACACGGAAGTCATCAAAACGTCGTTGCCGTTACTCGTCACGGCACAACAAGGGTTAAACGAACCGCGTTACCCTAGTCTTCCTGGAATCATGAAAGCGAAAAAGAAACCACTCGAAGAATTAGATCTCTCAGATCTTGAACTGGACGAAGATGAACTGGCGCCACGTCTCGAGACAGTCGAACGCTTTTTACCACCGAACAAAGCCGCTGGTAAAGTGCTCGAAGGGGAGATCGCGACACAAGTCGAAGAACTCGCTGCGCTATTACGAAACGAAGCAAAAGTAGTCTAAGGGGGAATGAACGATATGTCAAAAGCACTTGTACTTGCAGAATCACGTGATGGTAATTTACGAAATGTTTCGTTTGAAGCGATTGCGGCAGCGAAACTTGTAGCAGATGAAGTCGTCGTCGCCTTGATTGGGGAAAACGTAGCAAAAGATGCGGCGCAACTTGCGACGCGTGGGGCGAACCAAGTTCTCGTCGTCGAAGACGCACGTCTCCTTCACTATACACCGGACGGTTACGGACAAGTCTTCATGCAACTGATTGACCGTGTGTCACCGGATGTACTCGTCTTCGGTCACACGTCGCTCGGAAAAGATTTGTCACCAAAAATCGCAGCGAAGCTCGAAGCCGGCTTAATCAGTGACGTCACATCAATCGAGGGAAGCGGAGCGGATGCATTGTTCATCCGACCGATTTACTCAGGGAAAGCCTTTGAAAAGGTAAAAGTCACAGAAGGTAAAACACTGTTTACGGTCCGACCAAATAATATTGAACCGTTAGCGGAAGGCAGTTCGGACGGATCGATTGAAGCGGTAACGGTCGAACTAAAAGATTTACGGACAATCGTTTCTGAAGTCGTGCGTAAAGCAACGGGCGGGGTCGATTTATCAGAGGCGAAAATCATCGTCGCCGGTGGACGTGGTGTCAAGAGTGCCGACGGGTTTGCACCGTTACAAGAATTAGCGGATTTACTTGGCGGGGCAGTTGGTGCTTCTCGTGGCGCCTGTGACGCTGATTACTGTGACTATGCGTTACAGATTGGACAGACGGGGAAAGTTGTCACACCAGATCTCTACATCGCCTGTGGGATTTCTGGAGCGATTCAGCACTTGGCAGGCATGTCGAATGCAAAAGTCATCGTCGCCATCAATAAAGATCCGGAAGCGAATATCTTCTCGGTCGCAGATTATGGCATCGTCGGAGATTTGTTTGATGTCGTGCCATTACTGACAGCAGAATTCAAGAAAATGCTCGTTCATTAATTTAAAAAGTGGGGCGGAGGAATCATCCTCTGCTCCTCTTTTTCTGCGCGATGACAGGCGTAAAATCGTCGTGAGCAGTTTCGTTTGTTGAACGACATCGCTGTGCTATACTCAAATCAGTAAACAGGTTGACTTGAACTTTGCTCAGCAAAACGTCGAGCCAATCTAAAAAATAGGGGGTAATATTTCATGGCAATCGTACACGCAACTAGCCAATCATTTAAAGAAGATACACAAAAAGGACTCGTCCTCGTTGACTTTTGGGCAACTTGGTGCGGACCTTGTCGTATGCTCGCTCCAGTTCTCGAAGAACTTGATGCGGATATGCAAGATGTAACAATCGTTAAAGTTGATGTCGACGCTAACCCAGAAATCGCTGGCGCGTTCCAAGTACAAAGTATCCCGACACTCGTTCTCTTCAAAGACGGTGAGCCGGTTAATAAAACAATGGGCTTCATGCCGAAAGATGCATTAAAAGAATTCGTTGAATCAAACTAATTCGTTGAATGTTTCATAAAAAAGAGAGTGCCTCCTGAAATACGGAGGCACTCTTTTTTCAGACTGTAAACAACGTGATATTGGAAGATCCAGCGTCTTTTTTCGTTGCTTTCCTCGGGCGAGGCGCAAGCCGTTGCTCCTTGGTCCTCACGGACAACGAGCAGGGTCTTGCCTGCCTCTGAACGTGCGTTGAAAACGCACTTTTTCCCGTAGGAGTCAACGAAACGTGACGCTTTTTAGGTCATACCGTGAAGGAAACTCCTGCTTACAGACGCTTTAGATTGCAAGCTGTCGCGACCCTGCAGCTTTGCTGTAGCTTCATAAGTGTTTGTCCATACGCCGCAAAAAGAGTGCCTCCTGAACTACGGAGGCACTCTTTTGGTCGTTCGTTTAAACGAGTGGGACGATCCCGCCGAAAGATGTCGCTGACGATTGTCTAACGGCGCATTGTCAAGACATCGGTGAACAGAGCTCGACGAGGTGACCGTCCGGGTCAAGTACATAAGCGACGGTTTGTCCCCACGGTTTAACCGTTGGAGCGAGGATTGAAAGGAATCCTGCTGCGATGATTCGTTCGTATACGCCCTTAACATCATCAGTAACGAATCCGATTTCGAGTGACTGCGGTCCGGTCTTGTCCGGGATGTCGTACGCAATCAGCGTTCGTACATCCTCTTTCGTATTAAAGGCGAGTGTCGTCGTGCCCGTGTCAAATTCAACATAGCTTCCATGCTGCGCTTTGATTGGTAGACCTAATAATTCATGATAAAACAGCAATGTCTGTTTTGGGTCATCAATATAAAGAATCGTATAGCCGTAACGAATCATCGGAACCTCCTAACAAAAATTTAATCAACGAGTAACGAAGAAATATCGGAAGCGGGTGTCGGATAAGCGAAACTCGTTTGTTGCAAGGCGGAACTTGGGATCCGGTGTTGCATCGCGAATGAAAAATAGTTCGCAAGTTCAGCGGCGTGAACCCCGATGAAATGAGCGCCGAGAATTTGATCATCGTCACCAATCAGTACTTTAGCACGCGCGAAGGGATCTTTGATGCGGACATTCGTCTGCCAGGAAGAGGTATCGATCAAGTGACCGCGATAAGATATGTCAGCTTTTTTTAAAGCCGCTTCCGTTTGTCCGACTTGCGTGACGTTCGGTGCAGTAAAGACGACGCTCGGAACCGGTAATAACTCCAGTTTTCGAGAAGGTCCTTCAATCATATTATGTGCCGCAAGACTCCCTTCGGTTCCTGCGAACGGGGTTAAGGCGGGATTGCCACTGAGCGCGACATCACCTGCAGCAAAAATGTTTGAAGTAGACGACTGGAGGTATTCATTGACATGGATGCCTTTTTCTTCGTATTCGACACCTGCTTTTTCAAGGTCGAGCTGGTCGACGCTCGCGACACGACCGGTAGCATTTAAGACGACATCGGTTTCGACCGTTGTATCATTTGATAGTTGAAGCGTCGTCCCGTGATAGGAGACAGCTTCTGCACTATGCACGATTTTAATCCCAAGTGCTTGGGTCGCTTCGAGCAACACTTCGACAAGTTCCTGTTCAAACTGTTTTAAAGGACGAGACCGTAACACGATCGTGACTTCTGCCCCGGCGATGCGGGCGAGGTGAGCGAACTCGAATGAAATATATCCGCCGCCGATGCAGACAAGGCGCCGCGGGACATCTCGTAATTCTAAAAATTCATTGCTTGTCAAGAAGCGTTCGCTTCCTGGAATCGACAATTCGCGTGGTCGTAAGCCAGTGGCAATCAAAAAGTGTTTCGCTTCGAGTTCAGTGTCATCGACTACGATCCGTTCCTTCGAGAGGAATCGGGGTTCACCGTGGAAATAGTCGATTCCGATTTCGTCATAACGCGCACGTGTTTGTTCCGGGATGGCACGTGTATATTCATTTTTTCGTTCCATTAATTGACGCCAATCGATGGAGATGAGTCCTTTAAGACCATAACCGAGCAATCTCTCGACAGCATCTTTCGTTTCACTGCCAGTCAAAAGAATTTTTTTTGCATCACATCCACGTTGAGCGCATGTTCCACCTGGAGTGAAATTTTCGATTATCGCGACGCGAAGTCCTTTCTCGACGAATTTATAAGCTGCTTGATTCCCAGCAGAGCCTGTTCCAATTATAATGCAATCATATGTACGCATATTTTATCCTCCATGTGTCATAATCGTTGTAAGTTGTTTACCCCATAAGGCAAAACTAAAAACGGTGGAAGGAGACATTTTTGTGAGCCATCAAGAACATATCAAGGCGAAACTATCCCTCTTACCTGACGAACCAGGTTGTTATTTGCATAAAAATGAATTTGGAGAAGTCATTTATGTCGGAAAAGCCAAAAATCTAAAGAATCGGGTCCGGTCCTATTTTACAGGAGCACATGATTTGAAAACAGAACGACTTGTCGCGGACATCCGTGATTTTGAATACATCATCACAGGGAGCGAACTCGAAGCGTTACTCCTCGAGATGACGCTGATTAAAAAACATGATCCGAAATACAACATCATGTTAAAAGATGATAAGTCCTATCCGTACCTAAAAATTACGAATGAGACGTATCCGCGGCTGATTACGACGCGGAAGTTAAAAAAAGACGGGGGACATTATTTCGGACCGTATCCGAATGCGTATGCTGCTAACGAGACGAAGCGTCTGCTTGATCGCCTTTATCCGCTACGTAAGTGTCAGCCGATGCCGAAGAAGCTTTGTCTCTATTACCACATCGGACAATGTCTTGGACCGTGCGAAATTCAGGGTTTAGAGACGGAACAGAAAGAACTCGTCTCAGAAATCCGTCGTTTTTTATCGGGAGAAACAAAAGAGCTCGTCGCATCTTTGCAGACGAAGATGGGTGAAGCGGCAGAAGCGATGGAGTTTGAACGGGCCGGCGAATTACGTGACCAAGTCCGCGCCATCGACTCCATCATGAACAAGCAGAACATGATCACGGCAGATTTGACGTCCCGTGACGTCTTCGGAATCTACGTCGACAAAGGGTGGATGTGTGTCCAAGTCTTCTTCTTACGGGGAGGGAAGATGATTGAACGAGACGTCTCGTTGTTCCCGATTTACGGAACACCGGCGGAAGAACTTGAAAGTTTCATCGTTCAGTTCTATGAAAAGAATATCAAACCGAGCGAGATCTATGTTCCACCACTCGTCAACCAACAGTTATTGAAAGAAGCGACTGGGATCCGGGTCCATGTACCGGTCCGTGGTTCGAAGCGGAAGTTACTCGATTTAGCGACGAAGAATGCCGAAAATGCAATTGGAGAACGGTTTGAGCTGATTGCCCGCGATGAAAAGAAAACAGTCCAAGCCGTCCAGGAACTGGCTGACGCGATTGATGTTCATCCGTTATCGCGAATTGAAATCATCGATAATGCCAATATCCAAGGGGCGGACGCCGTTTCGGCGCTCGTTGTGTTCGAAGACGGGAAGCCGTTAAAAAAAGAGTATCGTAAATTTAAGATTAAGACGGTCAAGGGACCGGATGATTATGAATCGATGCGCGAAATCGTCCGTCGTCGTTATCGTCGCCTATTACTCGAAGGGGCACGTCTTCCCGATTTAGTGTTGATTGATGGGGGTCTCGGACAATTGAATGCAGCGCTGGAAGTCATTCAAGACGAGCTCGGTTTGGATTTACCCGTCGGTTCGCTCAAAAAAGATGATAAACACCGGACGAGCCAACTATTATTCGGGGAAGGTGGGCAACTGGTTGAACTCCATCCGCGCTCGAGTGCCTTTTATCTGCTCCAGCGCATGCAAGATGAAGTTCACCGTTTTGCAATCACCTTCCACCGATCATTACGTTCGAAAGGGATGACCCGCTCGGTACTCGATGACATACCGGGTGTCGGCCCAAAACGCCGTCAGCAGTTGATTCGCCATTTCGGTTCGATGCGCAGCTTAAAGAAAGCGAACATTGAACAGTTGACGGAAGCTGGTCTACCTGTAAAATTGGCTGAATCGGTCGCGGAATATCTCAGTCAGGCGAATGAGGAATAGATGCTGGTTTCATAATCATTGGATAAAAAAATGCGAACCCGCTTTTTAGACAAGCAGCGGGTTCGCATTTTTTGGCGTCAGGATTCAATCCGGAAAAAGTATATGTTGTTACTTTGTGAACCACCAGGTTAAGAACAAAACGACGGCGATTAAAAAAATCACGAGAACTGCATACTGTTTTTTATCAGATTTTTTACTGGAATTTGCTATAGTGATGCTTGTGACTAAGACAATCGCGATTGCCAACCACGTCCAAAAGCTCATGTTTCCCCTCCGTTCCGTATACACAATCAGACACACGAAGTATCTCGTGTGTCTGATGATCTGCATTTAATTGTTGATATATTTTTCGTAAAACGCTCCGAAGTCTTTTTGGTTCCAACGGTGGTAATGTCCTTCTAACCAATCAAACGATTCTTGTGATAATGCTTTAAAGGCTTGTGGAACATCCATTTCAGCTTGCCGGATGCCACCGAGAATCGTCACGGAATGATTGAGTGAACTGTTCGCGAACTCCATCATCTTTTGACCTTCGTATTGTTTTTCGGCGATTGCAAGAAGTGCTTTATAAAGGTCTTTGACATGTTCGAGTTGCTTTTTATCGACATCAATCGAGTAGTGTTTGCCGCCGATTTCAAATTTAATCTCGACATCCAAGTCGACCGTTCCTGCTGTTTCGAACATGACATGACGAATCGGATAATGGGCGTACGGATAGCGATAGAGGACACGCTTTGAACTGACGGCGCTTTCTCCGTCGAGGTGAATCAATGCTAAATTCGTAAAGCAGTACTCATCACTTTTGGATTTGATTAAAAAATAAATTTTTTCGCCGTCCTCATGGAGCACGTAATCGTCGGCGGCGGCTTTATCAAAATCGTCCGGGTGAATGACTTGACCGATATCGCTGAATCCTGTTAAGTCTGCTGCTAATTTCTTGAACATCGTAATTCCTCCTCGAATATATGATCGACTACTTTATACGATTACGTGACGAAAAAAGTTTCATGCTCACACGAATCGTCTTAGAGAAAGACGTATCAGTTCGAACGATCAAGAGGATCTTTCGGATCGAATTGGATGGTAATATGTACGCACTCTTTCCCCATCTCAGCATATCCTTCAGCGACAAATCCGTTCAACTTGGCAACCTGTTCGGCTAAAAAGCCTGCTTCAAGTTGAAAATAGCCGGTCGGTCGCTCGGCTTTAGTTGATTCCGGTGGTAAAAGTTCAAAAGAAAAAGTCGTCCCTTTTTTTTTCGTAAGGGAGAGGGCACCCCAACCGGCCTCTACGAAAAAAGGAATTAATTCGTCCTCGTTCAACACGGGGAATTGACGGGCAAGTCGCTTGCCTGCCCAGTAGATGACTTGACGATAATCGTTACCGAGTAGATCGCTTAACACGTAATCGCGAATCAGTTCGATGCCGAATGTTGACGCGGTGTTTGGTGTTGATTCCATGATGATTCACTCCTATCTCTGAAACTATTATAGCGAGCTAATTCTCGATGGTCATTGTTTTCCTAAAAAAATTTGCAGTTATTTGCAGTTAAATGCAACGGCTCGGGTTGTCTTATAAAAAGGACAGGAGTAGAATAAGTGATGAAAAGACGAATTTGCTTATGAAAGCGCTTTTCTACCAAAATGCGCCAACGTTTGATTGGCAAACAAAAGGGGGGATTTGGATGGCGAATCATCGTGATTTCGTGAGTCGTAAAATACACTCACTGCTCGGCGTCATTCCAATCGGGTTATTTTTACTTTCTCATCTTACGACGAACTATTTCATCGTTCGAGGGGAGGAAGACTTCAATAAGGCTGCGGAATTCGTGGGGAACGTTCCGTATCGACTGTTTCTAGAAGTGTTTGTCATCTTCATACCCATCATTCTACATGGTGTCTACGGTGTTTACATCGCATTCACAGGTTCCGCGAACACAGGACGTTATACATACTTCCGGAACTGGATGTATGTCTTACAACGCTTCACAGGTGTCTTCCTCGTCGTGTTCATTACATGGCATGTCTGGGAAACGCGGATTGCGGCAGCAATGGGGACGGAAGTTAATGCAAGCATGATGCAAAACATCGTCGATAACGGATTCATGCTCACGTTTTATATCGTCGGGATTCTAGCGACGACATTCCACCTTGCGAACGGACTTTGGACGTTCTGCATCACATGGGGAATCACACAGTCACCAGCGTCTCAACGCGCGATGTCTTATGTGGCGGCCCTCGTATTCATCGGTTTATCGTTTGTAGGCGTACGCTCGATTTTAACGTTTGCAGGCGTGTTGTAAGGAAAGGGGAACTGACAACATGGCGAACAAAAATCTTGTCATCATCGGTGGAGGGCTTGCCGGGTTGATGGCTACGATAAAAGCAGCAGAACAAGGAGTACCAGTAAAGTTATTCTCACTCGTACCCGTTAAACGATCACACTCCGTTTGTGCCCAAGGCGGCATCAACGGTGCGGTCAATACAAAAGGGGAGGGTGACTCACCCTACCAACATTTAGATGATACGGTATATGGTGGCGACTTCCTCGCGAACCAACCGCCTGTTCAAAAAATGACAGAAGCGGCTCCGAAAATCATTCATATGTTCGACCGGATGGGCGTCATGTTTAACCGGACACCGGAAGGCTTACTCGACTTCCGACGTTTCGGAGGAACACTCCATCACCGGACGGCTTATGCGGGAGCAACGACAGGACAACAATTACTGTACGCACTTGATGAGCAAGTACGTAAGTTTGAAGCGCAAGGTTTGGTAGAAAAATATGAAGGATGGGAATTCCTTCGCGCAGTCATTGATGAAGAAGGGATTTGTCGTGGTGCGGTGTGTCAAAATCTACGTTCGATGGAAATCGAAGCATTCGCAGCGGATTCAGTCATCTTAGCGACGGGTGGACCCGGTGTCATCTTCGGTAAATCAACGAACTCGGTCATCAATACGGGACAAGCGGCAGCGGCTGTTTACCGGCAAGGTGCGATTTATGCGAACGGTGAGTTCATCCAGATTCATCCGACAGCGATTCCTGGTGACGATAAGCTCCGTCTGATGAGCGAATCGGCACGTGGTGAAGGCGGACGTGTCTGGACGTATAAAGACGGGAAACCGTGGTACTTCCTCGAAGAAAAATATCCGGCATACGGAAACCTCGTCCCGCGTGATATCGCGACACGTGAAATCTTTGATGTCTGTGTCAATCAAAAGCTTGGTGTCAACGGAGAGAACATGGTGTATCTCGATCTCTCACACAAAGACGCAAAAGAACTTGATGTCAAACTCGGCGGTATCTTAGAAATTTATGAGAAGTTCGTTGGTGACGATCCACGGAAAGTACCGATGAAAATCTTCCCGGCCGTCCATTACTCGATGGGTGGATTATGGGTCGATTACGATCAAATGACGAACATCCCAGGATTGTTCGCTTCTGGTGAGTGTGATTACTCGATGCACGGTGGAAACCGTCTCGGTGCGAACTCACTTCTCTCTGCCGTTTATGGCGGAATGGTTGCGGGTCCAGCAGCGATTGCCTATATGAACGAACTTGAAACGTCTGTCCATGATATGCCGGAAGAGGTCGTTGAAGCGCATAAAATCGCTGAAATCGATCGATTCAATGATATCTTGGCGATGGAAGGGACAGAAAATGCGTATCAAATCCACCGTGAGCTCGGTGAAGTCATGACGGATAACGTAACCGTTGTTCGTTATAACGATAAGCTCGAACAGACGTTGACGAAGATTAAAGAATTACGGGAGCTGTTCACGCGGATCTCGGCGACGGATACGGCACGCTGGAGTAACCAGGGCGCATCCTTCATCCGTCAGCTCGATCACATGCTTGATTTAGCGGAAGCAATCACACTCGGTGCCCTCCAACGTGACGAGAGTCGTGGTGCCCACTACAAGCCAGACTTCCCAGAGCGTGATGATGAGCGGTTCTTAAAAACGACGATGGCACGTTATACAAACGGTCATCCTGAAATCTATTACGAAGAAGTCGATACATCACTGATTCCACCACGCAAACGCGACTACAGCAAGAAGTCGAAGAAAGAGGTGAAAGCATAATGGCGACACCACTCGAACAAGAAACAAAACAAAAACCGGTTCAGTTCATCGTGCAACGTCAGGATGGACCAGACGGAAAATCCTATGATGAAGCTTTCGAAGTCCCGTATCGTCCGAACATGAACGTCATTTCAGCATTGATGGAGATTCGCCGGAATCCTGTCAATGCGGCAGGTGAAAAAACGACGCCGATCAACTGGGACATGGGTTGTCTTGAAGAAGTATGTGGTGCGTGTTCGATGGTCATCAACGGCACACCACGTCAATCCTGTACAGCACTCGTCGATAAGCTCGAACAACCGATTCGTTTGCAACCGATGCAGACGTTCCCGATTGTGCGCGACTTACAAGTTGACCGTCAACGGATGTTTGACGCACTCAAAAAAGTCAAAGCATGGGTTCCAATCGATGGTACGTATGACCTTGGTCCAGGACCACGGATGCCAGAGAACAAACGGCAATGGGCGTATGAACTTTCAAAATGTATGACGTGTGGCGTTTGTCTTGAAGCATGTCCGAACGTCAATGACCGTTCGAACTTCATCGGACCAGCGTCGATTTCACAAGTTCGTCTCTTCAACTCACACCCGACAGGTGCCTATCATAAAGAAGAGCGCCTGGAAGCATTGATGGAAGATGGCGGCATCATGCAATGCGGTAATGCACAAAACTGTGTTGAGGTCTGCCCGAAAGGGATTCCGCTGACGACATCGATTGCGGCAATGAACCGTCAGACGACATTACACTCGTTCAAAAAATTCTTCGGTAGCGATGAAGGTCGTACGGGAGAAGCGGTTAGTAACTAATTCATAAAAAAGAAGGGGCGCTGCTCCTTCTTTTTATATTCAGGAGGGAACTTACGTGCGTGTGCCTAGTTATATCGAGGATTTAGATGGATGGTTAAATCAGATGAAACATGGAACGCGACTCGATGTCGCGGTTCGTTTCGCTGAGACGGATGCCTACGGTCATATGAACAACCGGGTCCCGTTTGTTTATTTTGAGGATGTCCGGACGTTGATGCTTGAAGAGACAGGCTACTCGTTAGCAGATGACGGAATCGTCGTCGTCGCGGATGCGCAGTGTAACTACATCCGTCAAGTTTATCCACGGACGCGGCTTGCCGTTTATGCCTATCCTGTCCAGGTCGGAAAAGCCTCGTGTGACGTCCATTACGCGGCGTTCGATGACCAAGAGCAACTAATGTTTACGGGACGAACATCGATGGTACAAATCGATCGTGCTGGGAATGCTTTTCCATGGGATGAAGCCTATAAAAATTCCTTGCAGAATCGGTTCGAATCCGTTATCATTTGATAATGAGTTCACATATTCGAAAACGACTCACTAGTACGTTATTAGTGGAGGGAGATTTCTTAATCATGGAAAAAACATTCAAAGTCATCGCAGATTCAGGCATTCATGCTCGTCCTGCAACACAACTTGTCAACACAGCTTCAAAATTCCAATCAGACATCAACTTGGAGTACAACGGAAAGACTGTTAACTTGAAGTCGATCATGGGTGTACTTTCACTCGGTATCGCTAAAGATTCAGACATCAAAATCGTTGCAAACGGTGACGATGCTTCTGAAGCAATCACGACTCTTTCAGATATGCTGACAAGCGAAGGTCTTGCTCAGTAATCCTTTTATCGTACATTCTCGGACGCCGGTCTTGCACCGTCGTCCTTTTTTGTTACCATAGAGGATAGGAAGGTGAGATATGACGTGAACAAACCAATTGGAGTATTAGATTCTGGGGTCGGCGGCTTGACCGTCGCGCGTGAGCTGATGCGTCAGCTCCCTCATGAACAAATCATATATGTCGGGGATACATTACGCTGTCCCTATGGGCCACGACCGGAAGAAGAAATCCGGCAATTTACATGGGAAATGATTGATTATCTTGTCGGACAAGATGTCAAACTGATTGTCATCGCCTGTAATACAGCGACGGCGGTCGTCTTGAAAGAGGCGCGCCAAAGATTGACGATTCCCGTAATCGGTGTCATCGATCCAGGTGCCCGGGCGGCAGTCAAGGTAACGCGATCGAAACGAATCGGTGTCATCGGGACGAAGATGACGGTCGAGAGCAATTCTTATGAAAAGGCATTACGACATGTCGAAGGACAAGTTGTCGTCGAATCACTTGCTTGTCCGCCGTTCGTCCCGCTCGTCGAGTCCTCACAGACGACAGGTGCTTACGTCGAACGGGTCGTCGCCAATACATTACGTCCATTACTTTCATACGATATGGACACGTTGATTTTAGGGTGTACCCATTATCCGCTGCTCGCAGATGTGATTGGACGGGTCATCGGACCAGACGTCCAATTGATTTCTTCCGGGGACGAGACGGCACTCGAAGTCGCTGCTCTCCTCGACTACAATGGAATCGCAGCAGGAAATGATTTCATCCCAGAGCATGTGTATCATGCGACGGGTGACACACGTTCTTTTGAACGAATCGCGACAGATTGGCTGAATCAACCAATCCAAGCAAAACGGTTAGTACTCGGAACGGAGGGAACGACATGAGAATCGATCAAAGAGAATCCGCGACGATGCGAACGATTGCGTTTGAAACGAACGTGAATAAGCATGCGGAAGGTTCAATCCTCGTCTCAGTCGGGGACACGCGTGTTTTGTGTACAGCGACGGTCGAGGAAAAAATACCGCCTTTTTTACGAGGGAAACGACAAGGCTGGATTAATGCAGAGTACGCGATGTTACCGCGTGCGACAGCGCAACGGACAGCGCGCGAGTCGGTCCGTGGTAAACAGACGGGTCGGACGATGGAAATCCAGCGTTTGATCAGCCGGGCGTTACGTGCTGTCGTCGACTTAGAAAAACTAGGTGAACGAACGGTCTGGATTGATTGTGATGTCATTCAGGCGGATGGCGGAACGAGAACGGCGGCGATCACAGGAGGATTTCTTGCCCTCGTCCTCGCAGTAGACGGTCTGATTCAAAGCGGGAAACTGACGGATACACCAATCAAAGAAGGAATCGCAGCCGTCTCGATCGGGAAAGTAGGTCAGGAGCTGCTCCTCGATCTCTGTTATGAAGAGGATGCTGCAGCTGATGTTGATTTGAACTTAGTCATGACCTCTTCCGGGAAAATCGTCGAGATGCAGGCGACAGGTGAAGAGGCGACATTTTCGAAACGTGAAATGCTCGATATGCTTGAACTTGGGGAAAAGGGTATTGAAGAACTTCTGCGTGCCGGTCAAGACGCATTAGGTGCTTCGTGGTGGTATGTTGGAGAAGAAGTGGGGGAACATCGATGAAAATCATCGTCGCGACCCGCAATGTCGGGAAAGTGAAAGAATTAGAAACGATGCTCGGGAAACTAGGTTATGACGTATCTTCTCTACTGGATTACGAAGCTGCACCTGAGACGGATGAAACGGGTGTAACTTTTGAAGAAAATGCTGAACTGAAAGCGAAAGAAGCAGCTGCTTACTTCGGTCACGCGGTTCTTGCGGACGATTCTGGACTCGAAGTCGACGCACTCGACGGGGCGCCTGGTGTCTACTCAGCGCGTTTTGCTGGTCTAGAAAAATCAGATGCAGCGAATAATGCATTGTTGCTCGAGAAATTAGGCAATCGATCAATCGAAGAGCGGACAGCGCGCTTCGTCTGTGCATTGTCACTTGCGAAACCTTCTGGGGAGACGTTGACGGTCCGCGGTACGATGGAAGGTCTCATCGGATTCGAAGCGAAAGGTGAGCATGGTTTCGGTTATGATCCTTTGTTCATCGTCCCATCTCGAAATCAAACAGCAGCTGAGTTGACGAAAGAGGAAAAAGCAGCAATCAGTCATCGTGGAAATGCGCTGAAAAAACTTGAATTAGCACTGACTACTTTTTTAGGAGAGTGATCAACGATGAAAGCGTTAATCGTGAGTGATAGTCATGGTCTTGAGTCAGAACTTCTGACGATCGTCGAACGGCATCCGGAAGCGGAAGTCGCATATCATTGTGGTGATTCACAGTTGACACGGATGGATGAATCATTATATCCATATCGTGTCGTCAAAGGGAATTGTGATTATGGGAATGACTTCGCTGACGAAGTGCTTGAACCGTTCGGTGCGGTGAATCTCTTGTGTGTACACGGCCATCGTCAAGACGTGAAGTATAGTCTCGATCAGTTGAGCCACCATGCCGATCAAAAGGCGGCTCAGGTTATTTTATACGGTCATTCACACGTTGCGAAAGCCGAACAAAAGGATGGTAAGCTCTTTATCAATCCGGGTTCGATTCGTATGCCGCGACACCGTCCTGAAAAAACGTATGCGATTTTGACGCTTGAAGAAGATGCGTATTCCGTTGATTTTTACGATCTGACAGGTGAACAGATTAATGCTTTACATTTAGAGGGCACACTTTAAGAAAAGATTTTTTGTAATGTGATTGACACGAAAGAATTGTTTTAGTATAGTTTATTCGTGTTGACACGTCCCAATAGCTCAGCTGGATAGAGCAACGCCCTTCTAAGGCGTCGGTCGGGGGTTCGAATCCCTCTTGGGACGCTATAATTAAAATAGAGACTGCCCTTACGAGGGTGGTCTCTTTTTTTTATTATGATTTTCGATTATAATCAAGGTATCATGAACTTAAAAAGGAGATGTGGACAATGAGGAAACGAATCGGTGGAATCCTCCTTCTGACAGTTGCTCTAGCTGGTTGTAGCGAAATAACGAATACGGTCGACGACGCAAAACAACAAGTCGTCGAAGTGAAAAATAATGTTGATTATGCAGCGGAACTACAAACAATTGCGAAAGATACATCACGTGTCACGTCAGAGCTCTCGGCTAAGCTCGATCAAGCAGCAGAGAAGGCACGCGAATCGGCAAACCCAGAACAAACACTGGATCAACAAATGGAAAAGCTGAAAAATGATGAGACGGTTCAAAAGTTAGAGAAAGAACTTGATCAAATCGACGAACGTCTGTCTAGTCTCGACAGTCCGCCGGCCGAACTAAAAAGTTTGAGTGATAAATTAAAACAGTATGTCGATCAATCAGAGTCGATGACACGTCTTCTTGAGACGGACGTCTCGCTCGATACGTTGAATCAGCTTGGTGTCGAACAAGGGCAACGACTACAAGACGCAATATCTAGTTGGACGGAACGACTCGATCCCTTCACAAAATAAGAATGATTGGTAGAGGAGGAGAGCGTATGAATGAATCCCGTTGGATGGAACGCCCGCTTGAGGACGAACGGACGCGTCTTGCTTTCATGACGAAAGCGGAGCGGGATGAGCAGATCAGGCGGCTTAATGACCGAACGATGAATGAAGATGAGGTTCTCTATACGTTGTATACGATCCAGGATGCCTTTTCGAGAAATGAAGAAGAACGGGAGCGGTTCGTCAAACTGGCAGGATCTTTTTTGACGGTTGAAGGCGTCGAACAAGTCCTTGCACTGTTTCTTTTTGAACAGGGACAGTCCTATCCGCTCTATCTCGCATTGCGGACGGCATCCCCATACTTGCCGTATGGTCTAGCGGTCAAGTTAGACGAAGCCGCTACGGTGCTTGCACGACAAACGACGCAACATACTCGTACGGCTGCAGAAGAGTCTATTTTGACACCAGAAACAGTCGGACAGACGGATGTGGACTGGTTAACTCTTTTTCGGACTGGAACGTATGAACAACAATTTGCAAAGTTACGTGGAGTGATACTTGACGATATACCTGAATTAAAAAATTACTTTTGTACATCGTATGCAGTCGGACGGGACGTGACGCATCAAAGTTTAATCGTCATGCATACGGTACTCGGACAACTCGTGGCGGATGATGCGTGTTTTCCGCTCCGTATGTGCATCGAGCGTTTGCAAATCGACGTGACATTCGATTCAGCGCTGCAGCTGAACGCGCTGTTGACCAAACAACAGGAGCAACTCGAAGCGAGACAAGACCTGTTATTTAGTTTAAAACACCTCGATCCGTTTAGAGCCTTATTGATTTTATCGTGGCACCAAATGCTCCATCCCGTACAAGCGGTGGATCTGTTCGAACCGAGTCCAGGCGAGGTGATTGATGCACTTGACGAACTCACCGGCTTGACGTTCGAACAAAGGGAGCCTAGAAAGCACCTCGGGCGACTCGCGCGCATGTTATACGACAGTGCACACCGAATGTTAGAAGAAGGAAAATCGTACGAAAAGACAGCGATATAGGAAATGCAAGGATTCCATTCGCTCAACAGTGGTAATGCTTGGAATGGATGTGCTATAATGTGACTTGTTGTACACACATGTACGCTAATTGACAATTTTGGAGGGACTCAGCATGACTGCAAAATGGGAAAAACAATCAGGTAGCCTCGGCGTTCTCACGTATGAAGCGCCTGCTGAAGCATTTGATAAAGCGGTAGACCAAGCGTTCAAGAAAGTCGTTAAGACTTTGAACACACCTGGTTTCCGTAAAGGAAAAATGCCACGCACAATGTTTAACAAAATGTACGGTGAAGAAGCACTTTATCAAGATGCTCTTGATATCTTGTATCAAGATACAATCGAAGGTGCTGTCGTCGAATCAGGTATCGAGCCAATCGCGCTTGAGAACATCGACGTTGAAACACTCGAAAAAGGAAAACCAGTTGAGTTTAAAATCACGTTCGTCATCGAACCTGAAGCAACTCTCGGTGAGTACAAAGGTCTTGAGTACACAGCTGTCGAAACTGACGTGAATGACGAAGATGTCGATGCTGAACTCAAAACAATGCAAGAGCGTGGAGCAGAGCTCGTCGTAAAAGAAGACGGCGTCATCGAAAATGGCGACACAGTCGTATTCGACTTCGCAGGTTTTGATGGGGACAACCAATTCGACGGCGGAACTGCTGAAAACTATTCACTCGTCATCGGTTCAGGAAACTTCATTCCAGGATTCGAAGAGCAAATGGTCGGTCTAAAAACGGGCGAACAAAAAGACATCGACGTTACTTTCCCAGAAGAGTACCATGAAGCATCACTCGCTGGTAAACCAGTAACGTTCAAAGTAACAATCCACGAAGTGAAAGCACAAGAACTCCCTGAATTGACAGATGAGTTCGCTAAAGAAATGGACGAAGAAGTTTCTTCTCTTGATGAGTTGAAAACAAAAATTCGTACACGTCTTGAAAACACACGTAAACAAGAAGCTGATGCTTCAATGCGTGATGAGTTGGTTGAAGCAGCGACTAAAAACGCAACAGTTGATCTTCCGGCAGTTATGGTCGACAACGAAGTTGAACGTATGGTCCAAGAATTCACACAACGCATTCAATCACAAGGTATCGACCTCGACATGTACTTCCAGTTAACTGGAACGACTGAAGAAGCGATGCGTACTGAAATGAAAGAACAAGCAGAAGAACGTGTTAAAGCACGCCTCGTTCTCAAGCAAATCGTTGCAGACGAAAACATCGAAGTTAACGAAGAAGAAGCGCAAGCTGAACTTCAATCGATGTCTGAACTCTACAACATTCCTGCTGATCAACTTGAAACAATGCTTGCACCACAAGGTGGTCTTGATACGCTTAAAGGTGATCTTCAATTCCGTAAAGCAATCGACGTTCTCGTTGATAACGCGAAAACGAAATAAGTTCGCTAGCTGAACAAAACGATTTCAAGACCTATTTCTGGTCTTGAAGTCGTTTTTTTTGTACGATAGGTCAAACAAGGACAAACATTATCAAAATCTACAAATCAAACTGTAAAACGGTTGTCCAAGATTTGAAAGACTTTCCTTGTTCATGCTACAATCATTAATAGTAAAACGTGAGATTGGATGCGAAACGTATCTATACAACTTCCGCGTTAAAGGGGTGGACCTTTATGTTTAAATTTAACGAAGAGAAAGGTCAGCTGAAATGTTCTTTCTGTGGAAAGACACAAGAGCAAGTGCGCAAACTTGTTGCTGGACCTGGCGTTTACATTTGCGATGAATGTATCGAACTTTGCAACGAAATCGTTGAAGAGGAACTTGGTACAGAAGAAGAAGTCGAACTAAAGAATGTACCAAAACCGCATGAAATTCGTGAGACATTAAATGATTATGTCATCGGTCAAGAGAAGGCTAAAAAGTCGTTGTCTGTTGCCATGTACAATCATTACAAACGAATCAATGCCGGTGGTCGGGCAGATGATGTCGAGCTTTCTAAATCTAACATCGTCATGATTGGACCAACAGGTAGTGGTAAGACACTTCTTGCCCAAACAATGGCACGTATCTTAAATGTTCCTTTCGCGATTGCGGATGCGACAAGTTTGACGGAAGCTGGATATGTCGGGGAAGATGTCGAAAACATCCTCTTGAAACTGATTCAAGCTGCTGATTACGATGTCGAGAAAGCAGAAAAAGGAATCATCTATATTGATGAAATCGATAAAATTGCCCGTAAATCTGAAAATCCTTCCATCACACGTGATGTATCAGGGGAAGGGGTGCAACAAGCACTTCTTAAAATCTTAGAAGGAACAGTTGCGAGCGTACCGCCACAAGGTGGACGTAAACATCCACATCAAGAATTCATTCAAATCGATACGACGAATATTCTTTTCATCGTCGGTGGTGCATTTGATGGAATCGATCAGTCGATTAAACGTCGTCTTGGTAAAAAAGTCATCGGATTCGGAAATGACTCTGAAAACCGTAACTTTACGCAAAAAGAAATTCTTGCTGCCGCATTACCAGAGGATCTTCAAAAATTCGGACTCATCCCCGAGTTCATCGGTCGTTTGCCAGTCATGGCGACACTCGAACCGCTCGATGAGGATGCACTTGTCCAAATCTTGACGAAACCAAAAAATGCGTTAGTCAAACAATACAAAAAAATGCTTCAACTTGATGATGTTGAACTCGACTTTACAGATGAGGCATTGATTGAAATCGCGAAACTCGCCATCAAACGGAAAACCGGAGCACGTGGTTTACGTTCGATCATCGAGGAAACGATGCTTGAAATCATGTTCGAAATACCATCACGTGAAGATATCGCAAAAGTCATCATTACAGCTGAAACGTTGACTGGTAAACGCGGTCCAACGCTTGAGTTGAAAGATGGTACAATTGAACAAGGGAAAGAAAAAGAAACGGCGTAACACCGTGATAAATCGACTCGGGAGGCTACTTGTACGCCTTTCCCGAGTCTTTTTGTTTAGGAGGAATTCGATGAAAACCAAACAATATCCACTTTTACCACTTCGGGGCGTCGTCGCCTATCCATTAATCGGCTTGACGATTGATGTCGGTCGACCCGTTTCGCTAAAAGCATTGCTTGCTTCAAAGGAACATGAAATTGATTTAGTCGTCGTGACGCAACGCGATCCAGAAGCAGAACCGTCCGTCGATGGATTGCATGCGGTCGGTACACTCGTTCAAATCGCGAAGATGAGTGAACTCGGCAATGATACCGTTCGTGTTCGCGTCATCGGAAAAGAACGTGTTCGGATTGAACAAGTCAGTGAAACCGATGAGGGCTATCAAGCGGTCATCGAACCGATTGAGAAAATCGATATCAAAGGGGCCAAACAAGAAGCACTTGTCCGCTTGATTAAAGAACAATTCGGTCAACTCGTATCTCGCATCAAGGGCATCGGAACAGACGAACGACGTCGTTTCGAAACGTATGAACGTCTCGATTCTTTGACGGATTACATCACGTCGAAATTGCCGATTGAACTTGCAAAAAAACAAGAGTTCTTAGAAGAAAATGATCCGGTCGAGCGGGGCTTGATGTTGCTTGATGTCATGAAACATGAATATGAAGTCGTTGAGCTGGAACGCGAAATGCGGGAACGGACGAAAAAAACGATCGAGCAGTCGCAACGCGACTATTACCTTCGGGAACAGTTGAAGACGATTCAACAAGAACTCGGAGGGGAAGCGGCTTCTGCTGAAAGTGATGCTGCCAAGTATAAAGAACAGCTAGCGATGCTCGATTTATCAGACACAGCCGTTGCAAACGTCGAAAAAGAAATTAATCGGTTAGCCGTCGTACCGGCGACGAGTCCGGAACATGGTGTCATTCGAAATTACTTGGAATGGTTCTTCTCGCTGCCATGGAATGAGGCGACGGATGATTTCTTGAACGTCGAAGCGGCGTCGGAACAACTCGATGAAGATCACTACGGTCTCGAAAAAGTCAAAGAACGGATTCTCGAGTATTTAGCTGTCCGTCAATTGACGGACTCGTTACGAGGACCGATTTTATGTCTCGCAGGTCCTCCGGGGGTCGGGAAGACATCGCTTGCCCGGTCCATCGCGACCGCTCTTGAACGGAAGTTCGTCCGTGTATCGCTTGGTGGTGTACGAGATGAAGCCGAGATCCGCGGGCATCGCCGGACGTATATCGGAGCGATGCCGGGACGAATCATTCGTGGACTGAAACAAGCAGGTACGAACAATCCGGTTTTCCTACTCGACGAAATCGATAAGATGTCGAATGATTTCCGGGGCGATCCATCGTCTGCGATGCTTGAAGTGCTCGATCCTGAACAAAATAATAGTTTTTCTGATCACTATATCGAAGAACCGTTCGATTTATCGAACGTGTTATTCATCGCAACGGCGAATGATGTCTCGAACATTCCCGGCCCTTTACTTGACCGGATGGAATTGATTCAAATCGGTGGGTATACGGAGCAAGAGAAAGCACAAATTGCCGTCCGTCACTTGCTATCGAAACAAATCAAAGAACATGGCTTGAAAAAGAGTCAATTAACAGTCAAGCCGGACGCGCTCGAGGAAGTCGTCCGACGGTATACACGAGAAGCCGGTGTGCGGAACTTGGAACGCGTGTTAGGGTCACTTTGTCGTAAGGCGGCGAAACAAATCGCGATGGGTGAAAAGAAACGTGTCACGGTGACGAAACGGAATTTACCAGACTTCTTAGGGAAACCGATTTACCGGTATGGTCAAGGAGAATTAGAAGATACGATTGGCGCGGTGACCGGTTTAGCGTATACTGCATTTGGGGGCGACACACTGACGATCGAAGTCAGTCTTGCGCCAGGTAAAGGAAAATTGCAATTAACGGGTAAACTTGGTGACGTCATGCAAGAGTCGGCTCAAACCGCTTACAGCTTCGTACGAGCGAATGCTGAAGCAGTTGGAATTGATCCGAATTTCTACGAAACACAGGATATTCATATTCACGTACCGGAAGGCGCCGTACCGAAAGATGGCCCGTCAGCTGGGATTACGATTGCGACAGCCCTGATTTCTGCTCTGACGAAACGTCCAGTCCGGCGTGACGTCGGAATGACAGGGGAAATCACGTTACGTGGTCGTGTCTTACCAATTGGTGGTCTAAAAGAGAAATCGCTCGCGGCACATCGTGCAGGATTGACAACGATTTTAATGCCACAAGACAATACGCGCGATATCGATGAGATTCCAGAAACCGTTCGAGATGGGATTCGATTCATTCCGGTCGCTACGATGGACCAAGTACTCGAACATGCATTAAAAGGAGAGTAACATGAAAATTTATAAAGCAGATTTTATTACAAGTGGTGTCAATCCGGAGCATTATCCGGAACCACTTCTTCCTGAAGTTGCACTTGCAGGACGGTCGAACGTCGGAAAGTCGTCGTTCATCAATAAGCTCGTCCAGCGGAAGGCACTCGCACGTACTTCATCAAAACCCGGGAAAACACAAACGTTGAACTTCTTCAATATCAATGATGAGCTCATGTTTGTCGATGTACCCGGATACGGCTACGCGAAAGTTTCGAAAACGGAACGGGAAGCCTGGGGCAAAATGATGGAGAAGTATTTCACGACACGTGAAATATTAAAAGGTGTCGTCTTACTCGTTGACATTCGTCATGAACCATCGGCAGATGATGTCATCATGTACGACTTCTTAAAGTACTATGACTTATCCGTCATCGTCGTCGCGACAAAACTTGATAAAATCAAGCGTGGTCAGCGGGATAAACAAATCGCAGCCATCAAGCGGAAACTGCAATTTGATGGTCAAGATACATTCATTCCGTTTTCTTCAGAAACGGGCGAAGGTGTCGATGCGGCATGGGAAGCGATTTATAGTCATCTGTAAGTCATGACACGTAAATCCGTTTCAGCTTGACGCATCGTTTAGCCAAAGTTCACCTCATGTGAACTTTGGCTTTTTTTTGTGTGGGAGGAAACCGATGATTGGAATAGCCTTTCTTGTCTAAAAATTCCCTGTAATAATTTTTTCCATATATATGCGATGTGATGAATTCAAGTTACAATGATAGAAACAACTTGAACTGTTGGAAGGACGTGTAAAAGTGAAACGGTATAAATGGATTGCCTTCATTGTTGTGTTGTTGATCTTAATGCCATTCGGCTTGTGGTTGCTTCAAAAAGAGAAAACCTTAAATGTCGTCCTGTTCGATTATACGGTCGGTAAAGATGAACGTGAGCATGCGGGAACGACGTGGTTATTAAATTATTTGAAAATTCGCAATCAATCTGGTGATGAGTACCAGTATACGGATTACATCAATCGTTACGATGGAACACAAGGCGCGCAGATGTTGAAGCAAGCGAAGAACGCAGATGTGTTGCTTTTTACGGATACGTATGGAAAGTCTTATACAGTAGATGAGAAAGAAGAACATCGTGGTGGTTTGACGGCGGAAGACGTTGATTTAGCAACGGATGCAATTTCGAAAGGAAAAACAGTTGTAGCGGAATTCAATACGGCGGCAAGTCCGACCGCTTCTGATCGATCGAGTGCCTTTCATCAATTATTCGGAACGGCGTGGACGGGGTGGATTGGTCGTTTCTTTCCAGATTTGAGTGAGTTACAAGGACTTGATCAAACCGTCGAAGAACAGTTGAAAGTACAAGCAAAAGAGAAGGCATACAAGTTATCCGGACCAGGCTATGTCTTCATTAACGATTCGACGGGAGAAAGCTTTTTTGTAAATGATGATACGCCGTTGCTCTATAAGTGGGATAAAAATCAGCACCGTGCCAAAGATGAAGTACGGTATAATTATTGGTTTGAGATTCTTGAACTGGACGGTGGGGAACAACAAGCATACTTTTCATGGAAACCTTCCAAACAAACGCAAGCCATGTTGCGCGCACGACAGCTTCCGCTTGAATTCCCTGCTTATGTGACACAAGGGAGCGCTCATTATTTTGCAGGGGACTACACGGATGTAGCAGAGATTCCACGCTATTATCGATACCGAGGATTAGATTGGTTCCGCAAACAATTTATTTTAGATGGAGCGAAAAGTGAGTCTGCTTTTTTCTGGAAAGTTTATGCACCGACTCTCAAACGGATTTTAGAAGACACGAAGCCGATGGAGCAAGCAGCGATTAAAGTAAAGCCGTTACCTACGGCGACCGTAAATAATCAAACGTTGCGTACGCGAGCGCGCAGTGGGCAAGATACGCTCGAAATGTATCAAGACGGCGAATGGAAACCGTATTTCGTCAAGGGTGTCAACGTTGGACTAGGACGCCCCGGAGCCTTTCCGGGAGAACATGCAATCAGTCGAAACGAGTATGATCGGTGGCTGAAGCAAATGGGCGAACTTGGAATCAATACGATTCGTATTTATACACTTCACCCTCCAGCCTTTTATGACGCGTTGAAGGCATATAATGCTACAGCGAAGCAGCCGATTTATTTGATGCAAGGAATGTGGGTCGAAGAAAAGCCGTTCGAGGAACTTAAAAACGCATATAATCCTGAGTTTTTAAAAATGACTGATACAGAAGCAAAGCGGATGGTCGATGTCATTCACGGCAATGCAGTGGTTAAAGAAGTTGTCGGTCACGCTTCAGGAACATATACATCAGATGTCTCACAGTATGTTTCAGCCTTCGTCTTTGGAATTGAGTGGTTGCCTGAGACAGTCGTTGAAACGAATAAAAAAAATAACGGAACACGGTTTGAAGGAAAATACATCACGACGACCAAAAATGCGTCTCCATTTGAATCGTGGTTAGCGGGACGAATGGACACAGCGACAGCGCATGAACTAGATCAGTACGAAACGACACGACCGATTGGAGCGACCAATTGGCCGACGACGGATCCACTCGCGCACCCGGAAGAAGTCGAAGAGGAACAAGATCTCGTCTCAATCGATTTTAATCATTTAAAAGCGACGAAAAATTTTGCGGGTGGTCTATTCGCTTCCTATCATATTTATCCGTATTATCCGTCCTTCATCAAAGATGAATTTGGAAAAAAGACGGACGCAGGATCAGAGTCATACAGTCGTTACTTGAAGAAAATGAAAGCATATCACGAGATGCCACTTCTCGTATCGGAATTCGGCATCCCGAGTTCCCGAGGCAAAACACACCTTGGTCCGAACGGGTTTGACCAGGGGCATGTCAGTGAAGAAAAACAAGGTGAGTTAGTCGCCAATCTTTACGAAGACATCGTCAAGGCGAAAACTGCAGGCGGTCTTGTCTTCATCTGGCAAGATGAGTGGTTTAAACGAACTTGGAATACGATGGATTACGATGATGCGGACACACGACCACGCTGGTCGAACGTTCAAACAAGTGAACAGCACTTCGGGATGCTGGGTTTCTTACGCTCAGACATCGTCATCGACGGAAAAATGGATGACTGGGAAGGCTATGCGCCAGTCGCTCAAAACAACGATCAAGCCATCTATATGACTTCGGACGAAGCATACCTTTACTTGCGAATCGACCGGAAACAAGTCGAGCCGACGACGATTGCTTTATCAACAAAGCCGAATGACGGCAATCAACAAGTCGGTGATTTGATGCTTGAGGAAGGAGCGGAGTACCGACTGCTGATTGATGAAAAAGCACGGATCGATGTCGACGAACGGTACGATATCTTCCGTTATCATTATGGGCTGAAGATGCCGTTTGAAATGGTTTCGCCTCCGAGCGAGGAAAAAAACAGTGGTCAGTTCAATCCGATTTATCAAATGCTTGATTATGCACGGCGTGACCCGGTGACGAAAAAAATCGTCAAGCCTGCCGTGAAGTGGGATACGGGAGTCTTACATGAAGGACCTGCGGACAGCATCTTAACGGATATATCTGATTTAAGTCAACCGAGTATCGAAGTACGAATTCCATGGATGGTGTTGAATATGCGCGATCCAAGTAAACACGAAATCATCGGGGACTTTTGGAAAGAGGGTCTTGAAGCGAAGATGGTGACAGAAGGAATCGAAGTGACGGGGCAGGTCGGAACGACCCGGATACCAGAAGTCGATCGCGGTTTTTACAGTTGGTCAAAATGGACGAATCCTCAACAAAAAGAACAACTGAAGCCTGTTTATGAAACAATGCGCGAAGCATTTAACAAAGGAGTGAATTAAATGCGTCGAGAAGAGATGTGGCGGTTGATCGAAGCAGCAATCGAAACGACAAATGAAGAGACGGTTACGACAAAGGAATACGCAGGAGCGGATGTCGAACATGCGACGGGAGCAGTCCTCTTCATTCATACGGTCGGCGTGATGCCGGAAACAATCCATGCATTATTGCGTGAAGGAAAATGCATGGAGACCGCTCTTTCTTACGCGGATGTCGTCGTCGCGACCGAATCGTTCGTCGAAGAACGAATTCCTGTCGTCTATCTTGGTCAGGCGAACGAAGAGGCATTTTATCTTCTAGACAATGCACGAGAAGTCATACCAATCGATTTATCGAAAGCGTTGTTAATGGATCGTTTGATGCGTTATAAACGCGTTCGGCACGTGAAGGACGTCGTCGTCGTAACAGACGATCCACACTTAAAGCGTATGCTTGAACGGGAATTGTTCGAGCGATTTGAGGACGTGTCATTATATGAACGGACAGAAAGCTTTTTGGAAAAGCATGTGGCGCGTCGTCCGTTTCTTCTCGTATTTTCTTCCGCCTTACCGCGAGCGGATGGACTTGAACTTTTGTTGCGTGCCAAACAACAGAGTATCGTTCCGTTTCACTCAATTATGATTTCGATGTATAACCGTGAACGTGATCATGTGTTGGCGATTGAACGGGGTGTTGACGGGATCATGACGTTACCGCTTAAAGTAGAGGAGTTTCGAGCATGGGTGCGCCAAGTTGAAGAGGTGAGGCTATGAACTGGATTCTATCATTCATTTTTATACTTATTCTTCTTCAAGTGGGGGCGTTAATTTATCTCGTGGTGCAGAAGCAGCAGCGTGCGAATCAAGAGCAGTCCCGTCAGCAATGGCAAATGCAGTTTCGGGAAGACCTCTATACGTTTGCTATGGGGGAGCGGACGGATATGCCGTTCGTTAAAAAAGGATACGAGGACTTAGTCGAACTCGAATTATTCGCTTTTACTAACTTAACAGCGACAGAAAGTTATTTAGAACGTATTCATCAGTTCGTCGAGATTAGCTTGTCCGCTTATTACGACAAACAAATTGAACATCGACGTATCGACCGACGACTCAATGCCTATGAAGCAATTGCCCAGTTTTGTTTGCAATCCGTTGCTGATCATCTTCAGCGGCGTTTGGCAGAAAACGTCGTTAAAGAAGAGCGGGATGTCATCATCCGGACACTCGTTTCAATTTCTCCACGATACGCAATTGCAGCTGCGAAAACGGATCAAGACATGAGTTTTTTTGGAGCCGTTCTTGCAGTGGGGCGAAGTCATGATTTGTCCATTTGGGTAGATGAGTTTGAAGGGTTGACCCGCCCGTTTCAAATGGCGCTTCTGCAATTGATACATGATCGTGATGAAACACAGTATCTTGAACTCGTGCGAAGTAAAACGACGGACGAACATCCGGAAATACGTAAGCGTGCACTTCGCGCATTGGCGCGGATCGGTCTTGAAGAAGACTGGACATTGTACGTACCTTACCTGCAGGAGGAGACGAGTTGGGTCGAACAGATGTTAGCGCTTCGCTTTTTAGAAAACGTAGGACGACAAGAGGCATTGCTTTCTATCTTGCCATTCGTAAGTAGTCGCTCGTGGTGGGTCCGGACAGCGGCGTTTGATGCTTTGTTAGCGTGTGGAGGGTTACAACAACTCGCCATAGTGGCCAAAACGCACCCTGACCGTTACGCAAAACAAAAGGCGACAGAGCGTTTAGCGAAGGAGATGAAACAACATGTCATCTGAACTGATTCAATCCATTATCAATGTCTTATCCTGGACCGTCCTCATTTATATGATTCTCGTCATTCTGTTTTATTCGTCCCTTTATCTCATTTCAGCTCAAATGGTTCGAAAGCAACGTTTTCGTCGGAAAGAAAGTTCGTATCTACCACTGATGCGTTCGCTCTATACACGACCGGTCAGCATCCTAGTCCCTGCCTACAACGAGGAGTATACGATTATCACAAGCGTCCAAGCATTGCTCGCGCTTGATTATCCGGAGCATGAAGTCATCGTCATCAACGATGGATCCAGTGACGGGACGATTGAGCAACTGTTTAAAACGTATGAATTAGAAAAGGACTTACGTTTCCCCCGAATCTTGATTGGTTCGAAACCGGTTAAGGCGGTCTATCGTTCGCGAATTGATGCACGCCTCATCGTCATCGATAAAGAAAACGGTGGGAAAGCGGATGCCTTGAACGCTGGCATCGACTATTCAAGCTATCCGTATTTTTGTTCGCTTGATGCAGATTCAGTCTTAGAGCGTGATGCGTTATTAAAGGTCATGAAACCAATCGTTGAATCCGATGAGGAGGTCGTTGCGACATGCGGATCGATTTTCCTTGTCAATGGTTGCACGATTGAAGGTGGAGAAATCGTCGAAATTAGAACGCCAAAACAACGGATCGTCTTAATGCAGATGATTGAATATTTCCGTGCTTTTTTGTTTGGCCGGCTCGGACTGAGTCGTTTTAATCTACTGTTGATCGTGTCCGGGGCCTTTGGTCTTTTCCAAAAAGATATCGTCGTCAAAGCAGGTGGGTATAAGGAAGGACTAGTCGGAGAAGATATGGAACTTGTCGTCCGTCTTCACCGGTATATGAAAGAGAATCAATTGAATAAGCGCATCGAGTATGTTCCGTCACCCGTTTGC
This sequence comes from Exiguobacterium oxidotolerans JCM 12280, assembly GCF_000702625.1. Taxonomy (NCBI): domain Bacteria; kingdom Bacillati; phylum Bacillota; class Bacilli; order Caryophanales; genus Exiguobacterium; species Exiguobacterium oxidotolerans. Next base: position 658,992 of record NZ_JNIS01000001.1, on the reverse strand, counting down.
TGGACGCAGGCACCGGAAACGATGGAAGTCTTACATTCGCAACGAACACGCTGGCACCGTGGACTTGCCGAGACGTTATGGGCACATAAACGCATGATTGGGAATCCCCGTTACGGATTCGTCGGGAGCGTGTCGATGCTTTATTTCTTCTTGATTGAGCTCCTCGGACCAATCGTCGAATTGATTGGTTACTTCATCATTCCGTTAAACTTATTGGTCGGGACGCTGAATTTTGAATTTGGAATCGTTCTTTTGACAGTCGCTTTATTGTACGGTTCATTGCTGTCGGCCGGAGCTGTCTTGCTCGAGGAATGGACGATGCACCGCTTTAAAAACGTAAAAGAACTAATTCGACTGTATTTGTGGTCATTGACAGAGTCGTTTTGGTATCGCCCGATTCTTGTATTCTTTAAACTCGGCGGACTGATTCAGTTCATGACGGGACGCGGTCAATGGGGTAAAATGGAACGACAGCGACTCGATGAAGTCGCGGCAACCGATGAAAAAATCAAGTAACGACTGAAAATGAAAAATTGTAGGAGGCTTATTCGTGGACTTACTTCGAAACAAATGGTTTAAGGCATTGCTTTGGATACTAACGATTTTCTTAGTCATCTGGGTTGGGACGAAAATTTCATTTTTATTCCAACCGATTAAAGTGATGCTTGCGTTAATTTTCCCACCACTTATCATTGCAGGAATTTTTTATTACTTCACACTTGGAATCGTTGATGCCTTACAAAAACGTGTCAAAAAACGTGGACTTGCTGTCCTGATTGTTTTACTCGCTTTTGTCGGGATTTTGACGCTCATCATTACGTTGATCGGTCCAATCCTCGTCAAACAGGTGACCGAGTTTGTCACGAGCATCCCGAATCTTGTCGTAGAGCTACGTGATCAAACGTTGAATCTACGCGATCAATTGATGGACAATCGCTTCATTTCGAATTGGGTTCAACACAATACGGAATTGTTTGACGAGTGGACGAATGAAGCGACGTCATATATCGGAACGCTCTTCAAGTCCGTTTCGGCATCTGTCGGAACCATTTTCGGTGTCATTTCTTCGACGGTTCTAATCGTCGTGCTCGTTCCGTTCATTCTCGTCTACATGCTGCTTGACGGGTACAAGTTTCCGGACTCGGTCGTTAAACTTTTACCGAAAGGCTATGAGGCAGAAACACGTAACATCTTACATGACATGCACGTGACGGTTAAGCACTACGTCAATGGTCAAGTCATCGTCTCACTCTGCGTCGGATTGATGTCGTTAATCGGTTTCTTCATCTCAGATATTCAATACGCTTTGTTACTCGCATTATTTTGTACGGTGACGAACATCATTCCGTATCTTGGACCATATATCGGGGCTGTTCCTGCCGTCATCGTCGGATTCATCGATGATCCGGTCAAGGCGCTTTATGCGATCATCACGATCGTTATCGCGCAACAGATTGAATCGAATTTGATTTCGCCATACGTGCAAGGCAAGACATTGAAAGTCCATCCCTTGACGATCATCATCGTCTTGCTCGTCGCCGGTAAAATCGCAGGCATCATCGGCGTCATTTTGGCTGTTCCGACATACGCCGTCTCAAAAGTCGTCATCCAGAACATTGCTCGTATTTATCGTTTACGTCAGCAACAGTTTGACTTGCAGACCGAGAGCTCGACAATCATTACCGATTCTTCCAAATCATAACGGTAAGCCCTCTGCTGAAACATTCGAGCAGAGGGTTTGTGATTTATCCGAGAGAGGGATAGGATGAAAGAATACTTTTCACAACTTTGACTCATTTTAGTTTATAAATTGATTGGAATCTTTTTTATAATGGTTATAATGTAGAGTAGAGAACAAAAGATAGAGGAGAATGAAATCTTTAGACGTAAGGGGTAGAGCGCATGCATATCGTAGTTGTCGGTTTAAATAATAAGACGGCGCCTGTATCAATACGCGAACAAGTCTCATTTGGGGAACATGAGATGAAGGGAGCGGTCGTGGCGTTACGGGATGAAAAGAGTATTTTCGAGAGCGTCATCGTGTCGACTTGTAACCGGACCGAATTATATGTCGTGACGGATCAACCACACACAGGACGCTACTATACAAAACGTTTTCTTGCGAACTGGTTCGGTTTGACGATGGAAGAACTTGAACCGTATTTATTCATCCATGAAGGGTTTGATGCGATGAAACATTTGTTCCGAGTGACGAGTGGCCTGGATTCGATGATCGTCGGGGAAACGCAAATTTTAGGTCAAGTGAAGACAAGTTTCTTTACAGCGCAAAAATTAGAAACGACGGGAACGGTCTTCAACAAACTGTTCAAGGAAGCGGTAACGCTTGCGAAACGTGCTCATGCTGAAACAGGAATCGGGGAGAGTGCCGTTTCTGTCAGTGCTGCTGCCGTGACACTTGCAGAACAAGTACTCGGATCCCTTGAAGACAAATCAATCGTCGTCATCGGTGCTGGGGAAACAGGTGAACTGACGACGTTGAACTTATATGAAGCCGGTGCGCGAGATATCACGGTCTTTAACCGAACGCTTGCGAAAGCAGAAGAAGTTGCGAATCGTTTCGAAGGGTCTGCACATTCGATTAACGAAATGCAATGTGGTCTTCTTCGCGCTGATATCGTCATTTCTTCTACTGGTGCGAAACGGGCGATCATCAAGCGAGAAGATATCGCTGCTGCCCAATTGTTCCGCAGTGACCGTCCTTTTCTGTTGATCGACATCGCGGTACCACGTGATATCGAGCCGACAGCGGGTGACCTTCCTGGGGTTCATTTATATGACGTCGATGATTTAACATCAATCGTTCAACAGAACATGGCGGAACGGATGAAAGAAGCGGCTAAAATCGAGTTACGGATTGAAGCTGCTATCGCTGAGTTTGAAGGGTGGATGACGACGCTTGGTGTCGTTCCGATCATTACGGAGCTGCGTGATCAATCGCTTAAAATTCAGCAAGAGACGATGCAAAGCCTCGAACGGAAACTGCCGGACATGTCGGCCCGTGAAAAAGCTGTCATCGGAAAACACATGAAATCAATTATCAATCAATTATTACGTGAACCGCTCTCATACATTAAAGATGCCGCGGCAAAACCAGATGCAGAACAACGCATTGCACAGTTCATGGACACCTTTGCACTCGATGAAGAACTGTTTGATTCGTCGGTCGAAGACGTCGTGTTACAAGATGAAACTTCAGAACCACGCAAAGCTGTGAATCGGTGAACAAAGCTGTAATTGTGTTACAATAGAAAAGCATGGGGCGGACTTGTGCCGCCCCTTTATTATTGTACAGGGGGATTTTAGCATGCGAAAAATCATAGTAGGTTCACGCAGTTCGAAACTAGCGATGACACAGACAAAATGGGTCATCGAGCAATTGAAACAAGCGGGTGCTCCATATGAATTCGAAATCAAGAACATCATCACTAAAGGGGACCGCATCCTTGATGTGACATTGTCTAAAGTCGGCGGGAAAGGATTGTTTGTCAAGGAAATCGAACAACAGATGCTTGATGAAGAAATCGACTTGGCTGTCCATAGCATGAAAGATCTTCCGTCAGAACTTCCAGCAGGTCTTATCATCGGATCAACACCTGCACGTGTCGATGCACGCGATGCGCTCATCACAACAACAGGAGGCGGACTTGCGACACTTCCTGAAGGTGCGACGGTCGGGACGAGCAGTTTACGTCGCGGCTCACAATTGCTTAAACTTCGTCCGGATTTGAAGATTGAATCGATTCGCGGAAATATCGATACACGTCTCGAAAAGTTGAAGACAGGGCCGTTTGACGGGATTTTACTCGCAGCAGCCGGTCTGCAACGAATGGGATGGTCAGATGAAATCGTATCGGAATACATTTCAACGGACGAGATGATTCCTGCTGTCGGTCAAGGGATCTTGGCAATCGAATGCCGTGAACAAGATCAAGAGATTCGTGATCTTTTAAATTTAATTCATGATCAAATGACTGAAAAAGTGGCCTTTGCCGAGCGGTCATTCTTATCCGCGATCGAAGGAAGCTGTCACGTCCCGGTGGGTGGTTTTGCGACGATCAACGAAGATTTATCGACGACACTCGTCGGTTTCATCGGTTCAGTCGATGGGACACAAATCTTGCTCGAACGCGAAACTTCGCTTGACCCGATGCAACTCGGTCAACTCGTCGCGGATCGGTTACTCGATGCCGGCGGTCGCGAAATTCTCGCATCGTTGCCGGATGACTTATAAGCGGCTTGTCCTGACCGGGAGTCGGCCACCGAACTCGCAGCAAGTACAACGTTTAGCGGAACGACAGATTGAAGTCATTCACGAACCAAGTATCGAGACGGTACCGGTTGCATTCGAATTGCCACCGGCACTTGATTGGTTGGTCGTGACGAGCCCGACAGGCGTCGAACGAATCAAGGCCGATTTACCACGATTACAAAAAACGAAAATTGCAGTTGTTGGGACAAAAACGGCACAAGCCCTCGAACGAGCGGGGCGAACCGCTGACTTCATCCCATCTGCCTTTACGGGTGATGTTCTCGTCGCCGAGTTACAGCATCAACTATTGCCGAACCAACGGATTTGTTTTGCCCGTGGGAATCGGTCGCGCCAAGAACCACTCGAACGCTTAAAACAACTCGTCGCAGCTGACATCCTCGAAGTCGTGACGTATGAAACGAACATTCGACGGATTCCACGGGAACGTTTGTCAGACGCAACTTTTATCGGATTGCAAAGTCCATCTGCCGTCGAAGCACTCGCTTCGTTAGCTTTTCAAACGCATGCGACGTATGTCGCGATTGGACCGGTCACGGAACAAGCAGCGCGAGCAGCAGGGCTGTATCCTCTGCGCATCGCGAAGACGTTTACGCTCGACGGATTGATTGACTGTATTTTAGAGGAGGAACTGTTATGAACACATTAGAATTCGCACGTCACCGCCGTTTACGAAATACGGCTTCACTTCGCTCACTCGTACGAGAAAATCATTTGCATAAATCAGATTTGATTTATCCACTGTTTATCGCAGAAGGAGAAGACATTAAGCGGGAAGTTAGTTCGATGCCTGGTGTGTTCAACCTATCGCTTGATCATCTCGAAGCAGAAATCAACGAAATCGTAAAACTCGGTATCGAGTCGGTGATTTTATTTGGTGTCCCACATGATCATTTAAAAGATGAACAAGGCACAGGGGCATTCCATGATCACGGAATCGTTCAAGAAGCAACG